>NZ_PJJM01000093.1:0-36572 GCF_002929805.1 Cryobacterium sp. Y50 | reverse complement strand
GTGTGAACTAGCGTCGGTGTGAACTAGCGTCGGTGTGAACTAGCGTCGGTGTGAACTAGCGTCGGTGTGAACTAGCGTCGGTGTGAACTAACTTCGAAGACAGACGTACTTTCAGCATTACCCGCAACACTGTTATCGCAGGTGTTCGTCGCACCTCCCTGACCTCTCGTCTTAAACACTGAGTCTGAACAGGAGTAGTAATGGCCTCCCAAAAATCGGTCACCCGTTCCACAAAATTGGGGCCTGAGGAGCGGGGCGCCGCTCTGGCCAAGCTCAAAGACAAAGAGCTCGACATTCTTGTCGTCGGCGGCGGTATTGTCGGTGCCGGGGCCGCCCTCGATGCCGTCACGCGCGGTCTGAGCGTGGGTATTTTGGAGGCGCGGGACTGGGCGTCTGGCACATCGAGCCGGTCGTCCAAGCTCGTGCATGGCGGCATCCGCTATCTGGAGCAGCTGGACTTTCGTCTGGTGCGCGAGGCGCTCACCGAGCGGGGTCTGCTGCTGCAGCGCATCGCGCCGCACTTGGTAAAGCCGGTGCGGTTTCTGTACCCGCTCAAGAAGCGCTTCACCGAACGGTTCTACATCGGTGCCGGCATGCTGCTCTACGACATCTTCTCCTACACCGGCGGGCGCCCGCCGGGCGTGCCGCACCACCGCCACCTGTCGAAAAGTCAGGTGCAGAAGCTTATTCCGAGTCTCGCTAACGACGCCCTGGTCGGCGGCATCACCTACTACGACGCCCAGGTCGACGACGCCCGCTACGTCTCGTCTCTGGTGCGCACCGCCTCGTTCTATGGTGCCCACGCGGCCAGCCGGGTGCGCGTCGAAGGCTTCATCAAGGTGGGGGAGCGCGTCGTCGGCGTGCGCGCCCACGACCTGCAGACCGACGAACACTTCGAGGTGCGGGCCAAACAGGTCGTGAACGCGACCGGGGTCTGGACTGACGACACCCAGCGCATGGTCGGCGAGCGTGGAACCTTCAAAGTGCGGGCGTCGAAGGGCGTGCACCTCGTGGTGCCGCGCGACCGGTTCCAGAGCGCGATGGGACTGCTGCTGCGCACAGAGAAGAGCGTTCTGTTCGTTATCCCGTGGGGCCGGCACTGGCTCATCGGCACGACCGACACCGACTGGTACCTCGACAAGGCGCACCCGGCCGCGACGGCGGCCGACATCGATTACATCCTCGAACACATCAATGAGGTTTTGACGGTACCTCTCACCCGGGAAGACGTCGAGGGTGTCTACGCGGGTCTCCGTCCGCTCCTGGCCGGCGAGAGCGACCAGACCTCCAAGCTCTCCCGCGAACATCTCGTCGGACACTCCGTTCCCGGCCTCGTCGTGATCGCCGGTGGCAAGTGGACCACCTACCGCATCATGGCCAAGGACGCAGTGGACGCTGCGGTCTCGGCCCTCGATGGCCGCATTCCTGCTTCGGCGACCCAGGACATCCCCCTGCTGGGGGCTGAAGGGTACCAAGCCGCCTGGAACAAGCGCGGCAAGATCGCCAAGGCGTTCGGCCTGCACACGGTGCGCGTCGAACACCTGCTCAACCGGTACGGCACCCTCACCGACGAGCTGCTCGACCTGATTCGCGCTACCCCGGCGCTCGCCGAACCGTTGCCCGGCGCCGACGACTACATCGGCGCCGAAGTGGTCTACGCGGCCTCGCATGAAGGCGCACTGCACCTCGAAGACGTGCTCGCTCGGCGTACCCGCATCTCGATCGAGGCGTGGGATCGCGGGGTGTCGGCCGCACCGGTCGCGGCAGTGCTCATGGCCGGCGTGTTGGGCTGGGACCAGGAGCGTATCGACCGTGAGGTAGGGTTCTACCTCACCCGGGTCGCCGCCGAGCGCGCTTCGCAGGAGCAACCGGACGACGAGTCCGCCGACCGGGTACGCCTGGAAGCCCCCGACATCGTGGTGACTACCTAGCGCGCGCAGCTGCCGCGCTGGAGCAAAAGCGGCTCCGGTAGAATAGGGGGACTGCCCTTATAGCTCAGGAGTCATGACAATGGTTGATGTTCGGCGGGTCAAACTTCCCGGCGTGGGTGTATTGCACACCTTTATCACAGATGACGGTGGCAAGGTCGGCGTCATCGCCCACCGATCCGGCCACAGCGATCTCATCACCTTTGCCGATGATGAAGGCGGCCCCGACGCGAGCAAGGTCTCGCTGAGGCTCAACGAAGACGAGGCGCACACCCTCGCCGAGTTGCTCGGCGGCACCCAGATCACCGAGTCGCTCAGCGCCCTCGACCAGATCCCTGGCCTCAGCATCGATTGGTTCACCGTCGACTACGAAGACCACATCGCCGGCCAGGCCCTCGGCAATCCGGCCGACCGTGGCATTGCGGGTCTCACTGTTGTCGCCGTCGTGCGCGGTGAATCCGCTAATCCGGCCCCCGCCGCCGACTTCAAGGTCTTCCCCGGTGATACCCTCGTCGTCGCCGGCTCGCCGGAAAAAGTCGTCAAGGCCTTCGCTTTCTTTCGTACCGGTGAAGTGAAGGCCAAGACCGTCGACGCTCCACCAGCGGGGTAAGCGATGCACTTGGGCGAAGACCTCCTCGTTCTCGGCATCCTCCTCGTCGTCGCCTACGTTCTTGGCCGCTTGGGCAAGGTGATCGGGCTCCCCACCATCCCCATCTACATGATCGTGGGCGTGCTCGCGAGCCCCAACACCGACTTCTTCCCCCTCGACTTTCAGTCCGGCGATATCGAGCTCATCGCCGTGTTCGGCCTGATCCTGCTTTTGTTCAGCCTTGGCCTCGAGTTCGACCAGGAAGAGTTCTTCGGTAACGCCAAAACGCTGATCATCTCCGGTGGATCCTGGATTCTCATCAACATGGGAGCGGGCTTCGTGTTCGGCCTGTTGGTCGGCTGGGGACCACGCGAGGCCCTCGTCATCGCTGGCATGACCGGCACCTCGTCGAGCGCCATCATCACCAAACTCCTGATCGAGCTGCGACGCTTAGCCAATAAAGAGACACCGATGATTCTCGGCGTGACCGTCGTGGGTGACATCTTCATCGCGATCTACCTCTCCATCGTCTCCGTCGTGCTCAGCGGTAAGACCGAGATCTGGCCGATCGTGCTGCAGCTGTCCATCGCGTTCCTCTTTCTGGTCGCCATGTTCTCTCTTGCCCGCTGGGGTGGCCGGGTGGTGTCGCGTCTCATGCGCACCAAGGATGACGAACTGTTCACCATTTTGTTCTTCGGTCTGGTCGTGCTGTTCGCCGGCATCGGCGAGATCATCGGCGTGACGGATGCCATCGGCGCGTTCCTGATCGGCGTCGTGCTCGGCGCGAGCAGCTACCGCGCCAAGATCGAACGTGTCGCCGTGCCCCTGCGCGATATCTTTGCGGCGTTCTTCTTTCTCAACTTTGGTCTCGCCCTCGATATCGCCCAGTTCGGTTCGGTGATCGGCGTGGTGCTCATCGCCATCGGGATGACCTTTGTGCTCAGTCTGCTGTCGGGCGCACTGCTGGCGTGGCTGCACAAAATGGGGCCACGCGAAGCCCTCAACACCGCGGCGATCTTCGTCAACCGCGGCGAATTCACCCTGATTCTGGCGACCCTGTCGGTATCGGCCGGGCTCGATCCGCGCCTGCAACCGTTCGCCGGCCTGTACGTGCTTTCCATGGCCATCCTTGGCCCGCTGTTCGCGGCGAATTCGGAGAAGATCGGGTCGGCGTTGCGCCGCCGGGTGCCGGTATCCGTTTCTACGGGGGCAGCGCGCAATCCGATGCGGGGCGAGGAAATCGCGCTCGTCGAGGCGGCGACGGCGGCGCAGGCCGCGGACGCCGACGAGTACGCCCGGCGGGCAACCAAACGTGGCTCGGTCAATTCTCAAGCTACGGAAGATACGGTTACAGAAGCGAAACGCTTAGACTCAATGGCCGATTTCGCGCTCGGCCAGCACACCCCAGATCCCGATGATGACGCCGACAGACCGGCACGCAAACCCGGGCGAGAAACTCACACAGGTGACTATTCGTGATCAGAATGATGCTGCGCCCCCGCTGGGTGCTCGCGCTGCTGCTGGCCCTCGGCATCGCCGCGGCATTCGCCCTGCTCGGACACTGGCAGCTCGAGCGTGCCATCGAGTCCGGCGTCGTGGTGGAGCGAGCGACCGAGCAGGTGAAGCCCCTCGCCGAAGTGGCGCAGCCCGACGGCACGGTGACCCAGATCGCGACCGGCCAGATGGTCACGACGAAGGGCTCCTGGGTGCCCGGTGACGAGCAGCTCATCACCACGCGGCTCAACGGCGGCATCGATGGCTTCTGGGTGGTTAGCCATTTTCAAACGGATGCCGCCACCAGCATCGCCGTCGCGCGCGGCTGGGCTCCAGACCAGGCCACCGCCCAATCGGTCATCGAGGTACTCGAAAAGGAACCGGCTAACGCTCCCGTCGCGCTGAACGGACGCTTTCTCACCGGCGAGGCCCCGGAGCTGCCCGACCCGGAGGGCGACTCGATGGAAATGACCAAGGTTGCGCCATCCGCTCTGATCAATTTGTGGGCCGATTTCAGCGACGAGTCGGTCTATTCTGGCTACATCGTCGACAGTGAGGCCGCCGCCGGCCTCGACCTGATTGATTCCCCGGTGCCCGAAGTCGACCAGTCGCTGAACTGGCTGAACATCTTCTATGCCATCGAGTGGGTCGTCTTCGCCGGCTTCGCCGTGTTCCTTTGGTACCGTCTGGTACGCGACGCCCTGGAGCGCGAAATTGAAGACGCCGAAGCCCTCACTGCTGGCGCGTAGAATTAGGCACATGCCTCGTCTACCCAAGCCCGCCGATATCTCCAGAATTCCCGGTGCACTGCGGCTGTACCAGGTGTCATCGACCATCACCGGTGTCTTCCTGCTGCTGCTCTGCATCGAAATGGTCATCAAGTACGGCTTCGGCCACGAGATCGAGATGGGTGGTTCGCAGGGGTTCCTCGCGATCGTTCCGACCGACACGGTGGCCGCGATCAACCTCAGCACCGGCATTCTGATCGCGCACGGCTGGTTCTACGTGCTCTACCTGTTCGCCGACTTCCGCCTCTGGAGTCTCATGCGCTGGCCGTTTTGGCGCTTCGTGCTCATTGCTTTCGGCGGCGTCGTCCCCACCCTGTCCTTCATCGTGGAAGTCCCCGTTGCTCGCACGGTGAAGCGCTTCCTCGCCGAGAATACCGAAAAGACCGCGGCAGTTGCCGAGGCGGCGAAGGCCCAGGCATGACCATTTCAGCGGATGTCCCAATCGCCGACTCAGGGCTGGATCGCCCCGTTCTCGTGGTCGACTTCGGTGCGCAGTACGCGCAGCTGATCGCACGGCGCGTGCGTGAGGCATCCGTCTATTCGGAGATCGTGCCGCACACCATCACCGCCGCCGAAGTTCTCGCCAAAAATCCGCGTGGAATCGTGCTGAGTGGTGGCCCGTCGAGCGTCTACGCCGACGGCGCGCCCGCCTTCGATGCGGAGATCTTCGAGCTCGGCGTGCCCGTGCTTGGCATTTGCTATGGCTTTCAGGTGATGGCGACCGCCCTCGGCGGTACCGTCGCCCATACGGGAGCCCGCGAATACGGCTCGACCCCGGTCGTCGTCAGTAACGCCGACAACGTGCTGCTGGCCGACCAGCCCAACAGCCAAACGGTCTGGATGAGCCACGGCGACTCGGTCGCTACCGCGCCGGCGGGCTTCACTGTGCTGGCCTCGTCGACCTCCACCCCGGTCGCAGCGTTCGCCAATGACAAGAAGCGGCTCTACGGCGTGCAGTGGCACCCGGAGGTCAAGCACTCCGAAAACGGCCAGCACGTGTTGGAGAACTTTCTGCACCGCGCCGCGGGCATCAACCCCGACTGGAACAGCGGTAACGTCATCGCTGAGCAGGTCGCCAAGATTCGTGCCCAGGTCGGCACCGGCAAGGTCATCTGCGGCCTGTCCGGCGGAGTCGACTCCGCCGTGGCCGCGGCCCTGGTACACAAGGCCATCGGTGACCAGCTGGTCTGCGTTTTCGTCGACCACGGCTTGCTGCGCGAAGACGAGCGTCGGCAGGTTGAAGAGGATTACGTCAAGGCCACCGGCATCCGCCTGGTCACTGTCGACGTGCGTGAGCAGTTCCTCGATGCTCTGAAAGGCGTGAGCGACCCGGAGACCAAGCGCAAAATCATCGGCCGCGAGTTCATCCGTACGTTTGAGCAGGCCCAGGCCGAACTGATCGAAGAGGCCAAGGAAATCGACGGCGACCCGATCCGTTTCCTCGTGCAGGGCACGCTCTACCCCGATGTCGTCGAATCCGGCGGCGGCAGCGGTACCGCCAACATCAAGAGCCATCACAACGTCGGCGGCCTGCCCGACGACCTCAAGTTCGAACTGGTCGAACCGCTGCGCACCCTGTTCAAAGATGAGGTGCGCGCGATCGGCGCCGAGCTCGGCCTGCCAGCCGAAATCGTGCAGCGCCAGCCTTTTCCCGGCCCCGGCCTGGGCATACGCATCGTCGGTTCAATCACCCAGGAACGCCTCGACCTGCTGCGCAAAGCGGACGCGATCGTGCGCTTCGAACTGACCGCCGCCGGCCTCGACCGGGAGATCTGGCAGTGCCCGGTCGTGCTGCTCGCCGACGTGCGGTCAGTGGGCGTGCAGGGTGACGGCCGCACCTATGGTCACCCCATCGTGCTGCGACCCGTGTCGTCGGAAGACGCCATGACCGCTGACTGGACTCGCCTGCCCTACGATCTGCTGGCCAAGATTTCGAACCGCATCACTAACGAGGTAGATGGGGTAAACCGTGTCGTGCTCGACGTCACGTCGAAGCCGCCGGGAACCATCGAGTGGGAGTGATCTCACCGCACCGTCAAAGGCAGTAGCGTGACAGGAAGGGTCGGCTCGCGGAGAGTCGGCCCTTCCTGTGTACCCGGCGTGGGCATCCGTTCGTGGGCGCCGTCGCCTGGCCAGCGCCCTGCTACGGTAATCGGCGTAGCGGCTACCCATATCGGGTGCGGCGGCCATCAATTTGTTGGGCGGGATTGTGGGGGATGACGACGGCTGCGAGCAGAGCACAGCATGCGAAGACAGCGCCGCCGACGGCGATCGGAAGCGGCAGGCTGACGACGGCCAACAGGCCGCCGAGGGCAGAGCCGAGTGCCAGCCCGAGAAAGCTCAGCATATGAGATGCCGCGTTGATGCGGCCGCGGAGCGCGTCGGGCACGAGTCGCTGTCGCAGCGAGGTGGCGCAGATTCCCCACACCACGGCGTGGAGGATGTAGACCGTGAGCAGCGCTGCGGCGATGATCCCATTCGTGGTGATTGAGAGCGTGAAGAGTGACATAGCGCCCGTGACGAGGCTTGCGATAATTGTGCGTCGGAAACCGACCCACGCTCGGATCCTCGCGGTCGTGAATGATCCGACCAGGCCGCCGAGCGCTGAAATGGCGAGGATCAACCCGTAGCCCAGGCTGTCGAGCTGTAGCCGCTCCTCAGCGAACAGAACGAGGATCGAGAACGGGAGCATGTAGCCCACGCTCGCGAGGGCGCCGATCAGGCCGAGTCCACCAACGGTGCGGTTGCCGGCCAGCCAGCGGGCACCCTGCAGGGCCTCGCGAAAAATGGGCCGGCGCGGCGTCAGTTCAAAACGTGAATCACCGATCCGGCGCATTGGTAGTGCCAGTGCGAGAAGTCCGGCGGCAGCCCAGAGTCCGCCCATGAGGTACATGGGAGCCGCGGCCGCGACGGCAAACAGGAGTCCGCCGAGCGGCGGTCCTGCGAACTCGTCGGCAATCAGTTGCGCGGCTGAGATGCGACCGTTAGCGCGATCGAGCTGTTCTTCGGGCACGATCGAAGGCAGCAACGAAACGGATGCGTTGTCCGCCGCGCTCTCCAGCGTTCCGATCACAGCAAACACGGCATAGAGCAGCGACAGGTTTGCAACTTCCAGGTGCACGGAGACGGCCAGGGCGATCACGACGAGCCCGCGGATGAGGTTGGCGGTGATCAGCATTGTGCGCCGGTCGATCCGGTCGACCCAGACCCCGATGGGCAGCGCGACCAGCAGCCGAACCAGGGCGTAGGTGGTCGCCAGTCCGGCGACGAGCCGCGGATCGTCGGTGAGCGATGCCGCCAGGAGCGGCATCGAGATGAACGCGATTCCGTCGGCCAGATTCGAGGAAGCACTTGCCGCCCAGAGCGCTCGAAATGGGCGACCGAGCGACATGACCCCGAGTCTAGGGCAGGCGCCCCGCTGCGCTCAGGGCAAACCTCGGTCTCCCGGCGTCAGGCGGTGCGTTTGACTCGACAGATGACGCCCGCACTCATTCCTGGCCGCGAGATCGGCGAGCGACTCGTGGCACAACGGCGAGTACCTGGCGTGTTGGGAGATCATGACCAGACCTGAACTTCGTGACTGGGCGGCGAGCGACCGACGATTCCAATGCTCGGAAGTGGTCAGCCGTTGTCGGGCGCGGTGAGGCGGTCATCGTGCATCGTCGCGGCAACGAGGTGCGTCTCACCCTGCGCTCGCTCACGCGGGCGGCACCCCAGCAACCGTGGCGTACTCTCTACCCGCTGCTTAGCGTCGCTCAACTAGTTGCGCGTCGGCGCTACCTGCGGTCGCTCCGCAGATCGGACGGCGTCGCGATTACGTCCAGGTTGTGCTTCGTCGTCGCCGAATCAGAAACTCGTGAAACTTCGGTGCAGTGTATTCGTAGATGCCTTTTTGCAACCGGTACACCACTCCCTGGTCGGCCAGCCTGCCCATCAAGACGTTGACGTTTCCCTGTTTTCGAGATGTGACCTGGTGTATGTCGGCCGTCCGCAACGGCGGATACTCGCAGGCTCCGGTCAGCAGGAGAAGGTCTTGCTCGGCAGGCGTGAGCGAGTCAAGCCGGGGCGCGTAGAAATCGTGGTCCAAGCGCTTGAAAATCGCCTCGCGAAGGCCTTTCAGTAGGTCCACAGTCAAGACGTCCGATGAGGTGTCGATGGCATCCTCCCAGAGCTCGGCACCCCACAACTGCACGAAATACGGATATCCTTCTACGTCGTCCATGACGGCGCTCACGAGATCGTCGGTGGCTTCTTTGCCTGTGCCATCCAGGGGACGGAGGAACGCTTCACGGGTCTGGGCGCGCGTTAGGCGGCCTACCTCTTCACCGCGGAACATGCGCTCGCTGTATGTGCGAGCCTGGAGCAGGTTCGCAATCAGCGTAGGCAGGCCGCACAGCACGAGTGCAATTGGCACCTGTTGTTCCTGTAGCGAGTTGATTGCGGCAATGAGCAGTGAGAGTGGATGCTGCCCATCACGGTCCTTGTCGTCGACGAGTACTTGCGCCTCGTCGAGCATCAGGACAAGTCCTCCCTTTCCGGATTTCACGGCGATCCGAACCGTATCCAGAAGGTCGGAGGCAAGATCGGATTCCTTGGAAGTGGCTGAACCGCCCAGAGACACGGTGACGTCCTCAAACGTCATTGTCGCCAACGCTCGTGCACCACTGATGACGGCCTCCGTCTTCTGACGAAGGCTCTCGGTCCGTGAAACCTGGGCCTGAACCTCCAGTAGAAGATCGTGGAGAATTGCCACGATGGCTTCTTCGCGATTGTGCCGCGGCTCCAACTGCAACCGGCCGACAGCCCAGTTGAGCTCTCCCTTGGTGACTTCTTCGAAGCGCTTGAGCAACACGGTCTTCCCCACGCCACGGAGTCCCGTGATGCGATAGTTGGCCGGGATTTCGGGCGCTCCCCGGAGTATCGCCCGCAAGATTCTTTCCTGACTCTCCCGCCCAGCAAGAAAGAGAGGAGTGTTCGCCGCTCCGGGACGATATGGATTCTTGATGAGAACTCCCCGGTCACTCGGTTCTAACAAATACTTGTTCTTATCCAAGATAATAACAGATTTCCTTTAGAAGCGAGTAGCCGGGCGGCGAGTGTGGCGGAAGTCCTGGGTGCTCGGCGTGCTCAACATTGGGGCGTTCTTCGCCCTGCTCTTCATCGCGGCGTACCGGTTGCCCGGCGGAGTGGCCGCCATCGTTTGTGGCCTGCAGCTGCTCGTTGTGGTATTCCTCGCCAGCAAGGTTCTCCACGAGCGGATGACCGGGCGCGTGCTGGTGAGCGGCGCGGCTTGAGCGCTCGGTGTGAGCCTCATCGTGCTTCAATCGCAGGCGAAGCTGGACGCTGTCGGAATCCTGGCCGCGGTCCGCGGTACCGTCTGCATGGCGTCCGGCATCGTGCTCTACGTCGCCTGGTTCCACGGCATCGCACGCCTGCCGGCCAGCACCATTGCGTTCCTGGGACTGTTG
The DNA here is from genome assembly GCF_002929805.1 of Cryobacterium sp. Y50. Classification (GTDB taxonomy): domain Bacteria; phylum Actinomycetota; class Actinomycetes; order Actinomycetales; family Microbacteriaceae; genus Cryobacterium. The sequence goes on along the minus strand of NZ_PJJM01000093.1, from coordinate 26,305 downwards.
AGCCCGGTCGTGGCCATCCTGCTTGGCTGAACGATCGCCGGCGAGCACCTGGTCCCGATTCAGATCGCGGGGATCGTCATCGTGGCCACGGCCCCAAAACCGGCCGGTTCTCTGCACCGTCGCAGCAACATCCGCAGCGCGGGCATCCGCTGGCTCAGTCTTTGGGGGCTTTGATATAACGCCGGATAGCGTGGACGACGACGTAGGCCAGTCCGAGGAGCACGATGGCGCTGCCGATGTAGCCGAACGTGACGGTCAGGCCGTTTGCTTCGAGCGGGAGCAACGCGTGCAGTTCAGTGAAACTCATGACTTAAGCCAACCACAGTGCGGCGTGCGCGGAGTACGAAAAAGCGCCCGCGTTCAGAGAACGAGGGCGCCTAATCGAATGCGGCTGCGGCTACTCCCGGGTGAGGACGAAGATGCGCAGCATTTCGACGTAGAGCCAGACAACGGTCATTATGATGCCAAAGGCTCCGGTCCAGCCGTATTTGCGGGGCAGGTGGTTGTTGACGCCCTTCTGGATGAAATCGAAGTCGAGCACGAGCGAGTACGCGGCCAGCAGCACCGCGAGCAGTCCGATGAGGATGCCGAGCTTGATGTCAAAGCCGAGAATGCTGATGCTCGTACTACGCATACCGAAGGCCTGGTCGGTGCCGCCGAAAATCATCATTCCCACGTTGATGAGCGAGAATGCGGCGTAGCCGATCATGGCGATCAAGAAGATCTTGGTGGCCTTCTTCGAGGCGCGAATCTTGCCGCTCTTGAACAGTGCCAGCGTGACGGCGACGACGACGAGAGTGGCGAGAACCGCCTGCAGTACGACGCCCCCGTAGATGTCTTCAAAGACGCGGGAGATGCCACCGACGAACAGGCCCTGGGCCCCGGCGAAGGTGAGGATCAGCGGAGCCGACGGCTCCTTCTTGAAGGTGTTGACCAAGCCGAGCACGAACCCGGCGATGGCACCCAGAATGAACAGGAACGGCAGCACCGGGGTGGCGACCCAGGAGATCATCGCCGCCACGAGCAGCAGCGCGAAGCCGAGGCCGGTCTTGGTGATGGTGTCTTCGTAAGTCATGCGTTCGGTGTCTTGTGAACCGGCGGATGGCCGGTTGTACATCGACTGCAGATCGTTGTCAGAGAGGGCCTGCGACGACGCCACTGCGCCACGAGCGCCGAACGCTTCGTTGCGGGAGAAAGCGGGGTTGGAGGATGCCATGGGTTGCTGTACTCACAATCAGCTGGTGGTGTATTCGGGTGTGCGGGCGAACCGACACGCAGCGCCTGGTGCGGCACTGTATTAAACCTATCGGAGAGCGCTTTCGAATGTGCTGTGGATCAGCCGATTTGCAGCATTCCGGGCGGTATTAGGCAGCGTTTCGCTGCAAGCGAATGCCGGCCCCAGTATCCGTTCTTCCGCTGCCGTTAGCCTGAAACCATGCAACCGATCATCATTGGCCACCGAGGAGCGAGCGGTTACCGTCCCGAACATACGCGCTCAGCTTTTAATTTGTCCTTCGCCCTCGGCGCCGACGCCGTCGAACCCGACCTGGTCGCCACCCGCGACGGTGTGCTCGTCATTCGCCACGAAAACGAAATCTCCGGCACAACAGATGTGGGCACTCGCGCCGAATTCGCCGCTCGCCGCACCGAGAAGCTCGTTGACGGCAAGCTGGTCACCGGCTGGTTCACCGAGGATTTCACCTGGGCCGAACTGAGCACCCTGCGCGCCCGGGAACGGTTGCCCGCTCTGCGGCAGCGCAACACGACCTTCGACGACCAACAGCCGATACTGCGCCTGCGCGACCTGTTCGACCTTGTCGACGCCGCTGCTGAGCAGACCGAGCGGGTGCTCGGGATCGTCGCCGAGATCAAGCACGCCAATTATTTTGCCGGGCTCAGCCTGCCGTTGCCGGAACTCTTCGCGGCCGAGGTCTCTGCGGCCGGCTGGAACACCGATCGGCTCACCGTCGAGAGCTTCGAACCGAGCGTGCTCGCTCAGGTTCGGGCTCAGGGCGTGCGCAGCAAACGCATCTTCCTGCTCGAAGACGAAGGGCACCCGGTCGACCAGGTCGCGGAGTACGGTGCCGGCGCGCTTAGTTACGCCGACCACCTCACGGCCGACGGACTCGCGAGCCTCGCCGCCGGCCGCTCGTCTGGCGGGTCCCGCAGCAGCATGGGCTCCAGTACTGCTACGAGTGATATCGGCGTCGACGGCATCAGCGTGCCCAAATCGCTCATCCTCGAAACGGATGCCGCGGGTGAAGTGACCGGGGCATCCGCTCTGGTGGACGATGCCCACGCTGCCGGGCTCAAGATCTACTGCTGGACCCTGCGGCCGGAGAACAAGTTTCTGGCGAAAACCTTTCGCAGCGGCACCCGCAAGGGGGACTTCGGACACTGGCAGTCGGAGTTCCGCGTCATTCTCGCCTCCGGCATCGACGGGGTGTTTGCCGACCACCCGGATCTGGCCGTGCACGTGCGCGACGACCTGCGCTGACCGGACCGTGTGTCAGGGGCCTCGCCTACACTGGAAACTGACATGATCACACCTCTTAACGCGGAATCCGCGCCCGCAACCGCCGGCCGCTCGGCCACGCCGATCATTCTCGACGCGTCTGAAAAAGCGGCTAATAGCTACGCAGGCACCGGCAGCAGCGCGCAGAGCCCGCTACTCGACGGGCTCAACCCGCAGCAGAAAGAAGCCGTCGAATACCGCGGCCAGGCGCTGCTCATCATCGCCGGCGCCGGTTCGGGCAAGACCAGTGTGCTCACCCGGCGCGTGGCGAGCCTGCTCGAAACCCGCGATGCCTGGCCGAGCCAGATCCTCGCGATCACCTTCACCAACAAGGCCGCCGCCGAAATGCGCGAGCGGGTGTACGCCATCCTCGGCCAGGCGTCGGACGGCATGTGGATCAGTACGTTCCACTCCTCTTGCGTGCGCATTCTGCGCCGCGAAGCCGAGAAGATCGGCCTTTCCCGCACGTTCAGCATCTATGACTCGGCCGACAGCAAGGTCACGCTCAAGCGCATCATCAAGGGCCTCGACGCCGACACTTACGGCTTCACGCCTGGGTCGGCTGGGGCAAAGATTTCCAAACTCAAGAACGAGCTCGCCGACGCCGATTCTTACGCGCGCAACGCGAACATGAGCGACCCGCAGGAAGTCATGTTCGTCGAGATATTTCGGCAGTACTCCGCCCGGCTGCGCGCCGCGAGCGCCCTCGACTTCGACGACCTCATCGGCGAGACGGTCTACCTGTTCCGCGCGTTCCCCAAGGTCGCCGCGCTCTACCGCCGGCGGTTTCGGCACCTGCTGGTCGACGAATACCAAGACACCAACCACGCCCAGTACGCCCTCGTGCACGAGCTCACCCGTCCGGTCACGGCCGAGCTCGCGCAGGAGATGGAAGACGACGGCGTGCACGTGCGCAATTTGCGCGACGGCAGTGGTGCCATTCCCGGCGCCTCGCTCACCGTGGTCGGTGACTCCGACCAGTCGATCTACGCCTTCCGCGGTGCGGACACCCGCAATATCAGCGGATTCGAGCGGGACTACCCGGGCGCCAAGGTGATCCTGCTCGAGCAGAACTACCGGTCGACCCAGAATATTCTCTCGGCGGCGAACGCGGTGATCGGCCACAACTTCGACCGTACAGACAAGAAGCTGTGGAGCGCGGGCGGTGACGGCGAGAAGATCGTCGGCTACACCGCGTACTCCGGTCACGATGAGGCCCAGTTCGTCTCCGATGAGATCGACATTCTGCACCGGGCCGGCATGGCCTACCGCGACATGGCGGTGTTCTATCGCACCAACGCGCAGACCCGAGCGCTCGAAGAGATTCTGGTGCGGTCGGCCACGCCATACCGGGTGGTCGGCGGAACCAAGTTCTACGAGCGCGCCGAGATCAAGGATGCCCTGGCCTACCTCATCGCCGTCGCCAACCCGGTCGATGAACTCGCGCTACGCCGCATTCTGAACACCCCCAAGCGCGGCATCGGCCCGGCCACCGAGACCGGGCTGTCGAGCTTCGCCGACGACAACGAGCTCACCTTTCGCCAGGCCATGCGCAACTCTGCCGCGCTCGGCCTTGGACCCAAGGTGACGGGCGCCATCCTCAAGCTCGCCGAACTACTCGACGCCGCCGCGCTCATGCTCGTGCCGACGTCGGTCACCGATGACGGTGTGCCGGTCGGTGCTGCCAACGTTTCTGAGGTGCTCGAGTTTCTGCTGAACGGCAGCGGGCTGCTAGCCGTGCTGCGGGGTAGCCGCGACCCGCAGGACGAGGTGCGGGCCGAGAACATCGAGGAGCTCGTCGCCCAGACCAAGGACTTCAACAAGGAGAACCCCGACGGCGGACTCGTCGACTTTCTCACCCAGGTGTCGCTCGTGGCCGCGGCCGACGATCTCGACGACGCCTCGGGCACGGTCTCGTTGATGACCCTGCACACCGCGAAAGGCCTCGAATATGAGGCTGTGTTCCTCACCGGCGTCGAGGAAGGGCTACTGCCGCACCAGATGTCGGCGAACGAGCCTGGCGGCCCGGCCGAAGAGCGCCGCCTGTTCTACGTGGGCATCACCCGCGCGCGCAAGCGACTTTACCTCTCGCTCGCCATGACCCGCGCCCAGTTCGGCGACATTAACGTGGCGATGCCGAGCCGCTACCTGCAGGAGATCCCGGCCGAGCTGATCGACTGGAAGCAGTCGCCGGGCATGGCCAACTCGCGCGGCGGCACCCAGCCGCGAGCGCTCAATGCGCGCCGCGATGGCGGCTTCGGTGGCTTTGGCAACTCCCTCAACAGCGGTTCCAACACTGGCTCGAGCGACGGTTACGGCGGACGGAGCGGGTACGGCAACAGCGTGAAGCAGACCGGTCTGCCGCCGGGCAAGCCGAAGACCGAGTGGGCGAACAAGATCACCGGCACGATGCGCGACAACGGCACCCTCGAGCTCGCGGCGGGTGACCGCATTCGCCACCACGACTTCGGCGAAGGCCGGGTCAACCAGGTCACCGGCGAGGGTACCAAGCGCATCGCGCACGTGCAGTTCGACACCGCGGGTGCCAAAAAGTTGTTGATCAAGATCGCCCCGATCGAAAAGATCTAGCGTGCTTGTTGCGGTAGCGCTCGAAGCAGTGCTCGAGGCATTGGTGACACACAGGCTGTTCACAGGCTCTCGATAGCTGTTCGAGGGACGCCCGCCCGATGCTCTACTCATGAGCCTCGACACGCGCACCACTCAAATCGGCACCGCGCCCGTGAACACCCCGCGGGTGACCTCGCCGCACCCCGCTTATAAGAAGCGGATGCGTCTCGCCGACAGCCTGCAGATTCTCTGTGTCGCCTCGGTCGCCATCGTGGTTGCCATCTTTCTCGCCGATGGGGGAGCAGCCAAGTTCGGCACCGCCGCCGACGCGTTCACGTCCCTTGGAATCGTCGCGGGTCTGATCGGAACCGACCTGCTGCTCGTCATGCTCGTGCTGGCCGCTCGGCTCCCCCCGATCGACCGCGCCTTCGGGCACGATCAAGCTATGGCCGTGCACCAGTCGCTCGGCAAGCCGGCCCTGTACCTCATCCTCGGCCATGCTGCACTGCTCATCACCGGCTACGCGCTCGCCGAAAACGTCAATGTGGTGGCCGAGACCTGGAACATGTTCACAACCCTGCCCGACATGCCGCTCGCCTTTCTCGGCCTCGGGCTCATGATTGGTATCGTCATCACCTCGCTCGTGGTGGTGCGCCGCAAGTTTCGCTACGAAGCCTGGCACGCCGTGCATCTGCTCGCTTACCTCTCGGTACTCGTCGCCATCCCGCACCAGCTGAGCGTCGGTGGTCTGCTCAGTGAGGGCGCCATCGCCCGGTATTACTGGCTAGCCCTGTATGCAATGGTCGCCAGCTCCATCATCGTGTTCCGATTCCTGTTGCCGGTCACCCGGTCGTTGCGCCACCGCCTGGTCGTGGACCGAGTGGACGCCGTCGCTCCGGGCGTCGTCTCAATTACCTTGACCGGCCGAAAACTGGACAAACTCCGGGCGACCTCCGGACAGTTCTTCGTCTGGCGGTTCTGGGCCGATGGACTTTGGTGGCAGGCGCATCCCTTCTCCCTGTCGTCAGCGCCGAGTGAACGCGGACTGCGCATCACCGTTCGCGGCCTGGGCGATGCCTCGCAGCAGCTTCCTCAATTGAAACGCGGCACCCGGGTCAGCTTCGAAGGCCCCTATGGACTGTTCACCGAGAACGCGCGAACCTCGCCCCGGGTGGTGCTGATCGCCGCCGGCATCGGCGTCGCGCCCATTCGCTCCCTACTCGAAACGGTGTCGTTCGCGCCGGGCAACGCCACCGTACTGATTCGCTCGCACTCCCTGGGCGATACCTACCTGGTCGACGAACTCACCGACCTGTGCCGGGTACGCGGCGTTGAGCTGCGCATCATCGCCGGTAAACGTCCAAGTGGAGTGAGCACCTGGCTTCCAGCGGATGCCGTCCGGGACGGGATCTCCCTGCGCACGATCGTGCCCGAACTCGAAAGCTCCGACATCTATATCTGCGGCCCCCGACCCTGGACCGACGCCGTCGTGCGCGACGCCCGCTCCGGCGGGATACCCAAGAAGCAAATCCACTACGAAAGGTTTGACGGGTGAGAGCACGCGCGGTAGCCCTGGCCACCCTGGCCTCCGTTTCGATCGTCGGCATCGGGTGGCAGTTGGGAACCCAGGCGATTGACGCCTCGCAGAGCCTGACGGCGTCCAGCGGCGGCACCGCGATAGCCGCAACCGTGACCGCCACAACGGATGCCGCGGCGCAGGCCGCAGTCACCGCCCGGGCCGCTGCCGATGCCGCCGCCGCAGCCCAGGCCGCCGCAACGGCCGCGACGGCCGCTGCCGCATCAGCGGCCCAGGCCGCAGCGGAGTCAGGCACCTTCACCGGCGCGGTGGTGCAGACCCAATTCGGCAACATGCAGGTGTCGGTAACCGTCGCCAACGGCGCGATCATCGAGGTCACCCCGCTGCAGCTGACCAATCGTGGCGGCCGATCGGTCGATATCAGTAACCAGGCCGCGCCGATTCTGCGCTCCGAGGTGCTCGCCGCGCAGTCCGCGAAGGTGCAAAACATCAGCGGTGCCACGTACACGAGCGAGGGCTACCTGCGGTCGCTGCAATCAGCGCTCGATACGGCCGGATTCTAGGGTGCCGACTGTGGGCGGGGACTATGAGTGGATGCCGGCGCTCACCTTTGCAACGATGGGGACGGTCGTGAGTCTGCGCTTGGAAGATGCTGATGCCGTTGACCTGGTCGAGACGGTGTTTCATCGCTGGGATGAGCAGTTCAGCCTGTACCGGGAGGACTCGGAACTGAGTCGCATCGCGCGCGGGGACATCCGTTTGACTGAGGCGAGTCAGAGTCTGCGCGCCTGCTACGCCCTCGCGTTGCACTGGTGTGAACGCACCCAGGGTGTGTTCACACCACATCGTGCCGACGGCGTCATCGACCTCTCGGGCGTGGTCAAGGCGCTCGCCATCGCCGAAGCCGGAGCAGCCCTGACGGCGCGCGGCTCGGCTAATTGGTCGATCAACGCTGGCGGTGATGTCCTGGTCAGTGGGGATGCCGGGCATCCCGAATGGAGTGTGGGGATCGTCGATCCATCCGATCGTGGTGAGCTGATTGCGAGCGTGCCGTTGCGGCATCCGCTTCGGGCTGTGGCAACCTCGGGCAGCGCGGAACGGGGCGAACACATTTGGACCGCCCTGAACGGTGACCCGTCACCGTTTCGACAGGTGAGTGTGTTCGCGGCCGATATCGTCACTGCCGACGTACTCGCCACGGCGATCGTGGCAGGCGGAGAGACGACCCTGAACGAGATGACCGAGCGTTTCGCCATCGACGTACTCGCGGTGCGGCTTGACGGCCAGTTGCTCGCGACTCCGGGACTGAGGCGGACTGTATAGGCGATTTTGCGTAGAAGTGAGTTGGTCCGTGGCGTTTGGTCGTCTCGTGACGCGACGGCACCGCGGGTCCGAATCAACCGCGCTCGCGTGCAGGGCGGGCTGATCCTGAAATCAGGACGCGGTGGGCATCCGCTGGCGGTCGGAGCGGCGCAGGAGCGCGGCGAGGGCACGCCAGCCGAGGAGAAACAGGCCGAGCACGATGGTCGTGACGATCGCAAAACTGAGTTGAACGCCCTGGCCACTGGCGAGGCGCAGCAGGAGGCCACCCGCTGCGGTGGCGATCCAGATGCCGACGCCGGTCCAGATGATACGGCGCGGGTGTCGCCAGGCACGCAGCAGGAGCCAGCCGATAATCAGGCCGCCGAGGAACGGCCAATAGGTCACGCCGAGTCCGGCCAGACTCTCGCCGTGGCTCAATCGGCCGATCGCAGCGAAAGCCAGCACGAGGATCGCGTCGAGAGCGCCCGCCGTGATGATCGATGATCGCGATATGGGGCCAGCTCCGATACGCAGTGATGCCATATTTTTAGCCTATCCACCCGGTAGGTTCGGAACCCGGAGTTGGCTGTGAGCCCAGCTTGATCAGACGCTGCCGCCGATGAGTGCGCCGATCACATAGGTCACCGCGAGGGCGAGGATTCCGCCGATGACGATGCGGGCGATCGCGCGCGGCTTGGGGCTGTTGCCGAGGTGCGCGCTGAGCCAACCGGTGATGACGAGGGCGATCAGCACCGCGACAAACGTGGCGCCGATGCGCCATTCGGCCGGAGGAAGCAGCACTGCGAGCAGGGGGAGCGCGGCGCCGACGGTGAAGGCGATAGCGGATGCGTACGCTGCGTGCCACGGATTGGATACGTCCTGCTCGGTGATGTGCAGCTCGACCTCGAGGTGCGCAGCGAGGGCATCGTGCTCGGTGAGTTCGATTGCCACCTGCTGGGCAGTCTGGGACGACAGTCCCTTGGCCTGGTAGAAGCCGGCGAGTTCAGCGAGTTCCTCGTCGGGTTCGTTCTCAAGTTCCCAGGTTTCTTTGGCGATCAGGGCGCGTTCGGAGTCGCGCTGGCTGCTCACCGAGACGTACTCGCCGAGCGCCATCGAGATGGCGCCGGCGAGCAGGCTGGCGACACCGGCGATGAGGATGACGTGGGAGTCTGTGGTCGCGGCGGCGACACCGACGACGAGGGCGGCAACGGAGACGATGCCGTCATTCGCGCCGAGAACTCCGGCGCGCAGCCAGTTCAACCGTGAGGCGAGGCCGGCGGCGTGTGGTTCCACCGCTTGAGACAAATTGGTCATGGATAAGAATAGGCAGGGTGTAGCGGCTTGGTCCAGCAAGGTGTGGCTAGCCTTGCGCGGGTACTCGGCGCGGGTACTCGGCGCGGGGGACGCGGATTTGGGGTGCGACTCGACGCCTGATTCACGCGATAGAGTTTTAGATGGTCGGTATGTCTTGATGTCGAGCTATTTTGCGGCAACGACTGCTGTTACCAACAATCTCATTTACCCATCATGTAGCGATCTATCGGCACCGGCAGGTGATCGCCACGACGCGGATTGGAAGAGCAGCGTGGACCTTTACGAATACCAAGCGAGAGACCTCTTTGAGGAATATGGTGTACCGGTTCTGCCGGGCATTATCGCGGACACCCCCGCCGAAGTGCGTGCAGCAGCTGAGAAGCTCGGCGGCGTTGTCGTCGTCAAGGCGCAGGTCAAGGTCGGCGGCCGCGGCAAGGCCGGCGGCGTCAAGGTAGCCAAGACTCCGGATGACGCCGAAGCCGCAGGCCGGGGCATCCTGGGCCTGGACATCAAGGGCCACACCGTGCACCGCGTCATGGTGGCCGGCGGAGCCCGCATCAAGGCGGAGTTCTACTTCTCCGTGCTGCTGGACCGGTCGAACCGCTCCTACCTGTCGCTCGCCAGCTACGAGGGTGGCGTCGAGATCGAAATTCTCGCCGTCGAGAAGCCCGAAGCGCTCGCCTACACAGCCGTCGACCCCGCAGTCGGCATCAACCTCGCCGTCGCGAAGCAGATCGCGATCGACGCGAAGTTCCCGGCAGAGCTCGTCGACAAGGTCGCTCCGGTCTTCGTCAAGCTCTACAACGTATTCAAGGGTGAAGACGCGACCCTGGTCGAGGTCAACCCGCTCGTCCTCACCGAAGAGGGCGACATCATCGCCCTCGACGGCAAGGTCACGATCGACGAGAACGCCGACTTCCGTCACCCCAAGCACGCCCTGCTCGAGGACGTTGCCGCGGCTGACCCGCTCGAAGCCAAGGCAAAGGCCGCCGGCCTCAACTACGTCAAGCTCGACGGTGAAGTCGGCATCATCGGCAACGGCGCTGGACTCGTCATGTCAACCCTCGACGTTGTCGCCTACGCCGGCGAGAACTTCGGCAGCGTCAAGCCGGCCAACTTTCTCGACATTGGGGGCGGAGCATCCGCTGAGGTCATGGCTGCCGGCCTCGACGTAATTCTCGGTGACCCGCAGGTCAAGAGCGTATTCGTCAACGTCTTCGGCGGCATCACCGCCTGTGACGCTGTCGCCAAGGGCATCGTGGGCGCGCTCGCCGAGCTCGGCTCTGCCGCCAACAAGCCGCTCGTGGTGCGCCTCGACGGCAACAACGTCGAGGAGGGTCGTCGCATCCTTGCCGAGGCGAACCACCCGCTCGTAACACTGGCCGCCACCATGGACGAGGGCGCCGCCAAGGCCGCCGAACTCGCCCACGCAGCGAAGTAAGGGACAACAATGTCAATCTTCCTCAACACGGACTCCAAGGTCATCGTTCAGGGCATCACCGGGGGTGAGGGCACCAAGCACACTGCCCTCATGCTCAAGGCCGGTACCCAGGTCGTCGGTGGCGTCAACGCCCGCAAGGCCGGCACCACCGTCGTGCACGGCAGCGTCGAGCTGCCCGTCTTCGGCACGGTCAAAGAGGCTGTCGAGAAGACCGGCGCCGACGTGTCGATCATCTTCGTACCGCCGATGTTCACCAAGGACGCGGTCATCGAAGCGATCGACGCCGAGATTCCACTGCTCGTCATCATCACCGAGGGCGTTCCGGTGCAAGACTCGGCCGAGTTCTGGGCCTACGCCATCGCCAAGGGCAACAAGACCCGCATCATCGGACCGAACTGCCCCGGCATCATCACGCCCGGTGAGGCGCTTGTCGGCATCACGCCGGCCAACATCACCGTCAAGGGCCCGGTCGGTCTCGTCTCCAAGTCGGGCACCCTGACTTACCAGATGATGTACGAACTGCGCGACCTGGGCTTCTCCACAGCGATCGGTATCGGTGGCGACCCAATCATCGGCACCACGCACATCGATGCGCTTGAAGCCTTCGAGAACGACCCGGAGACGCTCGCCATCGTCATGATCGGCGAAATCGGCGGCGACGCTGAAGAGAAGGCCGCCGAGTACATCAAGGCGCACGTCACGAAGCCGGTCATCGGCTACGTGGCCGGTTTCACCGCTCCAGAGGGCAAGACCATGGGCCACGCCGGTGCCATCGTCTCCGACGGAGCCGGAACCGCCCAGGGCAAGAAGGAGGCCCTCGAGGCCGCCGGAGTCAAGGTCGGCAAGACGCCGAGCGAGGCTGCGAACCTGCTGCGCGAGGCACTCGCCGCACTGTAAGTAGGACATTTGAGGGGGCTCGCCGGGTGACCGGCGGGCCCCTTTTGCCATCGGTGGGCGCAAAGTCGGCGTGCACAACCGCGGCGATTTCGAGCGGATGCCCGGCTCACGCCACGAGACGACGCAGGAGTTCGCGCGTGGGTGGCCCGCGTTGTCACCGGGGCGATATAGGCTCGCAACGGATGAACCGCATAACGACCGCCCTGCTCGCCGCTCTTGAGGCATTACTTGTTGTCGCCATCGGCATCGGCATCGGCATGGTGCCGCTCACCGCACTCTGGGCCGCCCACTTCGGCCTGTCGGTCGAGTGGTTCGTCTTCTGGCGGGCCGCGGCCGATATCTGGCTGCTCGGCAACGGTGTCGACCTCACGGTGCAGCTCGGCCCCGACGTTGCCGCCGCGCTCGGCCTGGCCGGTGCCGACACTCCTTTTCTGATCACCGTCGTGCCGCTCGGCTTCGCCATGCTCTCGGTGCTCATGGGCATACACACCGGCCGTCGCGCCGCCGAAACCCCGCACCGCTGGACCGGCGTCGGCGTCGCCGTAGGCACCTACGCCATCCTCGCCGCGCTGGTGACCCTGTCCGCCGTCTCGAAGACGGTCACGCCCAACCAGCTGCAGGGGCTTCTGCTGCCGACGCTCATCTATGCGGCCGGCGTCGTAATCGGGACGGAACTGGGGCGGCGCCAGACCGTGGAAGCGGCGGAGCGCCTGGATCCGGTGAGCCGGCGCATCCGCTCGTGGTATCGAAGGTTGCCGCAAACCACCCGCATCGTGATTGCCGGGGCCTTGCGCGGTGGAACCGCTGCCGCTGCCGGGGTGCTGATCGTGTCGGCCGTAACCGTGACCGTGCTCGTGGCCATCAACTACGCGACCATCATCGGGCTGTACGAGGCGGTGCAGGCCGGGGTACTCGGCGGTGCCACGATCACGCTCGCGCAACTCGCGCTCATTCCCAACCTCGTGGTCTGGGCCGCAGCCTGGTTCATCGGCCCGGGAATTGCGATGGGAGTCGGTACCAGTGTCTCGCCGATCGGCACAGTGGTGGGCACTCTGCCCGGACTACCCATCTTCGGCGCGCTGCCGCAGGGCACGCCGGCCTACGGATTTCTCGGGCTGCTTGTTCCGGTGCTGATCGGCTTCGCCTTCGCAGTCGTGACCCGGCAACGGTTGGATCGCCCCGGCGTGCCCGAACGCACCACACTCGAACACATTCTCACCGGGCTCGGCATGGGCGTGATCGCCGGAGTGCTGCTCGGGCTGCTCGCCTGGTGGTCGGCTGGCGCGATGGGCCCGGGCCGCCTCGTTGAGGTCGGCCCGAATCCACTGCTGGTCGGCGCGCTCGCCGCAGCCGAAATCAGTGTCGCTGCGGCCTTTGGCATGCTGGCCGGCCGGGTGCGAGTCCCGTCGGGGCTCCCTGCCAAACGGTAAGCTCAGAACCGTGCTGTCTATTGTCGTGCTGATCTCCGGCGGAGGATCCAATCTGCGAGCCTTGCTGGAGGTGTCCGAAGATGCCGAATTTCCGGCGCGAGTAATCGCGATCGGCGCCGACCGCGACGCCGACGGGCTTGAGCTCGGTATCGAATTCGGAATCCCGGCCTTCTCCGTTCCCTTCTCGTCGTTCAAAGACCGGGCGGCCTGGGGCGACGAACTGCTCGCGCAGATTCAGCAGTGGCAGCCCGACCTGGTCGTGCTCAGCGGCATGATGCGGCTCTTGCCGCCGCGCGTCGTTGCCGCGCTATCGCCGAACCTGATCAACACGCATCCGGCCTACCTGCCCGAATTTCCGGGCGCACACGCCGTGCGTGACGCCCTCGCCGCCGGTGCCGTACAGACTGGCGCGAGCATCATAGTCGTCGATAACGGCGTCGACGAGGGCCCCATTCTCGTGCAGGAACGCGTCGACATCGAGCCAGGGGACACTGAAACTTCTCTGCAGAATCGCATCAAGATCGTCGAACGACGCCTGCTCATCCAGGCCGTGCTCGACATCGCAAACGGACACATGAACCTCAAGGAGAGCTCCAAAGCATGAGTGGACACACCAACGCGCCCAACACGTACCGTAACCGGGACAAGATCCGCATCGAGCGCGCACTCATCTCTGTGAGCGACAAGACCGGCCTACTCGAACTGGCCGCCGCCCTCAAAGCGGATGGCGTCGAAATCGTTTCCACCGGATCCACTGCGGCCACGATTCGCGCCGCCGGCTACGACGTGACCGACGTGTCGGCCGTCACCGGGTTTCCGGAATCGCTCGACGGCCGGGTCAAGACCCTGCACCCCGGCGTGCACGCCGGCATCCTCGCCGACCTGCGCCTCGAAACACACGAAGCACAGCTCGAAGAGCTCGGCATCAAGGCCTTCCAGCTCGTCATCGTCAACCTGTATCCCTTCGTTGAAACCGCACTGAGCGGTGCCGAACCGGCCGACGTGATCGAGCAGATCGACATCGGCGGACCGGCGCTCGTGCGGGCATCCGCTAAAAATCACGCCAACGTGGCCATCGTCGTCGACCCGGCCAGCTATGGTGAGATCATCGAGGCTGTCGGTGCTGGCGGTTCGACGCTCAAACTGCGCCAGAAGCTCGCCTCGCTCGCCTTTGAGCACACCGCCGATTACGACCTGAGCGTGTCGGCCTGGTTCACCGAAAACGTCTACGACCAGTGGCAGGACGACGTCGAGGCGCTCGACCAGGACGTCGAGTTTGCAGCGGACGAGGACGAGGACGAGGCGCCGTTCCCCGGGGGACTTGGCATCGAGGTCACCCGCGAAGCCATTCTGCGCTACGGCGAGAACTCGCACCAGGCCGCCGCTCTGTACGTCGGCGAGGGTGGCCGTGGTATTGCCCAGGCACGACAGCTGCACGGCAAGGAAATGTCGTACAACAACTACGTCGATGCGGATGCCGCTGTGCGCGCCGCCTTCGACTTCAGCGAACCGGCCGTCGCCATCGTCAAGCACGCCAACCCGTGCGGAATCGCCATCGCCAAGCCCAACGCGCCGGACGGTATCGCCTCAGCCCACCTGCGCGCGCACGCCTGCGACCCGATCTCCGCGTTCGGCGGCGTCATCGCTGCGAACCGAGTCGTCACGCTCGCCATGGCCGAAACGGTCAACGGAATCTTCACCGAGGTGCTCGTCGCCCCCGGATTCGAACCGGCTGCGGTCGACCTGCTCACCCAGAAGAAGAACATTCGCCTTCTCGAGTTGCCGGCCGACTACGAGCGTTCCTCGCTCGAACTGCACCAGATCTCGGGCGGCCTGCTCGTGCAGGAGACCGACAGCTTCGAAGACTTCAGCTCGGCCGGCTGGACCCTCGTCGCCGGCCCCGAAGTGGATGCCGCCACTCGCACCGACCTGGAATTCGCGTGGAAGTCCTGCCGCTCCGTGAAGTCGAACGCCATTCTGCTCGCGCATGCCGGGGCATCCGTCGGGGTGGGAATGGGCCAGGTCAACAGGGTCGACTCCTGTCACCTCGCCGTGAGCCGCGCCGGCGAGCGGGCCGAGGGATCGGTCGCCGCCTCTGACGCGTTCTTCCCGTTCGCTGACGGGCTCGAAGTTCTGCTCGAAGCCGGAATCAAGGCTGTCGTGCAGCCCGGTGGATCGGTGCGCGACCCCGAAGTCATCGCCGCAGCCACCGCGGCCGGAGTCTCTATGTATTTCACCGGAGAGCGCCACTTCTTCCATTAGATCGTGCGAAGAGCACCCTGAATCTCGCAGTCAGGGTGCTTTTTGCGTACCCGGGCCCTGCAGGTGTTCCCCCCGAAGCGCGTGCCAGTTATCCTATTTGAGGCGACGCCACACAACGGCGCCACCGCACTCGGCTCACAAGGCCCGACACAACGGAGTTTCCATGACCCTCACGCACCCAGCCGCCGCCCTCGATTCTCTCGCGCAGATTCCGCTTTCCCATGAGAAAGTGCTGATCACCAAGGGAGAGCGCTCCGGGCTACTGATTACGGTGGCTGTTCATTCCACTCGGCTCGGCCAAGCCCTCGGCGGTGCGCGCCTGTGGCAGTACGCCACCTGGACCGACGCCGTGGCCGACGCCTTGCGCCTCTCTGCCGCCATGACCCTCAAGAACGCGGCCGCCGGTCTGGGCCTCGGCGGCGGCAAATCGGTCATCTACCTACCGCTCGGCACGGTGCTTACCGATGCCGAGAAGCGCCTTGCAATGCTCGACCTCGGAGACGCGATCGAGAGCCTGCATGGCGCCTACATGACCGCCGAAGACGTCGGCACGAGCGCCGAACTCATGGCGATCGTCGCAGAACGCACGAACCATGTCTGCGGGCTGCCCGCTGCGAGCGGCGGCGTCGGCGAACCGGCTGATGCCACGGCGGCCGGCGTCTACGCGAGCATCGAGTCCACCTTGGAGGCGCTGTTCGGAAGCCGAGAAGTACGTGGCCGCCACCTCGTCATCTCCGGACTCGGACAGGTCGGCGGACGCCTCGCTGTAGCCCTCGCCGCGGCCGGCGCAACGCTCACCGTCACGGACATCAACCCCGAAAAGCGTGCCCTGGGCGAAGAGCTCGGCGCCAGCTGGGTGTCGGTCGCTGACGCGCACCGCGTGCACGCCGACCTGTTCGTGCCGTGCGGCCTTGGCGGCGTGCTGACAGCCGGCGTTATCGCGGAGTTGAACGTGCTGGGCGTGTGCGGTGCCGCCAACAACCAACTCGCCATGCCCGCCGGAGCGGCCCAGTTGGACGCGCGGGGCATCCTCTGGGCACCGGATTTCGTCGTCAACGCCGGGGGCGTCGTCTACCTCGCCATGGCGAGCGAGCCGAACGCCGACCTCGGCCAGATCACGGCCCGCGTCGCCGCTATCGGCAACGTGCTGACGCAGATCTTCACGGATGCCCGCGCGAGCGAGATCACGACACTCGCGGCCGCCGAGATGCTCGCCGCTGCCCGCCTGGACGCTGCCCGGTAGTGCGTTCACCTCGCGACCCCGCCCTGGCCTGTCAGGACCGCGCCCACGAGCAGTGCGGGTCCTGGCCAAGAGCGGGCGTGCGCGCGGTGCCGCGGGCCCTATTCGCGCAGTTCGGCCGGGATGGTCGGCAGCACCCGAGCTGCAGCCCGGCGCTCCTTGAGCGTCGTGCGGGCAGCCTTGGCCAGCTCCGTGAGAATAGGAATGCCGGAGAGCAAAATGATGCCGATGATGAAGAACTCGGAGTACTTGGCGACGAACGCGAACTGGCCGAGGAAGTAGCCGATCAGGGTGAGGCCGACTCCCCAGGCGAAGGCACCGATCGCGTTATAGGTCACGAAGCTGCGGTAGCGCATCTTACCGACGCCGGCAGCGACCGGCACAAAGGCCCGAAAAATGGGCAGAAAACGGGCCAAAATGATCGACTTACCGCCGTGCTTGGCGAAGAAGGCATTGGTGCGCTCGACGTTCTTCGGGTTGAACAACCGGTTCTTCTCCCGTGAGAAGACCGCTGGCCCCGCTTTTCGGCCGATGACATAGGCGAGCTGATCGCCGGCGAACGCCGCCGCGAACACGACCAGACAGGTCACCCAGATCGGCAGCGGTACCACCCCGGTCGCGGTGAGCAACCCCACAGTGAACAGCAGCGAATCACCCGGCAGGAACGACAGCACGATGAAGCCGGTCTCGACGAATACAACCACGGCAACGCCCAGAAGAACGAACGATCCAAACGAATGGATCAGCCACTCCGAGTCGAGAAAATCGATTCCAAACAGGGTGGGCAGCATGAAGAATCCTTTCGGGACGCGCGATGGCATAGAAATAGGAACGCCCGCAATAGACGTTGCCCCCAGACTACGGGACACCCACCTGTGACTTGCCGAGTGGGCGACGCGCGGCGAACGGATGCCGCCGCGCCAGAAAATCCTTGCCTTCTGCCCCTGTTTTCCCATATTCTGGAGGGCTGCCTGATCCGGGGGCATGAGATACACATAACTTTTAGGCGCCCAGGAGGCAGACATGACAAAGACAGCACCGATCACGCTCGCACTGGTTGCGAACGACGGCGCTCACTTTGGCGCCTGTGCCCCGGACCACGCCGCAACTGCGTCCCTCGTCGACTAGCCGCCTTCTCGTCGCACTCGGCCGGGTGTCGACGCCTGCATCGGTCTTGTCCCGTCAGCATCCGTTCATCACGACCGCTGGGCGCTCCGCTACTCCTCGCTGACGCGTTCGTAGCACGCCGATGAGCGTCGTCGTTTGCAATTTCCCCGTCGCCGGTACTGTTCGGTCTGGCGACCACAGACATTCGCTGCATCGCGCACTCTGAAATCCGGGGGCGCGGGGCGCAGCCGCACCATCATCAGGACTGGACCATGACCACCACCGCTCCACTTGTACCGCCGCCCGAAGCACGCGCCAGTACGTTCCGCAGCCTGCAACGGCTCTACCCCTACGCCAAGCCGGCCCTGCCGCGCATCTACCTCGGCATGGTCTCGGCTTTGCTGGCCGGGCTCGTAGCTCTTGCCATTCCCCAGGTGCTGGCCTGGCTCGTCGACGGCCCACTTAACCAGGTGGGGAGCGGTGGCAGCCCTTCGCAAATCTGGACGGCGGTCTGGATCGTGCTCGGTCTTGGCGTGCTCGAGGCGATCATGATCGCCCTGCGCCGCTGGTTCGTGCTGACCCCCGGCACCCACATCGAGGCGCGCATGCGTAACCATCTCTATGCCCGGCTGCAGGACCTGCCGGTGAGTTTTCACGACCGCTGGCCGAGTGGCCAGCTGCTCTCGCGTGCCGTGAGCGACCTCAACCTCATTCGCCGCTGGGTGTCGTTCGGACTAGTGCTGCTCGTCGTCAACTTTCTCACCATCGTCGTCGGCGTCGCTATTTTGCTCTGGATGCATTGGCTGCTCGGCGTGATCTTCGTCGTCTGTTCCATTCCGATTTGGATCTACGGCTATGTCTTCGAGAAGAAGTACTCAGTGATCGCGCGGCGCAGCCAGGATCAGACCGGCGACCTCGCGACCGCCGTCGAGGAGTCGGTACATGGCATTCGCGTACTCAAAGCGTTCGGACGCGGCTCGTTCGCGCTGAAAAACTTCGCCGTGCAGGCCGAAAGCCTGCGCGGGACCGAAATCGAGAAAGCGCGTGCCATCGCCGGAATCTGGCTCTGGCTGCTGCTCGTTCCCGACGTCGCGTTCGCGCTCTGCCTCGTCACGGGCGTCTGGCTCACCAGCCAGGGCGACCTCAGCGGTGGCGAGCTGTTAGCGTTCTTCGCGACCGCGACCGTGCTGCGGTTTCCGGTGGAGTCGATCGGGTTTCTGCTGTCGATGACCTTCGACTCGCGCACCGCAACCGATCGATTCTTTGACATTCTCGACACCCCGAACGAGATCACCGACCCGGAGAAGCCGTCCACCCTGACCACGCCGCTCGGTCGACTCGCCTTCGAGAACGTGCACTTTCGCTACCCGGACTCGCCGGAGCGCTTTCCCGACCTGCTTGACGGCATCGACCTCGTGCTCGAACCGGGGGAGACGATGGCCCTGGTCGGTCTCACCGGTTCGGGCAAAAGCACCCTGACCGCGCTCACGACCCGCCTGTACGATGTGACCGCGGGCGCTGTGACGCTGGACGGCGTCGACGTGAGGGCACTGAGTCGCGAGGAACTGCGCAGTCACCTGGCGATGGCATTCGAGGATGCGACGCTGTTCTCGGCATCCGTTCGTGACAACGTTCTGCTCGGGCGAGCCGACCTTTCCGAAAATATTCTCGAAGCGGATGCTGCGCTCGCGCAGGCCCTGCAGATCGCGCAGGCCGGTTTCGTGCACGACCTGCCGCTCGGCGTGGACACCCTCGTCGGTGAGGAGGGTATGAGCCTCTCGGGTGGTCAGCGGCAGCGCCTCGCGCTGGCCCGGGCGGTCGCGGCGCGGCCATCCGTTTTGATTTTGGACGATCCGCTGTCGGCGCTCGACGTGAACACCGAATCGCTGGTCGAAAACGCGCTGCGCGAGGTGCTCGTCGACACGACCGCGCTCATCGTGGCACACCGGCCGTCGACGGTCATGCTCGCCGACCGGGTGGCACTGCTCGAGAACGGCCGCATCACCGCGGTCGGCACTCACTCGGAGCTGCTTCGTACGAGGCCGCACTACACCTTCGTTATCTCCAGCCTCGAAGACGAAGAACGCAGAGAATCAAACCGAGCGGGGGGGCGCTGTGAGTGTGACCGGAGTAAACGGTGAGGAACGCCACGACTTCACTAAGGCCGAAAGCAAGCAGATTCGGGCCCGTTCGCTGCGGCTGCTCGGCTCGTTGCTGTTTCCGGTGCGCGCCAAGGTCGTGCTCGCCATGCTGGTCGTGGTCGTCTCGACCGCCGCCCAGGTCTCCGGCCCGGCGCTGATCGCCTTTGGCATCGACCGCGGGTTGCCAGCCCTGCTGAGGCAAGACTGGCTGCCACTGGCGGCGACCGGCGGCATCTACCTCGTCGCCGGGGTGCTGGGCGGGCTGCTCATAGCCTGGTACACGGTGCTGTCGGCCCGCATCAGCCAGGCGGTGCTCATCGACCTGCGCAAGCGGGTGTTTTTGCACACCCAGAAGCTCAGCCTCGAGTTTCACGAGTCGTACACCTCCGGCCGCATCATCTCGCGTCAGACCAGCGACCTCGACGCGATTCGCGAGTTGCTTGACTCGGGCATCAACCAGCTGGTGCAGGGCATCCTCTATATGTCGTTCACGGCGATCGCGCTCGTCCTGCTCGACGGCACCAGCGGACTGGTGCTGCTTGGCGCGCTGGTACCGCTTGTTATTCTCACGCGCTGGTTTCAGGTGCGTTCGCAAAGCCTGTTTCGGCAGTCGAGGGTCGCCTCGGCGAGCCTGATCGTGAAGTTCGTCGAGACCATGACCGGCATTCGCGCAGTGAAGGCGTTTCGCACCGAAAAGCACAACGAGACGGTGTTCGGCAAGCTCGTCGAGAGCTACCGCATGGTCAACGCGCGCGTGATTCAGCTGTTCGGAGTGTTCGATCCGGGGCTCGTGCTGATCGGTAACGTGACGGTCGCTGCCGTACTGCTGGTCGGTGGCTTTCGGGTGGCGGACGGCCAGCTCGCCATCGGCGCGCTGCTCGCGACGCTCCTGTACACCCGCCGGTTCTTCGATCCGATGGAGGAGATGGCGATGTTCTACAACTCCTATCAGTCGGCTGCGGCGGCGCTCGAGAAGATCTCGGGCGTGCTCGAGGAACGCCCAGGTGTGCCAGATCCGATCACCCCGGTCGACCTCTGGGAGGCCCGCGGGCGGGTGCGCTTCGACAACGTACAGTTCGCTTATCAGGTCGATCGGGAGATTCTTCCGCACTTCGACCTCGACATTCCGGCCGGGCAGACCATCGCCCTGGTCGGGTCGACCGGAGCCGGCAAATCCACCCTCGCCAAGCTCATGAGCCGCTTCTACGATCCAACGGATGGCCGGGTGCGGCTCGACGACGTCGACCTGCGCGACCTGCATCCCAAGGACCTGCGGCGAGCGATCGTCATGGTTACCCAGGAGGCTTACCTGTTCAGTGGATCGGTCGCCGAGAATATCGCCATTGGCAAACCGGATGCTTCGACGCAGGAAATTCGCGCCGCCGCCGTCGCCGTCGGTGCTCACGACTTTATCGAGAGTCTGCCGAACGGGTACGACACCGACGTGAACAAGCGTGGTGGGCGAGTGTCAGCGGGACAACGCCAGCTGATCTCGTTTGCCCGGGCCTTCCTGGCGAACCCGGCGGTACTCATCCTCGATGAGGCCACGTCGTCGCTGGACATTCCAAGCGAACGGCTCGTGCAGGAGGCGCTGCAGACCCTGCTGGCCGACCGCACGGCTGTGATCATCGCGCACCGCCTGTCGACGGTCGCGATCGCCGATCGGGTGCTCGTGATGGAACACGGCCGCATCGTGGAAGACGGCACCCCGTACGACCTCATCTCTGGAACCGGCCGCTTCGCGACCATGCACGCCGCCTGGCGCGACTCCTTGGTCTAGTGCACGCCCGACGGCGGTGTGGGAGTAGAACTTTCCGAGAATTGCCAGGCTGTAGATAATTCCGAAAATCCAAATTCGACGTTGCGTTGAGGTGATTTGAGCGGTGGACATGCCCTCAGGCTACTGGGCGCCCAAAGAAGGTGACATGCCGGGCCGGACGAAATGTCGTGGCCCAGAGAATGAATCCCACAAGCGGGACCTCCAGCGCACCAGAGCCACTGACGCTGTCGGCGGCGCGGCGGCCACGACATGTGCCTCCAGCGGAACCCCGTATGGGACGGCCGTGGCGAACGGTGCGTCCGGTACCGTCGGAAGGGTGTCAAGCGAGACGTTCTGGGGAGTGATCAGTGTTGGGTGAACCCTTGGTAGAACACGTAGGTGATGTTTGGTCCTGCGTGTCTGGATCTTTCTATCGTGCCGTAAACGCTGCGCATCAAGACGCGGCGCTTCTTGGTTCGCGTCTGGCCGGCAGGTACTCAGAACTGAATCAACGGACTCTGTACTTGAGCTCATCTCCCGAGGGAGTCGACGCGGCAACGATCGCCCATGCTCAGGGTCGTGTCGGCGAGCTGGTCTTGCTCAAATTTCACGTGGAGGCCCGTAACATCGTCGATCTCCGAGACCCGGCCGTGCTCCTTGTGGCCGGTGTCAACCTTGCAGACGCAGTCGCGCCTTGGCAGGACATTGTGAAAAACGGCGGCGAGCCGGCGTCGTGGAAGGTTCGCCGGCGGCTGGAGGGTCTCGGAGCGACTGGCCTCATCGATCCTTCTCGCAAGCGCCCTGGGCGTTGGCATCTCACGCTGTTCAGGTGGAACTCTGCGGATGCGCCACGCGTGGCTCTCGACTGACCTCCTCGACGCCGAGCGTCAGGGGAACCCCTTGCGGGAAATCGTGTCTGAACTTATGCGAGCCAGTTTGCAGAGGAGTCGAAAACCTCTTGAAGCTCGTTGATGAAGCGGGCGGCATGGAACCCGTCCGCGGAAGCGTGATGAATCTGCAAGGCGAACGGGAGCGTGACCTGCCCCGCCTGCTCGACGTACTTACCGAGAGTGAAGATAGGCAGGTAATGGTCGTGTCCATGGGCGATGTTCAGCTCGAATCCACTGAACGACAGCCAGGGCAGACTGGAGATGTCGAAGATGTTGTCTGGCACGTCGCCTTGACTGACAGCTGCTCCACGGGGCGGGAAAGTTTCTATGGTTCCCGCAGACGTTGAGCGTCTTTCCGGACAGGTCTGTGATGTAAGCAACTTTCGAGGAGAACATTATGAGCCCAACATCCGATTATCTGGACGATCTGCTGGACCGGTCCGCCCCACGCACGACGGTGATGACGGAGAGTGTCGCCGATGAACTGACCCGGCTTCACGTCGCGACCAGCGTCGAGACTGAGAGTGCGTCCCCAAGGCAGTGGTGGAGGCGGCCGGTGATCGCAGGACTGACGTTCGTGCTGCTTCTGGGTGGTGCTGCTACAGCAACCGCCGCGGCCCCCAATGGCTGGCTTCCCCGGGCACCAACATCGCCGTCAACGCCGACGGATCAACCGAACCAGCCGGCTACGGGACGGTGCACTACAACGCGGACGAAGACTACCAGCGGGCGGTGTCGATGATCGTCACAGCTGCTGTCAGCACTGAGCTCGCCAGCGAGGATATCTACGGAGCCCTCTCCAATCTCAGCTCCGCGGTACCTTCGGCCGTTTCGTGTGCGACATTGCTGTCTGCGCAGGAGTAAGTGCAAAGGTGTGGTCAGCTCAGGAAACGGTGGTTGGCAACGTGTCGGGTACCGCGATATCCGAGTGTGTCGTTGCCGTCAGATCGATGGCGTAGGTGCCGATGAGCGCGATGGCCGCGGGGTCGATGGCGCCACAGGCTGGCGCGGTGTTTTCACTTTTCATGACCCCAGCCAAACAGCCGGGGCCTGGCTCTGTCGTCCGCCTACGGGTTAGATCCACTCATCCTTTGGGAGGAATTTGCCGTAATTTGCCATTCACGCCACGTGGCGGGTTCTAGCGTTGGAATATGCATCCTGCTTCTAGTAATCATCGTTGGCTCGTCGAGCCGCTAATTGGCATCGCGCTCGTGTTGATCTGGGCTGTCGGGTTCAGCACACGCTTGGTGAGCTTCGTCCCGATGCGCGGAGAAATGATCGCGTATACAACTCCATACGCGTTCGTGCTCGTGGTCGGCTTCGCGGCCGCCATCGCGCTCTCCCGCGTTGCAACCGGCACTTCGCTCGTCCTGGTTGGTGTGCTTCTGGCTGCTCAGCTGCTCTTCTGGCCTGCTCGGTTCAGTGCGCTCAGTTGGTCGGCGTATCTTATGTTGCTCGTCTTCGCCACACTCGTCGGGTTCCATGCAGCCAAGCGGATGCGCATGATAGCGCCGTTCGTCTTAGCCCTCTACGCGGTCGGGGTCTCGGCTCTGCTGATCCTTCCCCGCTTCAGCGCAACCGGTATCGATGGTTTGCTCAACGGAAAGCACCTGTCAACGGTTGCACTGATCCCCGATCTTCTCGTTTGTGGCGGCGTGGCCGCGCTGATCACGTTCGGGTTCTGGTACCTCGGGGTTCGGCTCCGCTTGGTGAGCTCGGCGCTGCGGGCGAGCTGGGGTGACGCTGCGTCGCCGATTATGAACAGCGCCCAACGGGTGCTGCTTCCGCTGCGCCCCGTGCTAGAGCCAGCCGTCGCCGTCGCCTTCTACGTACTCTGGATTATTGCGGAAGCCGGTCGTTCCGGCGGTTCGCCATGGCCGTCGTTTCCCTTCACGCTTGGCCTTCTCGCTGCGTCGATCGCCGTCGCCCGAACCTATCCCCGCGTTGCGGTCGCGCTGCCTGGCGTTGTGCTTGCGATTCAACTCTTCGGAATTTCCGCCCGGTTCGGTTCGACGACCTGGCCGGTGTATTTCGCCGTGCTCGTCACCTGCTTGATCGTGAGTGCGACCGCAGATCGGCGCATCCGCTGGCTATCTCTGCCGATCGCGGCCGGGTATGTCGCCGTGATTACGACGCTTATGACTGTTCCCGCGCTGTCCGACGGCTACGGCTGGACGTCATGGGTCGGCGCTGGAAATTCGGGCGGTAACGTCATCAAAAGCTTCGCCGGTGTCCTCGTCGTCGGTCTACTCCTCATGGCAGCCGCCTGGTTCATCGGTTTTGGCCTTCGTGCATCGCAATTGAAGCGAGCCGCCGACGCGAAGCTCGGCGCAACCGTCGACGAACTCCGCTCGGCCGAGATCGACTTGATCGTCGCGAGCGAGCGCGACCGCATCGCCCAGGACGTACACGACATCATGGCGCATTCACTGGCCGTAATCATCGCGCAAGCCGACGGCGCACGTTTCATCGGCCCGCAACGGCCGGATGCGATCAGCGAATCCCTAGAACGAATCGCTGCATCCGCCCGCACGTCGCTGGCCGAGGTTCGAATGCTGATCGAGTCACTTGTCGAAGATCCTGACGGCCACTCGAATCCCACCCTCGAGAACCTGGACGATCTTGTCCAGCGGATGCGCGGGGCTGGCCTCACCATCACCGTCGACCGCTTCGGCGACCCCACCATGCTCACGTCTGGACAGCAACTGGCGGTGTACCGCATCGTGCAGGAGAGCCTGACGAACGCACTCAAACACGCAGGAGCCCAATCTTCTGCTCGGCTTACGCTCGACTGGCGCGGCCCAGGACTTGCCTTGACGGTCGCGTCTACCGGGGAGCCCCCGCAACACCCAGACTTGAACGTGCGCGGGCACGGGCACTGCCGCGGGCTCTATGGGATGCGCGAACGCGCACGTCTGGCCGGCGGCTGGCTGACCGCAGACGTGGACGATGAAGCACTGGGCGGCTACCTGGTCACTGCATTCGTGCCGACAGCGTGCGTTGTCGAACAGACAACCGAGGCGCCAACGGAAGCTGCCCTGTTGGCAGCAGAAGCAGGCTCGCGGTGAGAGCCATCCGAGTTGCGATTGCCGATGACCAGCAACTGTTCTGTTCTGGGATCCAGATGCTCATTGAGTCACAGCCCGACCTGCAGTTCGTCGGTGCCGCCTATGACGGAGAAGCCGCTATCGCTCTTGCTCGCCAGGCGCGCCCGGATGTCATGTTGATGGACATCCGGATGCCGCTGCTCGACGGCATTGAGGCGACTGCGCGCATCCTGGACGCCACCGATAAACCCGACAAACCCGACAAACCCGACATCGGTGAATGCAACTCCGACGACTGTGCCACCATTGTCGACGCGCAGCCAAAGGTAATCATGCTCACGACGTTCCAACGCGATGAAGCGGTCGTTCGCGCAATCCATGCGGGCGCAGACGGTTTCATAATGAAAGACACCACACCCGAGTTTGTACTCGCGTCGATCCGCACGGTCTACGCCGGGCACTCGGTTATCGCACCCACCGACACAGCCGACATTATCCGGGCACAGACATCCCAGCGACACAGGGAGCCAAGCGCCGAATCAATCTCAGCGCTCTCCGCACGCGAGAAAGAGGTCTTCCTATTCGCCGCGCGCGGCCTCAGCAACGCGGACATCGCCCAGGCTGCCTATATCAGCGAGGCGACGGTCAAGAGCCACATACGCAGCATCCTGGCGAAACTGTCGCTCACCTCACGCGTGCAGATCGTCGCGCACGCCTACGAGAACGGGCTGCTGCGCTGAGTCGCGCCGACTCGAGGCACGGCAAAGTCGTCGCCTAGGTGTACTCGGCCATGACGTTAGTGACTTAAGGGGGTGAAAAAGGGAGGGCCTCCGGTGCTTAGTGGAGATGTTCAAC
>NZ_PJJM01000084.1 GCF_002929805.1 Cryobacterium sp. Y50 | reverse complement strand
ATCTGGACCAAATCCGCGGAACAAATCCTCGAATCCCTCAAACGACTTCTACAACGAACTTCCGACGCAGGACACTAGCTATTCCCGCTCGGTGCGCCCACGCATGAAGGACTCGAGCAAGCCCTCCGGCAGCGGAAACGGTGGCAGGCCGTCGAAGCTGAACAGGCCGACATCATCGGTAGCGGTCCCCCGCGCCACGACCTGGTCGTGCAGCAGCTCCATCTTGACGTCGAGGCGATTGGCGGCATCCGCGGCCTGTCGCAGATCCTCGACGAGCGTATCGGGCACGGCGCCGTTGTACTTGTAGAAGATCTTGTGCTCGAGGCTCGCCCAAAAATCCATCGCGATCGTACGAATCTGAATTTCTACGGTGACCGGCTGTACGCGGTCCGACATGAAC
Source organism: Cryobacterium sp. Y50 (assembly GCF_002929805.1). Lineage (GTDB taxonomy): Bacteria > Actinomycetota > Actinomycetes > Actinomycetales > Microbacteriaceae > Cryobacterium. The sequence continues at coordinate 74,154 of NZ_PJJM01000084.1, read as the reverse complement.
ACCGGAATCGCCACGATCAGGTGCAGACTCTGGTACCCGTTCGCCTTCGGGTGCCGAATGTAGTCCTTCTCCTGCAGCACCGTGATGTCCCGTTGCCCGGCGAGCAGGTCGCGAATGCGATAGGTGTCGGAGATGAAGCTGCAGGTGATGCGAATGCCCGCGATGTCCTGAATATTGTCCCGAATGCCGTCGAGTTCGAGCGGGTGCCCCTTGCGGATGGCTTTCTTGAGAATGCCCTCCGGTGATTTGAGGCGCGAACTGACGTGCTCGATCGGGCTGTAATCGTGAATCGAACTGAATTCCTCTTTCAAAATGTTGATCTTGGTCAGCATTTCGTCGGTCGCGAACTTGTACGACATCATGAATCGGGTCAGTTCGAGCTTGAGCTCGCGCATGGCGGCGATGGTCGTCAGCGCGGTGCTTTCGGTATCGTCCGGCTGGTCCAGCGCGTCGGTCATGCTGTTACGGCACGCAACCAGGCGGTCGCGTCGCCGGGCAGGGTGCGGCCGACGAGGTCTTCGCTCGCGAGTAGCACGTCGCCAGCGGGCAGCTGAACGGATGCCGCGCCCGTGTTCGCCACGATCGTCACGTCGCCATTGCGGTAGGCCATGACGTCGGAGCCGAGGCTCTCGAGCCATTCGACCGTTCCGGAGGCGAGGGAGTGCTCACGGCGCAGGCTCAGCGCGAGCTTGTACAGCTCGAGAGTCGATCCAGCCACGCCATTCTGCTGGTCGCGGGCCAGCCCGGCCCACGCGATTGGTTGGGGCAGCCAGCTCTGGGCGCCGGTGCTGAAGCCGAACGACGCGCTCGCAGCCTCCCACGGAATCGGCACGCGGCATCCGTCTCGCCCGTACCGCTCACCGTTCGTACGGAACCAGGTAGGGTCTTCGCGGGCGTAGTCGGGCAGGTCGACGGCCTCGGGCAGCCCGAGTTCCTCACCCTGGTAGAGGTAGCTCGAGCCCGGCAGGCTCAGCATCAAAGCGGATGCCGCCCGAGCGCGTCGCAGCCCGACTGCAGTGTTCGGTAGCCCAACGGTCTTCGGCCCAATGCCGTGCCCCTGCAGGTTCTCGCCGGTGAGGGCGAGCCGGGAGGCATGGCGCACCACATCGTGGTTGGAGAGCACCCAGGTGCTCGGTGCGCCGACGTTGCCAAAGGCTTCGATCGACTCGTCGATGACGCTCTTGAGCTTTGCTGCGTTCCAGGGGGTCTCCAGATACGCGAAGTTGAAGGCTTGGTGCATCTCGTCTGGGCGCACCCACTTGGCCATCTTGCTCAGCGGGTCGACCCAGGCTTCGGCCGCGAGCACGCGGTCGCCGGGGTACTCGGCGAGCACCTTGTGCCAGTCGCGGTAGATTTCGTGCACGCCGTCCTGCGCCCAATAGGGCGCGGTTACGGGCGATTCGGCGCTGATGCCGGGCTCGAGGGTGGCCGGGGCGCCGCCCATGCTACCGCCCTCGGCGGGTGGCGTGTAATCGGGGAGGCCGGGAGCCTTGATCATGCCGTGCGCGACATCCACTCGAAAACCGTCGACGCCGCGGTCGAGCCAGAAGCGCAGCACCGCTCGAAATTGTTCGCGCACCCACTCGCTGTCCCAGTCGAAGTCGGGCTGGCTGGTATCGAACAGGTGCAGGTACCACTGGCCGGGGGTGCCGTCGGGGTCGGTCGTGCGGGTCCAGGCGGGGCCGCCGAAGACGGACTCCCAGTTGTTCGGCGGCAGTTCGCCAACCTTGCCCTTGCCATCGCGAAAGGTGTAGCGGGCGCGCTCTTCGCTGCCCGGGCCGGCGGCGAGGGCGGCTTGAAACCAGCCGTGGTCGCTTGAGGAGTGGTTCGGCACGATGTCGACGATGACGCGAATGCCGAGATCGTGGGCCGTGCGCTGCAGCACCTCGAAGTCGTCGAGGGTGCCGAACAACGGGTCGACGTCGCAGTAGTCGGAGACGTCGTATCCAGCGTCGCGCTGCGGCGACGTATAGAAGGGAGAGAGCCAAATAGCGTCGATGCCGAGGTCTTTGAGCTGCGGCAGTCGCGAGCTGATGCCGGCGAGGTCACCCATGCCGTCACCGTTTGCGTCGGCGAAAGACCGCGGGTAAATCTGATAAATAACGGCCGTGCGCCACCACTCGGCGCCGGAAATCAGTTTGGTACCAGTCATATTTAAATGCTACGGCATCTGCAGTGGATGCCCGGTGCTGGCTAAGTGGTCTCGATCGCCCTGCTGGGGTGATAAAGTTCCTAGGTTGCCAAAAACGTGGCAGTGTTACTGTTTTTTGGTTGCTCTGCCCCCTTAGCTCATTGGTAGAGCACTTCCTTGGTAAGGAAGAGGTAGTGGGTCCGATTCCCACAGGGGGCTCAGGCTTGGAAGCGAACAGCCGACAAGTCGCGGCGGGGTAGCTCAGTTGGTTAGAGCACACGGCTCATAATCGTGGTGTCGCGGGTTCAATTCCCGCTCCCGCTACAAAAACCCCGGATTTCTGCGGAAGTCCGGGGTACTTTTTCGCCGATTTTGGGCCAACCCCGCATAAACCCCGCAGATTGAAATCGGGTGTACGCGACGTTTGATCTTTTCAACGTCCCAATTTTCACCCTATTTCTCCTCTCGCCAGACGCATGTCAGCGAGGGAAAATGCCTCCTGAAACCGTGGCCGATGTTCACTTCGTCGGCCCCGCATAAACCCCGCAGATTCAATCTGTCGGCAGCAAGGAGTTCATCGTTTCAGCCGCACGGATGCCGCCCGTGTTCTTGGCCATGTAGACGTCCTGGGTCAGAGACGGGTTCGCGTGGCCGAGGTATTCCGCAATTTCCCGAGCGCTGAGACCGGACTGGTCCAAAGCGGTGGCCACCGTTTTGCGGAAGCTATGAGTCGTGACCGTCGCATACCCGATCCGCTTTCGAGCCATCCGCCAGTCGCGTGAAGTATTGCGAGGATCTCGAATATTGCCGCGCAGGGTCGGGAAGACCAGGTCATCATCGTTTTGAATTTTGAAGTTCGACTGCCGTTGGCGGAGAAGGTCGACGAGAGTTTTCGGAATCGCGATCGTACGTACACCGGCCTTCGTCTTGGTGTGATCCTGCAGGAGGACACCTTGACCACGTGCTCGAATTACGTTGGCGTTGATGGCTACAGTGCCGGCGGCGAGGTCGAGCGCGGACCAGCGAACGGCCAATACTTCGCCGAGCCGGCACCCCGTACCGGCGAGGAAAAAAATCACGTCCGCAGCGTCAACCTGGTTCAATCGAGCGTCAGCGCGAACAGCAGCAAGTAGGCGCGGCAAGGTATCGAGAGGGATAGCGGTGGCGCCCCCGCGGAGGCGAGCGATGTTATCGATCTCCCGAACGGGATTGACCTGAATTGCGTCGGAGCGCGCCGCCACGCCCATCATCCCGGAGAGCACCCCTCGACAGGCTTTCGCAGCCCCAGGGCCCTGCTTCTCGATGACTTCACTGATGAATCGGCCCAAGCGCTCAGTCGTGGCCTCCGACACGGAGAGCGACCCAATTTTTGGCTTGATGTGGTGCTCGATGGTTTGCCGATACGTGTCGATCGTGCGCGGAGCGCGGTCTGCTTTCGTCAGCAGAAAACGATCGGCAAGGTCCGAGAGCGAAGTTTCCCGTTTGACCGCGCTCACCGACGACGTGCGAACTGTGGTGAGGGCAAGCAGAAGTGATGTTTGCGCCCTCGCCTTCGTCGGCGCAAATCGTTCAATCTGACGTAGCGTTCCGTCGTCAAATCGATAACGTGTGCGTGCCCGCCACGTACCCGGCGTAATCTCTGACACGCTGATCGTGCCGTGACTCGTCACGGGCACGCGTGGCCTCCCCATGGAACGCCTCCTTGGATTCTCTCGGAACCATTGTTGTTCTGAAGTGTTGAACGGCGGACAGGCGCGCTGCTACAGGCATCGTGTTTAGTCGGTCCAGCCGTCGAGGTCCCAGCCTGCAGACACGAGGTAGGACGAGAGCTGGGCGATGCGGCGGGTGGATTCGGCGAGGCGTTCCTCGGTTGTGTCCCACTCCTGGGCCGTGGCGATCTCGCCAGCTCGGGCGTCCAGGGTGCGTTCGATTTCGAGGTTGGTGGTGAGCCGTTTTCGTTCGCGGAGCTGGGCGTGGAGTTCCCGCATTGCTTGCAGTTGGGTGCGTTCGGTGCGTTCGTCGTTGGTGCTCCAGTGGTACGCGCCATGTTCTGCGCCCGAGATCCAGGCATCGAACTCGACGACTGTCATGCCGTCAAAGCTGGAGCTGAGGTTGGCGATGTCGAGTTCAACCCAGGGCCGGCCGATCGGCGTGAGCAAGAAGATCGGTGTCACACGGAGGGCTTTGGCGATGTTCAAAAGTTGGCTGACGGAGAGGTCGTGTTTCCGGCCGGCTTCAATGTTCTGCAGGATCGATTCGGTGACGTTGTTTCCCGGAATCAGGTCGGCGAGGTCCTTCGCTGAGCGGATGCCATGCTGCTTCCGGATGGCATGAATGCGGTTGCCGATCCCCGACTGCGCCAGAAAGTTTGTCACGCGGACATATTACAACTTAAACACTTGTCAACCGTTGCAAACCGTTCTACTGTTTCAGCAACAGATTCCGACCGCCGTAATCTGTCAACAATTGGAGAGAGTCATGAACGAAGAATTCATCCTCCCGGTACACGTGGCCGAGCTGACCGGACTGCCCGTTGGCGCGCTCGCCCAGCTGCGCTACATGGGCCGCGGGCCGCGGTTCTATAAGCCGACCCCGAAGAAGGTGCTCTACAAGCGGTCCGAGGTCATCGCCTGGGTCGAGGCGAGCGCGCAGACCCAGACCGGTCAGACCGCGCTCCTGGGCCGGTGACCGGGCCTGAACCATCGCCCGCGAAACGAGTGGCTGAGGGTTCACCCATGAAAAAGCCCCGGGGTGCAACCCGGGGCACAGATCGAGCACCCGCAAAGGATCTGATCTATGACCAGACTACTGAAATTCCGCCATCTCGCAACGCCTCGCCGCCTCCCCGGTGGGTGAGACCACCGTGGGCCTCTACGCGGCTAAGGCTGCCGTTCTGCTGGCTGCACGAATGGGATTGGGCCACTCGGCCGCACGACTGCTGCTGCACATGGCGCTGGAATGCTGGGACGACGGCGACAACCCCGCCGGCCAACCACCCAGACACTATTACGCCACCCGAGAATCGTCAGCGATCGCCCTGGGCTACCTGGTCCCGACAAACGGGTCAGAGGCAGCAACCCACGCCGTCAAACGCGCCGTCGCAGAACTCGTCGCCCAGGGCGCCGTGGAACGGATCCGGTCCGGCGGCCGTGGCCAAACCGCGGAGTTCATTCTGCACGNTCAAACGCGCCGTCGCAGAACTCGTCGCCCAGGGCGCCGTGGAACGGATCCGGTCCGGCGGCCGTGGCCAAACCGCGGAGTTCATTCTGCACGTCGACAGCACCAGACCGGGCGCTATTCGACGGCACGAATCGAACGTCATTTTGCTCACACGCCGAGGCAGCCAGGGGGCCGCTGAGCGGCCCCCTCAGGGGGCCGACTTCTGACCCCCTTAGGGGGCCAGATCTGGCCCTATAGGGGGCCGGTAGGCGGCCCCCTTAACAGTATTAACAGGACCAATCAAAACTTAAGCAGTACGCGTGCGCGAAAAGCGCCTGTGGATAACTCGGCACCGGCAGCGCGCACCTAAACCCTCCATCGCGTCGAGACCCTGCTCGATGCGACACCCAGCAAACGAGATTTGTGACCTTTCCGGCTGGTCACCGTAGCTCGCTGCACGCCTACCGTCCCCAGATTCTCAGGCGCGGTCGAAGGCTCCCTTATTTCGCCTGAGATTCAGGGCACTACGGCGCTCCCGCTCGCTATCGATTTCTCTCGCCGGAAGGCACAAAAAACAGTTGGTCGAAGAACCCAACGCCAACGCCACCATGCAAATCACCGCACCACCCATTGAAGGAGAAGAACTCATGACCACACGCACCATCATCGGCAACCTGGCTCTCGACCCCGAGGTCGTCACAGCCGGCAGCATCCAGATCACCAAGCTCCGCGTCATCGAAAACACCGGCGAATACCGCGGCGGCAAATGGCTCGCCCACGACGCCGCAACCACGCACTTCGTGGAAGCCAAGTTCGAGCTCGGCCAGAACGTTGCCGCCACCCTGCACAAGGGGGACCCTGTGATCGTTGTTGGCCGTGAGCACACCGACAGCTGGGGCGATGACCAGGCACGCCAATACGGCCGCGTCATCGACGCCGACAACGTCGGCCCCGACCTCAACCGGGCCGTCGCCACCGTGCGCCGCAACTCCAAGCCCGACACCGAATAGCCATCCAAGGTGGGCCGCACGTGCGGCCCACCGCCAAACACATCTCGAAAGGAACACACCATGAACGACCACGACACCGAACTGATCACCACGGCCAACGAACTTGCTGAGACCGCACGCAGCCTGGCACACGCGACGCGAGCGATTAACCACCCCTACGATTCGTACCTGCTGCTCGGGTGTCTGACCGCGACCGAGCGATCTCTCGGCCAGGTCTACGACCAGCTCGCCAACTGGCACAGCAACGTCGTCGATGGCGTCGACTACAACGGTGAAGACAACTGCGGCATCGGCTGCGCATCCGGAGTCGCCCGTGCTGAACTCGGCCTCCGAGATGCGGCTCAATTCGCCGGCATCGTCGAAGACGCTCTCATGCAAGCCCACAACGGCAACAGCGTCGTCCGCTGGTTCGACGATGTCAGAGCGACGCCAGACGCCTAGACCGGCATGCACCGGCGTTCATCAGAAGCGAGAAATGCGACGAACGCTCGGATCGGGGGGGGGGTCGTTTACCTCGGCAGGGGGCGCGCCGGGGTAAACGACCGGGTAAGGGGTCTCTTTCCCTGTCCCACCGCCACCCCCTCGCTGCGCTCGCTTCCCAACCTCCCACACCCATCGTTCCTCAGTGTGTAGGAGGTTGGGAAGTAAAGGGGTGGTGGTGGGACAGGGAAGGAGAAGAAAAAAAGTAGAAGAAAAAAATACAGAAGTACAAGAACAAAAACAAAAAACAGAAGAGAAATAACAGAAAGGACAAGAACAACAAAGCAAGAGAAGCGAAAAATTGAGAGCAAGAAAAAGCAAGCCAGAATGAGCAAAAAATGCGGCAGCTGCAAGCGGTAAAGCAAGCAGCCAGCAGACCAGAAAATGTGACGACGAGGTGCGAGCTGGGATAGCCGGATGGAGTTGAAGAAGTGCGGTGTGGCATTACCGGTGGTGTCGGTGGCTGGGTGCAGAATCGTGTGCGTAGAGCTTGAACGTTGTCAGTGCGGAGGCTGAATGATGGTGCAGGTGACAAGTCGCGACGAGGCGATGATCGATTGGCTGGACGTCGTCCGGCTCGCAGACATGAACGCACTGCGGTGGGCTCTGGGCGCTCAACTCGGTTTGGGCGAGCCGATCGGTTTGCGCAAAGCGCAGCACTGGGCCGCCCGGATGGAAGCGGTGGGCCTGGTGGGCCGCGACCGGCCAGCGTTCCTCGATGGGTCGGTCGTGTGGGCGACGTTTCAGGCGATTGGGAAGCCGGCGCCGAACCTGTTTCGGCAGACGACGCGGCATGAGATCGCGGTGGCGACGGTGTCGGCGCGCTATCTGGCGCAGGGGTTCACGTGGCGGCGGGATCGGAAGCCGGTGGGTCGGCGTGATCATCAGGCCGACGGCGTAGCCGAGCGTGACGGGATGGTCGAGCTGGTCGAGGTGGAGCTGACGCCGAAGACGTGGCAACGGTATCAGGCGATCTGCCACAATCACACTTACCGGCTGGTGCATGAGGGGGTGGATCGGGTGGCGTACTTTTGCACGGCGGACGCGGATCGGGCCATTACTCGGGGTGCCGACAAGTACCTGGTCCGCACCGAACGACCCCGTCTCGTTTCCCAACACTCCTTCGACGCACGCGGGCACTGGACCGGCCCCGAGCTGGACGCCGGCGCTTACGCGGCCGCGCACGGCCGAGCCGACCGGGTGGTCGAGCTGGACGGTGCCAGCGCGTGGGACGCTTCTCAGGTCAGCGCATGAGCGACACGGCGGCCCCGACAGAGTCGGACGCTACCAGTGACATGATCGCGCGGCTCCTCGGTGCCGCGTTCGCCGTCGTGGTCGTGCTCATCGCGCTGCCCCTGGTCGTGCCGGTCGTGGTGAGTCGGGTTGCCGGCGATGTGATCGCGACGAAGACCCGGTTTTGGGTGGTGTGGCGATGGCAGTGGGTCGTGAACACCGTCGGCATCCTCTTGGTCACGGCGCTCGTCGCCTGGGAGGTGTTCCTGCTGGCGGGCTGGATCCGCTCCGGAGCCGCGACGACGTTTTTTGACGGAGCGGAGTGGTGGGCGCAACTCTGGCCGATGTTTGGCCCGTGGGCGGTCGTGAACTTCTTCGCCGGGCTGCTGTTGCTGCCGACGGCGTGGTCGCTGCGCCGGCGGAAGATCGCCGAGCAGGTGCGTTCCCGCCGGGTGTCGAACGTGGTGCGGCAGGAGAAAATCGAGACGGCCCGTAAGCGTGCCGCCGACAGCAGCGTGGCCCGCCGCATCGGCGTGCGCCTCGAAACCGACACTGGCCGCATCATCGGCACCACCCGCCAAGCCGTCACCGTCCCATTGGCGGTCGGCGAGCAGCGGCAGGCCTTCGGCGTGACCAGCCGAGTCACGGTGAGGACGCTCGCTGACCGGTTCTATGACATGCGGCGCGTGCGCGACTGGGTCGACGCAACCGGCAAATACCTGGTGCTGCCACCGACAGCCTCCTCCGTTCGCGCGCTGATCATCGCTGAATCGGGCAGCGGCAAAACCGTCCTGATCAACGGACTCGTGCTGTGCGCGCTGGAATACGGATGGCCCGTGTTCGTGATTGACGCCAAGGGCGACCCAGCCGACGCCGAGTACCTCGTCGCAGTTGCCGAAACCTACGGCCGCACCGCGACGACCGGCGGTACGTGGGACCTGTTCAACGGCACCGCCGATCAGGTCACAGCGAAGCTGATGCGGCTGATGCCCGTTCCTGACGGTGCCAACCAGCACTACCTGGACGAGATCCGCGGGGTGCTGCAAACGGTCCAGGAGCTCTCGCCGCTTCGCAGTATTGCCGATCTCCGTGAACGGCTGACCAGCCCTACCCCGTTTGTTCGGGATCAGGACGATCTGGAATTGGTGATCAAGTCCGTCGACCGGGACGGCACTACCGCCGGAGACCGAGCGTTGCAAAGCCTTCTTGTAGCGTTGCGGCCGATGCAACGCTGGATCGGCCATGACGGCTGGTCCTACAACGCGCCCAAAGCCGACGTGACAGTCATCCCGCTGTCGCCCGTCGACGACGCCCAAGCCCGGCTGGGTGATCTGCTCCTGCTGGACCTTCGGAACTTCCTCGCCACCCGGTTAGAGCGGCGCGACAAATCCCCGGTCGTCGTGATCGTTGACGAGTTCCCTCAGCTGGTGACGGGAGCGCAGGACCCGGGCGACACCGCCGGGAGCTTGTTCGAGACGGCGCGCAGCGCCGGCGTCGGACTGGTCTTGGCGACGCAGAGCCCGGCGGGCTTGTCGAACGATGAGGTTCGGCGGCGTCGAGCGCTCACCAGTGGGGCGGCGCTGATCTTTGGCCGGTCGAAAGACCCGGAGGATGTGGTGAAGTATGCCGGGACGGTGATGCGGATGGAATCTGCCGGCCGCGCCACCGGCGAGGAGCTCGGGAGTGCGCGCGCCCAGCACACCTATGTCATCCCGCCGCAGGACGTGCGCGAGGCCGCCGATGGGGCGTTCTGGATTGTGCAGGGCGGTGCCATCGCCCCGTTTCGAGCCCTCCCGAACCGGCAGATGCAGGCATCGGCAGCGGTGCCGGTCACGCCGCGGTCGGCCGGCGTCGAGCCTTCGGGTGATGTTGCGGTCGGGCAGCTCGACCTCGTCGAGACAGAGGAACCTGGAAACGCCGCCTGAACGGTATGGGCGGCGCTCCACCAGCGTTCAGAGATAGACGATGTCGGAGCTGGTCCCGATCAGGCTGGCGCCGTAGTCGCGGATGAGGCGAGTGCAGCCCGCATTGGCTGCGCTGGAGGCGCGCCCGGGCACGGCGCCGCAGGGACGGCCGAGTTCGAGCGCGGTTACCGCGGTGCTCAGCGCACCGGACTCGTACCCGGCCTCGACAATGACGGTCTTGCTGGCCAGAGCTGCCAGAAGCTGGGTGCCGCGCTGGAACCTCCACGCCGAGGGCTCGCTACCGGGTGGGATCTCGCTCACGACGACACCCCGCGTCGCGGCCTCGTCGACCAGCTCGCCGTTCTCAACGGGAAAAGCGGTATCGAGGCCGGTAGGCAGGACAACCAGGTTGCGGCCGGTGAAAGCTTGGGCGGTCATGAGGGCTGCTGTGTCGATTCCGCGAGCCGCCGTCGATGCGATCGCCCAGCCGTGCACGAGCAGCCCGGAGGCGAGATCCACGCACACGTGCCGGCCATGCCGAGTCGCGAACCGCGTCCCCGTCAGCGCGACACTCGGCACGCTCAGGATCGACGCGTCGCCGCGCATCCACAGCGCAAACGGGGCCGCCGCGCCAAGGCCGTCGACAGAAGTCGGCCAATTCGGGTGTGCGGGCGTGAGCAGCTCGTACCCGCCGGCGACGGTGCGGCGGATCGTATCGACGACCCGGTCGACCGAGTACCGAGGCAGGATGGTGGAGCGCAGCTGCGCGATGGTCCCGTCTTGGCCGGCGGGAGTATCGGCGCCGCGGCCGAAGAGTGCGGTTAGGGCAGTGTCGGCTCCGTACCGTGCGATGAGCGCACCGACGTTGGGGTCTCCGGGTTCAGCGATGGTGGCCCAGGCGGTGCGGGCGATGGTGTCGTGGCTGATGGGGCTGTTCAAGGCAGTGTCGTTGCTGATGGTGTCGATAACCGCAGCGATGGTCATGATGGTGGATTCCTCTCTTGGACCGAATATTTTGTTTGCCTTCCGGCGAGAGAAATCGATAGCGAGCGGGAGAGCCGTAGTGCCCAGAATCTCGGGCGAAATAAGGGAGCTTGCGACCGCGTCTGAGAATCTGGGAACGCAGGCGCGAAGCGAGCTACGATGACCGGCCGGAAAGGTCAAACAAGCCCTTGAAAACAGGCCGCGAATGCGGCTCAAAATTTGGGGTTTGCAGCGGCGTAGCCGTTTCCACACAGGCCCTTGCACGTACGAACCGACCAGCCTCTGCCGAGAAGCGCGCGACTCCTCGGTCCCGGGGACGCTGTTGCGGCCGGAACTTTTTGAGGGCCTTTTGTGTCTTCTTGGCGGTGTGTCGCATCCAATGTCAGAGGTGAGCATTACTCTCGACGTAGACGGCAACGACGCCGCACAGAAAGGGAACAGTGAGGGTGCACACCCGGTCCGCTCGAACGGATACCACAGCCCGGCTGGCAGCAATATGCCCGGCTGTTGCCATAATCCGTCGGTGCCCGGTCAACCCCGTGACCGATTCCAATTGTTGTGTCGTTGTGGTGATTGACGAGCACCGTATCGAGTCCTAGAGAGGGAGATTTGCTTGTGTCCAGTCAGAATCAGGCAACAACGACACAGACCGCGAACCAGCACGCAGACCCACCCGTGAGCACCGCATTTCGCGGCGCCTCACGCGCCCAGGGCTACATCGAAGCGGATGCCCCCACCAACGAACGCCCGCCCGCGCCGGCCCCAGAGGTCCGGGCCGTCGACGCGACTGGTGCACCGTCCACCGCGACGCCACAGCGGCCGGCGGGACGCCCCTCGGAACCGGCTCTGGCCGACCTGTTCGGCGGCGCCGACCACAACCTCGGACTGCTCTCCACCGCTCCACCGGCGCAGGGCGCGCAGCGCGGCCTGCGCGGCGTCCTCTCCCGCCTCGGACTGTCGATGACGCCGGGGCCCGCGGAGCTGGCCGAGCGTGAGCAGGCCGAGGCGCTGCGCCGGGATGAGGAAACGATCCGGCAGGCAACCTGGACCCGTGCGGTGAGCGTGTTGGTCGCCAACCAGAAGGGCGGAGTCGGGAAGACACCGTCGGCGATTATCGCCGGTGGGGTCCTCGCCGCCGCCCGCGGCGGATCGGTGTGCATCCTCGAGGTATCCGACGACCCCGGCGCCCTGTCGTTCCGGGCGGAGGGGAACCCAGCCCGTGGCATGGGCGAACTCGTCCGCGACGTCGACACCATCACTAGCGCCGGGCAGCTCGCCGGCTACACCGCCCCACAAACCTCGTTCGCGTCCGTGATCGGCACCGTCCGTCGCCGGCCACGCCTCACCCACGACGACGTGACCGCCGTCGCGGCAGTCGTTGACCAGTACTACGGCATCCGCGTCATGGACAGCGGCAACCAGCCCTCATCCTCCGCGTTTCAAGGCGCCGTCGACACCGCCGACGCACTGGTGATCCCGGTGTTCAACGCCGGGGACGCGGTGTTGGAAGCGGTCGCGCTGCTAGACGTGCTCCGGTCGGCCGGCGGGAAGGCTGCGAGCTTGGCCGACCACGCGACGATCCTGCGGCTGACTGACGGGCGGCCGGAGAACCGGCAGGTCGTCGATCGCGTCGACCAGATCATCGCTGACGCCGGCGTCGAGCAAGTGTTCACCATCCCGTACGACCCGCACATTGCCGAGCGCGGACAGATCACCCTCGGGCATCTCGCCCCGCCGACCAGGCGGGCGTTCGCCGCCGCGGCGGCGGGCGTCGTGCGCACCCTGCAAGCCACCGTCCGATAGCCGCGAAAGGCGAAGCGCCATGCTCACAGAATCCCTGCAGACCCTCGTGGGCACCATCGTGCGCACAATCGACAACCCATTGGACGGCATCCTGCCGGACTTCACCATCTTCGGGACGGAATTCACCCTGCTCTGGCAGAAGCTCCTAGCCGGCGTATGGGGGATCGGCATCATACTGGCCATCGTGTTCTTGATCATCGGCATCATCAAGATGGCCAGCGCCTCCAGCGGCGGCAACCCCAACGAATACAAAACCGCGCGCAACCAGGCCATGTGGGCCGGGATCTCCCTCGGGGTGCTGGCCGCCCTCGCCGTGATCGTCGGCGCTATCCTCGCCGTCTTCGGATAGGAGCACTCGTGCACGCGACCGCACCACCTACCCGCCGCACCTGGCCCTGGATCGTCGGCGCCGCTATCCTCATCGGCGCCCTCATCATCGCCGGTGCCGTCTACTACGGCAGCCAGGCCGGCACAGCCACACCCACGGCCGAACCGACAACCCCGGTGGCAAGCAGCACACCGTCGCCGAGCACGACACCGGTCGATGCGGAGCCGACCGGATGCCTCGGCGGCGAGGCACGCGACGCCGCCATGGTGCTCGCTGCACAGAAGGCGGCGCCGCAAACAAGCAGCGGCGGTGTTGAAGTTGCCGCCGCGTTCGTACGGTGGCTCATCCAATTCCCATACCCACCCACGGCCGATGCTGACGAGGTTGCTGCCACCGCTTTGGCAGCGGACGCGCCAACGAAGAATCTAAGTGAGTTTTTTGCGACAAATCCCAACCTCTCGGGTGGTCTTGTCGCTGACTCGACGGAATATTACTTGTCGACCATTCCCGGTGTTTGGCACATCGAATCGGCATCCAACGACCAAGTGATCGCGACGATCGGGACGGCCCTCGTAGAAGAAGGGGCTATGAGTCCCCAGTTGAAAGGATCCTTGACAGTGACCGTGCGGTGGGAAGACGGCGAGTGGAAATTCGTCAGGACTGAGGGGACTCGTACTACCGAGGATTTGTTCTCGATCGGTGAACCCTTCACGAACGGGTGCTGACGATGCTGTCGTTCGAGTCAGCCGACGATGGACAGGGCGGGATCATTGGAATCATTGGTGGCATCGGTAATGCCATCAACGGTGCAGCTGGAGTGGTGTCGTACTGGTCGGACCCGTGGGGCAACTCCTTCAAGATGCTCCGCGACACGGCGACGGGCATGAGCCGCGACATTATGCCTGCGCTGACCAGTGCGACGTTGCCGGACCTAACGACGGACTGGTTCATCAGTGCATACAAGATCAGCTTCGCCACCGCGATCTTCGTTGCCGTGTTTCTGCTGATCCCGCAGGCGGTGCGCACGGCGCGCGGCGCCCAGGCGGGCCGCGACCTGGTTGAGTCCGTTGGTCTCTACTTTGGAACGTTCCTCCTGGGGGCTATGTTTGGGCCGATGTTCGGGATCATGCTGATCAACTTCTTCCACTCCCTGACGGATGTTTTTGTCGCAGCCGGCCTGACCGGCACGGCGACGACCGTCACGGGGCAGTTCAGCTCCATGATTGAGCAGGCCGACCCGGTCGGAATCACCGGCGGGATCGTCATGGGCGTCATCTTGATGATTTGCATGATCTTCGCCCTCTTCCTGGTGCTGCTGATGTTGTTGGTGCAGCTGGTGACGCTTTACTTCACCGGGGTGCTGTTACCGCTCGGGCTGGTGTGGATCATCGACAAGAACAAGCGCTCCTTCGGCTTGAAGATTGCCGCGTTGTGGATTGGCATTCTTGCCGCACACCCGTTGCTGTTCCTGCTGCTGGGTCTGGCGTTTTCCATGACAGCGAACCAGCTCAGCGCGTTCGGCAACAACTTCGGTCTGCAATCCATGGTGTCGCTCCTGGTAGCCATCATCGGGTTGCTGATGGCCGCACTCTCGCCGCTGCTGCTGATGAAGTTCGCGCCGATCATTCCGATGGCCTTCGGTGGCACGACCGGTCCTTCCGTTGACGTTGGGAAGCACATCGGGGCGCAGAACATGACTGAAGCCAGCGAACGCTACGGCCAACCCTCCAGCCAGGATCGGACCTCCTCGACGACGACGAAGGAGTCCACGGACTCGACGACCGAGCGCGTTTCGGAATCCTCGACAGCTCCGGGCAGCCTGTCGGAAGTGATCGGTAACCGCGCCGCTGCCGGTGCAGCCGGCACCGGTGCGGCCGGTGACGGGGCAACGATCGGCGCTGGCCGCGCAGCGACTGCCACGGCGGGAGCTGCCGGGGCCGGTGCGGCCGCTGGCGGAGGCGCGGTTGCGGCCGAGACCGGGCTCGCCGCCGCGGGGACGGCGGAGTCGGCGACCGGTGCGGGCGCCGTCGTCGGCGTCCCGACGCTGATCGCCGCGGCCGGGATCGCCGCCGCGCACAAGGGCGTCGAGGTCGTCGGGAGGGGCGTAGATATGGCTCAGACAGCGGGGGAACAGGTGACGGAGTCGATGGATGACACTCCGACTCTGGGAGGAGATCGCCCATGATGACAGACCTGCGGAACCGCACGGTCATCCGCTATCTGGGCGGGGAAAGCGGACACCGCTCCTTCTTCGGCGGCACGCACTCCCGCGCCCGGATCATCTTCCTAGCCTGCTCGCTCGTGTTCGGCATGGTGTTCACTCCGCTGATTGGCTGGCCCGCCCTCGCCGCGGCCGCAGTCAGCTGCGGCGTGACGTTTCTCGTCACCGCGAAAACGCACCGCGGTTCCATCGTCGACCGGCGGCGCAAACGCGCCCGGTGGAAGAAACGCACCCAGGCCGGCACGACCCGGTTCGTGCCCTACGAGGTCGGTGCGTGGGACCAGCTCCAACAAGCCCTCGCCGACGCTCGCACCGCCAAGGGCGCGACAGCCCGGGCGGCGGCTGCGGATGCGGGCCGGGCGGTGGTGGCGATGCGGGCGAACCCGGACGGGTCGGACGGGCTCGGCTGGCTGCAATACGGCCGGGGCGAGCCGGGCATCGCTTGGCACGCCCCGGTCGGTGAGCAAAGCTATCTGTCGGTGACGTTCACCGTCAGCGGTCAACTACGCGGGATCGAATCGGCCAGTGTCATGGCCCGTGCCGCGCACGGCTGGGGCGCGTTCCTTGCCGCCCGCGCCGTTCCGTCCGTCCTCGTGCAGGACGTACAGATCACCACCCGGGTACTGCCGGCCGACACGGCATTGCAAGAATTTTGGGTGCTGAACAACCTCGACCCGGCGGCGCCGGTCGACGCCGTCGCCTCCTACGAGGAAGTGCTGCGGCTGACCGGGAACGATGCGATGGTGCAACGCCACTTCGTCACCGTCAATTGGCCCCTCACTCCCGCCTTCATCGACGCCGCTCGCAAATACGGCGACGGCCGGGACGGGTGGCGGGCGTTGATGCGGCAGGAGATCGCCTCCACCCAGCGTGGGCTGGCGGAGTCAAAGATTGGCCGGGTGGAGGTGCTCACAGCGCGGCAGGTGTCCGCGGTGGTGCGGCATCAGCAGAATCCGTCGCGGCCGATCGACTTCGTCGCCGACGTGCACCCGAACCGGGTCGGTGAACCCGCTGAGGAGGAATTCTCCGCGCACATCGTCGACAGCATCGACCCGCTCACCGGGCTGCCGGTGCGGTGGTGGCATCGCACCGCCGCGATTCGTGCCGAAGCGCTCGCGACCGCCGCTCGCACGCAGCTGTGGGTGTTGGATCTGCTGATTGGGAAGGACATCCAGTTCATCCGCTCAGCCAGCTTCCACATTCACCTCGTGCCGGCGTCGGAAGCGAAAGTCGCCGCCCGCCAAGACCTCGTCCGCGACACCGCCGAAGCACTCTCCCGCCGGGAGGCCGGGCAGCTCGACACCGACGATACCGACGTGCACATGACGGCCGCCCGACGGCGCCGGCAAGACCTCGTCTCAGGGTCGCAGCACCACGGCGCCGTCTGGATCGGCTTCGTGACCATCTCCGTCCGCTCCCGCGAAGAGCTGGCGCGGGCGTCGCGGCAGCTCGAGGAAACCTGCTCCACCGGCCTGGGCATTGAGAGCCTGGACTGGCTCGATTCCTATCAGGCCGCCGCATCCGGCACGACGTGGCCGATCGGCCGCGGCCTGGTCGCGTCGGCGCCGTCGTTCTCCGCCCGCGTCTACAGCCGCCTCGCCGGCAAATCCGACAAGGAGGCCCTCACATGACCACACCCAACGACACCAGCTCATCCCGCTCGAGACTGTGGTCGCTGCCGGTGCTGCGCCGTTTCGCGCCGCCCGTCGAGATTCCCGCTGACGAGGACGGAGCGATCGACGCAGCCGGTAGTCACGGTGCGGCAGAGATTGTGCCATGGGCGCTTCCGGGCACACCGCTGCGCAAGCAAGCGGCGGCGGCTCGGCGCGGCTTCTACGCGCCGGCGCTGGCTGGTGCTCCGACGACGACGCGGCAGGCTGAGATCCTCAATACCGCGCTGATCGGCCCGCCGACAGGCACTCGCGGCGTGGTCAACGGACGGGACGTGTTGTCGCGGACGACGATTTCCCACGACCCCGTGACCGCCTACAACTCGGAGCCTCGCGAGGTGTCCAGTCCGAACGTGATCGTGATGGGCGACGTCGGCGCCGGGAAGAGCTCCCACACGAAATGCAACTACGTCGTCCGGCCCCTGCTGCTTCAGGGCCGGCGTGGGGTGGTGTTTGACAAGAAGGATCAGAACGGGGAGGGCGAGTACTCCAACGTGGTGCGGCATTACGGGTTTGAACCGATTCGGTTCACCGCCGACGGCACCGGCACCACCCTGAACCTGCTCGATCCGATGATCGCCCGCGGCACCGGCGTCAAAGGGCAGACGCGGTTGCTGAACATCGTCACCCGCATCGCCCGTGGTGACCTGCCCCTCAGCGAGTGGGAAGAGGAAGCCCTCCGCGCGGCGCTGCGCCGCACCGTCGGACAGGCGCACGGGCGGGCGCCGGTGCTCGCCGACGTGCTGCCAAACCTCGGCCTCGTCGTCGACGATGACGACTACCGCACCCTGTCGGTCACCGCCCGCGACGACCTGCACAAGGCCGGCCTGTCCGTGAAGTGGACGTTGAACGGGCTCCTCGACGAATACGCCGGCCTCCTCGACGGCGAAACATCCGCGGCGGTGGACCTCAGCGGCAAGCTGACCTCGTTCGATATTTCGCAGCTGCCCGATGACGGCCCGGCGGTGCCGGTCGTCATGGCGATCGGGAACATGTGGATGCTCGGCCGGCTGCGCAGCGAACGCACCTCGGCGACGACCGTTGTTTATGAGGAGGGCTGGCACATGATCGGCGGGCCGTCGGCGCAGCTGATCAAAGCCAACCAAAAACTCTCCCGGGGCCTAGGTATCTCGAACGTGTTCGTGATGCACAAAGGCACCGACATTCCCAAGGACTCACCCGGCATGGCCATCATCCAGGAAGCTCAAACCGTCATCGTCTACCGGCAGTCCCGCCCCGAAGACGCCCTCTGGTGCCAGGAAACCTTTGGGTTCGCGCCGGAGACGGCGCGCACCATAGAGAAGCTGGCGGATGGGCATTACATCTTCAAGTTCGGGTCGCACCCGGAAGCGCACGTGGAGCACATCCGCTCCGAGTGGGAGCGGCAGCTGACCAACACCGACGAGGGCCTGTCCGTCGGCACCATCTTCTAACATCATGGGCCTGGTCAAACTGCTCGCCGCCAGCCTCACCGGCCTGCTCCTGACCGTCGGCGGCACCGTCGCCCTCTCCTCCGGCACCGGCACCACCTGCGGCCTGACCGCGGTCAGCCGAGCGGATGCCGCCCAGCACGCGGCTGTCGCCGGGTATAACAGCGACCAGCTCGCCAACGCCGCCGACATCATCAACGCCGGCGCCCAACTCGGCCTCACCATGCAGGCGCAAACCCTGGGGGTGATGACGGCGATGGGGGAGTCCAGCCTGATCAACCTCGACCACGGCGACACCGCCGGCCCGGACAGCCGAGGCCTGTTCCAACAACGCGCCACCTGGGGATCCCTCGCGGAGCGGATGGATCCCGCTACCTCGGCCCGGCTGTTCTTCCAACGCCTGACCGCGCTGACCGGGTGGGAGACGATGACGCCGTCGGCGGCGGCATCCGCTGTGCAGATCAACGCCGACCCGGAACACTACGCACCGTTCTTCACGCCGGCAACCGACGTCGTCACCGCGCTAACCGCCAGTGCCGCCGGCGCGTGCGAGGTCGGCGGGAATGCGGTCGGGCTGGCGCAGCAGCTCGTCACCGCTGCCGACAACGGGCAGCTGCGCGGCCTGGTCCCGGACCATTTGAAGGAGATCCGGTGGATCGCCAACGGGCAGACCGTGCCGGACTGCGGCATTGACACCCGCATCCTGCAGGTGATGGTCCTGGCGGTGAACCAGTTTCACCAGGTCGGTGTCAGCGACATCAACCGAAAATGCACCGGGCAACTCCTCGGCGCCGGCACCCAGTCATCGCACTGGATCAACGGCGGCGGAGGCGCCGTGGACTTCTACTCCCTCGGCGGCCGCAGCCTCACCGGCGCCGACGGCCAGTCCCTGCGCCTAATCGGACTGCTCGACCCGGTCATGCCCACCGGGGCACGGATCGGGCAGGCAGACTGCCGGCGTGAGGCGGGCATCAACTTGGCGCTGGTGCACTTCACCCAGTTCGACGACACCTGCAATCACCTGCACCTCGACGTCGCGTTCACTGACGATTTGATGACCGTTGGATAACCGCGCGGCCCTACGCACGTCACGGGTTGTGTCTGTTCGTTCGAGGAGCATGCTGGCCCGGGCGGGCGCTGACCAACGTGCGCACGAGGTGCCGACCGGTGGGACAACTGGGCTCGGCGTTCCCTCCGGTCGCTTATTTCCTCACCCACTGGTCCCACCGGTTGGTCCCGCACTTATGGTCGTTTCCTCCCGGGCACAGCGAATCTCCGCTACCGAACAGCACCACCCCGACAGCGTGAGTGAAAGGAGCCCCGCGATGAACGAAACAGTCGGCGTCATCGTCTACACGAAACCGAACTGCCAGCCGTGCCGGATGACGAAGCTCGCCCTCGACAAGCAGGGCATCAGTTACACCGTCGTCGACCTCACCGAAACACCTGCCGCCCTCGCCTACGTGCAAGACGAACTCGGCTACAGCAGCGCTCCCATTGTCGTCATCGACGACCACAACCACTGGGCCGGCTTCCGCCCCGACCTCATCGCCAAAATCGGCCACTAACCCCGAGGGCCGATCGACCAGGCCCGCGGCAACAGGGGCACGCGTCTGGCAGGGAAGCGACCAGGCGCGCGCCGCGGGGCGACCAGCAGGGTGGTCACCGCTCGGCGCGGGAGCTCGTAAATCTCGGCGTGCTCAACCTCGTGAATCAGCGGTCGCACCTCGGCGACGCCGGCTAACACCAGACGCAACCCCGTGGGGAACCGGGGGAGACCCTGCGGGTCCTCGGACCGCTGCGCGGACGTCCTTTTCGGTTTTTTTATCTGTCTGGCCGGTCATCGTAGTTCGCTTCCGTGCCTACGTGCCCATTTGCTCGGGCGCGGTCGCACGCTCCCTTATTTCCCCCGACCAGCCGTGCACTGCGGCACTCCCGCTCTCTATCGATTCTCTTGCCAGCCAGGCAAAAAAATCAGTTGAGCGGAGAGTCTCATGCCCCAGTTCCCCGTCACCACCCGTCCCGAACGCACCAGCGATGACATAGCAGCCGACCGCAAGGCCGCAAACGCATTCTTCGCCCGATATGCGCCCCACGGAACGGGCAAAAGCCAGCGCGACAAAGACTCGCTCATCCGGTTCTACAGCTACGACTGGAACCTCATCTGCTGCGTCATCGAAGCCAGCGAATGGGCCCGAATCCACGGCGACGACACCGTGGCACACCGCGCCGCACGACGAGCTGAACGCGCCGCCCAAGCAGCCCTCAACGACATTCCCGCTCGCGACGATTCCCGCCTACGTCCCTACGTGCACGCCGCGACCATGAAGCGCCTGCCAACCCCCGGGGTGACGCCCCGCCCGGTGAGTGAACGTCTCACGGCCCGGGGCCAAGCCGACCGCTTCTGGGCGCAGTGCCTCAACCCGACCGCCAAGTTTCGTGCCGCCGTCCTCCACGACGCCGACCAGCCCTTCAGCCAGTGGCTGCTCCTGCACTCCGGCTACGGTCCCCTGCAGGACGCTCCCGAAGGATACGCAGGGACGCTCCGACTGCCCAAGTCCCAACGATTCGTGCCCGGCTCAATCCGACCCGCAGGAATCAGCTACGACCGTGCATTTGAAATCGCCCTCGCCGCTCTCGACAACACCAGCCACTAACACCGGGTGAGACCGCCGCAAGGCGGCGGTCTCACCCGGTGA
Organism: Cryobacterium sp. Y50; assembly: GCF_002929805.1. Lineage (GTDB taxonomy): Bacteria > Actinomycetota > Actinomycetes > Actinomycetales > Microbacteriaceae > Cryobacterium. The sequence goes on along the minus strand of NZ_PJJM01000084.1, from coordinate 53,102 downwards.
GGGGGAACATCCCCCTCACACACGCCCACCACGCGACGATATCCGCAGATCGCCCCGGTCTCCGGCGACCCCCGGTTTCCGCGCTCTAGCGTCAAGGTCTACCCGTCGAGTAAGGACCTCATGCGTTTTATCAAACTTGCCGTCACCACCTACGGACACGACCGCTCCCGGCCGATCATCGGCGCCGACGATGTCTGGATCAACCTCGACCAGGTCGTCTCGATCGAGGAACAGCTCGACAGCAACACCTTCGCGGACGCTGTGCGAGAGCGGATCGCGGCAGAAGAGCACTATCCCTGCGTGGAGCTGACCACCTCGAACGGGAGCACACACCTGGTGTCACTCGGCGTGTACCCTGACCAAGCCAGCGGCTTCGCCGCCCTCACCCGTTTCATACCCCTGCTCCTGGGCGGCAGCGATGATGACGCCCAGCTCGCAGGGATCCGGGTAGAGATGCCGGCGGGGTCGGACAGGGGGATTGTCCCTTAGGTGGCTCTTCGAAATCACGGGTGTAGTCGGGGTAGGAATCCGCCAGCTTCAAGGAGCGAGCGGGCTGTGTAGTGCGTCAGATTTCGGAAGGGTAATTGCATGCCATCAATGTGCGCTCATCGTTAGTATTCGACAACGTTCGCACAGTGCCTTAGTATTCTGCCAAATCTACGCGCTAACTCAGTTCGATCAGATGCTTCAACCGCGCAACAAACTCTCGTCGTACCTCGCTGCGGTCGTAGATGCCGCGAGATGGCTTGAACTCGCCAGCGAGGAAACGATTTAGGTAGTAACTCCCACTGCCCAGGAAGCTCCAGCCTCCGGATGTATCAATGGCAATATTCAAGTCTGTAGACGAGTCGTCCCCGCACCATCCCACATGAACTTCCCAGACTTTTGGCTTTAGATCCATAAGCCGCCGGGCGAACCAGCTCTTGGGTGTCTGAGGAGCTTGTGGCTCATGGTAGTTCCGTCGATACGGCAACTTTGAGGCTTCTCCTGCAAACTCTTTTGAGAATTCGTCAATCCAACCCTTAAGCAGCAACCAATGAGCTTCCGCTGAGACGATGGCCTCCTGCGTCTGGCTAACCTCGTCGTTCAACCTGGCTCGCGCCTCGTCCCCGATGCTCATGCGCGCAACCATAACAGAAGCAGGTCGGCGACGCTCACGTTGAGGTTCAGGCGGCCTGGGGCATCTCCCAGCGAATCGTCGTCGCCTACCGGACCGCCGACATCCTGGCGTTCTTCGACAGACCGGGGTCCTCGAACGGGTCGACCGAGGCCATCAAGGATGACTCGAGCAACTCCGCGGCACAGACTTGGGCTTCCGAAATCTGACGCACTACATAGCCCGTTCGCTCCTCGAAGCCGGCGGATTCCTACCCCGACTACACCCGTGATTTCGAAGAGCCCCTTAAGTGGTGTTTCCGGCCTGACACGTGGGACATAGGTCTGGCGGGAAGGGTGCCATGATGACGATCAGGTCGTCTCGATCGAGGAACAACTCGACAGCAACACCTTCGCGGACGCCGTGCGATAAGGAATCGCGCCGGAAGAGCACTACCCGTGTGTGGAGCTGACCACCTCGAACGGGAGCGCACACCTGGTGTCGCTCGGCGTGTACCCAGACCAGGACAGCGGCTTCGCTGCCCTCACCCGATTCAGGCCCGTGCTCCTCGGTGGCGGTAGCGATGACGCACGGCTTGCAAAGATCCTCGGCGACACACCATCTGTCAGGGCTTCCAGACCGTAGGCGAAGTGGGCGCGGTTCTTGGTCACTTTGCGCAGGTGGAAGTTCAGCGACTCCGTGGTGTTGGTGGTGTAGATCACTCTGCGCAGTTCGGGTGGGAAGGCGAGGCACGGGGTGAAGCATCCCCCCAGGCGACGGTGCACGACGCGGTCTGCACCGTCGCTTGGGGCCACGTCGTCTCGATGACTTCGGGCAACCTGGTGCGGCCGTCGCACCACACCAAGTCACCGGCATCTGCCGGTGTCTACGCCCGCAGTTCACTTTGTACCTTTTATTTTGCGGCGAGTTGCATAGCTAGAGATCGATTCGCGACGAGTCGAGGAGAGAGACAGGCGGGATCACCAGATCGCTCTGGTGGCTCAACATGTTTGCGCGCTGGCCGGGCCGGATCGGCCGGCTTCTCAGCCGCTCGTCGCCCCGCGTTCGGCTTCGCTGCGAGTCTTCTCGTACAGCCCCATCGCAACCAGCACGTTGACGATCGAGGCGAAATCGCTCTTCTGCAGCAGCGTTTTCATGGCGTTGCTGTGACCTGCGGCGGAAGCGTAAATGACGTCCTCGAGTTGGGCAACAATCGTGGGGGAGGTCTCGAAGTCGATTGGGGTGTTCGCCATTGCTTCGGCTTGGATCTTCGGGTTATCCACGACATGGCGAAGGATTGTCTCGGCCGCGCTGACGCCGTTGATTTCGTCGACATCGGTGCCGGCGAACAGACTGTTGATCTTGTTGATAACGTCCTGCAGCAACCCGTACTTCGCCTCGCGCGGCTGCGCGGAACCGGCATCCGTGATGCCCGCAAGCTCCCCGGTACCGCCGGAGGTGAGCCCCAAATTCTGGGCGTCGAGCTTGCGCATCCGGTAGTGGGTGAGCACGATGTCATCGGTGTTAATCGCGGCGGGGTCGGTGTCCTGGCGTTCGATGACCCGACGGTAGACGCGGAGGAAGATTGCCCACCTCTCGATGTCGGTGTCTCCGTAGTCCATGATCTGCGACAGGAAGTCGTACGCGCGAACGAATGCGAACACGGTGCCGCGGAACTCTTCGAGCCGGCCCTTATCCAGGTCATCGGAGGTGTCGATGGCGTCGTTCCAGCGGGTCCAGAACACGTCGCGGGATGTCTTGATGTGCGAATACAGGCTGTTGTGGCTGGACTTGGTGAGCCACGCATCCACGACCGACTCCACATCCTGCGGGTCGATGATCTTCATGCCGCGGAGCTTGCTGAGCATGGAATGGATGATGTTCGGATTCGACGGCTGCGTCAGCTCGGCGTCTTCGTAGTAGGTCTGGAACGCGGCGAGGATCTCGTTCGGGTCGTTGACGAAGTCGATGACATAGGTATTTTCCTTGCCAGGGATCACCCGGTTCAGACGTGAAAGAGTCTGCACTGCGGTGATGCCGGACAGTTTCTTGTCGACGTACATTCCCGCCAGGAGCGGTTGGTCGAACCCTGTCTGGAACTTGTTGGCGACGATCATTACCTGGAACTCGTCACCCTTGAACGCTGCATCCAGGGAACGACCCTTGAGTGCGGGGTTCATCGAGGTTTCGGTGAACTCGTCCGGCCCGGATTCCGGATCAAGTACGGAGCCGGAGAAGGCGACAAGAGTGCCGAGCTGGCCGTCGAGTTTGTTCTCTTTCAAGTACAAATCGATAGCAACCTTGTACCGCACCGCTTCCTTTCGGGACCCGGTGACGACCATGGCTTTGGCCCGGCCGCCGAGCTCGCTGCGCACATTCGCGCGGAAGTGCTCGACGATGATCGCGACCTTCTGGGCAATGTTCGTGGGGTGTAGTCGCACCCATCGCATAACCTCGCTACCTGCCTTGGCCGTATCGATCTCGACATCCAGCCCGGTGGCCTTGTCGGTGTGGGCGAGGTTGAAGGCGAGGTCGTAGGGCAGGTAGTTCTTCAGTACGTCGAGGATGAAGCCTTCCTCGATGGCCTGCTTCATCGAATACAGGTCGAACGCCTGCTTCACGCCGGCGCCATCTTTGCGGCCGAACAGCTCGACCGTTTTGCCCTTCGGGGTGGCGGTGAAAGCGAAGAACGAGATCGTGCCAACCCCGACCTTTCGGGCCATCACATCGGCAAGCACATCCTCCGCGTCGATGGTCGTCTCCCCGTCGCTGGTGTCCTTAACGCCAGCGGTAAGTACCTGCTTGAGGGATGCTGCCGCCTCCCCGCTCTGGGAGGAATGGGCCTCGTCGGCGATGACGGCGTACCGGCGTCCGGCGAGGCCCGTGTTCTTCTCGATGGTCTCCAGCGCGTGTGGGAAGGTCTGCAGGGTCACACCGATGATCTGTTTACCAGCGAGCAGTGCCTCAGCGAGCTGCGCAGACTTCGATGCATCACCGCCGCGGGTGATGGGTTGGAACACCCCCGGAGTGGTTTCGAGCTGCTCGACTGCCCGTTGCAGTTGTCCGTCGAGGACCTGGCGGTCCGAGATTACAATGACCCCGTCGAACACCTTTGTGCCGTCGGGATTGTGAAGCTGAGCCATCCGGTGCGCCGTCCATGCAATGGAGTCCGTCTTGCCGGACCCGGCTGAATGCTGGATCAGGTAATTCTTGCCGGGGCCTTCCTCCAGCACCTTCTCCTCGAGCTTCGATACGGCCCGCCACTGGTGGTAGCGCGGGAAGCGCAGGTCTTTGGCGTACGTCTTCTTCCCATCTATCGGGTCGGTCTTCTCCTCAAACCGGTAGTGCAGGAACCGTCCAATCAGATCCAGCCAGGTGCCGCGCTCCAGGATCTCCTCCCAGAAGTACGCGGTGGGGCTGGTGCCCGGGATGGCAGAGTTGCCGCCACCGTTGTTCTTGCCTCGGTTGAACGGCAGAAACCTCGTGTTTGGGCCTTCGAGTTTGGTGGTCATGTGCACTTCTTCGTTGGTTACAACGAAATGCACCAGCGCGCCACGGCCGAAGGTCAGCAGCGGCTCGCCTGTTGGTTTGCGATCCTGCGCGTACTGCTTGAGCCCCGTAGCCAGGTTCTGGGTGAGGTCGGTCTTCAGCTCGATCGTGGAGACGGGGATGCCGTTGACGAACAGCACCAGATCGATCCGGTTCGCGTTCTTCGTCGAATACACGACCTGTCGCATGACCCGCAGCCGGTGCGCCGCAAACTTTTTGACCGTCTTCGCATTCAGTGAGGTTGCCGGTCGCGTCTGGGACATAGAGAACTTCGCGTTCAACACCCCAATCGAGGTCTTGAGCACATTGAGGGTGCCGCCGGCATTCATCGTGTCGATAGTCTGTACCGCTACGATCTGGTCGAGGATCTGCTTGCGCCCCAGCTCACGGGATCCCTCACTCGCGCCCGGCTTCACCAGCTTCTCGAGCTGCTCAGGCTGCGTCGCCTCTAACCACTCGAACACATCGGCCGGGAACAACGCCCGCTGCCGGTCGTACCCGTTCGCATTTGGTGAAAACTCCCACCCATGCGCCGCGAGGTACTCACACAGCTCGATCTCGAACGTATCCTCATGCTGAATTTCCACAGTGTCTATCCTTCGGTCATGAAGCCGCGAGAAACCATCACGCCGCGCTGGGAACGTCGATCTTGCCTGTCACTGCCGCCGAAATCAGCGCAGCTCGCCGTTCACGGGAAAGCATCATGGCCTGACGCGCATCGACGATAGCCGCGTCGAGCTCACCTATCTCGGCATCGAGATCGTGCACGCAAAGCGCCTGAAAATTCTCATCCCCATAGGGGACTCGGATTTGGGAGATGGTGTTTTGGTTTAGTCCACTCACCGTCGATCCAACGGACCAGCGCTCGAGCTGACCGTGCGCGCCCACGGACTGAAAGAACCACCACAGGTAGCGTGGATTCGTCCACCTGTCAGGGCGAATAAGCATCGAGTCTGAACCGCAAATTGCGCCGGCGTGCGTTTCATCGATCAGTGCCGACTTGTCCACTTCGCCCTTGCGTCCAAGGACGATGTCACCAACCACGAACGCGAATCGCGACAGCACGGCCGCGGTTTCAGGCGTCACGCTGACGTCATTGTCGACTTCGATTCGACCCTGCTGGATGTGTGTAGGATTCAACACCGGTGTCCCTCCCGACACATACTCGGTTGCCGAAAGCTGCGTACCAAATGGCCCTGTCTGCGCAATTGCGATTGTGTTTCGCAACGGCTTACGATCGACAGCTCGATCAAACACGCTCTCGATCGTCCCGGCACGCCGCTCGGCGAGCAACCCGATGAGCTCCACCTGATCCGCGATGAACGCGTCGATCTGCGCTGTCTCCCGGTCCAGGAAAGTGGCGATCCGAACCTGATCTTCGGGTGGTGGCAGGCGAACGATCATCGCTTTATAGCGGCTGGCGCTGAAGTTCTCAATCGTCGACCCGATCGCCCCCGCTCGAATCTGTGCCCAATACTCAGCGGACTGGGTCCAGTAGCCCAAAAAGCGGGGTAGAACCTTTGAGATGTCCGGTCGGACCCTAACCAGGTAACCCGCGAAGCAGGATGGCTCCTCCGACTCGTGAAGATACGCTGTCCCGACCGTCGCTCCGACGGCCGCGAGAAGTAGATCGTTTTTCATCACGGCTGCCTTCGAAGATACCTCTGGCGGTAGCGTCTCCCGCTTCGTGGGATCGAGGCTGAATAGCGTGGAGAAATCCGTGATCCGGATGTATCTCGGCCACTCAGGCGACCCGGCTGAAGCCGCTTCGCCTAGCCCATTCGCGATTGGAATCGTACTCAGATGGCGGAGTTGAGTGTCGTGCAGTGCGATATCGTTCACGCTTTCACTACTTCGAGCCGGGCTCTTATTCGGCCGAGCACGGCTTCGAGGTCCGCGTCGATCTCGGCGAGTGACCGTGGCGGCACGTACTGGTAGAAGTGGCGGGTGAAGGGGATCTCGCACCCTTCCTTGGTCTTGGATTCGTCGATCCAAGCGTCTGGTGCGAATGGCGTCACTTCGCGATCGAAGTAGGTGTGGATGTCTTCGCTCCAAGGCACGTTCGCGGTGTCGCGAAGGGTCGGGTCAGGTTCCGGCTTCTTCCGGGCGTCCAGAGTCACGGGTGCAGTCTCGTCGCGTTCGGATAGTGCCGCAAGGAGTGCCTTTAGTTGCGGTGCGGTGACGGTGATCCCGCCGGCGGCAAGCCTTGCGGTGAGTTGGGTGCGGAACGCAGGGGCATCCGCTGTCGGCTCTATGGAGTGAGCGGTCGTGTGGGCAGCGAACGCGGTGAAGTCGATAGCCGCGAGGGCCTTCACTTCGCTCGCGATCGCCACACGCTCGGGGGTGAGAGCCCAGTTCAGGCGCAGAGGGCGTTCCACGGTGATGGTGCGGTAGAAGAAGTCCTCTTTGGCAAAGGTCTTCGACCGCGCGTCATCCGTTTCGTTCTCGTAGAGATTCACCAAGGCGGCAATGTCATCGGACCCGAGCTCGCTGCGCTTGGAACCGAGGCCCTTGCGCATCTTGCGAAACAGCTTCGATCCGTCGATCAGCTGCACTTTACCGACCCGGTCGGCGCTCTTATGGGTGGAGAGCACCCAGATGTAGGTGGCTATGCCGGTGTTGTAGAACATGTCCGTGGGCAGGGCGACGATCGCCTCGAGCAGATCACGGTCGAGGACCCACTTGCGGATGTTTGATTCCCCGGAGCCGGCGCCGCCGGTGAACAGCGGGCTGCCGTTGAGCACGATCGCGGCACGGCCACCGCCATCCTCCTTTGTGCGCATCTTGGAGATTAGGTGCATCAGGAATAGCATCGACCCGTCCGAGACGCGGGGCAGCCCCGCACCGAACCGCCCGGCGTAGCCGTGCTGTGTGTGCTCCGCGGTGACCGCCTTCTGCTGCTTCTTCCAGTCGACTCCAAAAGGAGGGTTCGATAGCCCGTAGCTGAAAGTGGCGCCTTTGTGCCCATCGTTGATGAGGGTATCGCCAAAATAGATTGCATCGACCGACTGGCCCTTGACGGTCATATCGGCCTTGCAGATGGCGTAAGACTGCGGGTTGATCTCCTGCCCGGCCAACGTGAGGGTCGCCGTCGGGTTCGCAGAGCGGATGTGGTCTTCGGCGACGGAGAGCATCCCGCCAGTGCCGGCGGTGGGGTCATAGACGGAACGGACCACGTTGGCTTTGGAGAGGGTGTCGGATTCGGGGGCGAGGAGAATATCGACCATCAGCTCGATCACATCGCGGGGCGTGAAGTGCTCACCGGCGGTTTCATTAGAGGCTTCCGCGAACTTGCGGATCAGCTCCTCGAAGATGTGCCCCATTTCCTCGTTCGGTACCGTCTCCGGCGACAGGTCGACCGCAGCAAACTTCTGGGTCACTAAAAACAGCAGGCCGTGCTCGTCGAGCTCGGCAATGCGCTCGGAGATCTTGTACTTGTCGAAGATGTCCTTGACGTTCTCGGAGAAACCGGTGACGTAGTCCAGGAGGTTTGCTGCAAGATCCCCGGAGTCGCCAAGGGCGGTCTTCAGGTCAAATTTTGATTCGTTCCAGAACGAGTACCCGTGGTTGGCTTTGGTGCGCAACAATGATGCACGCACGGGGATGCCGTCAGCTTCGGCCTGGTCGACGACGGCAAACACGGTCTGCTTAGTGGGTGCCAAGACTGCGTCGAGTCGGCGCAGCACAGTGAAGGGCAAGATGATGTCGCCATACTGGTGGGCCTTGAAGCTACCGCGAAGTAGATCCGCAATTGACCAGATGAATGTGGCGTGGTTATTGCTCAAAACGTGATGACCCCTCGTTGACGTATACGGGTGAGCTTATTAGCGTCGGGCGACATTGCCATATTCGCCGGGTGAGCATCGCGGCGCGCTCTTGTAACCCGTGGGCTGCGAGACATCGCGGCGAGACAGATCGATGATGCGAGATTGTGCAGCGCGACATGAGCCGCATCCCTTACGTGGACTGGGATGAGGTCACAGGTACCTGAAGGCAGCAGACGAGGCAGCGTGTCTCGCAACGTGTGTTTTTACTCGTGGATAGGATTCACGTAGGTAGGGACGGTTGCGAGACATCGGGAGGCGTAAGTGGCAAAGCTAATTGGGTACGCGAGGGTCTCCACCAAGAGCCAGGCAACGGATCGGCAACTCAGCGATTTGCTCGCTGCGGGTGTTCGCCGCGATGACGTCTACGTTGATCACGGTGTCAGTGGCGGGCGGGCACAGCGGCCAGGATTCGATGCAGCGCGGGATGCTCTGGAAGCGGGGGACACTCTGGTCGTCACGACGCTTGACCGCTTGGGCCGGTCGACATCGAACATGCTCGATCTAGCAGGAAGTCTGCGTACGCGTGGTGCGGCGCTTCGTGTGTTGAATCTGGGTGGGGGAGACGTGGATACGAGCACGCCGATGGGCGGCATGGTGTTCACGGTAATGGCGGCACTGGCGGAGATGGAACTCGCCATTAAACGTGAACGCATCGTGGACAGCGTCAGCAAGCGTCGGGCGGCGGGGAAAGATCTTGGCGGACGACGTCCGCGTTTCACCGAAAGCCAGATCCTGAACGCTCGTCGCTCGATCAACGCCGGAGAATCGGCCACGCAGGTTGCGCGGGATCTGAGTATGTCGCGTGCCACTTTGTATCGGCGCATCTCGGAGCTCCACGCAAAGTAGACGCAGCGACGCCCGGATACCGCGCCGGCAGTGCCCGTGCGTTTTCGTATCCGTGAAACTCGGACATCAGAAGGTGTCCTAGACAATCGGACTTCGGTTCGCCTGCCGGAGATCACCTCGCGAATGATGGTGACTTAGGCTGGCGGGATGAGCGAGTGGCAGGGATGCGGCAAAGTAGAGACCGTAAGCGACCGCACCACTTGGCCCGCGAAGGCTGGCCGTTTCGACCTGCTCACCCTCGGGTGTGCGCTGCTTACTTTCATGCTCACCGTCGAGCTCGTCCGCCAGTGGTTTTCAGCGAGCGTTGACACGCAGCCGTCATCCTCGGCCGTAGCGACCTACTGGGCGACCGCTGGGATTACGATCGCCATCCAAGTCGGACTGCTCGTACGGGCGCTCGTGCGGCGCCGCGGCGGCCTTGTGCTGATCTCGAGCGTGGCTGTGATCCTGACCGTGGGTGTGTCGTTGTTGGTGTCCGTTCCAGCGATCGATTGGCGTCCTGATCGTCCAGTGGCGACCGTCAATCCGGACTATCGACCCTGCTACAGCGGCAGTGGCGATTGCATCGGCGGCTGAGCGTCGCTGCCCATGCGTCTATGTCAGAAGAGACTGCTCGCGCTGATCCACGACACGTTGTAGGTAGCCGGTGTGTTGCAGACCGTGACGGGACTTTCCAGCGCGATGGTCCGCGATGCATCCCAATTGGGAGGACTCACGTAGGCCACATCGGCGACGGCGGTTTCACAGTCGTAGGCTCCAGCATTGGTGAAGTGGATGGTGCTGTAGGCAGACGCCCCAGGAGCAAGTTGCACCACCTCTGGCAGCCCGCTGTCTTCCGCGCGCTTGCCGACGACCGCCCCCGTAGCGCTGTCTGCGAGGTTGAAGATGGAAGGCGGTCCCTCGACGAGACAGGTGTCGCTGCTGGTGTTAGTAAACGTGATCTCGGAGTAGAACGAACCGGCTCCGCTGGCCATTGGCTGTGCGGCGATCGAGATGTTCAGGTTGTCCCCGTCACATTCAGCGAATCCGGCGGGCTCGGACACCGCCGAACCAGGCGGTTCTGGCGAAGGAGAAGCCGACGGGGAGGCCGAAGGGTGACCGGTACTAGTGGGCGAAGGGGTCGAAGTTGATGCCGCACCGCTCCCCTGGCCAGAGCAGCCAGTCAAGAAGAAGACGACGGTTAGTCCAGCGCAGAGCAGAGAAGCCTTATTCATTGATTTCCCCCGGTTGTCGTGGTGTCCATTGATGCATGACCACCGCTCCGCGACTGGGGATGACGAGGTCAAGAGATACGAGCAAATTGCAACTCTGGGACCGGATACGTGCCGCTCCCAGTCGCAGACGCTATCCACGACCACCGTAACGTGTCTCGGAACTGTGGTGGGCCATGTAACCCCTGGCTGGACGACGTTCAGAGACTCGAATTCGTGTCCCGTAAGACGCATGCGGGATTTCCTTACGGGCAGGGTAAACGCGACAGGCTTGCTCAGGCAGGCGGCTGCGCCCAGCCTTGGCGGGGCTATTCCCGTAGGAGGTCCGCCTTACGGGCAGCGACCGAGTCGCGTGCTTGTCCGTCCGTACGATACGGCCTTGTACGATCGAGCTGTGGAACTGCCCAAACTAATTCAGCGAATCGAGACGCGACGTCAAGAAGCAGCGCGACTGATTGTAGTTGGAGTATCCGGATACTGCGGTTCCGGGAAATCCACCCTCACTCGTCAGCTTGTTGCTCAACTCCCGGGTGCGGTGAGAATACGTGGAGACGATTTTCTCGACCCCGCACGATCTCACAAACGATCCGCTGACTGGGACGGTGTAGAGCGGCTACGCCTCGTCTCAGAAGTTCTGACACCGGTACGAGACGGTCGGCCGAGCATGTTCCGACGCTACGACTGGAGCAGCAGAAAACTTGGTGTGCCCGAACGGCTTCCCTACGCAGAAATCTTGGTCGTAGATCTGATTGGTCTGTTCCACCCTGACGCGTTTCCTTTAATTGATCTAGCGATCTGGTGTGACGTCGACCTGGAGACGTCGGCTCAACGAGGGATAAATCGGGACGCACGGATGGGCCGAAACCACGATGCCCTCTGGCACGACGTCTGGCTGCCGAATGAGCGCGACTTTGAGGATCAATTCGCTCCTCGAACGCTGGCGGACGTCGTTTACCCGACGTCCGGCTGACGGTTCCCGCTATGAGAAGAATCCGGTCGTCCTTCACCCGGAATGAGCTGACGATCTATCCAGTGATTACTGGAATCTTTCGCGTCGCTTGCTGGCATAGTGATGAGTGTGAATGAAACTCGGCGGTCGTATCTGTTGGCCGCTGGCGCTGCCGTCGAACTACTCGCTGAAGAGCGGACGGCGAAGGCGTGGGATCGTCCATCCGTCCTTGAGGGGATGAGTGTTGGCGTGTTGGCTGCGCACCTCGCTCGGAGCGTCCTCCAAGTTGGGTGGTTCCTCGACGGAGACGTCCTGGGCAAATCGTCGCCCGTAACTGCCTCCACTTACTACGCACGGTTGACAGACACGACCAGCCGATCGTCCGCTCTGAACCAGGGCGTCCAGACGCGAAGCGCTGAGACTGCAGCCAAGGGCGCTTCCCTCACGTCGGCTGAGACGCGGGAGGCGCTCGCTTTGCTTCGTCACCGCTTCGAAGTCGAGGGCGAGAATCGGCGGGTCGCTGTCGCGCACCGCCCCGGTGAGGAACTGCTGCTGGATGAATATCTGGCGACTCGTCTGGTCGAGTTGTCTGTGCACATCGAGGATCTCAGTTTGAGCGTAGGTTCGACGGCGGAGGCACCTCTGGCTGCGGTTACCCGCGCCGTCGACGTGCTCGTAGCGGCCGCGCGTGAACGTCATGGCGACAGGGCTGTTCTCCACGCACTCAGCCGCCGAGAACGAGATGAACGTTCCGCGCTTCGCGTCCTCTAGCCGTCCGACGGCACAGACTTCGCCGCCCGTTCAGGGGCGCCCGGACACCGCGTTCACGGTTGATGGGGACGGTCCCGTAGAGGGTTGGCGCATACGGACAGTCAGCTACGCGTCTAGCTCCGGACGTTCGTTGACGTGAAGGTCAGGGGCTTAGTCGTGGAGGACAACTTGGTAAAGGTTGTGGTCTTGCCATTCCCCGGCAATCTGCAAGTACCGTGGAGCCATACCAATCTGCCGGAAGCCCGCCTTCAGCAGCACCCGTTGCGAGCCAGCATTGTGCAGGAGAGTGCTCGCCTCTATGCGGTGCAGTCCAAGCACGTCACGCGCCGTTCCGACGATCACCTGAACGGCCGCAGACGCTAGTCCGCGGCCCGCGTAGGTGTTATCGACCCAGTAACCTAGCCCGGCGCTCTGGAAGGGGCCGCGCACGATCCCTGCCATGTTAAACCGGCCCACGAGGATATCGTCGGCAAACAAACCCAAGGGATACCCCTCGCCGGCTTTCTCCGCAACAAGGCGGCTGGCAATGTCCGAGGCTTGCCACGCCTCGGTGTAATACTCCTCAGGACGCACCGGTTCCCACGGAGAAAGGTACTCACGATTGCGCACATACGCAGCGGCAAGTGCTGGCGCATCACTCGAGCGAAGTATGCGCATGCTGACATTGTTACTAAGGTGACGAGGTTCAAACACCAGCTAACAGTACTCGCAGCCGATCCCACCTGTTGCCCGGTCAAGGTTCCCAACGGGCAAGCAACGAGAGTCCGCCGCGCGGGTGCCGCTTCAGTGCAGCAGCGAGACCACGGCGGACTCAGGCGATAAGATCGTTCGCTGCGCGTAGGAGCGCTTTCTAGCCTTTCGGCGGATTGGGGTCTTTTTTACCGATGGTGTTCTTGTCCCGAATCTGATTGTTGTCTTTTCGGTGAATATTTACTTCGCCACCGCCACTACTGTCGGCTAGACGGTTGGCATCTGCGATCGCGCTGCTTTGCGTTTCGGTGCGGGTCGATGCGCGCGTAGCCCCAGCTTTTTTGGTCTCCCAGTCGCCCTTGTCCTTGTCGTATTGCACGTGATAGTCAGCCATTTTTGTTCCTCTCATAGATACAGAAGAGACTAGACCTCGCGAGTCGCCCGATAGTTGGAAACGGAAAAGACTAGGTCCACGCGCGGCCCTAGGCTAGCGCCGTGGAAAACTTTTGACGACTGTCTTGGGCACCGGCGTCGGCATCATTGGCCGAATGAGCTAGATGCATCGCTCATTCATCTGGCGCCCATAGCAGGTTCCCCGCGCGGTCGAGCCCGGGGTGGTGTGCGCCGGAATTTCTTTAGAGCAGTCGGCTCCACGCCACTTCGCGTTGGAGCTGTCCTGTTTCAGTGAAGAGCCGCACCTGGTGCGTGGACTTGAGTGCGATCGCGAGTTCATTCCTGTCTGCCGAGTTGAATCCGACCTTTTGCCAGAACGGGCCGGAACGTCGGCTGAAGAGCCAGGCTCGAGTTGCTCCGGATTCGGCGGCTCGGTCAAGCGCGAAGCGCGCCAATCGGAGGCCCATACCGAGGCCTCGGAGTGCCGGATCGACGGCAACGCTGCGAATAAGAACGTGTTCGTTGTCGTCGCTGCGCTCGTAGCCCGTGCTGGCGACGATGCGTCCGGTTTCGGCGTCGCGTGCCTTCCACAGGCGCACCGTTGGGGAATCGAGTCCGCTTAGCGTCAAGTCAGCGACGCGGAGGAACGCGGTCACTTCGTCGAGATCCTGGGGCGTCGTTAGTGTCAGATCGAGCATTGCTCCACGATATCGCTCCCGCAGAACGCCTGCCGGTCAGCATTCTCCGGCTGGAACGTCCTCGCGAAGCACCCAGACCGAACGATTTAGGTACAGACCTTCAGAACCGCACCATGGCACGGGTTTTCCGCGACCCGTCCCGCAGAGGGTTCGGCATACGGAACGGGGCACGAGCGATCAATCTGTGATGCAAGGCGATGTGGCGGCACCTCGCCGGATAGGTCATGGTCGCGTATGTCGTCGGCGCACGACCCAGACAACGACGCCGCCGACGGAATTGATAAGTCCGATCCCCATCATGAGCGGTGGCACCGCAGAGCCTCCTTCAGGAATCCCGAGAACAAGGAACGCCCCAAAGATCACAAAGGTCACCAGACCACCAATTATGAATATTTCCGGCAGACGGTTGTTGCTGCTCGCGTTGTCGTTGTCGTTGTCGTTGTCGTTGTCGTTGTCGTTGTCGTTCAACACGTGACTGGCCCTCCCGATTCCACGGCGGTGCCAATGGCTTGGCCGGCACCGCTGCCGCTCTCCGCCGCAATATTCGCCCGAATAAAGAGCCTGCTAGTGAGCATGATGAAACATCACCAGAGCGATTGTGCTTGCTATTCCGAGGACCAACCCCACGCCAGCAATCACAAATCCCCAAGGGGCTTCGTTCAAGCCGACGACCAGTCCCACAAGGACGGCAGCAAGTCCCAACACGGCCAGCGTGATAAGGAAGCTCAACTTCGCGCGCCGCATGTCCGGTGTCTCAGCGTCTCTACCAGACACATTTTCCATAGGAAACTCCCATTCGAAGTGGGGCCGTGGAATCCTCAATACCGACGTGCTACCGCTCCAGAGTAGTCACCTTGGGGCTCTGTGCGGGTGACAACCTCCACCGAGTTAATGCGTCCCAATCAACTGGGCGCAGTGCATAACGTCGGTCGTACCGAGCGGTGCCTGCGGTCGCGAGCGTCCCGTAGGGGGTTCCTCTGCGGGCGATGACAGGCTGGGATGATGATCATGACTCTGCACTTCACCGTTCCCACCTGGCTCCGAGCCTGAGCCATTCGAGCGGCGAAACCAGATGTTCACCAACACTCGCTAGTGTCGCCACAGAACTGGTTTGGTACAACCGGGCCTGATTTGGGGGAAAAATGCTCGCCATTATTAAGTCGCGTAAATCATGGGCGGCGCTGTTTGTACTGACGTCGTCCGCCCTCGTTTTCCTCTCGGGTTGTGCGAACGCCACCCCTGGCCCAGCGGCCTCAAGCTCGACAGCCCCAGCGAGCTCGCTCGCGCTCACCCTCGACGTCGCGGGTCAAGAACAACTCGACTGGGAATGGGAGCGAGTGTTACGCGAATCGCCCGATGCGGTGCGACCGATGATCGACATCGTTCGCTTCGTTGACAACGATGACTGGGGAACGGCAAGGGAAAGCTGCATGCACGATTTGGGTTGGCCCGACGTGCGCGCCACTGCGGATGGCGGGCTGGAGTCCGGCATGATTCAAAACTCCCAGGCCGGAGCGCATGCTCTGGCCATGTACACGTGTAACGCGAAGTACCCGATGGATCCGAAGTACAACGTGCCGCTTACCGACGAGGGTCTCGGGGAGTTGTTTGATTACTTCACAGATGAGCTCCAGCCCTGCTTAGCGGCCGAAGGGTATGACACTCCGGCTGCTCCAAGCCGGGAGACGTTCATCGATACCTACGCCGAGACCGGTGGTTGGAACCTCTACGAGGGCGTAGCCGGAGGCGGACAGTCCGAATGGAATGCGATCAACAAGAAGTGCCCGCAACTCCCCGTCGACTTCAATGAGTGACACAGCAGCGGGTCGCTCACCGCGCTGGGCTCGCTGGGTCACCGGCCTGCTCGTCGCAGTCGGGGCTGGCGCCGGCGTGGGGTGGGCAGCGACGACAGCGCTGACACCCCCACGGGATGTTGTGGCCACAACCGCGTTCACCCTCGTCGAGGTTGTGCCCGGCGAGGTGGGGTCGAGCATCAACCTGAACACGGTGGCGCAGTGGACTCTGGTGCCCGCCGGATCAAACCAGGCAGTCGGCACCGTCACCTCCGTGAATGTCACCGCGGGCCAAAGCGTCGCGGTCGGGGCGACGCTCTACACCGTGAACCTGCGACCGGTCGTGATTGCCCAGGGCCAGGTGCCGGCGTTCCGTGCGCTGGCGCAAGACGCTGAAGGAGTGGATGTCACGCAGCTGCAGCAGGCACTCACCGACCTGGCGCTCTACACTGGCGCGGTCGATGGACAGTTCGGCCCCCGCACCACCACGGCGGTCAAGACGTGGCAGAAGTCTCTGGGCGTTCCCGCCGACGGCGTCGTGCAGCCGGGCGACATCATCTTTGTCCCGACGCTGCCGACCCAGGTAGCTCTCGATACCGAGATCGTCACGCGTGGGGCGCTCCTCACCGGCGGAGAAAACGTCGTGCGGGCGTTACCGGCCGCGCCCATCTTCACCGTACCGGTCAGCGAATCCCAGGCCGCGTTGATGCCCACGGGTACCCGGGTAGAAATCACCAGCATCGACGGCGGCATTTGGGAAGGGTTCGTGGCCGACCAGGCCGCTGATGAGACCGGACTGATTGTCATCACCCTCGTGGGCAAAGACGGCGCGGTCATCTGCGCCGATGCCTGCGCGAGCATCCCCGTCACGGGGCCGTCGCTGCTGTCATCACGGATCGTCACGGTGGAATCGATCGCCGGACTGATGGTCCCGAGTGCCGCGCTGCTCAGCGCGGCCGACGGCACCGCATCCGTCATCGACAACGCCGGCACGAGTCATCCCGTGACGGTGGTCACCAGCGCCCGCGGAATGTCGATCATTGACGGCGTCGCCGACGGCACCTCGGTGCGCATCCCGGCGACGGCCGACTAGCCATGGTCGATACCATCCGGCTGGCCGCCCGCGACATCACCTTCGGCTACGTGCCGACCGCGCCGATTCTCTCGGACTGGAGCGCGGACTTCCATGCCGGGGAAGTGGTCGCCATTACCGGCCCGTCCGGGCGCGGCAAGTCCACCCTGCTCTACGTGCTCGGCCTCATGCTCAAACCCACCGCCGGACAGGTGCAGATCGACGGGACGGATGCTGCGCACCGGCGCGACGCAGACCGCGCCGGTTTACGGGCGCATCAGTATGGCTTCGTCTTTCAAGACGCTGCCCTCGATGCCACCCGAACGGTGCTGGACAACATCATCGAGACCACCCTCTACCGCGGAACCCCCAGGAAGCCGGCCATTCGTCGCGCGCACGAGCTGATGGACCAGTTCGGCGTCGCGCTGCGAGCGGGGGCGAAACCGGGTCAGGTGTCCGGCGGACAAGCGCAACGCATCGCGCTCTGCCGTGCCCTACTCAACGACCCGCAGATTCTGCTCGCGGACGAGCCCACCGGCAACCTCGATCCGGCCTCATCCGACCTCGTCGTCGATGCTGTGCACGCTCAGGCCCACCGCGGCGCGGCCGTCATCGTCGTCACCCACGACCCGGCACTGGTCGCCCGCTGCGACCGCCGACTCGAACTATGAGCGCGCTGCGCCGGTGGGCTGCCGTGGTGCGGGAAGCGTTGGCGACGGCGTGGGCACAACCCGTCGCATCCGTTGTCACCATCGTCATGGTCGCCGGTATGTGTGCCACGGTACTGCTGACGACTGGACGCACGGTCGGGGCGGAGCAGGCCGTGCTCGGCTCAATCGACTCGGAGGGGACGCGTTCCATCATCATTCGTGCCGACACCGACGCCGGGCTCGACGCCACAGTGCTGGACCGGCTGGCACACATCGACGGCATCCAATGGGCTGGAGCGTTCGGTATCGCCCAGGACGTCACCAACCTCCAATTTGCCGGCGCGACCAAAGTCCCCATGCGCTTGGCCTGGAGCAGCCAACTCAACCACCTCGGGATCACCACGCTGCCGCCAGTGAGCAACGCCTCGATCTGGGCATCACCGACTGCGCTGGCGGGCCTGGGAATGCCGGACGCCGTCGGGGCTGTCGTGGACGACTCCGGCGTCGACTTCGCCGTCACCGGGAGCCTGACCGTTCCAGACTTTCTCGCCTTCCTTGAACCCCTCGTCATCGCCCCGCAGACCGAAAACACCCCGGGAACGGTCGCCGTGCTCATTGTCATCGCCGACCGCCCCGACCTGGTCGCTCCCGTCTCCGACGCGGTGCGATCCGTCCTGGCGGTCACCGATCCCGCCAAAGTGACCCTGACCACGAGTGAAAACCTCGCCGCACTCCGTGGCCTGGTTGAAGGACAGCTGGATTCGTTCGGCCGCAGCCTCGTCGTCGTCGTTTTCGCACTGACCGCGGTGCTGGTGGCAGCGATTCTTTACGGCCTGGTGATGCTGCGTCGCAAGGACTTCGGGCGCCGCCGCGCCTTGGGCGCCTCCCAAGCCCTGATCATCTCGCTGCTCCTCACGCAAACCGGTGCCCTCGCCCTGGTCGGTGCCACGATCGGCAGCATTGCAGCGTCGATCGGGCTGACCGCCTCCGGAGATCCACTCCCGGGCTGGGACTTCGTCGGCGCCGTCGCACTCCTGTCGACCACCATCGGCGTGATCGCGGCCCTGGTACCCGCGCTGGCGGCCGCCCGCCGCGATCCGCTCAAAGAACTCCGCGTGCCGTAACCAACGGCGCACCGACCAATATCAGGAAACGAACAGGGCGACATAGCTGATCCAGGATTAATCGCCAAGAGCAGACAGCTCGGCCAAATTGTCCCGTAGGGGGTTCCCTTTCGGACTTCAATTCATGTGTGCTCGGACGACGCACACTGGGCGACCTGCGAAACTGAGGTATGGCTCAAATCATTGTTTACGGTCACAAATCGGCGCTTACTCCGCGCATCTCTTCGCTGTCCGACGCGATCCACGCAGCGGCGATATCGGCGCTTCAGCTGCCGGTTGAAAAGCGATTCCATCGTTTCATCACCCTGGACCCCCACGAGTTCGTCACGCCCAAGGATCGTTCGATCGACTACACCATCGTCGAGGTCAGCATGTTTGAGGGTCGCTCGACGGAAACGAAGAAAAACTTCATCCGCGAACTCATCAGCAAGATTGCAGCCGTCGGCGTCACACCGCACGATCTAGAAATCACAATCACGGAGACGCCTCGTGCGAACTGGGGCATTCGGGGAGTGCCCGCTGACGAGCTGGAGCTGAACTACTCAGTTAACGTTTGAGCACGCGAGCATCTCTACTCTCCTTCAGGTGTCCGGCATGTGGACACTGATCACTCGATCAAAGCTCGGCGGATCAGATAGTCCAAGGCTCGCAGGTTATGGGTCGTGCTTCGGTGGCGTGCGTGTCGGTGGGCTGCCCCTGCCGCACTTCGATGAAACGCGGCAGCCTCTTACCGCGCACTGATACCGCACTAGAAAGGCAGCGAGAAACCGCCCGTTGAAGGTTCCCCTTGCGGGAATTGAGATTCGTCGGTGGCTTGAGCGAGGTGATCACGCGAGTACGAACATGTTTGTAGACGAATTCGAAATATGACACCGATCAGTTTCGTCATTTCTGCTCCCGGGGTGTCTCATAACCAATGGCGCCTACCACGGTTCAGGCATGCGGTTATGCGATGTAGTTATGCGAATCGGCGCGCCGCACGATTCCGTACAACACCGAGGGAGTCGAGACAGGGGCGTGAGGCGGCTTATATCCCTAGGGTTACGAGACGATCAAAAGCGCCGTACCTCGTGCGCATGAGGCACCTGCGTGAATCTT
Organism: Cryobacterium sp. Y50; assembly: GCF_002929805.1. Classification (GTDB taxonomy): domain Bacteria; phylum Actinomycetota; class Actinomycetes; order Actinomycetales; family Microbacteriaceae; genus Cryobacterium. The sequence continues at coordinate 33,335 of NZ_PJJM01000084.1, read as the reverse complement.
CAGCAGGCGGCGAAATGCAGCATCCTCCATCAGATCAACTCGTGGATCCTGTAGCCAGTTCACGCTCGCGATCGTAGGAGGCATTTCCAAGGGCCAGCTACCGCCCCGCACGTCGGGCCCTCGTGTAATCGCCGCGTTGCTGGCGCGGCGCAGGTTCCGTCCGTATCCCGGAGAGTCGCCAATTTATCTGCTTCAATCTAGCTATCGTGCCTGGCACGCGCTTCGGCTTGCTTCACGTATTCGCGAATGTTCTCGTGCGTAGCCAAGGAATTGCTTGAGCTCTGTTCGCAGCGGCCACAGACGTAGGCGGAGATCGGATTTTTCTCGGAACACCAGATGCAGGTCCAATACTCGGCAGTCAAGACCTCCTCCAGTGTCGCCCCCGCGGCATCACGCACAGTCCCGTCAGCGTCGGCTCTGGCGACGAGCAACAGTTTTTCATCGACGTCAGTATCGTCTGCAGCGAGGTAAAGGCCGGTTGCCGCACGTGCGCCGTCACCTTCAGTCATCAAAAGAGCGGCTTCATGTGCACCCGCGGGGGCATTCATTAGTCGTACGAAAGCGAGGTTTCGCTCACTGCGCCAGTTCGCAGCGCGCACCTCGCGTGCAGTGTCGCAGACCGATGGGTATGACTGCCTCATTAACACGTCACGTGCGAGGTTCGATGCCCATTCTCCATGGCCGGCCACGATCGCGACCAGATCTCTTGCACAGCCTTCCGGGATAACGCCGTCTGTTCTTGCTGCGGGCTGAAGGCTTGGGGTGAAGAGGTACGAGACGAGGTCATCGTGCTCGGCACCACCAACGCTCCTGACATTCGTGGCTTCAATGCGCACTGCGGCATGGCTGAGCTGCGCGCTGCCGATCGCGGCCTTGAACAGAACCGCCACGCTACTCGCGGGGGTCTTGCTGGCTTCTCGCAGTTCCCAATAGGCGGCCCTACCCAGCTGCGCAAAGTCCACAAAATCGGCCAGGGCGCACATCCGCCAACGCTCCATTGCCCCAATTTCCGAGGCCGATGCCTCTCCGGCGGTCAGGTGCGGCAAAAACCAGCCCATTTCGAACTCGGCGACCTTCGCCTGAGCGAGCCATGACAGCTTACTCGCCGTCTCGTATGGACTGTCGTATCCAGCAGCGGCGAGCGTTCTGCGCACTTCGTCGTACTGTCCCGCTGGGAGACGAATCGATATGTCCCAGATGCGGTCGACGGCGGCCTCGGTTAGGTGTGTAACAAAGTGGGCGGCTTGCTTCACCACGCGGTCGAGACCAGCTGGTGGCGACTCATTACTGGTGCCGATGTTGAGAGTGCCGAAGCGGTCGTGCCGTGGCGGCGTGTCTCGATATTCGGCCAAGGGGTATGCCAGCGCCCGTTCGATGGCGCTAACGACGGGCGCATCTACTACGACGCCGGTGGAATCAACTGCTACCGCCAGGTCGCAGAGTGCGCGCAGGATCACAAAATGGTCAGGATCGGTGGCGTATCTATCCAGGAGCGCGTCCTTGTACGGCCGCAAGTGCGGCGGGACTGGCAGACTGGCGAGCTCGACGGCGAATCTCCAGCCAAGTCCGTCGTTCCTGTCCTTAGATTCCTCAGCCCTACCTCGAATGCCGAGGAAGCCGTTATGGGATTGGGTCGCGACGAACGGAATACGATCCACGGCCGCGACGGCTAGTGCTGACATGACGTCACTCACGTCTGATTCCGTCAAATGCGACCAGGATTGAAAGGACTCGACCATCCAACTCGCGGCTCGTGCGCGTCGGTCGCCGACTTCTTCGACCGCAGCAGCGACCACCCATCTGGCAATGTCGACATCTGCGCTCGTAGCAAGCGCAAGCGCGTTGGCACGCGCGGAATTATCTAGGCACTGCGTCAGCCAGTCCTTCAGCGACGCGACCGAATCGAGCCGGACGGCGGCGTAAGCGTCGCCCAACTCTGCGAAGACACGTGATCGTGGTTGAAGGTTTTGGCCCGTGTCGACGAAGACTCCCACTGTCTCATCCCAGAATGTGACCACAAACTCAGCTATCCGCTCAGCAGATCGAGGTGACAGCGCCCAGTTGGAAAGCGCGGCCATGACTAATTGTCGGGCGTCAGAGACCGACAATGTGGCACTCACGTTGAGAGCGCGGCCGATTACCGCGAAACCGTCGAGGAACATTCCCGGGCTGAATCCGGGGTCGGGTGCATCTAGATTGTTGGCGGAGCGGTGAACCTCCCACCGATTGATGCTGTCGTCGATGACATTCTTCAGTAGCTCGACGGCCGAGCCCACGGACGACTTCCCGTCGAGCAGTCTCAGTGTCGCCAGGGTGGCCAGGAGGGGTACCTCCCAGATATCCCGGTGGGAGTCGGCGTAGAAATTGATCCGTTCTAGCTTGACTCGGCACCACTCGTCGCGATCAGCTGCGGGAAGCGTCGCAGTCGCGTACGACTCGACGAGGGCAGCTTGCGCCCTTCGGCTAGAAGGAGGTTTGAGATCGACCACCGGCATTGCGAGGTGTGCCGCTGCGTCCATCGCGCTTTCACGGGTGGTGAGGAGAACTCCGACATCCGCACTGAGCCCATCGAGAACCTGCGCGATGCCTGCCGCGATAGCGCCCCGTTTGGCGTGCGTTTCATCGAGCCCGTCCAGCAGCAGCACGCAGTAGCCGGTTCGGATTTCCGACTTCAGGGCGCGCAAAAGCGGAGCCGATGGCTCGCGACCGCCGTGAGAGGCAGCGGTGCGGATTAGCAGGTCGAGAGACACATCGTCTGCGGCTCTCACAGCGGGTGCGATATCCCGAAGCCGCACCAACAATGGAAGAGGTGCCGCCGGTTGAACGGCAAGCCACGCCGCAACCTGTCGCACAGCCTCGGATTTCCCCGCACCAGGGAGGCCTCGAAGAATGAGCCGACCGTTCCGACGTAGCATGTGCGTGAGCGGATCCGTGCCAGCGCGCTGCTTGCCGACGTCATACTCGACGTCGACCGACCCGACGAAGTCGTCAACAATCAGCACCGGAACCTGCTGAGAGATCATCGCAAGATCCAGCCGGTCCCGGTGACTCGCCATGATGTCGCGGTACTCCACCAATGCCTGATGGTCAAGTTCGTGGGCGGCCGCGACGCTGCCTAGGCCATTGATCGCAACATCCATGCCGTTGTCGATCAGTGATTCTATCCAGTCACGACTGCCAGTGCGGGTCCGTATCGAGGACTGATGCTGAAAGAAGGCCTGCAGACAACGAAACGCCGCCGGGCCGGACCCAGGCGACAAAAGTCGTTCCATCCGGGCTGCCGCGGAGTCTGCGCGGGTATCGCTGACGTCGTCGACCTCCCAGGACATAATTCGCGCGTGCGAGAGGACCTCGTCCATACCAGGGCCGCACTCCTCGCGAACCTTGGCCTTGAATGACTCGAAGTGAGCGAGGTCTCCTGCAGACGGTTTCGGTGAACGGCCGAGGCGACGACCATCCAACACACGCATCGCTCCGGCGACTTCACCGCGGACCGTTCGTAAGGCAAGCACAAGCGTGTCATCGGCTCCCACCGTTTGCGCGGCCCACTGGCGCAGCGCACTTCGAAGCGAGGCACCGTTCAGAGATCGTTTTGCCTGGATGAACCATCGCTCCCCGTTCTCCATCGTGCAGACGATGTCATCTACGGCACCCGCCGCCTCGAGAGCAATCGCAGTCGGGACCCTGCCGTTTACTCCGTCCAGCGGTGTCCCGGAAAGGCCATGCGCGGCCAGTACCGCGGCGAACCCATTGCGGTGGAGGCTGCCAAGCTCATTTGCCGCTCCACCCGCATTAGAGGTGTTAGCGGTGTCAGTCATGTGCGAATCATTTCACACGTCAGATCCAGGCCGATGGTCCCCTGAAAATTTCTGCTGCAGTTCATGAGATGCGGACGTTCCTCCGAAGAAACAATTCACCAGCACGCGCTCGAATTCGCCATTTGTGTCAGCTTCCCTGCACCCGCCGAGACGTCTCGGGACCCCATGGGATACAAGACGGCGCAAGTCACGCCCCGCCATTATTTCAGCGCGCAGTGCCGTCGCGGATAAGGCGTGCTTTCGCAGCAGAAAATTCTTCATCAGTGAGAACTCCGCTGACGCGCAGAGAATGCAGTTTTTGTAGCTGGTCACCGACACCGTTTGCTGAAGCCTGATCCGCAGCGCCTTCACCAGCCTTGATTTGAGATGAGGATGATGCGGTGAGGGCCGCACCAACGACTAGCGCAGTTACTGCGATAATAAGCAATGCCCATGACCAGAAAACGAACGGCTCCATTGATGCCGGGCAAGAACTGCTGAACGCAGCTCCATCCATCAAATCGTTACCGTTCCCCGATGGGGCATTCGCTGGGGCCAGAACAGACCCGCAATTCTGTCCCCAGTAGTTCTCGACTGGCTTGAACGCGATCACCGCGTCAATCGCTCCCAGTACAACACCAAACACAAGCAACATTGAGCCACTAACACGTTTACTCATATAAACCCCCGGTAGGAGCCTACCGTTCTGATGGAGATTCATTTTGGGCGACGCGAGGTGTCCGTGGCAACATTTTGGCAACACTTGAAGCTGAGGGCCCAGTGTCACCTCCAGGTGTTGTGACCGAAAACAGCGTAAATATGAGGATTTCGGAGTTCGGCGAGCCGCTCACAGAGCCGCAATAGGTTTCAAATCCCACCGGTTCGTTCCTGTGGTGCGTGGGACCATCGGTGGGTCTGTTTATTGGCCTTATGGCTCATAACCATGTGCCTCGCGATTGACTTTCGTCGCCGCGAATTCCAGTGATCGGTGGCGGAGACGGAACTTCGACTGTGGGTCATCAGCAGTGACCGGGATCGGCGACAAAGTGTTCATTTCCTAAATCCCGCAGAAACCCCGCATTTACCCCGCAGATTGAAATTCGCATGGGGCTGCCAGTGTGATCATCGACCCAGTGTTTTACTGGGATCGATGATCGTATGAGGCTTCCGTGACCCGGCTGAGTCTGGTTCACGATAATCGTGGTGTCGCGGGTTCAATTCCCGCTCCCGCTACAAAGATTCATTAGATACCCCGGACTTCTGCGGAAGGCCGGGGTATCTTTGTGTCTTGCCGCGCTGTCAACCTCTCAGATTGAGATCGCGGGTTTCTTCGGTTTCAAGGCTTCAACGGACTGCGCGCCGCGCGCCGGAGCATCCGGTCGCCGAGCCGTGAGTGCTGAACTTTTCCGCAGTAAAATGGCCTGAAACTCACGGCTCAGCGGTTGAAAGAAGCGGATACCGCCACCCGTACAAGCACGCGAATGCCGCCGGCTAAGCGTCTGCCGTCGCCTGTCGAAGCGGTGTGGTGCTTCTAAGGTCGAATCACGAACCTTTTCTTCGTGAATGAGCAATAACTAGTGTGAGCACAGATAACAGAGTGATCGAGCGTTCGGTCGGCAGTCCGGAAGAGTACGGACAGCGCAGCTACCCTGAACGACCGCACCGGGGTGTTCACTAAACACACTGAACCCAGTGACGGCTTCCGCCATGACATCACCATCGACCCCGAGACGGGCCAAGTAATCGGAGAACGCGCCGTATTCGTGGACCCCACCAAAGAATCATCCCTCCCTGTGGGAACGAGCGTCGAGTGGACCTCAAACACTGCTGCCGTTGCGAACGAAACACCGGCTGGCGGCAAACTCTACGGCGACACGGGCCTGTCCGGCTAAGGCCGACATCATGACCGGAACTCGACAGGTCAGAAGCGAGACGCTACAACCATGAGTGCCGAGGTCGATCCAGCCAGCATCGAGCTGCCGCCGACCTACTCCATCGACGTAACGCCGTTCTTCGTGATGGAATTCGACAAGGCGCTGGCACGCACAAGCGTCGATGTCCAGTAAAAGGTTCGATCACACAAGACGGTTTGGACCTGCTCGACCAGTGGCAACGATTCGTAGACACGGTGGTTCCTGGCTATGGCGCCGCCGCACGCGAACCACGCTGGCGGAACGTCACGCATTTGCCGGCGGCCACGCCCACCATGGCTTCCCGTCGACGCTCATGATTGACGCTCATGATCGACGCTGATCTCGACTCAATGCGTTCCTCCGGTGGTCAGTTCGCCGAGGAACTTGCAGAGGCTGGAGCCGAGGTGGACTGCCACGTGCTGCTCGGAACATTCCACGCTTTCCTCAACCACCCGCTCGAACCGAGTTTTACCGACGGTATCTGCCTGATCATTGACTGGGCCAGGGAAACTGTAGGCACCGATAGCGTGACTCGGATCAGGACTTCGGGTACCTGGCGATTGCCACGTGGAGCCGTTCGCCAGGAATGCATCGCGGAATAAGCGCTGGCCGGATACTCAGCCAGAGCATTCCTACGCAGCGTCTCGCGCCGTGGCCGAACAGCGCGCGCAACTGATGGCAGCGGGGGAGTCCTTCATTACCGAGACCGTGTTCAGCCACCAGAGCAAGCTCAACCTTGCTGAGGGCGCAATCGCACGCGGCTACCTCGTGCACATACACGTGATCCTGCTTCCCGTCGACGTGGCGGTGAGCCGCGTAGCTGAACGCGTGAAGTACGGCGGTCATAACGTGCCCGAGCAGAAGATCCGCGAGCGCTGCGAACGACTGTGGGACCTCATCGCGAAGGCCCGCATGACTGCTCATCGAACGGAAATTTTCGACAACAGCACCGCCAGAAACCCGTTCCGCCGCGTCTCGGAGTATGAACATGGCTTGCTCATCGGCGAACATTCCTGGCCGGTCTGGGTGCCGGCGGTACTTATCAACTAGATCGTCGTCCGTTGAGATGGACGATGTGAGCACGTCACGCCCGACATTGCACCTGCCGGACGCCCTCAAGACCCGAGTAGATGAGGCGGCGACGATCGACGGCGTGTCCGTCAACACTTGGCTGGTACGCGCGATTGCGGCCGCCCTGCAACCCAGGCAGCGCCGATCTGCTCAGCGCGCGCTGCGCACCGGCGACAACTTCGTGGGCTGGGCCCGCTAACCCGCTCAAACCACCACGCATACCCCACGCCTCAGAAACGCAGCGTCAGCATGCCCACATTCAGCACCCCACCCCGATCGACCTCGCCATCAACCTGCCGGTCAGCGCCATCGAAGTCGTCGCCGGCGACCGCGCCGACACGGTCGTGACCGTATCGGCCACCAACCCGGCCAAGGCCGTCGACTGCAGAGGTGCGGAGGAGACCAAGGTCGACTTCGACGGCGAACGACTCACCATCACCGGCCCGAAGCCCCGCATGAGCTGGATCGGCCCGACCGAGTCGGTCGACCTGAAAATTAAGCTACGGACGGGATCGCGGCTCACCGCCGAGATTTCGGTCGGCGGATTGCGCACCATCGGCGCCCTCGGCGCCACCCGCATCAGGAACTCGATGGGCCTGGTCGATATCGACACGACCGGCGATCTGTGGTTGAGCGCCGGACGCGGCAACGCTACCGTGGGCACCGCCGGCGGCGGGATCGAGATCACGGTCGACCACGGTCAGATTCGGGTCGGCACGGTCATCGGCGACGCGCTTCTCAAGGCCTTGCACGGCAGCATCGCAGTGGGGGAGAGTGGCGACGACCTCGACATGAAGCTGTCCTACGGCGACCTCGAGATCGCCAGAGCGCTCGCCTCCGTTTCGGCCAAGACCGCGTACGCAGCATCGAGCTGCGCGAGGTTTCGAACGGGTCCGTGCAGGTCGAGAGCGGCTTCGGCCAGGTCACCGTTGGCATCAAGCCCGCTATTCCGGCCTGGCTTGACCTGTCGTTCCTGATGCGGTCGATGTCCGGGCGCAAGGGCGCCTGACCAGCAGGACTGACGACAGCCGGTGGAAGGAGAACGCACTCTTTGTTCCGGCTGTTTCTGTGTCGCCCGGCGAAACAGACCGCTGCCGCGCGAGAAACGCTGCCAGAGCGTTTGCTATCGAGCAAAGGCACTGAAATCAAGGCGGAGCGCCCGGTGTTAATCGGCGAGTTCACGGCCCCGTGCGCCAGCGGCGTGCGCCAAGATTGGACCTCGTGCCTGCATTGAACGCCCCCGCCCGTGTCGCCGTCGTCGGCGACGCTCTGATCGACGTGCTCCGTGATTCGGAGGCGAGCCGTGAGTTTCCCGGCGGCGCCGCCCTCAACGTGGCAGTCGGCCTGGCTGTGCTCGGCGTGCCGACGACGCTGATGGCACCGTTATTCGGGCGTTCCTCGATGAGTACGGGGTGCAGCTGATCGCGACAGCGGGCCCGTTGGGCTCATCGCGGGCCGTCTCCGACCGCACCGACGGCGAACCGCGCTACTTTTTCAACGACGCCGCCAAAGCACGCCGCATCGAATTCGGTGCGGTCGAGCGAGCTGCGCTCAACGACGCCGAACTCGTCGTCGTGAGCTGCTTTCCGTTCGATGACACCGTGCAGACCGAGGTCTTCGCGGCTTGTGTGCATGACCCGGAACAGCGCCTCGTGATCGACCCCAATCCCCGCGCCGGCATGCTGCATGACGGGCCGCGCTTTGTGCGCAACTTTGAGGTGCGCGCGGCACGCAGCCTGTTCGTGACGGTCGGCGATGAAGACGCCGACCTTCTTTACGACAGCACGCTTGAGGAGCTGCGGGAGCGTCTCGTCGACGCCGGAGTCGGCACCGTGCTCGCGACTGCCGGGCGCCTCGGTGCATCGGTGGTCGTGGGCCTGAATGAGCCGGTCAGCGTGCCGATCGCTGAGCTCGATGGTTCGGTCATTGACACCATGGGTGCCGGGGACGCGACGCTCGCGGCATCCGTTTGTATCATCGTGGCGAGCGGCGTGCCGCAGGATGCCGCTGGCTGGCAGGCACTGCTGGCTGACGCGATGCTCACCGCCGCGGCGACCTGCCGGCACGAGGGTGCTCTGCTGCGACGCCCCTGACCACCGGCGGAGCGGATGCCGCGGCCGGCTGCTCGTCGGGAGCCGCGCTTATGCCTCGGTGCTCGTTTCAGGCACGTCCGTTTCGGTCCTCGTCTCAGGAACCGGATCGGTGAACTTCAGCCGGGTGCGAATCGCGTCACGGGCCTGCTGGGCCGCGCGGCGCACCTCCTTGTCGGGGTCGCGCAGGCGCACCTCGATCGTGGCGATGTTGGCGGTGGTTCCCTGATCGGCGAGGGCGTGCAGGGCGGCGGCGCGCACGCGGGGGTGCTCGTCGGTCGTGAGACGCACGAGCTTGGGGACAACTTGAAGGCCGCGGAGCAGTACGACCTTGGCGCACATTTCGCGCACCCGCCAGGCCTGGTTGTTCAGCCCAACGACGATGTACGGCGCCGCCGACTCGCCCCAGACGTGCAGGAGCGCGCGAGCGCCCCACAGCTCGGGCCAGTACAGGGCCGGTGCGCCCTCGAGAATGCCGAGGGCGTGGCGCCCGCCGGCGTAAAGTAGAAAGTCTTTTCCGGCGTTCTTGGCACGCAACAGGGCCACGGAATTGTCGATGACGACGCTCTCGCCGTAGTGCGCGACGGCGGCGCGGATGCGCTCCTCGGTCGGCAGGTCGATCGGAAGGTCGGGGTGCGGAGTCAGTTTGTTTTGCATAGCGCTCTAACGCTACCTCCCTGGCGCACCCTGGGCCATCTAATCCCTTCCCAGGCAGCGATCCGGCAGGCGTAATACGACGCAATGGATGGGACGGTCCATTTGGTGAGCCGGGCCCGGTTCGAAAGATTGAAACCGTTGCGGTCAATGGGTGCCGCGCGTCAACAGGCTAGGGTGCCCAGTGATCTGCGTCTAAAAAGTCTCCAAGACCCTCGGGTCGGGTGCCGCCGCAACGACCGCTCTCGACGACGTCAGCGTCGAAGTCGCTCGCGGCGAAATCTACGGCGTGATCGGGCAGAGCGGCGCCGGCAAGAGCACGCTCATTCGGGCGATCAACCTGTTCGCCGGGCGGACCGCCCAGGGCAACGTCGAGTTGGGCTTGGAAATCACCGGCATCACCGGCATCGAACGTCGCCGATGCTCGCTCGAGATTCTCGACCTGGTCGGGCTGACCGAAAAGGCAGACGCTTACCCGTCCGAGCGGTCCGGCGGCCAGAAGCAGCGCGTTGGTATCGCCAGGGCGCTCGCCGGCAACCCCAAGAATTTGCTCTCCGACGAGGCCACGAGCGCCCTCGACCCCGAGACGACTCGGTCCATCCTCGAGCTCGTGAAAACCATCAACGTGCAGCTCGGCCTGACCGTTCTGCTGATCACGCATGAAATGGATGTTGTCAAACGGGTTTCCGACTCGGCCGCCCTGCTCGAAAATGGCCGTATTCTCGAGCAGGGCAAGGTGGTGTCGCTCATTTCAATGCCCGGCTCTCCGCTCGCCAACGCCGCCCCGATCGCCGACCTGCGCGGGCAGGGACTGCTCGTGGAGATCGTCGGGGATGCGGCATTCGGTGGTTAAGGAGTGAGGCTGAGGTTCTAACGCGTGAGGTTCAGCTCGAAGCCGGAGGCGTGGTCGTAGATGCCGTAGTTGCCGATCTCGGTGAAACCGAGGCTGCGATAGAGAGCCAGCGCTTCGGGCTGGGCGTAGCCGGTTTCGAGGCGCATCCGCTCATACCCGAGATCGCGCGCGAGGGACGCGAGTTCGCGCAGAATCGTTTTTGCGTGGCCCTGGCGGCGGTATTCGGGGTTGGTCCACATGCGCTTGACCTCGGCGGTCGTGGCGTTGAACTGGTGCAGGCCGCCGCCGGCGACCGTCGTGTCGCCGTCGAGGAGCACGAGAAAGCCGCCGAAGGGAGGATCGAACTCGGAGCCGTCAACGTCGTGCACGGAATCGCCCGTGCCATATCGAGTTTCATATTCGCGGTGCAGATCAAGCAGAAGAGGGGCTACCTCGGAATCACCGAGGCGCACGGATACACATTTCACGGATACCAGTGTGCGCCCTGGCGAGATGTGATCGTGACCGGTGGCACGGTCGACAGACGAGTCCACGCGGCCTCACTCTCCCGCTTATGCGTTGTCTACCCTTCCATTTTTTGTCGGAGTGGAGTTTCGCAATCAAGAATCCGCGCAGAACCGGTGCCGCCGCGCACTCACGCTGGCCGGTAGATCGATGCTTAGTAGACTCGAGACGTGTCAGTGAACCCAGAGTTGCAGGGGCGGGTCTTTCCGTCGGTCGCACCGTATCTTGTCGGCCGCGAAAAGGTGCGCGAATTTTCCCGCGCCGTGTTCGCGACCAACCCGATCAACTACGATCCCGAAGCGGCCCGCGCGGCCGGCCACGCCGACGTCGTCGCTCCGCCCACATTCGCCGTGGTCGTGCAGGAGGCCACTCTGGCCCAGCTGTTGGCCGAACCGGATGGCGGCATCGACTTCACCCGCGTCGTGCACGGCGATCAGCGTTTCACCTACACCCGGCCGATCGTGGCTGGCGATGAGCTCACGGCGACCCTCGCGGTGACGAGCATCAAGACCCTGGGCGGCCATTCGATGGTGACCGCCGAGTCCACCATCGTCGACGCGACCGGTGGCCACGTCGTGACCGCCATCTCCACTCTCGTCGTCAGGGGAGACGAATGATTCCTGTTCTGGCCGACCTCGAGGTCGGCAGCGTCGTCGCCGAGGCGAGTTTCTCGTTGACGCGCGATTCTCTCGTGCATTACGCCGGGGCATCCGGCGATTTCAACCCCATTCATTACCGCGATGATGTGGCGCAGTCGGTGGGCCTGTCGGGCGTGCTCGCCCACGGCATGCTCACAATGGGCCTTGCCGTGCAGCCCGTCGTTGACTGGGCCGGCGACCCGGCCCGCGTCGTGGACTACCAGGTGCGGTTCACCCGCCCGGTCTTCGTCGACGGGGCGGTAGGCGCGACCGTCACCGTGGTCGCCAAGGTCGGCGCCCTCGATGTCGAGGTGAGTGTGGCCCGTATCGACCTGACCGTGACCTTCAACGGTACGACCGTTCTTGGCAAGGCGCAGGCGCGCGTCAACCTGGCCTGAACGCATGATTGAACCCGTTGCCCTAAGCGCGCTCACCACCTTTCGCGTTGGCGGCCCGCCCGCAGCCCGGGTGGCCCCGGTCACCGAGCAGGACCTCATCAACGAAACCCTTTCGGTCTGGGGCATGGACGAAAACTGGCTGCTGCTCGGTGGCGGCTCCAACACCGTTGTCGCCGACGAAGGCTTCGACGGCGTCGTCATTCACGTGGTGACCCGCGGCATCCAGGTCCTGGATGATTCCAGCGCAAAGGATGCCGCTGGCGTCGGTCCCGCAGACCGGGTTCGGCTGCGCGTGCAGGCCGGCGAGCCCTGGGACGAACTGGTCTCCTATGCCGTCCAGCACGGCTGGGCCGGCATTGAGGCGCTCTCCGGCATCCCCGGATCGTGTGGCGCCGCGCCGGTGCAGAACATCGGTGCCTACGGCCAGGAAATCTCGGACTGCCTCGTCGCGATCGATTTTCTCTCCTATGAAACCGGCGAAGTCGAACGACTCGAACGCGCCGAGCTCGGCCTCGGCTACCGCACCTCGGTGCTCAAACAGGGCTTGCGCGGTGTCGTGCTGGCGATCGAGCTGGAGTTGCACGATACCGCCGCCGAGGCATCCGTTTTGGGAAGTACGCTAGGTCAGCCGTTGAAATATGCCCAACTCGCCGGTGCGCTCGGCGTGCAGCTCGGCGACCGCGTGCCGCTGCAGACCGTGCGCGACACAGTCCTGGGCCTGCGCGCCGGTAAGGGCATGGTGCTCGACCCGAGCGACCCCGACACGTTCAGCGCGGGATCCTTCTTCACCAACCCGATCGTGACCGAGGCGTTTGCGCGCTCGCTTCCGGCATCGGCGCCCCAGTGGCCGATGACGACGGAGCTGCCGGATCGAGTTATTCCAATTGAGGAATACATGGGTGTTGGGCCCATTCCCGGCGAGGAACCGGTGCGCCTGGTCAAGCTCAGCGCCGCCTGGCTAATCGAGCAGTCCGGCGTCTCCCGCGGGTTCAGGCTGGCCGGGTCGAAGGCGGCGGTGTCGAGCAAACACACCCTGGCCTTGACTAACACGGGCGGTGCGACCGCCGAGGAGGTGGCCGAACTTGCCCGCTACGTGCTCGGCCGGGTGCAGGCCGAATTCGGCGTAAACCTGCAGCCCGAACCAGTTCTGGTCGGCCTGGCGCTGTAGCAGCTGGGCGGGCTGGTTGCGGCCAGGTGACGCATTCCGGCGATGCCGGCGATGTCGAGGTGTGAGTTTCAGCCCATTTTTGGTGAGACGCAGGCGCGAACTCACACCTCGGCATCGCGCCCGCGAGATGCCCGACGCAGTGCCCGCGAGATGCTCGCGTCGTGCCCGCGAGCAGAACGCGGCCGGTCAGTCGGCGCGACGTGCAGCGGCCGCGATGCCGGCCACGACGAGGCCCAGCCCGACCGCGATCACGCCGCCGAGGAGCCATAGCGTGGGATCCGGCGGCACCGGAAGCAGGGTGAACACGACCATGTAGGTGGCGAACGCCAGCAGCAGAATGCCCCAGAAAATCGTGCCGAAGCGTGGACGCAAGCGGGGAACGGACGTTGTCGCCTCGCCAGCCGGCACGGCTTGGTTCGGGCTGAAGAAGCTCGGCGTCGTATCGGTCTCCTGTGCGGGGCTGGCCGCGGCGGCGTTCGGCGCGGTCGGGTTTGCTTCGGTGACGGTCGCGTCGCCAGCCGGCGGATTTGCAGCGAAGACCTCGGTGGGGGTGTCGGAGTGGTCGGCTCCGGAGTTCGCGGGAGAAAGTGGAGTGGTCATTGTGAGGTCCTAATTGTTGGAGGAGTCGAGCGTGACGACGCCGGCGATGGTCCAGATGCGCAGCAAGGGGCCGTCGCTGCGGCTGCTCGCGTTGAAGGTGCGCTGATCCGAGGTAAAAACTCCCGTGCGCTCGCCGTTCTCCGCGTCCGCCGCCCGACCCGAATACTCCACGCCGCCGACCAGCGCGTGCGTTTCGACGCGCACCGGGGCATCTGCGGGGAGTTGAATATTGGTGACGCCAGCCACGAGCCAGACGTCGAAGATGCGATCCGCGTCGAGCCCTGCGTTGTCGAAATCACTGAGGTCGAGGGTGGTTTGCCCGGCGATCATGACGTAGCTCGTCGACGGGTCAACGGCGGCGTCATTTGCGATGAGCGGCCAGACGGTGTCGCCGAGGGCGGTGAACTGGCTGCCCTGCGGAAACACGCCGAGCACGACGAGCGTAGCCGCGGCCAGAAAGGCGAACCCGCCCATGGCGCCGTCGGTGCGACCGCGAATTCCGGCGATCACGATGCCGAGCGCGAGCACTCCGAGGGCGAAGGCGACGCCGAGCAGGATCGCGTCCTGCGACCAGACCCCGGTCGAGTTCACTCCGGCGGCAACCGCTCCCGTGGCCAGGGCAAGGCCGAGCACGATTGCGCTGTACCCGGCGCCGGGACGGCGGGCGCGCACCCGGGCACGGTGGGCGGCCTGGCGGGCGCGGTTCTGTTCCTGCCAGTGGCGATTCTGTTCGGAGCGGATGTTCCGGGCCGATTCGGGCGCGTACGGGTTGGCCGGCGGATAGGTCTCACCAAGAGCGCCGGCGACGAACGGGTTCTGGGCCGACGTCGTTGTGGCCGCAAAAGCAAGCGTTGGGGCGGTTGCCGGTTCGGTGTCGGCGCTGACGGGGGCTCCGGTGGTGTGCGAGGCGCTAACGGTGGACGTGGTCGTATCCGGGGCATCCGTTTGCGGGCTGGAGTCGGTACCCGTGGACGGTTTTGGATCGTAGACATTGCCCGGGCCGAACGGGGTGGCCGGGGGAGGGAACCGGCCAGACCCGGGACCAGTGCTGCCGGGTTTCCTGGCGCGGCGAATCAGATAGACGATCAGCCAGACGCTGCCGGCGGCCACGGCCAGGCCCCAACCGACCGAGAGCATGGTGGAGAGCCAATCGGGGAGTGCCCAGAATCCGGTCGGGCCGTTCCACGAGAGTCCACGGAGCATCGGCACGACGGTGGCCAGAAGCAGAGCGCCGATGGCGACCATGGCGGGTTGGAACCGGCCGCGGATGGCCTCCTCAGCGTAGATGCGGCCGGCGCCGCGCGGCATGAGCGCCCAGCCTACGGCGTAGGCGAAGACGACGGGTCCGCCGAGGATGGCAATCACGACGGCGATGCCGCGCACTATGAGAGGGTCGAGCCCGGTGCGGGCGGCGATACCACCACAGACGCCGGCGATCCAGCGTTCGCCATCACGGTTCAGGCCGCTGCCACGAATCCAGTCGAAGAAGCGGGTGATTTGGTCGGGTTTGGGCGGTTGGTGGGGTCTGTCGGCCCTCGGTGCGTCGGTCATGGTTTGAGTCTGTCAGCGCGCCGAGACCGCTGCCATGGGGGATGACCCTGATTGAACCCTGATTGATTTTGAACAGGTTCCGTCGTGTCGGTGGGGCGTGCTTGGATAAACACGTGAGAACAGAGCGGATGACCCGGCCCCGGCTGCGCCTCGTGGGCGGTGTGTGCGCGGGGTTCGCCGAGCACACCGGCGTTCCGGTGGCTACCGTGCGTTTGCTTACCGTACTGCTGAGTCTCTGCGGCGGCTTCGGCGCGCTGCTTTACGCCTGGCTCTGGGGTACGGTTCCTTCGGGCGCGGCGACGGCCGACCCGTTGCCCAAGTCGAGCCTGGCCCGCGCAAGTCGCGTTTCCTCTGCGGCGCCCGGTGGCTTGGCACCTCTGGCCCGTCTCGCCGTGTCACCCGGCGTCTCTCGGTTCGCCAGCCCTGCAACGCCCGCCGTCAAAACGGATGCCGACTCAGCGCGCGCTGCGCCCGTCACCGAGATCCTGCTCGGGCTCGCTTTGCTGGCCGCCGGCGGTGCCCTTGTGGCGAGCCGACTCGGCGCCGACATCCCACTCGCCGTGGTGGTGCCCGCCATCGTCGTACTCGCCGGAACCGCGCTCGCCTGGCGCCAGTTCGCCGACATTCGCAGTGGTGCGGCGCAGCAATCCTCGGCGTTGCTCGTGCGCATTCTCGGGGCGCTCGTGCTGGTTGCCGTCGGCATTTTGCTGTTTTTCGTGACCGGTACCAATCCGAACGCGTGGACGGTTATTTTGGCGGCGGCATCCGTTCTGCTGGGAGTAGCCGTGGTGACCGCACCTTGGCTGCTGCGCCTGTGGAGCGACCTCGCCGACGAGCGCGCCGCGCGGGCGCGCGAGGCCGAGCGGGCCGATATCGCCGCGCACCTGCACGACTCGGTGCTGCAGACTCTCGCGCTCATTCAGCAGAAGGCTGGCCCGCACAGTGACGTCGCGCGGCTCGCCCGGGCGCAGGAACGCGAACTGCGCGAGTGGCTGTTTACCGGAACCCGCGGCGGCAGCGTCGAATCGGCGTCAGACCTTGCCACCGCGCTGCGCCGCATCGCGGGCGAGATCGAAGAGGACTTCGCGGTGCACTTCGAGGTGGTGACGGTCGGGGCGGGTGTGAGCGCGGGATCGGCCGACGGCTCCGACTCGCCCGCTGCCACCGCTCGAGAAGCACTCGCCGCAGCCGCCCGCGAGGCCATGCTCAATGCGGCCCGGCATGCCGGCGGAGCGGTGTCGGTGTACCTCGAGACCGGCGCCCGGGGTGTTGAACTGAGCGTGACCGACCGCGGGCCGGGTTTTCGGCTCGACCAGATTTCCAAAGACCGGCTCGGCGTGCGCGAATCCATTCTCGGACGGATGCGCCGGGCTGGTGGAAACGCCGCCGTGCGCCCAGGCCCGGGCGGCACCGGCACCGAGATTCTGCTGACTTTACCGGCGCTGGCGGCCACTCCGGCGATTGGTGAGCACCACACCGAAACGAGCGTGCGATGACCAACCACGACCCGATACAAAGCAGCCCTGCGCCAACAGGGCCGGCCGCGGCATCCGCTGGTCTGCCTATCCTCATCGTTGACGATCACTCCATCTTCCGTTCAGGGCTACGTGCCGAGCTCGACCCGAACATCGTCGTGCTCGGTGAGGCGGCGACGGTCGACGCCGCGATCGCGAGCGTGATCGAACTGCAGCCGCGAGTCGTACTGCTCGACGTGCACCTGCCCGGCGGGCGCGGCGGGGGCGGCGCGGAGGTTATTCGTGAGGCGGCACCGCGCGCTCCGCACACCCTGTTCCTGGCGCTGAGCGTCTCGGACGCCGCCGACGACGTAGTGAGCGTCATCCGAGCTGGCGCTCGTGGCTACATCACCAAGAGCGCTTCCGGAGCCGAGGTCTCCGAAGCGGCTCGCCGCGTCGCCGACGGTGACGCCGTGTTCTCGCCGCGCCTGGCCGGATTCGTACTCGACGCCTTCGGCGCTGTTGCGGGCGAGACCGCCGAAACGACCGAGGAACTCGACCGGCTCTCCGCTCGGGAAACCGAGGTGATGCGCCTCATCGCCCGCGGCTACAGCTACAAGGAGGTCGCCAGCACCCTGTTCATCGCGGCCAAGACCGTCGAAACGCACGTCTCGTCCGTGCTGCGCAAGCTGCAGCTGTCGAGTCGGCACGAACTGACCGCCTGGGCACTCGAGCGCAAACTGCTTTAGCGCCCGGGCTTTAGGCCAGGCTCACGCGTCGCGTCGAATCCAGCGAAACGTCACCCGGCTCAGCACGAGACCCAGCACCAGCCAGATGCCGAGGGCGCCGGCCACCCAGGGTAAATCCCAGGAAGCGCTCTGCTCGGCAGCCGCGAAGCTTTCCGGAAGAAAGACCGAACGCATGCCCTGAGCCATCCATTTGAGCGGAAAGATGCTCGCCAAATTTTGCATCCACTCGGGCAGCGTCGTGAACTGCAGATAGACGCCCGAGATGAATTGCAGCACGAGCACCACGGGAGCCACCACGGCCGTGGCGCTGCGCCCCGACCGAGGTGCCGCCGACAGCGCTATGCCGAGAAACGCGCTCGTGATCACGCCGAACACGAACACCCAGGCGAAAGTCGCCCATTTCTCGGGCTCAGTCGGCAGCGCGATATCGAGCACAAGCCGCGCCACGAGAAGCAGAAGGCCAGCCTGGAGAATCGCGGTGACGAAGACCTGCCCGATCTTGCCGAGAAAATAGCTCAGCGGGGACAGTGGGGTGCCACCCAGGCGTTTGAGGGTGCCATCGCTCTTCTCGCCGGCGATATCGACAGCGAGGTTCTGCACACCAGAGAGAAGCATGCCGGCGGCGAGCATGCCGGGCAGATAGTAGGCGCCCACGCTGACGCCGCCGGTTCCGTCGGGGTTCGCACCGATATTGCCGGAGGAGCTGAACGCAGCGGTGAATATGCCAAGCATGATGAACGGAAAAAAGAACGTGAACAACAGGGTATCGGGGGAGCGAAAGTACAGGCGCGTTTCATAGCCGATGCGGGACAGGCCGAGCACGAGTGTGCTCGGAGCCTTGTTCTGCGGGCGGGCGACCAAAACCGTGGCGCTCATGCTCGTACGTCCTTATAGATGCGTCGGCTCGGATCCGACCGACCCTCATTGGTGGATGCTGCCGCCCCGCTCCCAGCCGGCATTGCCTCGTGACCACGCACGAGCGACAGGTACACGTCTTCGAGACTTGGCCGGATTACCTCGAGATCCGCGGGCTCGGCACCGTTCAAGCTGCGGACGAGTTCGGCCACGACCTGCGCCGGGCGGCTCGTACGCTCTTCGCGTACCAATCCGTTGCCGTCACGCCAGCGCACGACCGGAACGCGGGCATCCGCTCCGCCGAGTTTGTCGAGCGAACCGATGTCGATGAGCTGGCCACCGGCGATGATTCCGGCTCGGTCGCCGAGTTGCGCGGCCTCGTCGAGGTAGTGGGTCGTCAGCAGAATGGTGGTGCCCTCCGCCTTGAGCCCGCGAATCAGACTCCAGAACTGATGCCGGGCCTCGGGGTCGAAGCCGGTGGTCGGTTCGTCGAGAAACAACAACTCGGGGCGTCCGATAATGCCGAGGGCGACATCAACTCGGCGACGCTGCCCGCCGGAAAGTTTGCCGACGCGGGTTTTGGCCTTCTCGCGCAGGCCCGCCGCGTCGATGACCTCGTCGACGTCGCGGGGATGGGGATAGAACCCGGCGAAGTGGCGCAGCAGCTCTGTCACTGTGGCATTGCCGCTCTCGCCGCTGGTCTGCAGCACAATGCCCAGGCGGGCTTTCCAGTCCAGGCCTCCGCGATGCGGATCAATGCCGAGCACGCTCACCTCGCCGCCGGAACGGTCACGGTAACCTTCGAGAATCTCGATCGTCGTGCTCTTGCCGGCGCCATTAGGGCCGAGCAGGGCGAAAGTCTCACCGGCCGCGATTGAGAAACTCACGCCGCGCACCGCCTCGACGCCGCCATATGATTTCTGCAGGTCGCGCACCTGCACGACCGGGGCTGTGGTTGTCATGGACTCAGAATCTTACTCCCGCGCCCCCGAAGCCGCCGTTGGTCGTGTCCCCCGTTCACAAGTCGCCGGATGCCGTACTAGGCGAACAGGCGCTGCAGACGTTGCACGCCCTCGAGCAGGGCGTCATCGCCGAGGGCGTATGACAAGCGCAGGAATCCACTCGGCCCGAAAGCTTCGCCAGGAACTGCGGCCACCTCGGCCCGATCGAGAATGAGGTCGGCCAGTTCGAGTGACGTCGTTGGCGTCACATCGCCCCACTGGCGGCCGAGCAGGCCGGTCACATCGGGGTAGACATAGAAGGCACCCTGCGGGGTGGGTGTCACGACGCCGGGGATATTGTTCAACTCAGCCACGATCAGCTTGCGGCGGCGGTCAAAGGCCACCCGCATGGCCTCGGCGGCGCCTTGCGGGCCGTTCAACGCAGCGATTCCGGCGCGCTGAGAGATGTTCGACACGTTCGAGGAGAGGTGCGACTGCAGGTTTGCTGCCGCCCTCATGGCGTCGGCGGGGCCGACCATCCAGCCGAGGCGCCAGCCGGTCATGGCATACGTTTTGGCGACGCCGTTGACCAGGATCGTGCGGTCGGCGAGCGCCGGAACGGCTTCGACGATAGAAACGGCGCGCACGCCGTCGTACGTGAGGTTCTGGTAGATCTCATCGGAGATGACCCAGAGACCGTTGTCTTCAGCCCATTGGCCGATGGCACGGGTCTGCTCCGGCGAGTAAACGGCGCCGGTGGGGTTCGACGGTGAGACGAACAACAGCACCTTGGTTCGCGGAGTGCGTGCGGCTTCGAGCTGCTCGACGGTCACGAGGTAGCCCTGGTCGCTGCCGGCGAAGACGTCGACCTGCACGCCGCCGGCGAGGCGGATCGCTTCGGGGTACGTGGTCCAATACGGGGTCGGTACGATGACCTCGTCACCGGGATCGAGCAGGGTCGCGAAGGCCTGGTAGACGGCCTGCTTGCCACCGTTGGTGACAACGACCTGGCCCGGCGAGACCGCGAGGCTGCTGTCACGCAGTGTCTTGGCCGCGATGGCCTCGCGCAGCTCGGGCAGTCCAGCCGCGGGGGTATATCGATAGTTCTTCGGATCGCGCACGGCGGTCAGCGCCGCCTCCACGATGTGTTCAGGGGTCTGAAAATCGGGTTCCCCCGCCGCGAAGCTGATCACCGGCCTTCCCGCCGCCTGCAGCGCCTTGGCCTTGCCGTCAACCTTGAGGGTCGCTGACTCGGCAATAGAGCCGATCCGACTTGAAATTCGCTTGAGTTCGTGATCCACGTGTTGAGTTTAGCTACCCGACCCGCGCGCAAGCTAGCGAAACCCCGGCTGTGCCAGCGCTCGTGTCGGCCCCGGTGACGCAGATCTGTCGCGCGTTGGCTGAGCGATGCGATGCCCGCAAAAATTGGGTCTCCCGCAGGAATAGAGTGATCAAATGATCACCCGCCTGGTTCAGATCTCCCGACCGGTGCTGTGGGTCAACACCGTCGGAACGACCGTCATCGGCATGTGGTTGATCGGGGATTTGTGGCGCTGGGACATCATTGCGCTGCTGCTCTGGGCGACCCTGCCGTTTAACCTCCTGATCTACGGCGTGAACGATATCTTCGACCAGGAAACGGATGCCCAGAACGCCCGCAAGGGCGGCCTCGAAGGGGCTCGCATCCTCAGCTCGGAAACTCGCAGTATCGTGCTCGCGGTCGTGCTGATCAACGTGCCGTTTGTGGCGTATTTTCTCGTCACGTTGCCGCCGGCGGCGCTCGCCTGGATTGCCGTGTACACGATCATCTTCATCTTCTACTCGGCACCCCCGCTGCGTTTCAAGGCCCGGCGCTACCTCGACTCGCTCAGCAACGCCGCCTACGCCTTGCCGCTGATCTTCGTACCCCTGGCCTTCGGCAAGTCGCCGGTCTGGGCAGCGGCTATCGGGCTGATGGCGTGGAGCGTGGCCAAGCACACCTACGACGCGGTGCAGGATATCGACGAGGACCGCGCCGCTGGAATTCACACCACTGCCGTCTGCCTCGGTGCGCGCGGCGCCACGGTATGGAGCGGCGTGTGGTGGGCTCTGTCCACCGTGGGATTCGCGCTGATCAGTTGGCCGGTCGCCGCGGTGAATGCACTCATCGCCGGCTGGCTGGTGGTATCGCTGGGGCGCAGCCCCACACCGGCAACGGCCCGCCGCCTGTATCGATACTCGATCGTGTTTCCCTACGTTGCCGGTTCCGTCGCCGGGGCCCAAATTGTGGCAGCCATGTTGCTGGGAGTTTATCCATGACCCGATCACGCGTGAATACGTCCCCGCAGCGCATCACCGTGCTCGGCGCGGGCATCGGCGGGCTCACGGCCGCCGCCCTATTGGCCCGTGCAGGCCATTCGGTGACCGTACTAGAGGGATCCGACTGGATCGGTGGCAAGAGCAGGCGCCTCGAGATCGACGGGCAGCGCGTGGACACCGGACCGGCGCTGGTGACTTTCCCCCCGGTCTGGGAGGAACTGCTCGCTCGCTACGACGCGCTCGGAGCTCGCTGCTCTGCCCCCGCGGAGGCCGCCGCGGTGGCCGGGGTCACGCTGCAAAGACTGCCCGAAGTGGGCCGGTACTTCTACCGGGGAGAAGCAACCACCCTGCCGGTGCCGGCCGGGCACCCCTGGTACGCGGCCTGGACCCGCTTCGAAAGGGAACACGGCGGCCTCGGGCCCCAACTCACGAGCATGCTCACCGCCAACCCGTTGGATCCGGCGTCGCTGCCGGCCGTGCGCAGCGTATTTCGCCTGTACGGCACCCGCCTGACCACGCGCAGCTTTCTTGATGGCCTGAGCTGGATGCCCGACGGACTGCGCGAGGTCATCGCCATCCACACCCTCAACGCGGGCGTCTCTCCCCGGCAGACTCTCGCCCTGTACGCGAGTATGCCAGCCATTATGGCCAGGGACGGCGTCTGGGTTCCCGAGGGCGGAGTGAACGAGCTCCCGCTCGCATTGCACCGGCTGGCCCTGCACGCCGGCGCGAACGTGCACACCGGCGAGCCCGTCACATCCGTGTCGAAAGGTCTCGTGACCACGGCGTTGGCGACGTACCCGTCCGACGTGATCGTGAGCGGGCTCGACAGCGCGGTGCTCGACGGCCTGCTCGGCGCGCCACCGACGCGGGCGCGCTCGTGCTCGTGCTCGGGGGTGGCCATTTATGCAGCGCTCGAGACGCTGCTGCCAGAGGGCACGGCCACGCACTCCGTCGTGCTACCCGACGACCCGGGCGCCCTGCACCGCAGCCTCGATGCCGGACTCGTGCCAGAGCAGACGATGGCATTCCTGAACTACTACCGGCCGCACGAGGTCTATCCCAACGACCGCGCCACCGTGGCGGTACTCCTCACCGCGCCCGCCGATGGCCGCCACTACGACCTCGACAGCCCGTGGGTGGCGCGTGAGGTTGCTCGGGTGAGCGCCGCCGTGGGCCTGGACCGGCCGATCAGCGAGCTGTTTCGGGACCACGTCGTGTTCGACCCGCACTACTTCGGCGGCTGGGGTTCCGCCGGCGGAGCACTGTACGGCGCCACCCATCCGCTCTGGCAAAGCGGGCCGTTCCACCGCCCCGGCTACTCAAGCCGCGCACGCCCGTGGCTGTGGCGGGTGGGCGCATCGGTGCACCCCGGCGGCGGTATCCCGGCCGTGCTCGGCGGCGCCATGACCTCGATGCACAAGCTGATCGGTCGCCTCGATAATTCCTGATTCCGGGTTCCGGCCGAGCGTTCCCATGAGAAAGTTAGCGCTGCTCGGGTGCGTGACACTAGATCAATCGATGAGAGCTTACTCCTCCGGGGGTGCGCCCTCGAGGGTTCGTGTGCCAAGCTGACAAGGAAGCGATGGCTCGCTCCTCGAGTAAGTTCGCCTCAGCTTTACAGTGGCCGGTCCGTGACCTAGACTGGTTGAAGGTAGTTGAATTCTGCCATGCTTTTCTGTGCCTTTTTCTAAGCAATTGAGGTGCAGCAAGCAGGGTAAGTTTACTCCTATAGGGTGGTGGCTCAATTGGTAGAGCAGCGGTCTCCAAAACCGCAGGTTGCAGGTTCGAGTCCTGTCCGCCCTGCACATCGGTGGTTAGTCCGCCGACCATGAGAGGTGTAAACAGGTGGCCCGAAAAGTTGTCGACGAACCCGGTGAGGAAGTCGTCGCAAACGCACGAATGGCACGCGAGTCACATCGCGGTCCTTTCGCTCGGCTGTCCCTGTTTATCAAGCAGGTCTTCGCAGAACTGCGCAAGGTAGTCACTCCGACTCGTAAAGAGCTGCTGAGCTATACCGGCGTCGTGCTCGTCTTCGTTGTCATCATGATGGGCATCGTGTCGCTCCTGGACTGGGTGTTCGGCCTCGCCGTTCTCTACGTCTTCGGAACGCCGGGGTAACTCGCGCCACCGGCATCCGCTTTGAATCGGACCGCCAAGCATCAACGGCACCCGTGCCCGCACAACTTGAACACGTAGAACAAATAAGGATTGAGATTTAGTGACTGAGACGAAGCACGACGATGTCGACTGGGCCACTGCCGCCGAGCAGTCCTCCGAGGACGACGAAGCGCAAGAGGGCAGTACCCTCGCGGCCGAGGAAGACTCCGTAGAGGCCGCCGAGCAGGTCGCCCTGCACGTCATGGGTGAGAACGACGACGTTGAGGTCAACCTCGACGCCGCTCTCGATGCCCTGGCAGGGTCCGCAGATCCCGAAGCTGACGCCATTGTCGACGACGCTCTCGACATTGATTCCGCCGAAGAGGCCGATGCCTCCGTCGAAGCCGTTGAAGACGAGGACAAGCTCGTCAACGCAGAAGATGCAGAAGACGATGCCGAGGTCGACCCCTACGAAGCCTTCCGCAAGGAATTACGCTTTCTGCCGGGCAAGTGGTATGTCATTCACTCCTACGCGGGTTTCGAGCGTCGCGTGAAGTCGAACATTGAGAACCGCAAGCAGTCGATGGCGATGGAAGATTTCATCTACCAGTGCGAAGTTCCCATGGAAGATGTCGTCGAGATCAAGAATGGCCAGCGCAAGATGGTCACTCGCGTGCGTATCCCTGGCTACGTGCTCGTGCGCATGGACCTCGACGAAGACAGCTGGTCGGTAGTTCGCCACACCCCCGGTGTGACCGGCTTCGTCGGCAACGCCCACAACCCCACGCCGCTGCGCTTCGAAGAGGCCTTCGGCATGCTCAAGGGACTCGTCGAAATCGTCGAAGCCCCGACCAAGGCTGGCGGTGCCCCCGGAAAGTCGGCGCAGCGCGTCATCGCTGCAGAGGTCGACTACGAAATCGGCGAGACCATCACGATCAAGGAAGGCTCGTTCGCGGGCCTGCCCGGTTCGATCAGCGAGATCAAGCCGGAGAGCGGCAAGCTCATCGTGCTCGTTTCCCTGTTCGAACGCGAGACGCCGGTCGAGCTCAGCTTCGACCAGGTCACCAAGCTCTAACCAAACGGATGCCCCGATAAGGGTCATCCACGCTGGTTTCCCAAAACCACCGGGGCCCATCCGGGCCGCCGGGAGAGCCGCCTTCGGGCTGCTCGCACATCAATACGAAGGACAACACAATGGCACCGAAGAAGAAGGTTACCGGTCTGATCAAACTTCAGATCAAGGCCGGCGCAGCCAACCCCGCACCGCCCATCGGGCCGGCACTGGGTCAGCACGGCGTTAACATCATGGAATTCTGCAAGGCCTATAACGCGGCGACCGAAGCTCAGCGCGGCAACGTCATCCCGGTTGAGATCACCGTATACGACGACCGTTCGTTCACCTTCATCCTGAAGACCCCGCCCGCAGCGGAGCTCATCAAGAAGGCCGCCGGAGTCGCCAAGGGCAGCGGAACCCCGCACACCGTCAAGGTTGCCACCCTCACCCAGGCCCAGGTCCGCGAGATCGCCGAGACGAAGATGGTTGACCTCAACGCCAACGACATCGACGCCGCCGCGAAGATCATCGCCGGAACCGCCCGCTCCATGGGCATCACGGTCAGCGCCTAGGCACGCAGCGCTCAAGCACTAACTCCGTTTCGGCGCCATTCGGCGCCTGAGCACCCTAAGCAATTAGTGGAAGAGCCAGCCAGGCTCGCACCACACTCTGAAGTACATACAGGAGATTTCACATGGCAACCAAGTCAAAGGCGTACCGCGCCTCCGCCGCGAAAATCGGCGAAGACAACGTCTTCACCCCCGCCGAGGCCGTAGCCCTCGCCAAGGAGACCGGCTCCGCAAAGTTCAACTCCACGGTTGAGGTCGCCCTCCGCCTCGGAGTCGACCCGCGCAAGGCCGACCAGATGGTCCGTGGAACCGTCATTCTCCCGCACGGTACCGGCCGCACCGCCCGCGTCATCGTCTTCGCAACCGGCCCCGCCGCCGAAGCCGCTATCGCAGCCGGCGCCGACGAGGTCGGTGGCGACGAGCTCATCGAGAAGGTAGCCGCTGGTTACACCTCGTTCGACTCTGCCGTCTCGACCCCCGAGCTCATGGGTAAGGTAGGTCGTCTCGGAAAGGTCCTCGGCCCGCGCGGCCTCATGCCGAACCCGAAGACCGGAACCGTGACACCCGACGTCGCCAAGGCCGTGTCCGACATCAAGGGTGGAAAGATCGAATTCCGCGTCGACAAGCACTCCAACGTGCACTTCGTCGTTGGCAAGGCATCCTTCTCCGTCGAGCAGCTTAACGAGAACATCTCCGCAGCGCTCGAAGAAGTTGTTCGTCTCAAGCCGAGCTCGTCCAAGGGCCGTTACATCACGAAGGGCGTCGTCTCGACCACCTTCGGTCCTGGTATCCCGCTCGATGTGAACAGCATCTAAGTAACCGTTAGAAATAAGGTCGGGCCCGTCTTCGGACGGGCCCGACCTTATTTAAGTGGATACTGCTGGCGGTAAACGGTGGTGACGATAGCGGCTTGCGCTGCGTGCAAATGACCCAACGCCGTGCCGGTCGCGCAACTTCCGTCTCGCAAGAGCCGGGAAAGGCGAACATCGGTCGACTGCCGGCGAATTAGCCGATGTAGCTCATGACGTGCTTGATGCGGGTATAGTCCTCGAGCCCGTACATGGAAAGGTCCTTGCCGTAGCCGGAGTGCTTGAACCCGCCATGCGGCATCTCGGCCACCAACGGAATGTGCGTGTTGATCCAAACACAGCCAAAGTCGAGGTTCTTCGCCATCCGCATCGCGACACCGTGATTCGAGGTCCAGACCGACGAAGCGAGCCCATACTGAACATCGTTAGCCCAGGCCAGGGCCTGCGCCTCATCGGTGAACTTCTGTGCCGTGATGACCGGGCCGAAGATTTCGTTCTGCACGGCCTCGTCGGTCTGCAGCAGGTTCGACACGATGGTCGCCTCGTGAAAATAGCCGGTGCTGCCCTGGCGGTGGCCACCGAGCGCGAGTGTGGCGTGGGCGGGCAGGCGTTCGATGACGCCCTGCACCCGCGCAAGCTGATCGGCGCTCGACAGTGCGCCAAACAGAATGCCCTCGTCGAGCGGTGCGCCGGTGCGGGCGTTGTCCTTGGCATAGGCAGCGAGGGCAGCGACGAACTCGTCGTGGACGCCCTCCTGCACGAGCACCCGGGTGGCCGCAGTGCAGTCCTGGCCGCCGTTGTAGAACGCGGCGGCGGCGATGCCCTCGACGGCTTGCTGGATGTCGGCGTCATTGAACACAATTACCGGCGCCTTGCCGCCAAGTTCCAGGTGAACGCGCTTGAGGTCAAGCGCGGCGGCGCAGGCCACCTCCATACCCGCCCGCACGGAACCGGTGATCGACACTAGCTGCGGGGTTCGGTTGGTCACCAGGGCTCGACCGGTGTCGCGGTTTCCGGTCACGACGTTGAAGGTTCCGGCCGGCAGAAACTCGGAGGCGATCTCGGCCAGCAGCAGGGTCGAGACCGGGGTCGAGTCGCTCGGTTTGAGCACGACGGTGTTGCCGGCAGCCAGAGCTGGGGCGATCTTCCAGATCGCCATCATCATAGGGTAGTTCCACGGCGTAACCTGGCCGACAACACCGATCGGCTCGCGCCGTACGAACGAGGTGTGGTCTTTCAGATACTCGCTGGCGGCCTTGCCTTCGAGCAGGCGGGCGGCTCCGGCGAAGAAGCGCACCTGGTCGATCATGACCTCGACCTCGTCGCCCACGATGCCGGCGCGGGGCTTACCGGTGTTCTCACACTCGGCGTCGGCGAGTTCTTCGGCCCGCGACTCCAGGGCGTCCGCGAACTTGAGCAGCGCGAGCTGACGTTCACTCGGAGTGGTCTCGCCCCAGGTCTCGAACGCGGTCGCGGCGGCCCCATAGGCCCCGGCCACGTCGGCTTCGGTCGAGATCGGCGTGCGTGCGAAGACCTCTTCCGTGGCAGGGTTGATGATGTCCAGCTGCTCACTGGCCGTAGACGCGGCGTAATCCCCATTGACAAAATTTCGGAGTTCACGGATAGACATGTGGTCCTTTCGAAAGCCGGGGTGGGCAGCGACGCCCTACCGTGACGATACCGCAAATCATTCGGAATGCAATGATTAGATCCCCAAGCTAAACGGTGGGGTGCGCCTGCCCCGCAGACAGCAGCTCTCGGGAATACGGATGCTTCGGTGAGCCGAAGAGTTCGGCGACCGAGGCATATTCCACGATTGCGCCGGCCTGAACAACGGCGACCCGCTGGCACGTCAGCGCCGCCACGCTGATCGAACGCGTCACCATGATCATCGTCAGCCCATTGTCGCGCTGCAGCACCCGCAGCAGGTCCAAAATGTCTGAGCTGTCTGACGCGTCCAGGGTGTCTGTGGGGTTATCGGCCACGACGAGGTCGGGTTTGCCCGCAAGTGAAGCGGCAATGTGCACGCGCTGCGCGACCAGGTGCGACAGCTGATGCGGGTAGGACGTGAACGTGTGCTCGGGGCGCTCGACACCCGCCTGATCCAGCAGCGCTAACGATCGATCATAGGCGGCCGTCTTGGCCAGGCCGAGGAAGCGCAACGGTGCGGTCAGTTGTGTTCCGACGGTCACTCCGTGGTCGAGACTGCCGAGTGGATCGCGTGGCAGGTAGGCGATCTTCGCGTACCGCGGCCGGTCCCGCGGTCGTGGGGGCAGCCCAACCAGCTCCCCGCCGTTGAACAGAATCGACCCGGAACGGATCACCGCCGGTGCCGGCAGCAGCCCGGCGATGCACTGTGCGACCTCGAGGGCTCCGGAACTGGCGTCACCGACCAGCCCGACCGCTTCACCTCGGGTAATGGAAAGTGAGATGCCGTTGACCAGCAACGGTGCGTCGGGTCGGGCTCCCGCAGCAATGCGCAGTCCGCGCACGTCCAGCACAGCCGCCGAGCGAAACCAGTGGGACGGCAGCGGAGCCGTGGTCTCCGCGGTCGGTGCAGCCGGTGGGGCGGGGTCGAGCCATTCGTCCGGCGGAGTGAGTGCCGCCTCGGCCGAGGGGATTCCTGCCCGCACGGCAAGATTGATCCGACGCAGCACAGCGCGAGCATCACACATGGTCAGCTCGCATTTCAGTAGGGCGAGAGCATCGACTGAAACGTGGGACTGACGTTCACAACCGAAACTCTCTGGTGCGTGGAACGGTAAGCGTGTGCCTCGACCGACACCACCCTCACGTGTACCAATATTAGCTAGGACTGACGCCAACAACGTACCGGTTTGTTCTTCTTTTTAAGCGGATGCCCAGACCCCAGTAGTCCCCAGCAGTAAACCCAGTGATTCCCCCGGCGCCGGGTCGTCGTGGGCCTTGGCCTCAACGCTGTTTCGTTGAGCATTTCCCGGTTGATTCGTGGGTAACCGACGTGATCGTGCTGTAGCGAGCATGACCCGTGAGCAGGTACTGGGTTGGGCGGGGCGCGCCGAAGCCGGCCCTGAGCATCCGCTGGCCCGCACGATACTGGATGCCGTACGACACGAAGGGCCAGACCTCACCGGTTTGCCGGAGTCAACTGAACCGGTCCCCGACCAGGGCATCGCGGTCGCCACCAACGTCCACCGCGTTGTGATTGGAAATCCGGCGCCACCCGCGCAGTGCGGGAGCGTGGATATGGGCGCCGCAGCGCGCGCCGCCAACGAACCGGCCGAGGCAGGCCGCACGCCGACGATTGTCACCATCGACGAAACCGCTGCTCGTGTTATCGGCGTTGCCGATGAAGTGCGACCTGGCGCCGCCCAGATGGGCACGAACCTGCACGCTGGCGGTGCGAAACGAGTCGTCAGGCTGACCGGCGACTCATCGCTGGCCGCGAACGTCGTCGGGTCTATCACCGGCGTTTATGAGATTCACGCTTCGTTCCTGCCCGAAGACAAACTCGACCTTGTGTTCGGTCTTCAGGCTGAGAGCTACGTCGTGGCGATGGTGGGTGACGGAGTGAACGACGCTCACCGGTTTAATGCAGCCTAAATCTCACGCCCAACGTCTAACTTCTGGCCCTCCGCAAATCGATCGAGGATTAGCGCGGAGAGTGGGCCTCAAGAAATTGGTAGACCTCGGTCTGGTCGACGCCGGGAAAGGTGCCGGTGGGCAGTGCGGCGAGCAGGCTCGTCGGCGTGCGCGCGGCCGGCCAGGACTGCCCGGCCCAGCGGTCGGCCAGGTTGTGGGGCGCCCGGCGACAGCACGACTCGTCCGGGCAGAGCGACACGGCGCGGTTTGACGTTTCACGCCCGCGAAACCACTTCACGTGGGCGAATGGAACACCAACACTCACCGAATATTCGCCCTCCTTGGCCTTCTCGACGCGTGAAGTGCACCAGAAGCTTCCGGCCGGCATATCGGTGTACTGATACCACGCGCTAAAGCGATCAGCAACGTCGAATACTGTACGGGCCGTCCAGCTGCGGCAAACGGTGGTGCCCT
This sequence comes from Cryobacterium sp. Y50, assembly GCF_002929805.1. GTDB lineage: Bacteria > Actinomycetota > Actinomycetes > Actinomycetales > Microbacteriaceae > Cryobacterium. The sequence goes on along the minus strand of NZ_PJJM01000084.1, from coordinate 3,234 downwards.
CGACCGCGCCGAGCGCGTCGCTGGGAAAGCGCACGTTGTCGTTTTCGTAGGCCTTGATGATGGTGCCTGACTCGTGCACCTTCATGAAGTGCACCGGAATTTCGAGCCTGGCGGTGGCGAGGTTGGTGAAGCGGTGCGCGGCCATTTCGTAGGAGACGGCAAAGGCGTCGCGCAGATCTTCCATCGAGATGCGCCGCAGGGTTTTCGCCTCGGTGAGCATACGCACGGCGTCACGCTCCGGCAGCAGGATGGCTGCGGTGAGATAGTTCGTCTCCACCCGCTGACGCAGAAATTCTGCATAATTCTTCGGTTCCTCGTGCGCGCACAGTTCGCTGGCGAAGGCTTGTACGATCGGGGAGCGGGAATCCCTCGAGGCCGAGCGGTTTGTCGGCAGGTATATGCGCCCGTTGCGTTTGTCGGTAACCGACCGGGTGGAGTGCGGCAGATCGTTGACGTAGTGCAGCGAGAAGCCCAGATGGGTGGCCATGTCGGCAACGAGCTGCTGCGATACCGGCCCGCCGGAATGCCCCACCGCGGTGAGAATTTCGAGGGCCTGGGCCTCGAGCTCCGGAAAATAATTGTCCTGCTGCCGCATGATCTGGCGCAGGGCCGAGTTGGCCCGCCGGGCTTCCTCCGGGGTCGCGGCTCGTTCCCGGTTGAGTCGGTCGATCTCGTTGTGCAGGCTCAGAATGGTGTGCAAGGTTTCGTCGCTCTGCCCCTTACTCACACGAATGCGGGGCAGACCCAACGCTTGAAACACCGGGCCGCGCTGGGCGCGCTCAACCGAGATTTCCAGTGCGGCCCGTTCGGAGGGGGCATCGGTTCGCATCAATTCATCGACGGTCGTGCCGAGGGCGAGGGCAATTGTGCGCAGCATGGAGAGGCGTGGTTCGCGCTTACCGTTCTCCATCATCGACACCTGCGACGGCGCGCGGTCGATCGCGGCGGCGAGGGTGTCGAGCGTCAGGTGACGGGCTGTGCGCAGCTCGCGGATGCGCCGCCCGAGGGTGAGCGCGTCGAGCTCGGGTTCATCGACGGCGAGGGATGACAGGGCGGCGAGGGCTTCAGCGGGAACCATTCACACAGTGTCACACGATTCAAAAGTTTCCACAATCAGAAGAACAGGGTTTCTTCTGCCTGTATATTTTGGTTTTGCACCGCGCAGACCCGGCAGAGTATGACCACAGGCCCGTAACGTCGATTTGAACACTGAACGCATCCACCCTCGCGCCCATCGATTCGACCGAAGCAGAACCGTTCCACCACCATTCAGCCTGAGATCGGGCGAACAGCAATTCGGGTTCGTCCCCTGTCGGTTTCACCTACTTTCGCAAGGAGCCAGACCATGAACACCCCAAACCCGACCATTGATCAGACGGTCGCCTCCGCGCCTACCAAGACCGACAAGGTGAAGACCACGACCGGCAGCTTCGCCACCATTCGCCCGCACCTCGAGGTGACCGGCCCGCTCGGTGACCGCTATGACGAGATCCTCACGCCCGGTGCCCTCGAATTTCTCGCCGAGCTGCACGAGCGTTTTGCCGGCACTCGGCACGACCTGCTCGCCGCCCGACTGCAGACTCGAGTGGATGCCGCGAATGGTCGCGACCCCAAGTTTCTGAGCGAAACCGAAAGCATCCGTCTGGATTCAAGCTGGAGGGTTGCAGGAGCCGGACCCGGTTTGGAGGACCGCCGCGTGGAGATCACCGGTCCGACCGATCGCAAGATGGCCATCAACGCGCTCAACTCGAGTGCCAAGGTGTGGCTCGCCGACCAGGAAGACGCCACCAGCCCTACCTGGGCCAATGTGATCGAGGGCCAGTTGACCTTGTTCGACCAAGTGCGCGGTCAGCTGAGCTTCACGAGTCCCGAGGGCAAGAAGTACGAGATCACGAATAAGACGACACCGACCATCGTCGTGCGTCCGCGTGGCTGGCACCTGGTGGACAAGCACGTGACCTTCGTCGACCGCGCCAACCGTCGTATGAAGTCCTCGGGCAGCCTGATCGACTTCGGCCTGTACTTCTTCCACAACGCGCAGAAGCTCATCGAGAACGGCACCGGCCCCTACTTTTACCTCGCTAAGCTCGAGAGCCACAAGGAAGCTCGCCTGTGGAATGACATCTTCACCTACGCCGAAGAGCGTCTGGGAATCAAGTACGGCACCGTGCGCGCCACCGTGCTGATCGAGACGATTCAGGCCGGCTTCGAGATGGACGAAATTCTCTACGAGCTGCGCGACCACTGCGCCGGCCTCAACGCCGGCCGCTGGGACTACATCTTCAGCATCATCAAGACGTTCCGTGCCCGCGGCAGTCGCTTTGTCTTTCCCGACCGCAAGCAGATCACCATGACGGTGCCCTTTATGCGGGCCTACACCGAGCTGCTCGTGGCAACCTGCCACCGTCGCGGAGCCTTCGCCATCGGCGGCATGAGCGCGTTCATTCCGAACCGTCGCGACCCGGCCGTGACTGAGCAGGCGCTCGCCCAGGTCGCGGCCGACAAGAAGCGTGAGGCCACCGACGGCTTCGACGGCTCCTGGGTAGCGCACCCCGACCTGATTCCGACCGCACAGGCAGAGTTCGACGCGGTGCTCGGCGACCGGCCCAACCAGCTCGAGCGCATTCGCCCAGAGGTGAGCGTGACGGCCGCCCAGCTGCTCGATGTCGCGTCGGTTGGCGGTCAGATAACCGAGGCCGGCGTGCGCGGCAACGTGCTCATAGCGCTGCGCTACATTGAGTCCTGGCTGCGCGGCGTTGGGGCTGCGGCAATCGATAACCTGATGGAAGATGCCGCCACTGCGGAGATCTCCCGCTCGCAGCTCTGGCAGTGGATCCACGAGAACTCGATCACCGCCGAGGGGCGCCGAATCGACTCCGACTGGGTTGAAGAGGTGCTCGACGAGATCGTCGACGGCCTCGAGCGCACACCTTCCGACCGCTTCGACGACGCCCTCACGGTGCTACGCACCTCAGCGCTCGAGCCCGAGTTTCCGACCTTTTTGACGGTCGGAGCGTACGCCCGCTTCTTCTAACTTATTCGGCGTTCGCGAAAGCGGGCAAACAGTTACTTCACCCCTGTGATGATGCCGGGGTGAAGCATCCGTTTGCCCGCTTTTTTGTTTTCGGGCGACGGGTCGTTCCATCCCCTAGTTGGGGGGGTGCCCCTATGTTTTTGTCAAGCAGCGAGTTGGTGTTCAGTTTCGTAGAGGGTGCCGTCTCGCAGCATGGCGAA
>NZ_PJJM01000098.1 GCF_002929805.1 Cryobacterium sp. Y50 | reverse complement strand
CCAATTTGATCACCTTCCATGATGGTTGGTGGCCCTATTTTCAGTTGGCGTTTCTGGCCCTGTTTTCAGTTGGCATTAACACACGGTTGAAGATGCAAGCGAACCTTTGATTGTGTGTCCTATGCGGTGCTTCGGGACGAGAACGACTCGGGTGACGATCAGCCGTCGATGAGGTAACCGTTCGCATCCGTTGGGTGCATTGGACATGCGGTCCCATGTCGCTCCCGGAGTCGAGCGTCGTGAAGATTGACCGTCTTCGCCGCCGTCGCGTTGTGCGTGCTGCTCGGTTCCAGCCGATTTCGTGGGCTGCGCATAGAGACCGCACGGACCAAATCACTGCACACGTCATTCCCCAGCCCGGCATCACCTACATCACCGTCGCGGCGCCGCCCGTCGCGTACACGATGCAGGCAGCGGCCGCCGCCTGCGGCCCATCCGTCTCCACGCTCCGCGCTGCTGTCATACGTGGCCCGCTCGCTGCGCGATGGGTCGGCAGCAAGCTGATAATCCGGCACGAGGACCTGGCCGAATGGGTTGGTGAGCTCAGCGCAGATGACCCAGCCAACGCGCTCTAAACGACTAACGTAGAGCCCCGCGCGCCTGACTTTCTAAGTCTCGCCGGTGCGACTCTTTTTGTTTGCAGGTTGACCCGCTCCAAGGGGCACGCAGAACCACCTGAAGGCATACCTAGCCCTTCAACCCTTGCAAACACTGGAATCCGAGGGCGAGAACAGTGGATTAGAAGGCCGGTGCTCTATCCACTGACCTACGGGGGCGGGACCTTTCAAGGTTACAGGTCGCCGGCGGGGTCAGGTCGCCGCAGCGCTCAGGTCGACGAAGCCTGCCCAGGTCAGGGAGCGCTGCGCGGGGCCAGGTCGGGCATCGAGGGCGTCGCGCTGATCAGCTTCCGGGTGTACGGGTGCAAGGGGCGGTCGTAGACATCACCAGTCGGACCACACTCGACGATGCGTCCGTCGGAGATGACGGCCACGGTATCGCACAGGTGACGGACTACGCCGAGGTCGTGCGAGACGAACACGAGTGTGAGCCGGTATTGGTCGACCAGTTCGGCGAGCAGGTTCAACACCTGCGCCCGCACCGACACATCCAGGGCACTGACTGCTTCGTCGGCGACCAAAAGCCGCGGCCTCGTGATGAGCGCTCGTGCGATGGAAATTCGTTGCCGCTGGCCTCCGGAGAACTGGTGCGGATGCCGGTCCATCACGTCGGCGTCGAGTCCGACCGCGGCCAGCTGGGCTTCCACCCGGGCTCGCATCTCGGCCCGACCGACGTGCTGCAGGGGTTCGGCGACGATGTCGCGCACCTTCATGCGAGGATCCAGCGACCCCATCGGATCCTGGAAAACGATCTGCACCTCACGACGAAACTCGCGCAGTTGCCGCTCAGAGGCTCCCCCGAGCTGTTGCCCGAGCACGTCGACCGTGCCGGAACTGGGCTGGTCGAGGGCGCACAGGATGCGCATGAGGGTTGATTTGCCGGAACCCGATTCGCCGACGATGCCCAGGCGTTGTCCCGCAGCCACGTCAAAGGAGAGGTCGCGCAGGCCGTGCACGATCGGTTTCGGGGCGAATAGACGGCCACCGGGCCTCCGATACTGCCGGCTGAGCTCTCGCACCCGAATGGCGGGTTCGCCGGACACCTCGTTGAAGACTATTGGAGGGCCACCCGGTGCGAGGCGCTGGTGGGCGGCGCGGTACGGCGGCAGGATCGCCGCCGGCGCAGCATCCGCTTCGATTCGGCTGGGTGCGATGAGTGTCCGGGCTGCTGGGGGGGTGCGCAGTCGGCCACGGTCATCGACCACGGAGAGATCCGCGGCGGCAATGAGATTCTTCGTATACGGATGCTTCGGCGCGGCCAATACGCGCCCTACCGGCCCGTCCTCGACGATAGTGCCCCGGTGCATGACGAGCACCCGCCGGCAGACCTGCGCGACCACCGCTATGTCGTGGGTGATCAGGAGAAGGGAGGAGCCCCGGTCGGCCACCAAACCCCCGATGAGCCCAAGCACCTCGGCCTGCGCTGTGACGTCGAGGGCCGTGGTCGGTTCATCACAGAGCAGCAGCTGCGGGTCGTTCGCCATGGCCATCGCGAGCAGTACGCGCTGGCGTTGACCGCCGGAGAGCTGATGCGGAAAAGCGAGGGCCGCCTGGGCGGGGTCGGGAAGCCTGACCTGGGCCAGTAGCTCGATGGCACGGTCCTGGGCTTGTCGCCGACCATTTTGGGTGCGATGCACGGTCATGATTTCGGCGACCTGGGCTCCCACCCGCATGAGCGGATTCAGGGCGGTCATCGGCTCCTGAAAGACCATCGCCATGGTGTTGCCGCGCACCTGGTTCAGGCGGCGTTCGTCGGCGGTGAGCAAGTTGGCGTCGCCGCCGTTGAGGCGCACCGAGCCGGTGGCCGTGAGGGTGTCGGGCAGCAGCCCCATAACGGATGTCGCGGCGAGCGACTTTCCCGACCCGGATTCCCCGATCAGGCCGACCCGTTCGCCGACGGCGATGTCGAAGCTGAGGCCGTGCAGCAGCTCCATGAAGGGCGAGCTGACCCGCAGGTCGGTCACGCTGAGGGCGGGCGCGGTCAACGTTTCACCTGCATGCGAGGGTCGAATCGATCGCGCAGGCCGTCACCGAGCAGGTTGAAGCCCAACACCGCGATGGCAATGGCGATTCCCGGCCAGACAATGAGCAACGGTTCGATGAACAGGTAGCCCTGGGCATCCTATCCTGCAGCATACGGCCCCACGAGGGCGTGGGCGGGGGCGTGCCGAGCCCGAGGTAGGACAGCGCGGCCTCGGCGAGCACCGCGATGCCGAATGAGACAGATGCCTGCACGATAAGCATGCCGCTGATATTGGGCAGAACGTGCCGCACGCCGATGAAGAGGCCGTTCTTGCCCGAGGCACGCGCGGCCAGTACGTACTCGCAGCTCATGATCTGCCGGGTTCCGCTGCGGGCGATGAGGGCGAACGCGGGTGCCGTGCCGATGCCGAGCGCCACCATCGCGGTGACCGTTCCGGCACCATAAATAGCTCCGAAGATGATCGCGAGCAGCAGGGCCGGGAAAGCGAGCGAAACGTCGTTGCCGCGCATCATGAATTGGTCAAGCCGGCCCGGATTCATGCCGGCCACGATACCGAACGGCACGCCGAGCACGGCCGCGATCGAAACGGCGACGGTGCCCACGAGCAGGGAGATTTGAGCGCCGCGCAGCAGGGAACTGAAGACGTCGCGCCCGAAGCTGTCGGTGCCGAGCAGGTGTTCCGAGCCGGGCGGCAGCAGGATCGAGTCCGAGAAGATCCCTTCCGGGTCGAACGGTGTCCACCAAAGAGATACGACGGCGGCCAGCACGACGAGACCGATCAGCGCAAGGCCGGCCCGGAGCGTTGCGTCGCCACCACGAACCGTACGACGAGCGGACTTCGCGGGCCTGATGGCGGTCATGACGCGCTCCGCAGTCGGGGATCGATCACAGTGAATGCCAGGTCGACGAGAAAGTTCAGCACCAGCACGAACACGACGAGCACCAGCACGATGCCCTGCACGGCGGGCAGGTCGCGCAGGGCGACCTTGTCGAGCAGCAGGCTGCCGAGGCCGGGAATGCTGAACACCCGCTCGATCACGACGGCGCCGATCAGCAGGGTGGCGATCTGCAGATCGAGCACGGTCATCACCGGCACAGCTGCGTTGCGCAGCCCGTGCCGAAATAGGGCGCGTGCTGTTCCGAGGCCCTTGGCTCTGGCCGTGCGCATAAAGTCGTCGCGCATGACGTCGAGAACCGCCGAGCGCACATAGCGACTGAGCACGGCGCCCTGCACGCTGCCGAGGGCAATCGCCGGCAAAATGAGGTGCTCGATGAAGCCACCAAAATCGTCGGCAGGATCAACCCAGCCGCCTGCCGGAAGCCAGCGCAGGGTCACGGCGAAGAGGGTTACGAGCAGCAGTCCGGCCAGAAACCCGGGCACGGCAACACCGATCTGGCTGATGCCCGACAAAATCGCGCCGTCCGGCCCGCGCTGCCGGACCGCGGTCAAGATTCCAAACGGGATCGCGAACAGCAAGGCCAGAACGACGCTGGTCAGAACGAGGATCACCGTGATGCCGAGGGCATCCGCAATGTCGGGGCCGATCGGCTGACGCGACACTGTGGAGGTGCCGAAATCGCCGACGAGCACGTGCCCGATCCAATCCAGGTAGCGCACGATCGGTGGGCGGTCGAGACCCATCGCCGTGGCCTGCGCAGCAACATCCGCTTCGGTGGCCTGCACGCCGAGGGCGATGCGCGCCGCGTTGCCGGGCAAGATAGCCAGCAGGAGAAAGGTCACGATCGAGGCCACGACGACTGTCGTCGCGAAGACGACGATACGACGCAGAATCACCAGGACCATTGCAGACTTTCTCGAAAGCGCGTGAGAGGGATGCGACATCCGCTCGACATCAACCGTAGGGGTGAACGGCTTCGTCCGTTACCTGGCGATGGTCGACAGGTCCAGCGCGAGGCTCGGCGTGTTCTTCGGCACGCCGAGCAGATCGGCGTCGGCCAGTGAGATCGCCGGCTGCAGGTACAGCCAATTAGCAGATGCTTCCTCAGCCATCGTGCGCGTCGCCTCCTTCATGAGCGCTACATAAGCGGCCGGGTCGGCGGCATCCGCCGCAGCGAATTTTGCCATCACTGCGGGCGAGTCGTAGCCGGCATAATAGGTGGGGGCCGCGAAGACGCTGACGTCACGTGGTTCGCTGTGCATGATGAGCGACAGGTCGTAGTCGTGGTCGGCGAACACCTCGTCGAGCCATACCGCGGGAAATTCGAGGGCGGTCACCTCGGCGTTGATGCCAACTTCGGCAAGCTGCGCCTTGACCACCTGCGCGCCAGCCACTGCGTAGGGAAGGTTCGGAATCTTGAACGCGACGGTCAGGTCGCTCATGCCTGCCGCGGCGAGGAGGTCGGTCGCTTGGGCGGGATCGTAGGGGTACAGGTCGGCGAGCTCGGCGTCGTACCAGGGGTCGGTCGGCGGTACCATCGAGCCGATGAGCAGACCGTAGCCGCTACTCACCGTGTCCATGACCGCCTGCCGGTCGATGGCGTACATGACGGCCTGCCGCACCCGAACATCGCTGAACGCGTCGCTGGCATTGTTTATCGACAGGGTGACTTCACCCGTGCTGGCACCCTCGAGCACCTGGTAGTCGGAGTTTGATTTGAACTGATCGACCAGCTGAAACTGCGAGATGCCCGAAATGAGGTTGATGTCACCGCTGAGCAGGGCGTTGGTCTGTGCGGTCGCGTCGGTGAAGTAGCGCAGTGTGACATCGGTCAGGTACGGCGCCTCTCCCCAGTAGTTGGCGCTGGCAGCCAGGACCAGGCTGTCGCCGGTTTTGAAGGAGCGCACCGTGTAGGGCCCCGTTCCGACCGGTGCCGTAGCCAGGTCGGCAATGCCGGCTTCGGTGAACATGGTGCCGACCGGACCTGTCATATTGAAGAGCCAGCCGTTGCTCGGTATCGACAGGGTGATCCGAGCGTCGGTGTCAGTGATGGCCTCGATGCTGGCAATCGGATCGAGGTAGGCCGGCCCGTTCGCGGTCCAGTTATCTTTCACGCGTTCGAGGCTGAACTTGACGCTATCGGCGGTGAATGGGGATCCGTCCGAGAAGGTCACGCCCTCGTTCAATACGAAGTCGTAGACCAGGCCGTCGTCACTGACCGTCCAGGACTTAGCGAGCAGGGAAATGATCGTGCCGTCGTTGTCGAGTTTCACGAGGCCCTCATAAACGTTATAGAGGAGCGCCTGCGGAATGGCTGCACCGGCGGTCGTGGTATAGTCGAGGTTGCCGGGCGTAGCCAGCAGACCAACGGTCAACGTCGTGTCTGGTTCACCGTCGGTGGACGCGGTACCGGTAGAACACCCCACCAAAGCCAGCGACGCGATCAGCGTGGCCGTAATACTGGCGAGAATCGTGCGCCGGGTGGGGGCCCTCATCACTCAGAGTGCTTTGGCCGCGGCGACGAGAACCTGGGCCAGGGTCGGCACGCCGGCTGCACGAAAGACCTCGGCACCTTCGCCGTTGGTAATGATGACGGTCGGGGTGTTGCGAATCAGCAGGGCCTCGGCTTGCTCGGGTGCTCCGGCGACATCGATCTCGCGCACGGTCGAACCGGGAACGAGTCGTTTCGCCTCGGCCAGCACGGCACGCGTCTGCATGCACGGCTCGCAGAATGACGACGAATACAGGGTAAATTCCATCAGGGGCCTCGCAGATCACGCGCAAAAGAACAGTGTTTTCAAGTTTACAGGCCCTGTCGGGGGCCACCGGTAGACTCAAGGCATGACGAACAGCACGACGGATACAGCACCAACGACAGACCCGACCGCTTTCCCGACCTCGAAGAGCCCCGACCGCTTGGTCTGGATCGACTGCGAGATGACCGGGCTCGACCTGGACCGCGACGAGCTCGTCGAGATCGCCGTCGTCATCACCGACTACGACCTCAATGTGCTCGACCCTGGTCTTGACCTCATCATCAAGCCCAACGACTCTGCCCTCGCAAATATGGGCGATTTCGTGCGCAACATGCACACCTCCTCTGGGCTGATCACCGAGATTCCGAACGGCATCAGTGCGGCCGAGGCTGAATACCAGGTACTCGAATATGTCTTGAAGTTCATTCCTGCCGAACAGAAGGCACCGCTGGCCGGCAACTCCATCGGCACCGACCGCGCCTTCCTCACCCGCTATATGCCGCGCCTCGACAATCAGCTGCACTATCGCAACGTCGACGTGTCGTCGATCAAGGAGCTGGCCCGCCGTTGGTACCCACGCGTCTACTTCAATGCCCCAGCCAAGGACGGCGGCCACCGCGCCCTGGCCGACATTCTCGAGTCGATCCGCGAGCTCGCGTACTACCGCCAGACGGTGTTTGTGGCCGACCCAGGGCCCTCGAGCGACGAAGCCAAGTCGCAGGCCGCGGAGGTTGTGCACTTATTCGCCTCCGAGGTGTAATAAGATGGCTGAGTTGCCCCGCGTTGTAAACGTGGGGAAGCATGGTGGGTATAGCTCAGTTGGCAGAGCGCCTGGTTGTGGTCCAGGAGGTCGCGGGTTCAATCCCCGTTACTCACCCCAATGAAATATCGTAGCTGCGAAAAGTATCGTTGTTTCGGCCATCGAGCCGTCGAGAGCAGATGACGATGCTAGAGCTGGACGCGTCCGATTTCGAGAAGCTCGTTGTTGATGAACTCGATCTGCTGCCCGATGACATGGTCGACGGCCTCGACAATATTGTTTTCGTCGTCGAAGATCGACCCGAAGACGGTACTCTCGATACCTTGGGCCTGTATGACGGCGTGGCTCTGACCGAACGCGGCCAGTACGGCTTCGGCGAAATGCCCGATCGCATCGTGCTGTACCGCGAGCCGCTGCTCGCCATCTGTACGAACCTCGACGATCTGCACGACGAAATTCACATCACCCTCGTTCACGAAATCGCTCACTTCTACGGCGTTGACGACGACAGGCTGCACGAGCTCGGCTGGGGCTGACCTCAAGCGGTCTACCCTTGGGGAATGAGCTCCTTCCGTCCTGGCCGTCTTGTCGGAATTCTGGTCGGCACCGTCGTGATTCTCGGCTTCGGTGTCTACGGCCCCGCGATGCTTCTCGGTCCGCTACCCGCCGTGACCGCCACCACCGTCACGCCCACCATCGGTGCCTCGGCCTCCACTCCCCCGGTGCTCTCCGCCAATGGCGCGAGCGCCATCGCCGTGCTCGCCGCGACGACGAGTGATGTCTCCGGCACCACGTCGATCGGTGCGGTTTCGCAGGCTGCGGAGCCGATCGCCGTCGCCGGAACGGCGGACGCCCTGCCGATGGCGTCCATCGCCAAGGTTGTCACCGCCCTCGTCGTTCTCGATGCCAAGCCGATCGCGGAAGGGGAATCCGGCCCAGTCGTGACTTTGACTGCCGCCGACTTTCAGAGCTATCTGGATTACGATCGGGCCGGTGCTCGCTCGGTCACGGTCTTCGCCGACGAGCAGTGGACCGAGCTGGAATTTTTGCAGGCCCTGCTGCTGGGCTCGAGCAACAACCACGCCGATAGTGTGGCACGCTGGGCCTTCGGCTCTCTGGACGCCTACGTTGAAGCCGCCAACGCCTGGCTCGCGGAGAACGGGCTGACCGGTTCCGCCGTTGTGGATGCTACCGGGCTGAGCGATGGCAGCGCTGGGACCGCTACCGATCTGGCTCGCCTCGCGGGTCTCGCCGCGACCGACCGGATTGTGTCTTCGATAGTGGAGCGCCCGGCATCCGCTTTGGCGGACCGTCGCGGTGTCGAGAACACCACCTCGTTTCTGCCCGAAGAGGGCATCACCGGTATTTCGCGCAGCTACACGGACGCGGCTGGCGTGTGTTTTCTGTTCACCGCCGAGGTCAGCGACGGCGCGTCGAGCTTCACGTTCTCGGGCGCTTTCCTCGGCGAACCGACCTACGATGCCCTCACCGCGGACCTAACCGCACTCATGGAGAGCGCCAGGGCCGGAGTCGGACCGCTGTCGGTGCTGGCAGCTGGCGATGAGTACGCGGCGTTTGAATCGGCCTGGGGTGAGGAGGCTTCCGCCGTGGTCGGAGTCTCGCGCACTCGCTATGCCTGGCAAGCCGCCACGCCGGAAGCCGCCACGGTCACACTCAAGGATTTCACCACCGCGCGCACCGGCGCGAACATTGGAAAGGTACAGCTCACCGTGGCCGGGGAGAAGCTCTCGGCCGCGCTGAAGCTCGACCGCGCGATCAACAACCCGGGTCCGGGGTGGCGGCTGCTGCACCCGATCGTGATGATCACGGCGTTGCTCGATCAGTAGCTAGATCGGCTCTACCTCGGTGTCGATCGGATCACTCTCGCCCTTGTCGAAGGCGTAGCGCACGCGGTGTTGCCCGTTCACATCGCGTTCGTCGACCTCGTCGTACCAGAACACCGATTCCAGACCGGCGACGGCGGCGACCATGCTGATGCGGGCGGCGTGTTTACCGCGCACGAGCGCCCGGGAATCGATCTGGCCCTCGAGCGGGCCGTCGATGAACTCGGCGGTATACAGGGTGGGGGCACCGGCATCGTCACGGTCGGAGGTATTCATGGGTTCCAATCTAGTCCTGCGAATCCCGCGATGCCCTGGGGGTCGATCGTCTGTGTCGCAGGCGCCCTGACGCGCACGGTGGCACGACGTTCGGGTTCCTCCTCCGTGAGGTAGGCCGCCCATTCTTCCTGCCACTGGTCCCAGTGCGTTCGAAACGCCTCGCCATCGCGGTCGAGCGCTCGTTGTTTGCGCAGGTCGTCATCGGCGGCCAGCCAGACGCGTACGTCGCTGAGCGGCTCATGCGCGGCCGCGAGAGTACCGCAGCCCTCAACGATCAGTGGTCGTTCTTCGGCAAGCGGATGCCACTCCGCTCGCTGATTCGCGCTCCAGTCGTAGCGCTGCCACGCCGCGACCCCGCCTGCTCGCCGGGGTTCGAGAACGTGCCACCGCAGGTGCCGAATAGCGGCATCGAGTCCGTCCCAGCCGGGGTAGATGTCATCCATGCGCACGAGCTGCGGGGTATGACTGCCCGGCCACTGCCGGGCTAAGGCGTCAGCGAGGGTGCTCTTGCCCGCGCCGCTTGGCCCGTCAATGAGTACCACCGGGTTCGGCCCGGCAGCGGCGACGGCCTGCAGCACCGGCGCCAGCAGCTCCGCGCGGGCGCCAGACTCTGCCTCAGGCAAGAATGAAGCTCCAGGTCTCTGCCCACACCGCAACGCCGATGGCGGTGGTAGCAATCACGAATCCAATTGTGACGAGCACAGCATCCGCTGCCCGAAATCGGGAGAGCCTAGCCCAGGTGCGCGGTTCGTCGCTGCCGAAGCCGCGGGCTTCCATGGCCGTGGCGAGTTTGCTGCCGCGCCGTACCGAGATGACAAGCAAAGAGAAGGCCGGACCGAAGAATCGTCGGGCAGCACCCCGTACGCCGCCGCCGTCACCGACTCCGCGGGCCCGTCGGGCGAGGGTGAGCGAGTGCCAATCTTCGATGAACATGCCGACCAGGCGCAGTCCGGCGAGTCCGCCGAGCACGAAGCGGGACGGCAGACGCAATATCTGGGCGAGCCCGTCGGCGAGGTCGGTCGGGTCGGTCGTCGCTAACAAGACGATGCCGGGCAGGCCGATTGCAAGCACGCGCAGCCCGATGGCCAGTCCCAGTTGCGCTGAGCCCTCGGTCACCGAGATGAAGCCGAACTGCCACAGCAGCGCGCCGGAATCTTCGCCGTAGAGCACCGTCGTAACGGACGCCATCGGGGCTGCGATCCACACCGGCGCGGTTCGCAACCAGAACTGCCTGGCGCCCAGGCCACACCAGAACAACAGCGCAGCCTCGAGCAGCAGGGCGACGCCAGCCGACACCCAGTCGATGGAGAGCAGCAGTGCGCAGCTCACGATGAGGGCCACGGTCAGTTTGGAGACCGGGTTGAGTCGGGCGACAACGCTTGGGCGAATCGTCGGGGTCAGCAAACTCATCGGGCGTCCGCCCCGAGCCTGATCGAGTCGGGCATGCCCAGCCGGTATTCTTCGTCGGCGAGGGCACTGACGAACTGCGCGTCGTGGGTGACCGCAACCAGCGCGGTTCCTTCGTCGAGTTGCTCAGCCAGCAGGATCACGAGTTCCTGCCAGGTGCGGGAATCCTGCCCGAACGTCGGCTCATCGAGCACGAGCAGACGGGGCCGGGTGGCAAGAACGGTGGCTACGGACATCCGCCTCTTCTCGCCACCCGACAACGTGAACGGGTTGGCGTCGGCGAGATGATCCAGTCGCAGTCGATGCATCAGATCACCAACCCGGGTGCTCTGCTCGGCCACGCTGAGCCCGAGAGCGCGCGGGCCGATCAGCAGGTCATCGCGCACGGTAGCGGCCAGAAACTGGTGCTCGGGGTCCTGAAACACCGTCCCAATGCGGGTGAGTAGCTGTTTCGAGCGCCACCGGTGCGGCTCGGCCGGGATACCGGCTGAAAAGTCATCGCTTGCTCGCAGTGCCCCGCCGGCGGGTTTTAGCAGCCCGGCCAGCGTGAGCGCCAGGGTGGACTTTCCGGCACCGTTCGGCCCGGTCACGACAGTCGCTGTGCCCGCGCGCAGGTCGAAGGTGATGCCATCGGCGACAACGGATGCCGTGCGCCGGCCAAACGGAACGCGACCGACTGCGAGTCCCTCCGCCCGCAGCAGGGTCTCAGGATGCCGGATCGGGTGCCGCGTGGGAAACCGTGGTGGCCGGGCGGGTACCCAGACGCCGGCCTGCGCCAACCGCTCACCCTGGCTGGACAGGATTTCGCGGGTCGGACCGTCCGCGAGCACACCGCCCGTCGGGTCGAGCACGATGACGCGGTCAACGACGTCTTGCCAGACCTCGACCCGATGCTCGATGACCACCAACGTTGCCCCGGAGTGGTCGAGCGAGCGCACGACGGCATCCCGCACATCGATGACCCCGCCCGGGTCGAGGTTCGCGGTTGGCTCGTCGAGCAGCAGCAGCCCCGGCCGCATGGCGAGCACACCGGCCAGGGCCAGGCGCTGCTTTTGCCCACCGCTCAGGCTTGAAGTAGGATGGTCAAGAGGCAGGTCCAGACCGACCTCGGTGAGGGCCTGCCGCACCCGAGGCCAGATCTCGGCACGCGGCACGGCGAAATTCTCGCAGCCGAAAGCGACGTCGTCGCCGACCCGGGCGAGCACGACCTGAGAATCCGGGTCCTGCAGCACCAGGCCGACCCGCCCGCGCGCCTCGGCGGCGCGATGCCCATCGATGAGCAGACTGCCCGTTTCGTCGCCGTCTTCGGCGTCACCGAGCACCCCGGCGAGAGCGTGCACCAGGGTACTTTTGCCTGCACCACTGGCCCCAAGCAGGAGCACCCGTTCGCCGGGCTCGATCTGCAGGTCAAGACCGGAGACCGCTTGGTTGTGGCGACCGGCGTGGCGCCAGCCCCAGTCACTGGCGCGAATGTGCGCCGCTCGGATCTGCGGGTTTCGAATCAGAGCAGAGGGAACCCGCACGGCCGGGATCCGCGGGTCGCGGCCGTGCGGGATCGGCGAAGTTTCAGGCATCCGCTAGCTGATCGCGGCAGCGGGCGCGCGCGACCCTTCCCGACCGGCGGCGAACCGGCTGAGGGCGCCGGTTCGGGCCAGACCGCGCACGGCGAGCCAGGACAGCAACCCGGCCAGCACCGTGCCAGAGACGACGGCGGAGACGAAGTAGACGGCCTTGTAGCCAAAATCCAGTGCCGCATAGCTCGTGAGAGTTGTGTCGAGCAATCCAACAGCAACACCCGCGCCGGCACCGGCGAGCAGTGCGACGCCGAGCCGCCAGTTGGAGTAGAGGAACAGGGCCAGAATGATTTCGGCACCGAGTCCTTCAACGACGCCCCAGATCAGGGTGGAGAATCCCCACTGGGTTCCGATCAGCATGGAGACGACGGCGGCAACAACTTCGGTGTACAGAGCCGCACCGGGCTTGCGAATGATGAGGCCCCCAAGCACACCGGCGAACAGCCAGCCGCCGGCTAAAAGGCCTTCAAGCCCGGGCGTGAACGCGAGAATCGCGCTGAGCGGGGACCACGCGAGGCCCCAGGCCCAGAAGATAACACCGCTCGCGACACCGATGACGCTCGCTACGACGATGTCGACGACGCGCCAGCGAAAGTTGCGCTTAGTGGCTTGTGATGAAACAGATTGCTTGAGTGAACTCGTTGTAGCGTGCACTGTGTCGTGCCCTTTCCGTAGGTGAATACAGGGCACGGGATTGAGAAGCCTCCCTGCGCTGGCATTATCCAGATCAGGTTCGACGGTCGAAGCTTATTCAGCTTCCTCTCAGCCCGGTGTACCGGACTCCCGTGATCGTACCTAAGTATAGTGCCCCGCTTAGACTGACGGCATGGTGATCACGACATGAGCATCGGCGTTCTGCTCGTTTTGGCGGCCCTGTATCTGCTGCTCATGCGCCGGTTCGTTCTGCGACGGCGGCGAATAGCGCAGGGTCTGTCGGTGAGCGGCCCCTGGCACTTTCCCGCTTGGCTGCGCCCAAGAGTTCCGCGCTGGGTGCGGCGACGATTCGGGCGTCGCCCGCGCGCCGCGCGGCGGTTGCGCCACACCGGTGCGGGCCTACCTTAGCTCCGTGCGCCCATGTTCTATCATGGGCCCACTTTCCGGGCCCGGGCCAGGTGCACAGGGTACGTCTACTTCTTTAGGGCTCTGATCACCCGGGCCAGGGCGCGACCGGCGACGATGAGAAATGGCACACCGACGGCGAGCAGGGCGATGACGTTCGGCTCAAACCGGGCTGTACCGCCCGACTTGACGTAGGCGCCGATCGGCAGTGACACGCCGCCGCCTCCCCCGCCGGAACCAGCTCCACCCTCACCGGCATCACCGCCTCCGAAGCCGTAGTAGGCGAGCGCGACAGGCACCAGGGTGACGCCATCAATCTGCACGGGTTCACCGTATGCCGACTTCACACCGGCGGAACGGAACGTTTCTGCGAGTTTTTCCGGGAGGCTGGTCATGCCAACAGGTTAGCGCGACTGAGACGTCAGGGGCGAGGTTTGAAGTGCGAGGCGGGCCGCACGGTTCCCACACCGAATCGCTCGGTCACGGTATCCACGGCCAGCTCCGCGCCGCGCCAGTCTTCGTCCGGGTCCCAGAGTCCGACCGAGCCAGATGCCGTGCCAAGCTGCTCTGCACGTACCCCGATCAGCCGCACCCGAATACCTGAGGCCGCCAGCAGGTCGAACGCGGCCACCGCCTCTTCGTAGATGCGCCGGCCCACATTGCTGGGTTCGGCGAGCGTGCGCGACCGGGTCACCGTGCTGAAGTCGGTGTAGCGCAGCTTGAGGGAGACACGCCGGGCCACGAGATCGCCCCGCCGCAGCCGCACCGCCACGAGAGCGCATTGCCGCAGCAATTCGCTGCGCAACCGGTCAACATCCGTCACATCGTGTTCAAAGGTCACCTCGTGGCCGATGCTCTTCTCCTCCCGCTCCAGCGTCACCGCGCGCGGGTCGCGACCCCAGGACAGGTCGAACAGTTTCTGACCGGATGCTTCCCCCAGCGCTTTGCGCAGCACCGCCAGTGGCGTGTGCGCGATATCTCCGATCAGTTTCAGGCCGAGTCGACTCAGCGCCTGCTCGGTGGCGGCCCCGACGCCCCACAGCGCGGCGACAGGCAGCGGATGCAGAAACTCGACCGTATCCTCGGCGGGAACGACGAGCAGTCCGTTGGGTTTGGCCAGGCCGGAGGCGAGTTTGGCGACGAACTTGGTGGAAGCCGCGCCCACCGAGCAGATAAGCCCGGTCTCGGCGAACACTCGCGCACGAATGATCTCACCGATCACGGCCGGTGAGCCGAATAGGTTGGTCGCGCCGGCCACGTCGAGAAAGGCCTCGTCGATGCCCAGCCGTTCCACCAGCGGGGTCACGTCATCGAAAATTCTCATGACCCGGGTGGAAAAGTCGCGATAGAGCCCGATGTGCGGCTCGAGCACGATGGCATTCGGGCATTGCCGCAGTGCGAGCACCATCGGCATAGCCGAGTTCACACCGTATTTGCGGGCAATGTAGTTCGCCGCCGTGACGACCGACCGGCCACCGCGGTGGCCAACGATCACCGGCAGGTTGACGTACTCGGGGTGCGACAGCAGCTCGACCGATACGAAGAACGCGTCGAGGTCGACGTGCAGCACGGTCGCCGAACGGTCGTCGACGTCGCCCGCCGACACCTGCCGTCCACTGCCATCCTGTCTACCCACCGAAGAACCCTAACCCGATCCTCCGCCTATCCACTACAACGAGAGCCAGATGCCCCTCCCTTGCCCCGTTATGGCCGTTCCTGGTGGCTAAGTCAGGAAATCCGGACGGGCGATCAGTTCGTGCCCCGAAAACACGTGGCGCCCGGTTGCCGGTGGTTCGCGTTTCCTGAATTAGCCCCCGGTGGCACGAGACGGCACGGCCTGACTCTTTCTCCGCGGGAACGGTTAGCGCACAACTTTCTCGGCGCCGGCGATGCGCTGCGCAAAGTAGATGGGAATGATCGAGACGAGCACGAGCACCACAGCGATGACGTTGACGACCGGGGCCTGGTTGGGTCGGAACAGGTTATCCAAAATCCACAACGGCAGGGTCTTCACGCTCGACCCGGCCGTGAACGTCGTCACGATGATCTCATCGAAGCTCAGGGCGAAGGCGAGCAGTCCCCCGGCGAACAGCGCCGAGCGCAATTGCGGAAAGGTGACCAGCCGAAACGTGGTCCAGATACCGGCGCCGAGATCGGAGGATGCGTCTTCGAGGCTGGTGCCGAGACGGCGCAGTCGGGCGATCACGTTGTTGAACACGGTCACGATGCAGAACGTGGCGTGAGCGATGATGAGCGTCAAAATCGACAGCTGTACGTCCAGGCCGGTGCGAAAGGCGTTGTTCAGTGCGATGCCGGTGACGATGCCGGGTAGCGCGATCGGCAGGATCACCAGCAGGCTAATGGCGTCCCGCCCGAAGAATTCGAAGCGCTGCAGTCCGAGGGAGATGAGGGTGCCGAGCACGAGCGCGACCGCCGTCGCGGCGAGCGCCACCTGCAGGCTGGTCAAGACCGCCTCGAGGGCACCCTCGCTCTGAAAGGCCTTTGCCCACCATTCCAGGGTGAAGCCCGGCGGCGGCCAGGTGAGATTCTTGCTGGTGCTGAACGAGTTCACGAACACCACGAGCAGCGGGAGGTAGATCAGGGCCAACACTACGGCCGTGATGGCCGCGAGCAGTCCACGTGCCGGTCGACTCAGACGCATGACAGGCTCCTACAGATTATTGAGCGCACCCGTGCGCCGCACGGCAGCCAGGTAGGCGAAGATGATCAGAATGGGAATGAGCGCGATTGCCGCAGCGAGCGGCAGATTGTTCGCCGCGCCCACATTGGTATAGACGAGGTTGCCGAGCATCTGATTGGCACCGCCGACGATATTCACGGTGATGTAGTCGCCGAGGGAGAGCGAGAAGCTGAAGATCGACCCGGCGATGATGGCCGGCCAGATCATCGGCAGCACCACCAGGCGCAGCGTCGACCAGGTGCCACCACCGAGATCAGCGGATGCTTCCAGCAGCGAATCCGGTACCCGCTCCAGGCCCGCATAAATCGGCAGAATCACGTACGGCAGCCAGAGATACGACAGCGTGATGATCGTCGCCGGCAGCCCGTAACCCGGGCTGTGCCCACCGAACGGCGACATCATCCATTCGAAGATGCCGCCCTGAGACAGCACCGAACGCCAGGCGTAGGCCTTGACGAGGTAGCTCGCCCAGAGCGGCATCAGAATGGCGATCACGAGGAGGCGTTGCGCGCGCGGGCTGGCCACCTTCGCCATGTAGAACGCGATCGGCAGGGCGATCACAATGTCGATGATCGTGACGAGCAGCGCCACACCGACCGTTCGCAGCGTCACAGTTTGATAGAGCGAACCGGTCAGCACCGCCACGATGTTGTCGACCGTCCAGGTCTGCGAGATCTGCCCGGTGAACGAATCAACGGTCCACAGAGCGGTGATCAACAGCGCGGCGAGGGCAGCGATGTAGACCAGCCCGAGCCAGAACAGGGGCGCGCTTAGTAGCAGAGACAGCCGCAAGCGCGAATGCCGACTGAGAAATACCGAGCCCTGCCGGGCGATGGTTCCCCGCGGCTGGGGCACCACCGCCCGACGGGGTGGCGCGGAAGCGTCAACCGTCATGGTCTACCTCTATTCGGGCCGCTAGCCCTTGATTTCCTGCCAGGCCGTGGTCCAGTCGGAGTAGTCGGTGCATTTCACGTTGGTGCGCCCATCGAGGCATTCAGCGATCGGCGTTGACCAGTACCAGATCTGCGCAGCGTACTCGGCATCGCCGGCGTGGTAACTCTCGCAGTGATCGGGGTTGACCGTGAAGTCGCAGGCACCGGCGTTGGAGGGCGCCTCACCGAAGTACTCGGTGGCCTGCGCGTTGGCCTCCGGACTCGCGATGTAGTCGAGCCAGGCGTAGGCGCAGTTGGGGCTCTTCGCGTTGGCGGCGATCATCCAGGTGTCCGACCAGCCGGTCGCGCCTTCATCGGGCAGCACGACCTCGGCCGGGGTGCCCTCGGCGAGCGAGTCGCGGATAACCTGCCAGGTGGTTCCGACGACGGTGTCGCCGGTCTCGAAGGCCTGCACCTCCTTGAGATAGTCCGACCAGTATTCGCCGATGTTCACGCGCTGATCCTTGAGCAGTTGAACGGATGCCGCCAGCTGCGTCTCGTCCAGAGCGTACGGGTTCTCAATTTTCAGTTCCGGCTGGTGCGTCATGAGGTAGACGGCGGCATCCGCTATGGAAATCGGCGAATCGTAGGCTGTCACAGCACCCTTATAGGCGGACGACTTGTCGAACACCACGTCCCAGGACGTTGGCGCCGGGGTCACGACCTCCGTGTTGTACATCAGCAGGTTGGCGCCGTAGCCGTGCGGAATGCCGTAGGAGACACCGTCGACACTGTTCCAGGACTGCATCTTTAGAAAGTCGAAGATGCCCTCATAGTTGGGAATGAGGTCGGTGTTGACGGGGGCGACATCACCGGCGGCCACGAGCCGCAGCGAGGCGTCACCGGAGGCAGCGACGACGTCGTAGTCACCGGTCTTCATGAGGCTGAACGCTTCGTCGGAAGTGCCGTAGGTTTTGCTCGTGACGGTGCAGCCGGTCTCGTCTTCGAACGCGCTCACCCAGTCAACCTCTGGGTCGTTGCTGCCGTCCTCGACGTAGCCCGGCCAGGCCAGCAGGGAGACGCTGCCCTCCAGCTCGCCGAGTTCGGTCTGAGCCTCGGTCGGTTCGGTCGCGCCGCCGCCCTGGCTGGTGCCGCAGGCGGTGAGGAGCAGTGCGGTAGTCAGGATCGCTACACCGGTGAGGGTGAGCGATGTTCGGCGTGCGGGGGTGCGTTTCATGACGTTCTCCATTCGTGAATCGGTCAGGGGTGGGAAGAGAGGGCAGGCTCGGCGAGGGTGACGATGTCGGAGCTGTTCCAGCCCACGGTGACCCGAGCGCCGCGTCCGTTTGTCGCCACACGGTGCGCATCGTTTTGTTCGAGTACGACGACGCGCGTTCCGACGTCGAGATCGACGATGAGCTGAGTGCTGCTGCCGACGTAGATGACCTCCGCGAGAACGCCGGCCGCGGTGCGATCGGCGTTCAGGGGCAGGTTCTCGGTGGTCACGCTGATCTTCTCCGGACGCACCGAATGGGTGCCGTTTCGGCCAAGGAGCGCGCGAGAGATGTCGTCGTCGAAAATATTGGATGTGCCCACGAAAGCCGCGACGAAGGGCGAAGATGGTCGCTCGTAGATCTCGGCCGGCGTGCCGAGCTGCTCGATCCTGCCCTCGTTGAACACCGCGATGCGGTCGCTGAGGGTGAGCGCCTCCTGCTGATCGTGGGTGACGAAGATGAAGGTGATGCCGAGATTGCGCTGCAGTTCCTTAAGCTCGACCTGCATCTGCTCGCGCAGCTTGAGGTCGAGGGCACCAAGAGGTTCGTCCAGCAGCAACACCTTGGGTTGCACGACGGTCGCCCGTGCCAGGGCGACCCGCTGGCGTTGCCCGCCGGAGAGCTGGCTCGGCTTGCGATCGGCGAATCCACCGAGCCGCACGGTGTCGAGGGCCTGTCTGGCCTGCTCCTGCCTGGCCCGTTTGGCAACCCCACGCACCCGCAGCCCGTAGGCGACGTTATCGAGCACGCTCATGTGCGGAAACAGGGCGTAGTCCTGAAACACGGTATTGACATCGCGGTCAAACGGCGCCCGGTCGGTGACGTCCTGGCCGAGCAGCGAAATCGTACCGCTGGTGGGCTGTTCAAAGCCGGCGATCAGGCGCAACACCGTGGTTTTGCCCGAACCGGACGGTCCGAGCATGGAGAAGAATTCCCCCGCGACGATATCGAGGTCGACCCCGTCGACGGCGTTGACCGAGCCAAAACTCTTGGTCAGCCCGGTCAAGCGGATGGCGGGCTGCGCACCGGTCACGATATTTTCCTGCTCATAGAACGACTCCCTGCTCACTCACAGGCTAATCATATGGAGTTAGATGTCATAAAAGTGCGCCGTGATGTTACGGTCGGGTCACAACCTGAAATGAGCAGCCCATGCCGCAGTCCATCCGCGCCGGATCGGGAACCCGCGCGGCTATTTTTACCCCACTTGACGGAGCCGGCCGGGCCGAACTGGTTTTGCAGCGCCTCACCGACGCCATCGTGCTCGGGGTGCTGCACGACGGCGAACGCCTGCCGAGCGAGGCCGAACTGGCCAGGCAGCTCGGCGTCGCCACGGTCACCGCCCGAGAAGCACTTGAGATTCTGCGTCGCAACAAGCTCGTGCACACCAAGCGCGGCCGCGACGGTGGCAGTTTTGTCACGTTCGCCGGGCGGGGCGCGAACGACCTTCAGGACGAACGGCTGCTAGCCTGGTCGCGGGTTCAAATGCGCGACCTCGGCGTGCACTATTCCGCGATCGCCGGTCTGGCCGCCGAACTCGCCGCCGACCGCGCCAGTGCGGCAGATATCGACAACCTCGAGCGCATTCTCGATCGCGCCGATGCCGGCACAGCGGATGCCGCGCGCCGCGGCCAGGGCACGTTTCGTCTCGAGGTGGCCGCGCTGAGCCAGTCCGCCCGACTGGTGCGCGAAGAACTGCGCTTGCAGGCCGAATTCGGCTCCCTGCTCTGGCTCAGCCTGCGCGACCCCCTCCGGCGGGAACGCTGCCGTGCGGTGCAACGCGAGACGGTCGCCGCCGTCGTCGCCGAGAACGGCGCTCGGGCCCGGCAGCTCACCGTGACCCAGATCACCGACTCCATCGAGTGGCTGATCGAGGCCAAGTCCATTCTGGAACAGGAAAGCGTGTCACAAATGCCAGCCAGAACAACGACACCGGAGCGCGAGGAGACCCGCTCATGACGTTCGAGTCGCTCATTCACAGCGATGCGCAAAGCTTCGCCAGCGTGTCCCGGATAGCGGCCGTCTTCGACCCCGTGTTCGCGCGCCTCGAGGGCTGGGCCGCGCGGGTCGAAGACTGCGCCAGCCAGCCCGACTGCGGCCAGACCACACTCGATCCCCTGATCGAAACCCTGGTCAGAACGGAACTCGCCGACTCCGATGGGATGGTGATCGGGGCCGGCTTCGTCTCCGCGCCGAGCTTCTTGGGTTGGCACCTGGCTTGGTGGCTGGGCGGGCAGAACCAGGCGGAGTCTGCGCTGCCGGCCACCGGCATCCATCATTTGGAAACGGTTGAAGATCCTCACGATGAGAGTTTCCGCGACTACACGGCGTTGGAATGGTGGCGGATTCCCGCCCAGACCGGGCGCCGGCACGTGACCGGGCCCTACGTGGACTATCTGTGCACCGACGAGTACACCCTCACGCTGACCCTGCCGGTCTACCGCGGCGGATCCGAGCTAATCGGCGTGGTCGGAATCGACCTGTCGGTGGATCAGATCGAGCGCGAACTCGTGCCGCGCCTGGGCGCAGGCGGTGTGCCGGTGACGGTCATCAACGCCAGCGCGCGGGTCGTCGTCTCGACCGACGTCCACCTCGCCACCGGCGCACTGCTGCGCCTGCCGGGGCTGACCGAGCGCCTGCGCGACCGGGCACCGACACCGGCTCTCCTAGCCGACGGGGCACACACGTTCCGGTGGTGCGGCCAGACCGGACTCGCCGTCGTGGTCGGCCCGGCCGAGGGTCAGCCGATCGAGGTGCCGAAGACCAAGCCGAGCAGGTAGGTCACCGCGGCCGCGCCGAGGCCGATGACGAGCTGCCGCAGGGCACGCTTGAGCGGCGGCCCGCCGGAGAGCAGGCCGACGACGGCGCCGGTCGCGAGCAATGCCACGCCGACGAGCACGGTCGCCAGGATCATGGCTGGGTAGCCGCTCAGGCCGAACAAGTAGGGCAGCACGGGCAGCAGCGCTCCCGATGCGAAGAAGCAAAAGCTTGAGAGCGCCGCGCCAGTGCCCGTGCCGACAGCCTCGTGCTCGTCGGGCTCGGCGGGCTCGGCGGGCTCGGCGATCGCGTTGGTGACCGCGGAAATCGGACCGGTTACCGCATACGCGGTGGCCAGCACTCCACGGGCATAGGTCTCGGCCTCGGCCTCGGACATGCCGCGAGCCCGGTAAACCAGGGTCAGCTCGTTGGCGGCGAGGTCGAGGTGCGAGAGCACGCTCTTGGCCGGTGCGGCCGGGGTGGATGCCTCGAGCAACTCCCGCTGGGACCGCACCGAGACATATTCGCCAGCGCCCATCGAGAGCGCCCCGGCCAACAATCCGGCAATCCCGGTGAACAGAATCGCCGCGGCCGGCACGCCGGTGGCGCCGATGCCGAGCACGAGGGCGAGGTTGCTGACTAGGCCGTCATTGACACCGAACACGGCAGCGCGAAAGGTGCCGGACAGGCGTTTGCGCCCGCGGGCGGCGAGGCCGCGCACGACCTCTTCGTGCACGGTCTCATCGGCCGCCATGGCGTTGGTCGCGTCAGCATCCGCGTCGTAGGGCGACCGGCCCTCGGCCCGTTGGGCAAGGGCGAGAACGAACACCGACCCGAACCGCCGTGCGAGCAGCCCCAAAAACCGGGTACGCAGCGCGCCACGACGCTGCGAGCCTACATCGCTGCCGAGCAGTTGCCGCCAGTGTTCTTCGTGCCGCCCCTCCGCCTCGGCGAGGGCGAGCAAAATTTGGCGCTCCTCACCAGCCCGACGGTTAGCGAGGTCGCGATACACGGCGGCCTCGGCCTGTTCGTCAGCCAGGTACTGCCGCCACCGACGGATGTCGCGGGTCGACGGGGCGCGCTCGCCCGACTCTGGAGTGAGTGCATTCACGCCTCCGGCGCCGCTTCCAGGAAGCTCTGCGGGATGCGCGCGGAGTCGTGCGGGCCAGAGCCGTCGAGACCGAAGAATGGTTCCTCGAATCGAACGACCCAGAATTTTTCCCGCACGACGGTCGGTGCGTAGAGTCCGGCCCCCTCAGACTCCCCCGCCGCCACGATCACGCCGATCGGGTCGTCACTGAGAGACTCGGGATACCGGCTGCGATCGAGCCGCACGATGACCTGCACGCCCACTCCGAAAACAGCGCCCTGACCACTCATGCGTTACTCGATCGCCTGGGCGCGTTCGAGCACGAGTACGCGCACGCGCGCAGCATCCGCTTGCCCGTGCATGGCCTTCATGACCGCGCCGATCACTGCGCCAGCGGCCTGCGGCTTGCCGCCCCGAATCTTGGCGAGCACGTCGGGCTGGCCGAGCAGCGCGGCATCGATGGCGGCGATGAGGGGGCCATCGTCGGAGACCACGGCCAGGCCGCGGCTCTCGACGACCTCGACAGGGGTGCCTTCGCCGGCGATGACGCCCTCGAGCACCTGGCGGGCCAGGCGGTCGGTGAGGGTACCGGCTTCGACCAGCTGGATCAGCGCGGCGAGCTGCACCGGAGTGACGAGCGAGTCGGCCGCGACCCCGGCCACATTGGCGAGGCGGGCGATTTCACCAGTCCACCACTTGCGCGCAGCCTGAGCGGAGGCCCCGGCCGCGACCGTCGCCTCGACCGCGTCGAGAAGGTCTGAGTTCACGACGTCCTGAAACTCGAGGTTCACAAACCCCCACGCGGCTTGCAGGCGCTTGCGGCGGGCGGCGGGCGGCTCCGGCAGGGTGAGCCGCAGCTCTTCGACCCATTCGCGCGACGGCGCCATGGGCAGCAGGTCGGGCTCCGGAAAGTAGCGGTAGTCATCGGCGTCGCTCTTAGGCCGACCGGCGCTGGTGATGCCGGTGTCTTCGTGCCAGTGCCGAGTCTCCTGCGTGATGGTGCCGCCGCCGGACAACACGGCCGCCTGACGCTGGATCTCGTAGCGCACGGCGCGTTCGACCGAGCGCAGCGAGTTGACGTTCTTGGTCTCGGTGCGGGTGCCGAGCACGTTCGACCCGCGCGGGCGCAGGGAGACGTTGGCGTCGCAGCGCACGTTGCCCTCTTCCATCCGGGCGTTGGAGACGCCGAGCGCCTTGGCGATCTCGCGAATAGCCGCGACGTAGGTCTTGCCGATCTCGGGAGCGTCGTGTTCGGCGCCCTCGATCATCTGGGTGACAATCTCGACCAGCGGCACGCCGCCGCGGTTGTAGTCCACGAGTGAGTAGTCGGCGCCCTGGATGCGTCCAGTGGCGCCACCCATGTGGGTGAGCTTGCCGGCATCGTCTTCCATGTGGGCGCGTTCGATCTCGACAGTGACCAGGCGGCCGCTTTCGAGTTCGATCGTGATCGATCCGTCGTGGCAGATCGGGTCGTCGTACTGGCTGGTTTGAAAGTTCTTCGCCGTGTCGGGGTAGAAGTAGTTCTTGCGGGCGAATCGCGAGTGCTCCGCGATCTCACAACCCAACGCCAGCCCCAAGCGGATGCTGGATTCCAGTGCCTTCTTGTTCACCTGCGGCAGTCCGCCTGGCAGACCGAGGCAGGTCGGGCAGGTGTTCGTGTTGGCGCCGGAGCCGAACTCGTTGGCGCAGCCGCAGAACATTTTGGTCTTGGTGTTGAGTTCGACGTGCACCTCGAAGCCGAGCACCGGCTCGAACAGTTCGAGTGCGCGGTCAAAGTCCATCAATTCGGCCCGGTTCTTCTTTTCTGCGTTGGGCATCAGACGGCTCCCTCTTCACTGGCAAACATTTCGGTCGGGGTCAGGGCTGGGGCCTGGCTGAGCATGGTGTGTCCCCAGCTGGTTTCGAGCAGCTGCTCGATGGCGGCACCGACGGTATAGAGGCGGGCATCCGCTTTAGCAGGCGCCATGATCTGCAGGCCGACGGGGAGACCGTCTTCCGGCGCCAGTCCGATCGGGATACTCATTCCGGGCACTCCGGCAAGGTTTGCCGGGATGGTGGTCACGTCGTTGAGGTACATGGCCATCGGGTCGGCGAGCTTCTCGCCGAACTTGAAGGCGGTGGTCGGGGCACTCGGCGACATGAGTACGTCGACCTGACTGAATGCGGCCGCAAAATCACGCTGGATCAGCGTGCGCACCTTCTGCGCGCTGCCGTAGTAGGCGTCGTAGTAGCCGGCACTCAGGGCGTAGGTGCCAAGGATGATGCGGCGCTTGACCTCTGCACCGAAACCGGCCTCGCGGGTGGCGCTCATCACGTGCTCACTGGTGAGCGAGCCGTTCTTCGGGTTGACCCGGATACCGAAGCGCACCGAGTCGAAGCGGGCCAGGTTGCTCGACGCCTCGGCCGGCAGAATCAAGTAGTAGGCCGCGACGGCGTACTCGAAGTTCGGGGCGGACACCTCGGTGATCTCGGCGCCGGCGGCGGCGAGCAGCGCGAGGGTCTCGTTGAACCGCTGGGTGACGCCGGCCTGGAAGCCGTCGCCCGAGAGCTCTTTGATGACGCCGACACGCACGCCCTTGAGGGCACCGTCCTGCAGTCCTTCGCGGGCGGCGGCCGCCATCGATGGCCAGCTGTCGGTCAGTGAGGTGGAGTCGAGCGGGTCGTGTCCGCCGATGACGTCGTGCAGCAGGGCGGCGTCATAGACAGACCGGGAGACCGGGCCGACCTGGTCGAGGCTCGAGGCGAGAGCGATGGCACCGTAGCGGGAGACCCCACCGTAGGTGGGCTTGACGCCGACCGAGCCGGTGACGGCGGCGGGCTGACGAATGGACCCGCCGGTATCACTGCCGAGGGCGAGCGGCGCCTGGTAGGACGCGACGGCCGCGGCCGAGCCTCCGCCGGAGCCACCGGGGATGCGGTCGCGGTCCCAGGGGTTGCGGGTGACGCCATAAGCGGAGTGCTCGGTGGAGGACCCCATGGCGAATTCGTCCATGTTGGTCTTGCCGAGCAGAATCAGCCCGGCCGCACGCAGTCGGGCGACGACGGTCGCATCGTACGGCGGCACCCAGCCTTCCAGAATTCTGGACCCCGCGGTGGTCGGCATGTCCTGGGTGGCGAGCACGTCTTTGATCGCGATCGGAACACCAGCGAGCGGGTGCAGCGGTTCATCCGCAGCCCGGCGGGCATCGATCTTCGCGGCGTTGTTGAGGGCGGCGTCGCCGGCGACGTGCAGAAAAGCATGAAGGTCGGTGTCGACCGCCGTGATGTGGTCAAGGTGGGCGCGGGTCGCTTCGACGGCGCTGACCTGCTTGCTGACCAACAGTTCACTCAGCGCAGCGGCGGAGAGCTTGGTGAGATAGGGCATACTTACTCCTCGTCCAGGATAGCGGGCACGCGGAATTTGTCCCCGGCGCGATCGGGGGCACCGGACAGAGCCTGCTCAACCGTCAGCGAGGGCACGACGACGTCTTCGCGGAACACGTTGGTCAGCGGCATCGGGTGGCTCGTGGCCGGTGTATCGGCTGTGGCAACCTCAGACACTTTGGCAATCGAGTCGACGATCTGGCCGAGGTCACGGGTGAGACTGGTGATCTCGAGGGGGCTGAGGTCGATCCGAGCGAGGTATGCCAAATGGGCAACCTGCTCGGCCGTGATTTCAGACATGGTGCTCCGATACGCATTGGGGTGGATACTCCAATCCTATTCGCCAGGCGCCGCACGCCCGATCCGCCAACCGCACCAGGTGCGCACCCGCGCCTCTGGTGTAGTCCGTGTCCGCTGCCCGGTACCGGAACCGACACCGGGTGGCCCGCTTTCGCGTTGATCGAGTGACCTTCGGTATCGCCGACGACGAAAAAGAACCCTCCACGAAGCCAAAATTTCAGCGGGCAGTAACCGTTTCGTAGCACACTGGCAGATATGAGAGCCTTTGTTGTTGAGCAGAACCCGGGCGGATCCGTGCTTTCGATGCGGGATCTCCCGAGCCCTGAACCGAGCCCGCGTCAGGTGAAGATCCGTGTGCGGACTGCGTCGGTGAACCGTGCCGACCTGGGCCAGCGCGCGGGAACCCACCAGCCGATCAGCGCAGGCAGCGCTCCGGTCGTTGTGGGGCTGGATGCCGCGGGCGACGTCGTCAGTGTGGGAAGCGAGGTGAAGGGCGTTCACGTCGGGGACCGCATCATGACTACCGTCAGTGGAGGTTTGAGCGAGGAAGTCGTTGTCGACGCGGCGCTGGTTGTACCGATTCCGCCGGCGTGGACCTACGCGGAGGGTGCTGCTGCCATCCTCGGATTGATGACCGAGCACAATGCACTTCGCACTGCGGGTGGCCTTGAGCCGGGCGAAACGGTGCTCGTTCATGCAGCTGCCTCGTCGGTGGGGCTTCAGTGCGTCCAGCTGGCAAAGTACCTGGGCGCTGGACTGATCATTGCTACCGTTCGCACGGACCGGGCAACGGACCTGCTCCGTTCTCAGGGTGCCGATCACGTGGTCGAGGTCGGTGAGGCCGGTTTCGCAGATCGGGTTTTGGAACTGACGGATGGCCGCGGGGTCAACGTCATCATCGACCACGTTGGCGGTCCGTATCTTGCGGACAATATTCGCTGCGCAGCACTCCTGGGACGCCTGGTCGGTGTGGGGCGCCTCGGCGGTGCCCATGGTGATCTTGATCTGGAAGCACTGGCTTTTAAACGACTGAGCATCATCGGGGTCACCTTTCGCACCCGTGACGCTGCCGAAAAAACCGCCATCGTCGCCGCGCTGCGCTCCGAGGTCGACCCGGCTTTCGAAGCACTACGCCCTTTGATCGATCGGATCCTGCCCTGGACCGAAGTCCAACAGGCGCAAGATCTCATGGCCGCGAACTCGCACCTCGGCAAGATCGTTCTCAGCATTCTGAATACGTAAGCCAGACCGTCTGGAAATGCACACTCGGGAAGGAACCGCATGCGCGAAACCGACTTCTTCAACGGCGTTCGGGTGCCCGTCATCGGCCAGGGAACCTGGCATCTCGGTGAGGACGCCGCAAAACGAAAGAGCGAGGTGTCAGCCCTGCGGGCGGGGATCGACGCCGGCCTGACCGTGATCGACACCGCCGAAATGTATGGCGATGGTGCCTCGGAAGAACTGGTCGGCGAGGTCATCCGAGGCCAACGCGATGAGGTCGTCTTGGTCAGCAAGGTCTACCCACATAACGCGAGTCGCAGCGGCGTCGTCGCGGCGTGCGAGCGCAGCCTCCGCCGGCTCGAAACCGATCGGCTCGATGTCTATTTACTGCATTGGTCCGGCGGTTTTCCACTGTCCGAGACCGTTGACGGGTTCGAACACCTCCGTGCAGCGGGCAAGATACGAAGCTGGGGTTTATCGAATTTCGACCAAGATGACCTGGAGCGAGCACCAGGCGGATGCGCCACCAATCAGGTGCTCTACAACCTCGGCAGTCGGGGCATCGAGTTCGACCTCCTGCCTTGGCAACAACACCGGGGCATGCCACTCATGGCCTATTCGCCACTCGGTCAGGGACCGACCCTGCTTGCGCATCCACTACTGGCCGAAATCGGAGAGCGCCACGGCGTGACTGGTGCCCAGATCGCGCTCGCCTGGGTCATCCGGCAACCGGGTGTCATCGCGATCCCCAAGGCATCATCGCTCGAGCACGTGCGGCAGAATGTCGGCGCGGGCGCGGTAGTCCTCGATTCCGAGGATTGTCTGTCTCTGGATAACGCATTTCCGGCGCCCCGCAGCAAGCAACCACTCGATATTCTGTGACGCCGTCCACTCTTTCTTGAAGTGCACTCTGGCCAGGCGGAGTTCTCTAAATTTCGTCACCGCCCTGCCGGCTTCCCACGAGATGCACAGTGGCAGGTCACGTCCGATCGTGATATTAATGAGACATGCTCATTTTCTGCACAGCTTAAGGCTGTCGGATATTCATCCATTCAATACCTCCGAAAGTGAAGACGGACCTTCCGTCATACACGGTCAAAAATTCAGGGAGTGAAAAAATGAAAGCAGTCGTTTACAAGGGCCCCAATGAGGTCAATGTTGAAGAAGTTCCAGATGCCAAGATCGAACGTCCCACTGATGTTCTCGTACGCATTACGGCGACAAATATTTGCGGTTCAGATTTGCACATGTATGAGGGACGCACCGATTTCGCGGTTGGACGCACGTTTGGCCACGAGAACATGGGCGAGGTCATCGAGGTCGGTAACGGAGTCGATGCGGTCAAAGTCGGCGAGCACGTCGTACTGCCGTTCAATATTTCCTGCGGTTTTTGCAAGAATTGCGAACGCGGTTTCACCAACTATTGCATGACCACTCAACCGGACCCGATCGGTGCAGGCGCCGCCTACGGCTTCGCCGGAATGGGTCCGTACCCCGGCGGGCAGGCCCAAATGCTGCGCGTGCCCTATGGCGACAACAACTGCCTGCGCCTGGGTGAAGACGCAATAGAAAAGCAAAACGATTACGTCATGCTCTCGGACATCTTTCCTACCGGCTACCACGCTACAGAGATGGCCGGCGTTATCCCCGGGGACACAGTCGTGATTTACGGAGCGGGTCCGGTCGGGCTGATGGCTGCCCTGTCTGCGACAATCAAGGGTGCCAGTAAAGTCTGGGTCGTGGACCGACGCCCAGACCGGCTGGCTCTGGCCGAACAGATCGGCGCAATCGCCGTTGATGACTCAAAGACGGACCCGGTTCAGTTCGTTTTGGACCAGACCAAGGGTATCGGCGCGGACCGGGGTTGTGAATGCGTGGGCTATCAGTCCCACGACCCACAAGGCACCGAAGACCCCGCTATGACTCTGAACCGGCTGATTCAGTCCGTGCGCATCACCGGGGGCATCGGCGTTGTCGGCGTCTTCCTGCCGGCAGATCCCGGCGGCTTCGACGAGAACGCCAAGCGGGGCAAGATTGCCATTGACTACGGTCTGCAGTGGCTCAAAGGCCAGAGCATGGGCAGCGGCCAATGTCCGGTGAAAAAATACAATCGGCAATTGCGTGAGCTGATTGCCGGGGGCAAGGCCAAGCCATCCTGGATCGTTTCGCACGAGATCCCGCTCAGCGAAGCCCCCAATGCCTACAAGAACTTCGGGGACCGTAACAATGGATGGACCAAAGTCATCCTCAAGCCCGAATAGACCACTATTGAACGGCCTCGCCAAGGTGCGATCATCGCTCGGACTCGACCGTCGAGGGCGTGAACTCAAGTTCGTCAGGCTCTGGTCGCCCACTCGGAGAAACACCGGCAGCCCGGTGGGCGACCGCTCATATGCTACGGGGACCCCAGGGGCCTGTGCGACCGCCTATGTGGATACCGGGGAGGACGCGGGCGCCAACCCGTCCGGCCCTCCCGCGAGCAAGGTGCGAAACTCGTCGGCGTCGAGAATGCGGATGCCGAGGGTTTCGGCCTTACCGAGCTTGGATCCTGCGCCCGGCCCGGCGGCGACAAAATCCGTGTTCTTCGACACGCTCGACGCGCTCTTACCGCCGGCGGCGATGATCGCTTCCTGCGCGCCCTCCCGAGTGAAACCCTCAAGCGATCCGGTGGCGACCACGGTCAGCCCGGCGAGCACTCCCCCAGCGGTCTCGGCCGCGCCTGGACCGGCGTGGCCCGGCGTGGCAAACTGCACACCGGCCGCGGCCCACTGGGTCACGATATCGACGTGCCAATCCACCTGGAACCAGTCGAGCACGGCGTCAGCGATAATACTGCCGACCCCGTCGACCCCGGCGAGTTCTTCGCGGGTCGCGGCACGAATGGCATCGAGCGAACCGAAGTGGTTGGCCAGTGCACGAGCGGCGACCGGGCCGACATGACGGATGTTCAGGCTCACCAAAATGCGCCATAACGGCTTCGTCTTGGCTTTCTCAATCTCGACCAGCAGTTTAAGTGCGTTCGACGACGGCTGAAGACCGGTCAGACCCTGCTTCTTCTCGGCGGGATTCGGATTGCGACAGAACGGCATACGAATTTTCGCAACCCCGTCGTCTTCCTTAGGTAAGCCCGTTTCGGCGTCGCGCACGAGCACCTGGATCGGCAGCAGGTCGGCGAGTTCGAGGTCGAACAGGCCAGCCTCGGTCGACAACGGCGGGTCGGCCGGCACGGTCGGTTGGGTGAGCGCGGAGGCCGCGACCTCGCCGAGCACCTCGATATCGAGGCCGCCTCGGCTGCCGATGTGCTCTACCCGCCCACGAACCTGCGCGGGGCAGCTGCGGGCGTTCGGGCAGCGCAGGTCGATGTCGCCCTCTTTGGCCGGGGCGAGCGGCGTGCCACACTCCGGGCAGTTCAGCGGCATGACGAATTCGCGTTCGGTGCCGTCGCGCAGCTCGACGACCGGCCCGAGCACCTCGGGAATCACGTCACCGGCCTTGCGAAGCACGATGATGTCGCCGATCAGCACGCCCTTGGCTTTGACAACGTCTTGATTGTGCAGGGTTGCCTGGCGCACCTCGGAACCGGCCACGAGCACTTTTTGCATTACTGCAAACGGGGTGGCACGTCCGGTGCGGCCAACACTCACGACGATGTCGAGCAGTTTCGTGTTGACCTGCTCCGGCGGGTACTTGTAGGCGATGGCCCAGCGCGGCGCCCGGTTGGTGGCGCCAAGCTCGGCGTGCAGGGCGAGCTCGTCGATCTTGACCACGATGCCGTCGAGTTCGTGTACAACGCTGCCGCGGTGTGCTCCGTAGTACTCGATGAATTCAGCCGCCTCGGCGACCGACGGAACCACGCGAAAGTAACTGCTGGTCGGCAGCCCCCAACCCTCGAGCAGGCCGTAGACCTCAGACTGGGTCTGCACGGGCGGATTCTCCCAAGCGCCGATGCCGTGAACCAGCATGCGCAGCCGCCCCAGGCGCGCCTTCATGAGGCGCAGCTGGTCGGTGTTCTTGCCAGCGGCCTTCTGTCGCAGCGACCCAGCCGCTGCGTTGCGGGCGTTCGCGAACACCCGCTCTCCCGCAGCGGATTGCGCGGCGTTGAGTTCGTCGAACGCCGCCACAGGAAAGAAGACTTCGCCACGCACCTCCATCAACAACGGATGCCCGGTGCCGGCCAGCCGACTCGGGATGCCGGGAACCAGATCGATGTTCTCGGTGACGTCTTCGCCGACGACCCCGTCGCCGCGGGTGGCCGCCGAGACGAGCACCCCGTTGGCGTAGCGCAGGTTGATCGCGAGACCGTCGATCTTGAGCTCGCACAGGTAGTGCACGGCGCGGCCGGAATTCTCCGCGGCCTTGCGAGCCCAGGTCTCGAATTCTTCGATCGAGAAGACGTTGTCGAGGCTGAGCATCCGTTCGGCATGGGTGACCGGATCGAACAGGGTCGTTTCAGCGCGCCCGCCGACCGTCTGGGTTGGGCTGTCCTGGCTTTGCAGCTCGGGGTAGAGCCGTTCAAGTTCGGCAAGGCGCTGCACCAGGAGGTCGTAGTCGGCGTCGGAGAAAACAGCCGCATCCTGCCTGTAGTAGGCATCACGGGCGACAAGCACGCGGGTGGTGATGTCGGCGGCCTCGGCAGAGGCGACGACGAGGCTATCCAGGGGCGTCGCGTCGGGGGTGGTGTCGGCGACGGACTCAGGCATTGACCGGGACGGGGCTGGCCGAAGCGGTGCTTGCAGAATCAATGAAAACCGGCACGGCGCTAACCGTGCGGTCGATGGTGCACTGGCCGAGCACCCGGGTTCCGATATAGACGACGGCGGTCTGCCCGGGGGCGACGCCGGCGAGCGGCTCGTTCGGGATGATGCGCAATTCGACAGTGCCGTCTACTCCGGTGAACGCGGTGGTGGACACGACTTGAGCAACAGCCGGCACTGGGTCGGCGTGGGCACGAATCTGCACGTGGCAGGCGAACTCCACCTCGGGGTGCTCGGGCGCGAGCCCGGCCCAGGTGTACTTGTTGCCGGCGATCTCCTTGATGGCGAGCGCCTCTTTCGGGCCGACGACGACGGTGTTGGTGATCGGGCGCACCTCGAGCACGAAGCGCGGCTTGCCGTCGGCGGCCGGGGTGCCGATCGACAGCCCCTTACGCTGGCCCACGGTGAACGCGACGGCGCCGTCGTGCTGGCCGAGCGTATTGCCCTCTCGGTCCAGAATGTCGCCGGTGGCGGGGGCTACGCGTTCGCCGAGCCAGCCCTTGGTGTCACCGTCAGGAATGAAGCAGATGTCGTAGGAGTCCGGCTTGTTGGCCACCGAGAAGCCGCGCTCAGCGGCTTCGGCCCGTACCTCGGCCTTGGTCGGCGTGGCGCCGAGCGGAAACATGGAGTGGTTGATCTGGTCGGCGGTGAGCACGCCAAGCACGTAGGACTGATCTTTAGCCCATGCGGCCGCGCGGTGCAGTTGCTTGTTGCCGTAGGAATCCGTCAGAATGCTCGCGTAGTGGCCGGTGCATACGGCGTCGAAGCCGAGGGCCATGGCCTTCTCGAGCAGGGCGGCGAACTTGATCTTCTCGTTGCAGCGCATGCAGGGGTTCGGGGTGCGGCCAGCCGCGTATTCGGCGATGAAGTCGTCAACGACGTCGAGCTTAAACCGTTCGGAGAAATCCCAAACGTAGTACGGAATGCCCATGATGTTGGCGGCGCGCTGGGCATCCATCGAATCTTCCACGGTGCAGCAGCCGCGGCTGCCGGTGCGCAGCGTGCCCGGCATGCGGCTCAGTGCGAGATGCACGCCGACCACCTCGTGCCCTGCCTCGACCGCGCGCGCGGCTGCGACGGCGGAATCTACACCGCCACTCATTGCTGCTAAAACCTTCACCCAACGAGTGTACGCGCCCGTGCTGACCCTGCAAACGTAACGGTCAGTGCCCGGGCACCCGATCGGCCATACCCGCGGCGAGCGCCAGGGCGTGCGCCGCAGGCAGTGCCGCCAGCAGTGCGTCGACGTCGGCGTCGGTCGATGTGTGCCCGAGCGTGATGCGCAGCGCCCCGCGGGATTCGCTCTCGCTGCGTCCCATCGCCCGCAGCACGTGCGAGGGTTCCGGCACGCCGGCCTGGCAGGCCGATCCGGTCGACACCGATACCCCGGCGACATCGAGGGCGAACAGCAACGAGTCGCCCTCACAGCCCGGAAAGCTGAAATGGGCGTTGCCGGGCAGCCGGTGAGTCGAGTCACCGTTGAGCTGAGCTCCGGGCGCGACCAGGGCCACACCGGCGATCACTCGATCGCGCAGCGCCATCAGGCGAGCGTTTTCATCGCCGTGTGCGATGAGAGCGGATGCTGCCACGGCGAACGAGACCGCCGCTGCGACATCCTGGGTGCCGCTACGCACCTTGCGCTGCTGGCCACCACCGTGAATAAGAGGTTCGACGGTCGTCGCCCGGCCGAGCACGAGCGCCCCGATACCCACCGGGCCGCCGACTTTGTGCGCCGACACGCTCAGCGCCGACACGCCCGCGGCCGCGAGCGCACGAAAATCGACCGGTATATAACCGTAGGCCGCGACCGCGTCGACGTGCACCGGAATGCCATGGGCTGCGGCGAGCGCTGCCACCTCCGCGACGGGTTCGATGGTGCCGACCTCATTGTTAGCCATGATCACGCTGACCAGAGCGATATCGAGCGGGTCGCGCGCAATGGCGGCCTCGAGCGCGCCGAGGTCGATGCGGCCCCGGTCGTCGAGCGCAATCCACTCGACGATGGCGTCCTCGTGCTGCGCTAGCCACTCGACCGTATCGAGCGTGGCGTGGTGTTCCCCGCCGGGCACCAAAATGCGCCGGCGTGGCGCGCGCGCCCAGTACAACCCCTTGATGCCGAGGTTGATCGCCTCGGTACCGCTGCCGGTGAAAACGACTTCGATCGGGTCACAGACGAGGCTCGCCGCCACGATCTCGCGCGATTCTTCGAGCATCCGTTTAGCATTCTGGCCCTGGCTGTGCACGGACGCGGGGTTACCGACGACCCCCATCGCTTCGGCGTACGCGGCAATAGCGGCGGGAAGCATGGGCGTGGTCGCCGCATGATCCAAATAGACAACCATTCCACCATTTTACAGATGAGCGGATGCCGGTGCGCGAACGGCTTACTCTTGAACTCATGAGTTCCGCCGACCCCCTGCGCAATCTCGGCGTGCGACTCACCAGCGCCGGTGGCGAACTGCGCGTCTGGGCCGAACACGCCGACGCCATGGACCTCTGTCTGTTCGACGACACCGACCCCAACTGGATCATCAAGAGTGTGCCGATGACCAAGGACCTGCACGGCGTCTGGTCCGGAAAATCTCGGACCCTGTCGCCGGGACGGCGTTACGGCATTCGGGTGTCGGGTCCGGCAAACCCCAATAACTCTTTTCACCCGGAGAAAACCCTGATCGAGCCATATTCCCGCGGCTTGGTTCGGGTCGGTGCCGGGCTGTGGCAATCCTCGGTCGTCGATGACGCGTTCAACTGGAACGGTGCCACCAAACCGGCGACGCTGCTCGATCACACCGTCGTCTACGAGGCGCACGTGCGCGGGATCAGCCGGCTCAACCCGCTCGTTCCGGCTGCCCTGCGCGGAACTTACGCCGGTCTGGCCCATGAATCGACCATCCATTACCTGAAAGATCTCGGCGTGACCGCGATCGAACTGTTGCCGGTGCAGGCCTTCGTGTCGGAGCAACGCCTGATCAAACAGGGCCTGATCAACTATTGGGGCTACAACACTCTCAACTTCTTCTCGCCGCACGCCGAC
This sequence comes from Cryobacterium sp. Y50, assembly GCF_002929805.1. GTDB lineage: Bacteria > Actinomycetota > Actinomycetes > Actinomycetales > Microbacteriaceae > Cryobacterium. Next base: position 99,481 of record NZ_PJJM01000098.1, on the reverse strand, counting down.
TATGCCACCCAGGCCGCTCAGTCGGCCGGTCCGGAAGCCGTACTGCGAGAATTCAAGGGCATGGTCAAGCTGCTGCACGAGGCCGGGCTCGAGGTCATCCTCGATGTGGTCTACAACCACACCGCCGAAGAGGGACGCAATGGCCCGGTGACGAGTCTGCGCGGCATCGACAACGCCGCCTACTACCGCCAGGACGAGTCCGGCGCCTACATCGACGTGACCGGCTGCGGCAACACCATCAACTTCAGCCATGATGTGCCCCGGCGGCTCGTGCTCGATTCGCTGCGATATTGGGCGAACGAGGTACAGATCGACGGTTTTCGCTTCGACCTGGCCGCGACCCTCGGTCGTGACGCCGGCGTCGTGTTCGACCCACAGCATCCGCTGCTCGCGCAGATTCGTGACGACCCCGACCTGGCCGGAGTGAAGCTCATCGCCGAACCCTGGGATGTCGGCCAGGGCGGCTGGCAGACCGGAAACTTTCCGCCCGGCTGGACCGAATGGAACGACCGCTACCGCGACCGGATGCGCGACTTCTGGCTATCCGACATGCAGAGCTTGCGCCGGACCGGCTCGGCTGGCAGCGGCATCGGACGCTTCGCGACCCGCGTCGCCGGTTCGTCAAACACCTTCTCCAAGGAGCGCGGTCCACTCGCTTCACTCAACTTCATCACCGCGCACGACGGGTTCACGCTCGCTGACCTGACCGCCTACAACAGCAAGCACAACCTCGGCAACGGCGAGTCGAACCGCGACGGCACCGACAATAACAGCTCGTACAACCACGGCGTCGAGGGCCCGACCCGCGACGTGGCGATTCTGGCGACCCGGCGCAAGGCCATGCGTAATCTGCTCGGCACGCTGCTGCTGTCGGCTGGAATTCCGATGCTCACCGCCGGTGACGAATTCGGTCGCAGCCAGCGCGGTAACAACAACGCCTACTGCCAGGACAGCGAACTGACCTGGCTCAACTGGGACTTTGATGACTGGCAGCAGGACCTGCACCGGGTCACCCGACGGCTGTTGCAGCTGCGCCGGGAGAACCCGGCATTGCGGCCGGTGCACTTCGGTCGATTCGGCGAGACCACCCCGAGCGCAAGCCAGCTGGACTGGTACAACATCGCCGGTGAGGCGCTGCAAGGTGACGCCTGGAACTCGCCCACTGAACGTACCCTGCAGTACATGGCGGCGTCCACACCGGAGCACGAAGCCTTCAATCGCATCCTGCTCGTGGTGAACGCTCGCGAGCAGGATCAGACCGTCACGCTGCCCAAACACGAGGGAGTGGATGCCTACACATTGCTCTGGGATTCCAGTCACGATGACCTGCGCGACTTGGTCATCGAGCATGCACCGAGCGCTCCCCTGTTCGTGCCGGGTGCTTCGATGCAACTCATGCGCGCGCACGGCGCATTCGTGCCGCGCGCCACCGCGCGCCCCTGACCGCCGGCGTGAAGCGACGGGCCGGCCGCAACCGCTAGTTCGCGACGGCGACCAAGCCCATCTCGGCAGGGCTGATCAGTAACGAGTTCTTCGGCACGACCCGTACTGTGTAGCCGAAGGCTCCGGCCCGGTCGAGTTCGACCGTTCCGGTGAACAGGGTCGCGCCGCCGGCCGGAGCATCCTTCAGCGGAGCCGGAGCCAGCGCCTGCATGGCGACATCGCGCAGTTCGTCGGTGCCGAGGCTCTTGCCATAGACGACCTCGACGGTCACATCGTCGGCGGAAAGCCCATTCAGTTGTACGTGCGCGCGGAGGTGCAGGTCGTCACCGACCTCGGGCACCGAGGACACCCCGCCGGATTCGACGTGAGTCACAGCAACCTGCGGCCAGGCGAAGACGATCTTGCCTTTCCACGCGGCCAGTTCGCGGGCGGCCCGGTAGTTGTTGGCCGACATCAGCGCCTCAAAGTGGCCAGCCGGACGATACAGCCGCTGCACGTATTCGCTCACCATCCGGTCCGCCGAAAGCTGCGGTGACAGCGTGGAAAGCGTGTGCCGAATGTTAGACACCCAACGTTCAGGCACGTCGTCGGCGTTGCGCTCGTAGAACATCGGCGCGACCTGATGCTCGATCAGCTCGTAGAGCGCTTCGGCCTCGAGCCGGTCGCGTTCGGCGGAGTCCCCGGCGGAATCGGCCGAGGGAATCGCCCAGCCGTTCTTGCCGTCGTAGTATTCCGGCCACCAACCATCGAGGATCGACAGGTTGAGCGCGCCATTCAGTGCCGCCTTCATGCCGCTAGTGCCGCAGGCTTCGAGCGGGCGGAGCGGATTGTTGAGCCAGACATCCGTTCCCGGATACATCAGCTGGGCCATCGCAATGTTGTAGTCCGGCAGGAACGCGATGCGGCCGCGAAGCGCCGGGTCGGCGGCGAACTGCACGATCTTCTGGATCAGTCGTTTGCCCTCCTCATCGGCGGGGTGAGATTTGCCGGCAATTACGATCTGAATCGGACGCTCCGGGTGCAGCAGCAAGGCACGCAAGCGTTCGGGGTCGTGCATCATCAGGGTCAGGCGCTTGTAGGTGGGAACACGGCGGGCGAATCCGATTGTCAGCACGTTCGGGTCGAAGACCCGGCCGATCCAGGCCGGGGAGATGCCCCCCGGATTCTGGTCGCGCCAAGCGTTCAGCAGGCGTCGGCGGGCATCCTCGACGAACTGCAGGCGCATTTGACCGCGCACCGACCAAAGATCCTGGTCCGTAACCTCGCCGGAGGCCCAGTTGGCCGTTGACGTGTCACTCGTGCCGAGTTTGTTGAGCGCGAGGCTCTTGAGGGCCGGGTCGGTCCAGCTTGGAGCGTGCACACCATTCGTGATCGACGTTATTGGGACATCCGCTGAATCAAAACCGGGCCAGAGGCCGTTGAACATGCGGCGGCTGACCTCCCCGTGCAGGGTCGACACGCCGTTGGCGTGCTGGCCCAGGCGCAGGCCCATGATGGCCATGTTGAACACGTCGGAGGAACCGCCGGCGTAGCTTTCGGCACCGAGCGCGAGCAGGTCCTCCACATCGACGCCCGGCAGCAGGTCTGTGCCGAAATAGCGGCGAACCAGGGAACGTTCAAACCGGTCGATGCCGGCGGCGACCGGGGTGTGGGTAGTAAAGACGGTTCCGGCGCGGGCCACCTGCAGGGCTTCCTGAAAGCTCAAGCCCTCGCCGATCAGGCTCGAAATGCGCTCGAGGCCAAGAAAACCGGCGTGGCCCTCATTGGTGTGGAACACCTCGGGTTCGGCCAGGCCGTGCAGCGAGCTCCACAGTTTGACGGCGCGCGCGCCCCCGATGCCGAGCAATAGTTCCTGCAGCAGGCGGTGTTCGCCGCCGCCGCCGTAGAGTCGGTCGGTGACCAGGCGCAGGTCGTCGGCGTTTTCGGGAATGTCGGTATCGAGCAGCAGCAAGCGCACCCGACCGACCTTGGCCTGCCACACTCGGGCGTGCAGGGTGCGGTCATCCGGCAGAGCCAGCGAGACCTGTACGGCGGAGCCGTCGGCCCGGCGCAATACGGAAAGCGGCAGTCCATCGGGGTCGAGCAGCGGGTAGCTTTCCATCTGCCAGCCGTCCGGCGAGATGGCCTGGCTGAAGTAGCCGGCGCGGTAGAACAGGCCGACGCCGACGAGCGGTAGGCCGAGGTCAGAGGCGCTCTTGAGGTGGTCGCCGGCTAAAATGCCCAAGCCGCCAGAGTACTGCGGCAGGGCGGCGGCGATGCCGAATTCCGGTGAGAAGTAGGCGATCGCGGCGGGCTTCTCGCCCTCGAGGCTCTGGTACCAGCGCGGCTGCTCCAGATAGTCACGCAGGGCGTCCCTGGTGCCGTTGACCTCGGCCACATAGTCGTGGTCCTGGGCGAGGTTGTCGAGACGGTGCGGGTCGACCGCGCCGAGCAGGGCAACCGGGTCGGTGCCGATCTCGCGCCAAAGTTCGGGGGCGATGCGCTCGAACAGCTGGCGGGTGGGCTCGTGCCACGACCAGCGAAGATTGCCGGCAAGCTCCTCCAGCGCCGCAAGGGGCTCGGGGAGGACGGCACGGACGGTAAATTTGCGGATGGCCTTCACGAGGACAACCTTAGGGGTGCCAGATGTTGAACACGTAACGCCGATTGTTCGCGTCCCGCAGGCGAGGCGGGCGAGACTGGCATGATTGCCATGCTTTCACGCTACGGTCGTTCTGTGGCCAAGACAGCAGCAAAAAAGACGACTCTGCCGATAACATCGAGCAGCGCCAAGACCGGTGCGTCTCCGCAGGCAGCCGGCGTTGCGTCCCGCGCGGCCGTTGGTCGCATTCCTGTGCTCGACCTCTCGCCCCAACTGAACGACAATCAGTGGCCGGCCCGCGCCTTCGCCGGCGAGGTCGTACCGTTCGGCGCCACCGCTTTTCGTGAGGGCCACGACCTGATCGGTGTCGACCTGCAGCTCACGGCGCCCGACGGCAGCGAAACCCGGCATCCCATGCTACTGCAGGGCGAGGGGACCGACCGTTACGGCGTGCCGGTGCTCCTCGGCGTCGCTGGCCACTGGCGGTATCGGGTGCGCGCCTACGCCGACGAGTTCGCCACCTGGGAACACAACGCGCAGATCAAGGTTCCGGCCGGCATCGACGTAGAACTCATGTTCAGTATCGGCGGCGCGCTGATGCTGCAGGGCGGCATCGACCAGAATCGCCCGCTCGCGGCCCGCCGCCTGTTTCAGGCTGCAGCGACCGCCCTCGCCGACACCAGCAAACCGGACGCCACACGACTACTCGCGGTAGCGGATGCCGCGCTGCGGCAAGCCATCGCCACCCACCCCCTCGCCGGGCTGGCTTCGCTCTCGGCCGAACGCACCATAATCGTCGAACGTGCCAGGGCCGGGGTGGGTTCGTGGTACGAGTTCTTCCCGCGCTCGGAGGGCGCCGTTCGGCAAAAAGATGGAAGTTGGAAGAGCGGAACGTTCCGCACCGCTGCGAAGCGTCTCCCCGCCGTCGCGGCGATGGGTTTCGACGTGCTCTACCTGCCGCCGATCCACCCGATCGGGCAGGCCTTCCGTAAGGGTCCGAACAACTCACTCACCGTAGCCGCCGGCGATCCTGGATCGCCCTGGGCGATCGGATCGGCCGACGGCGGTCACGACGCTATCCACCCCGATCTCGGTACCATCGCCGACTTCACGTCCTTTCTGAAAAAGGCGGCCGGCCTCGGCATTGAGATTGCCCTCGACTTTGCCCTGCAGGCCTCCCCAGACCATCCCTGGGTACAAGAGCACCCGGAGTGGTTCACGACCCTGCCCGACGGCACCATCGCCTACGCCGAAAACCCGCCGAAAAAATATCAGGACATCTACCCGATCAATTTCGACAACGATCCGGCCGGCATCCGGCTCGAGGCGCTGCGCCTGCTGCGCTACTGGATCAGCCTTGGCGTGCGCATCTTCCGGGTCGATAACCCGCACACCAAGCCGCTGGACTTCTGGGAGTGGCTCATCGCGGAGGTCAATGCGACCGACCCCGACGTGGTGTTTCTGGCCGAAGCGTTCACCCGCCCGGCGCTCATGCAGGCGCTCGGCAAGGTCGGCTTTCAGCAGTCGTACACCTACTTCACCTGGCGCAACACGAAGACTGAGCTCGAGGAATTCTTTGACGGCCTCGCCACCGACACGGCAGACTTTCTGCGCCCCAACCTGTTCGTGAACACGCCGGATATTCTTACCGAATACCTGCAGTTCGGCGGCCCGGCCGCGTTCAAGATTCGCGCGGCCCTCGCCGCGACGGCAGCGCCCAGCTGGGGTGTGTACGCGGGTTTCGACCTCTTCGAGAACGTCGCCCGGCCCGGCGCCGAAGAGAATATCGACAACGAGAAGTACGAGTATCGGCCGCGCGACTGGAGCAAGGCCGAGGAGCTCGGCAAATCCCTCGCACCCTACCTCACGCTGCTCAACCGCATTCGGGCGAAGCATCCGGCGTTCGCGCAACTGCGTAACCTCGATATCCATGCCAGTGACGACGACTCGATTCTGGTCTATAGCAAGTACCTCGACGCCGCGTTCACCGGCACCGGCCAAGCGGATGCCCTCATTATCGTCGCCAACGTCGACCCGCACTCCGTGCGCGAAAGTATCGTGCACCTGGACGTCACCCGGTTCGGTATTGCACGCGGTGACAGCTTTGACGTGCACGATCTGGTCTCCGGAGCCACCTGGACTTGGGCGGCCGACAACTTTGTGCGACTCGACGCGTTCACAGAGCCGGTACATATTCTGCACGTCACACCGCACACTTGGGACCCAGCATGAGCGGTCACAAAGAGAAAGACAAGAAAGACAAGAAACACCAGAAAAACAACAAGCACGAGTCCACAAGCCCGAAGGGTCCGGCAAAGAAAATCGACGGCAAGAAAGCACAGTCCCCGAAATCCGTGCCCAGCAAAGCCCAGAAGAACTCGGCCCCGATGGAACCCGCGCCCATCCCCGAGCATGTGCTCGAGGCCGTCGCCGCCGGCCGGTACTACAACCCGCACGAGATTCTCGGCCAACACCTTGCCCACCCGGCCGGCGTGTCTGACCCGCTCGTCATCATCCGAGCGCTGCGACCGCTCGCCACCGAAGTGTTTGCGATTCTCGCCAACGGGTCGCACGTTGAGCTGGCTCACCTTGCGCACGGCATCTGGCAGGGGGACAGCACCGTCGGGCTCAGCGACTACACGATCGAGGCCCGCTATAAGTCTGCGCCACCGTGGATCTGCGACGACCCGTACCGTTTCATTCCGACCCTCGGCGAACTGGATCTGCATCTGATCGGCGAGGGCCGCCACGAACGCCTGTGGGACGTTCTCGGGGCACACCACCGTCAGCACCAGGGCGTCACGGCCCCTTCGACCGGTACCTCGTTTGCCGTCTGGGCACCGCACGCGCAGGCCGCGCGGGTCATCGGTGACTTCAACGGATGGAACGGCTCCACCCACGCCATGCGCAACATGGGCAGCACCGGCGTGTGGGAATTGTTCATTCCGGGCCTCGCGCTCGGCACCAACTACAAGTTCCAGCTGCTCGCGCAGTCCGGCGTCTGGGTCGAAAAGGCCGACCCGATGGCCCGCCTCGCCGAAGTTCCGCCACAGACGGCGTCGGTCGTTACCGCATCCAACTACGAGTGGGCGGATGCCGAATGGCTCGCCAACCGCAGCGCCAACGATCCGCACAACCAGGCGATGAGCATCTATGAGATGCACGTGGGCTCCTGGCGACCCGGGCTCGGTTACCGGGAACTCGCCGACGAGCTGGTCGGGTACCTGAACGAACTCAGCTTCACGCATGTGGAATTCATGCCCCTGGCTGAGCATCCGTTTGGCGGATCGTGGGGCTATCAGGTCAGCGGCTATTACGCGCCGACCAGCCGTTTCGGCTCGCCAGACGACCTGCGCTACCTGATCGACCGGCTGCACCAGGCCGGCATCGGCGTGGTCATGGATTGGGTGCCCGGCCACTTTCCGAAGGATGACTTCGCCCTCGCCCGCTTCGACGGCCAGGCCCTATACGAGCACCCGGACCCGCGCCGCGGTGAACAGCTGGACTGGGGCACCTACATCTTCGACTTCGGTCAGCTGCAGGTGCGCAACTTCCTCGTCGCGAATGCCCTGTACTGGCTCGAGGAATTCCACATTGATGCCCTGCGCGTCGACGCGGTCGCCTCGATGCTCTACCTCGACTATTCGCGGGCAGACGGCCAGTGGGAGCCGAACCAGTATGGCGGCAACGAGAACCTCGAGGCGATCAGCCTGCTGCAGGAGATCACCGCGACCGCCTACAAGCGTAATCCCGGCACCATCATGATCGCCGAGGAATCCACCAACTGGGGAGGGGTGACGTCCCCGACCAGCGGCGGCGGGCTCGGTTTCGGCTTCAAGTGGAACATGGGCTGGATGCACGATTCGCTCGAGTATATGCAGGTCGACCCGATGTACCGGTCGTATCATCACAACGAGATCACGTTCTCGTTCATCTATGCGTTCAGCGAAAATTTTCTGCTGCCGATCAGCCACGACGAGGTCGTACACGGTAAGGGCGCCCTGGTCTCGAAGATGCCCGGCGATTCCTGGCAGCAGCTTGCGAACGTGCGCGCCTATCTCTCGTTCATGTGGGCGCACCCGGGCAAACAACTGTTGTTCATGGGCAGCGAGTTCGGACAGCGTTCGGAGTGGAGCGAGGAGCGCGCACTGGACTGGTGGATGCTCGATCAGCCGGCGCACCGCGGCCTGTTCAACCTGGTCGGTCAGCTCAACCGGGTCTACCGCGACAACGCGAGCCTGTGGAGCCGCGACAACGATGCGGGTGGGTTCGAGATTCTCGACGCCGGCGCCGCCAGCCAAAACGTCGTGTCGTTTCTGCGCTGGGACAACCACGGCGTTCCGGTGGCCTGCTTTTTCAACTTCGCCGGGCAGCCGCACACCGGCTACCGAGTCGGTCTGCCGTTCGCCGGAGCGTGGGAAGAGATTCTCAATACGGATGCCAGCGACTTCGGCGGCTCCGGGGTGGGTAACCAAGGAAACGTCGAGGCCTACAACGAGCCCTGGGCCGGTCGCCCCGCCTCTGCAACCCTGACCCTGCCTCCCCTGGCCGGTCTCTGGCTGCGCCTTCGCCGCTAACCCTCTTCAGGCGAGACGATCAGTAGAGCAGGGCTGTCAGACGGGAGCGAGTCGGAGGGACCCGAGGGTCGTCTTGGCCGATGACCTCGAACAGCTCGAGGATGCGCTCGCGAATGGCGTTGCGGCCAGGGGCAAGCTGGGCCGGAAACAGGCTCAACAGGCGATCAAAGGCATCCTCGATGTGCCCACCGGACAAGTCGAGGTCGGCGACTAGAAGCTGTGCGTCGAGATCATCGGGAGCGGATGCTGCACCGTTACGAATCTGGTCAATAGTTTTGCCCTGTAGGCGGGCCAGCAGGCTGACCTGAGCAAGGCCGGCGACGGCCATGGTGTCATTCGGGTTCTGGGCGAGCGCCGTGCGGTATTCACTCTGCGCGGTGGCATAGTCACCGGCCTCGATCGCGGCGTAGGCTTCGAGGTGGTGCGGCGGCAGGGGCTCTTCAACCACCTCGGCCGGTTCTCCGTCTGCGGCAACGGCCGGCGCCTCGGCCGTGCCGGTCACGCCCTGCTGGGCAGCGAGTTCGAGCACGCGGCTAAGCACGTCGCTGATCTGTTCTTCGGCCAACGGGCCGTTGAACAGCTGTACCGGCTGACCGGTGATGACGGCGGCGACCGTCGGTACCGACTGGGCTTGGAATGCCTGCGCGAGTTGCGGGTTGGCATCAATATCGACGCGGGCCAGCACGAACCGGCCGGCCAGATCGGTGATCAGCTTCTCCAGCACGCTCATCAGTGCCGTAGAAGGTTCGCTTTGGGAGGCCCAAAGTCCGACGATCACCGGCACGCGCGAGGACAACTCGAGCAGCTCTCCGAAGTTCGCGTCGGTGCCATCGAGCACGAGGCTCGGCACCGGCACGACACCGGCCGGAGCGCCACCGGCCGCTGGTCCCGCAGCGGCACCGGATGTAGCAGGCGCTGCAGCCTGGCCACGGTTGACGAGCGAGGAGAGGTCAACCGCTCCGCGCAAATTGGAACTGGACGGGGGCAGGTTGGTCATGGAAGCTCCGCAGATTTGGTGAGGCCTTGGGCAAAGCCCAGGAGGATGATTTTGTCGCTCGATCCGGCCGTCGGCACGTAGAACAACAGCTGGTCACTGTAGGTGTTGAGAATACCCTTGGCCGACGATGAGATTCCCGACAGCGCCTTGCTGGCAGCCCCGCTCGGGCTGACCGTGGCACCGTCGTTGATCGGTTTGACGATCTCGGTCTCGTTGACGCTGACCGCCACGATGCTGCCGGAGTCGTTGGTGGCCAGGGCGATGGTGCCGCCGTCCCCCGCCGCCGTGCCGAATTCGATCGATGCGGTGGTGGGCAGGGCTGCCTGCCGGTCGGCGCGGCTGGCGTCAAACTGGGCACGGAAGGCATCCACTTCGTCTTCGAACAAGCCGACGGACGGGCTCGCAGCGCCCCGCAGGAGCACATCGGCGTAGACCGCGGCCAGTTCGTTCGGCGGCAACAGCAGAAGTTTGTTGTCGGGGGCGATCGCCGGCGCCCCGATCAGAGCCGGAGCAACTTCGGGTACCCGCGCAGCGGGTTCAAGCTGGAAGGCATACTCGATGAGATAGTTCGCCCGCGGCGATTCTTGCTGCAGAATAATTGCGGTTGGTGGAATCTCGGCATCCGTTTCGTTCTGAATCACAGTCATCACCACTCGCGGCCAGGAATTCGTCTGCTGAGGCAGCGTGAAGGTGAGTGGGGCTCCCGGCAACGCCAGCAGTGGCGGCACCGTCGCGTCGACTGCCCGTATCGCATAGTTGGCCAGGCGCTGTTCCAGCGCGGGGCCGGTGAAGCGGGTCGCAAGAGTGTCCGCGTTGAGGGTCGCGTCGGCATCCGCCGTCAGGAGCGAAATCTCGCCCATGATGATCTCAAGCTGGGAGACCGTGACGGCCGGCGGTGCCAGCTCGGCGGCCGCTTCGACCGAGTCGGTGGACACCGGAGTCGGGGTCGGGGTCGCCGTTTCCATCGTCGTCGCGCTGAAATCGGGCCAGAGGTCGGCCGAGCATCCGCTCAGGGCGAGACCGGACACCAGGATCATCGGCAGGATTGCTATGCGGCGGGCAATACCGCGGCGCGGCGAGGTGATCTGACTGGCCTTGATGGCTTTCGGTCGGGGGGCGCGCGGCAGGCGTGGTCCGCGCGGAACGTTGCGGCGCGGTCGCCGTGACCGGCGCAGGTGCAGCAGAGCCAGCAGGTACGACACGAGTCCGAACAGCAGCAGCAGTGCGCCGCCGGCGAGCAGTGGGCCGGCCCACGGTGTGGAATTATCCGACGCCCACGACAAACGGATGCTCGCCGGCGCCGGTTCGATTCCGTCCGAAGCAACGAGCACCGAAATGCCCTCCGGGAGGGTCTGCGTGGTCGTCAACGAATCCGTGTCACTGATCTCCTCGAGCCACAGGTCGGAACCGGCCGGACTGACGATCAGGGGCTCGACAGCATCCGCTGCAGCCGGTTCGTCCGAGCTGTCGACGTCCGTGTCGGGTTCGACGGCAGCCGTGACTGTGGAGGTCAGTTCGCCCGTTTTCTCACTCAGCGCCACCGTGGAGTAGGCGTCATCGCCGATCCAGGCGGCCACGTCTTCGGAGCGACCGTAGGCCAGAAAGATGGTTCCCTCGCCGCGCACGTTGATTGTCTGGCTCCCCGGGGAGGCCGCGAGGGCGCCCGGGTCGATCACTGTGTACAAAGTCTCGCCGGCGGCCGTCGAGCTCAGTGAAGTGAAGGCCGGTTCAAGCAGAATTGTGCGCTGCGCGATGCCGAGCACGATCATCACGGCGGCGAGAACGAATGCCACGATGGCTAGAACAAAACGCACGTATCACCCTTCAGCAATTGAGCTGGTTGGTACTGTTCAGTCACTTTGGCTGACCCACGTGACTGAAAGTCCTCAGACACGGTTTTCTACGTTACTCCGTTCGCCTGAAAGGAGCCTAATAGCTCTTTCGCGCGCACTTGGCGGTCGGCGCGTACCGTGCAGGGCAGCAACACACTAAAATTGGACGGGTGCCCCGTAATGCACGATCCATTGAGGGGCCCGGCCCCATGTGTAAGGAGTACAAGTGTCTGACGACGACGCCGATTTCACCCAGGTATTTCGCGGCTATGACAAAGATGAGGTCGCCAAGGCGGTCCAATCCCTGCGCCGGCAACTCATCCAGGCCAATACCCAAAATGCTCAGGCCAGCCGCGAGGTCAAACGATTGGCCGCGCACATCGATGACCTCACCGCAGAGATCGAAGAGGTCGGCAGTCCCACGTTCTCCGGTCTGGGCACGAAGCTGGAAAACACCCTGCGCGTCGCCGAGGAACAGTCCACCCGTGTGATCGCCCAGGCCGATATCGACGCTGAGAAACTGCGCGCCACGACCAGCGACGAGGTCGAGCAGCTGCGACGGACTTCCACTGAGCAGGCCGAACGAACCCTTTCCGACGCCGCCGTCAAAGCACGGCGACTGCTCGACGATGCTCGCGTTGAAACGGATGACTTGCGCGCACGCACCCAGGACGAGCAGTCGCTGGTCATACAGGACGCTGCCCGGGACGCTTCGCTGATTCGCGGGACCGTCGCCACCGAGGCGGCCGAGGCCCGGGCCACGGTGAAACGCGAGGTGTCAGCCATCCGTTCTGAAGCGGATCGCGAAGCCGCCGAGGTGCGCGTCGTCGCGCAGCGTGAAGCCACCGAGGCTCGCGAAGAAGCGGCCGGCCTGACGCGCGAAACAGAACTCATTCGCGCCGAAGTAGCACTGGAACTCGACCAGCAGCGCGCGACCCTGAAGCAGGAGACGGACCAGGCTCGCGTGACGCTGGCTGCCGAAACCGACCAGGCTCGCGTGGATCTCGCGCGCGACACGGAAGAAGCCCGCCTGAGCCGCGCCCACGAGGCCGAGCAGGCGCGCACCCTGCTCGCCGCCGAGGTGGAACAGGGCCGCATCGACGTGGCCCGCGAGATCGAGCAGGCACGCGCAGTCGCCGAGATCGAGAGCGAGCAGGCGCAGACCGATCTCGCCCGCGATCTCGAGCGCAAACGCGCCACGGCCGATCGCGAGATCGAGCAGGCACGCGCCACCCTCGCCGCCGAGGTGGAACAGGCCGGCGCCGACCTGACCCGGGACAACCAGCAAGCCCGCCTCGAGGCCGAGGCCGAGGCCGAGCAGGCGCGCATCGACCTGCAAACCGAGCTCGCTGCCACGCTCACGACCGGCCAGCACGAGGCAGCCCAACTGGCCCGAGAAATTGACCAGGTCCGAGCCGACTTCGATGTCGAGTTGAAAGCCCGCCGCGACGAGGCAGAGCAGGAGCACCTCACCCTTCACCAGGGAGCGGTGGCGCTGGCGCAGAAATTCCAAACGGATGCCGCCAGGCAGCTCGCCGAAACCACCGAGCGCACGCTCGAACTGCGTGCGCTCAACGAGCAGCTGGACACGGGAGCCCGCGCCGAGGCCAAGGCGAATAAGGACCTCGCCGATGAGACTGCCGCCCGCATTCTGCACGACGCCCAGACCAGCGCTTCGGCCCTCGTCGAGAACGCTACGACACGGTCGCGGGCTCTGGTCGCTGACGCCGAAGATCGCATGGCGCAGATTAGAATTGAGCGCGACGCTGTGGCGGGGTACTTTGAAAGCCTGCGCAGCGTTTTGACCCAGGCAGAGCGGGTCGCAGCCGAGTAATCCCCTACTCCTGGAGACGATACGTGAAAATTCAGAATGCGTTTCGGTTCGGACTCGTCGGCACCCTGGGCGTAGGCCTCGGCCTTTTGATCATCACCTCGGTAATCACGCTGCAGACGATCATCATCTACGTGGGAGCCGCGCTGTTCATCGCGCTCGGTCTCGATCCGGCCGTCTCCTGGTTGGAGAAGAAACGGTTTCCTCGCTGGGCCGCGATTCTGACCGTGGTCGCCGCTGTGCTCGGTGTGCTCACCGGCGTCGTCTTCGCGATTGCTCCGATCATCGTTGACCAGGTTACCAAGCTGTCCAACCTCATCCCCGAACTGGTCAAAGCGGTGAATAGTTCGACTTATCTCATTGATCTCCAGAAGCAGTTTCCCGGCTTCGACGTCACGGAGATCACCAAGACCGTGACCAATTTTCTGGGCGGCAACCTCACCAACATCACGACGACGGTAGTTCAGTCGGGTCTCGCGTTTGTCGGTGGCCTGTTCGGCGCTCTCATCATTCTCATTCTCACGCTGTACTTCACGGCCTCACTAAACAGCATGAAGCGCGCCACCTACCAGCTGGTTCCCGCGTCGAAGCGGGAGCGTTTCACCGATATCAGCGAGCAGATCACCACGGCAGTCGGCCGCTACATCGTGGGCCAGGCCGCACTCGCCTCGGTCAATGGCGTCTTGAGCTTTATTTTTCTCTCTATCATCGGCGCACCGTTTCCGGCGTTGCTCGCCTTCATCGCCTTTCTGCTCTCGCTCATTCCGCTCATCGGTACCATTTCGGGCTCGGTCATCATCGTGCTGACCTGCCTGATTCCAGAGATCGGCAGCTCGCCGCAGACTGCTCTGGTCGCGGCGATCTACTACCTCATCTATATGCAGGTGGAGGCATACGTGCTCAGCCCGAACATCATGAACCGGGCCGTGTCAGTGCCGGGCGCTGTCGTGGTGATCGCGGCCCTGGCTGGCGGCAGCCTGCTCGGCATTCTCGGCGCGCTGATCGCCATCCCTGTTGCCGCGTCGGTCATCATGATTGTCAAGCAGGTCGTCATCCCCCGCCAAAACGAGCTCTAGTTTTCAGAACTTGCTCAGAACGCGTCGTGCAGGCCGTTCATCCATTCGGTGGGTAGCGGCAGCGCAGCGGGGTTGACGGTAGTGACGATCTCGGTGAGCACCCGCCGGGTCAGGTTTTCGCCGACCCACAGATGCTTACCGCCCTCGACTGCTACGAATTGCAGGCCAGGCACACTTGCGAACTTTAAGCGAGCGGCATCCGGTCGCAGGTAATCGTCGAATTCGGGAATGACCGCGACCAGCTGCCGCTCATTTCCGGCCCACGCGGCCAGTTCGGCCTTCGTCGTGCGGTGCAGTGGCGGTGACAGCAGGATAGCCCCACGGATCGGGTGCTCCAGTCCGTATTTGAGGGCGAGCTCAGTACCGAAGGACCAGCCGACCAGCCACGGATTGGGCAGGTGGCGTTCAGCGACGAAAGCCATCGCCGCGGCCACGTCGGCGCGTTCGGTGACGCCCTCCCCGAAATCACCGCCGCTGGTGCCGCGCGGCGACGAGGTCCCGCGGGTGTTGAACCGAAGCACGGCCAGATCGGCCATCGCCGGCAGGCGGTTGGCCGCCTTGCGCAGAATGTGCGAGTCCATGAATCCCCCGGCCGTGGGCAAAGGATGCAGCGTCACGAGTGTCGCCACCGACGCACGCCCGATCGGAGTCGCCAACTCACCCACCAGGGTGAGGCCATCGCTGGTTTTGAGTTCGATGTACTCGATACTGGCGGGCAGTTTGATGCCGCCACGAATGTCGACCGGCAGGGTCACGGACGTCTCCTCGGTCATTTGATTCTCCAACAGTGAGTGTGCCAGTGCCGCCGGTTGGACAGGTCGGCCGCGTCGCCGAGCACTCCGTCGCCGCGCCAGGTGACCATGTGCGCCGTACCAGGCGCGATGTCGAGGGTGCAGCCGGGACACAAATACGTCTTCGCGGCTTGCTTGGCCGGAACCGGTTGAACATGCCACAGCCCGTCGCGGCGTATCTCGCTACGGCGCCAGCCCGCCAGCAGGTTGTTCAGGTCGGCGTCTTCGTCATCGTCTCGCGGAGCTGACTTGCGGCCTCGGGGTCGATTGCTGCGCGCCATCACACCAGTCTAGGTCGCTGCCCAACAGCGCCGTACCGGCAGGGCAGCGAGACCGTGAGGCTAGTACCAGCCCGAGGCTTGGGACTTCGCCCAGGCGCCACACGGGGTTCCGTAGCGGGCTGTTATGTAACCGAGGCCCCATTCAATCTGGGTTCCGGCGTTGGTCGCCCAGTCGTCACCGGCCGTGGCCATCTTGGAGCCTGGAAGCGCCTGCGGAATGCCGTAGGCACCGCTCGAACTGTTCTCGGCGTTCACGCGCCAGCCCGATTCCTTCTGCCACAATGAAATCAGGCAGTTGTACTGGTCTTCGCCCCAGCCGCGACCCGCAACAGCGTCGTAGGCATAGGCCTGAGCCGAGCCGGGATCCGGCACAGCGGCGGACGGTGCGGCCACGCTTCGCTTCTTTTCCACGGCGACGACCACCGGAACCGGTTTGGGCTTCTCGGTGACGGTGAAGCCGTCGCGAGTGATGGTATTGGTGTAGCTGCCAGCCACGAGCACGGCCTGAACCGGCCCCTCATCGGTGGTGCTGCCGGCGAGTTGAAAGTAGGGGGATGCAGTGGCACCCGAGTAGGGATCGACGACAGTCACGAGCACGAACGCGAAGGCGGCGGTGAATCCGAACAGAAAGTGAGTCGGCTTAGCCCGACGTCGAGTTCGACGAACCGGCGGCCGCGTCGCGGCCGGGACGGATTCGATTATTTGCAGATGCCTACCCATTACTAGATGACCCTAGCCCACAATTTGGGTAACGGCCAGATAACGGTCACCAATTCAACGTACCGCCAGCATCACGTCGACGACGCTGTCGAGCACCAGGTCAACCTGGGCTTCGCGGTATCCGCCCCGTTCAGGGCGAAAAACAGAGGTTCGCACTTCGTCGACGGTGAGCTCACGACCGTGTTGAAAATACTTCACCAGTTTGTTCGCAAACCGGTCGACATCGACCCGTTTGTAGCCGACCGCGAGCACACTGGTACGGGTGAATCGGTGCCCGGGCGCACGGCTGAGGCGGGCGACAAGTACGGTGGCGGCCTTCTCGGCATCGACCAGCCACGCATGCTCTCCGCCGGTGCGCGTGGCGTGATCGCGTTCCCGGGCTGCGAAGGCGTCCTCGAGTCGCTCTAGAGCCGCGTCGACATGTTCCGGAGAGTATCCGCCCTTGTGCATGGCGAAGGCGGTGTGTCGAATTGCTTCGGCCGTCAAGGTCGCGCCGGCGCGGTCCGCTTCCGCGGCGGCCTTGGCCGTGACGATGGCGTGGATGGCTTCTGTACCGTTCAACACCGTGCCCGATACCGGGCTCTCGTGGTGGTCAGCGCGACTGCGGGCAGCGATCTCGTCCACGGATTCGAAGCCGGATTCAACGACCCCGGTATCGGCATCCGCTTCATCGTCGGTCAGGTCGGGCCGATCGTACGCGCGTCGGGCCGCGGCCAGGAAGGTATCGACCTGGCTCAGGTTGTAGCCGAGAGTCTTCTTGCCCACTCGGGGAAATATGGTGCTCATAGCCTTATTCTCTCGTGTGGTGCTGAAGGGGGGCGAATCGGGTCTGCTTACGCAAAGACCAGGTAAAGGGCGTAGGCGGCGGCGGCCGACGGCAGGATTGAGTCCAGCCGGTCCAGAAAACCGCCGTGCCCCGGCAGCCAGGAACTCATGTCCTTGATACCGAGGTCGCGTTTGATCAGCGATTCGGCCAGATCGCCGAACGTCGCAGCGAGCAGAATCACGACGCCGAAGACCAGCCCGAACCACCACTCCTGATCCAGCATGAAGATGGACAACAGAACGCCGGCGATCATGCAGATCAGACCGGCACCGATAAAGCCTTCCCAGGTCTTCTTGGGACTGATCGAGGGTGCCATCGGATGCTTGCCAAAATTGAGCCCGCTGACGTAGGCCCCGGTGTCGGCGGAAATAACCAGGATCAGGAAAGCGAGTGCCCACCACTGCCCTTCGGGCTGGGCGACGAGCAGCACCGCGAAGCTCGCCAGGAACACGACGTACACCTGAATCAGAATGCCGCCACCCACGTCGCCGACAATGGACCGGACCGGGGCTCGATGTGACGGTATCACGAGAAGCGCCAGCCGCCACAGGGCAATCAGCCCGATCCCGCCGAGCATCACGAGCCACTGGCCAATCGCCTCGCCGTAGAACGCGGCCGGGACGATCGCGACGGCAGAGATGATGACCGGGATGCGCGGAACATTGTGTCCGGCATGTCGCAGCGCCTGGGCCAGTTCGAAGGCACAGAAAGCGACGATCACGACCGCAAAGATCATGAATAGTTGCTTGATGATGATGAGGCTGACCAGCATCGCACCGCCGAGCACGAGCCCGATCAGGATCGCGAGAATAAGGTTGCGCCCGGTGCGTGCTTCGATGCGTTCGTTGGTGGCATCGAGCTGGGCACGCGTCGCCTGCACCTGCCGCTCGAAATCAGCCTTGGTGGTTTGCACCTGGCGTTCAAAATCGGCCCGCGTCGTCTTCACCTGCGCCCGAAACTCGGCACGACTAACACCGTGACCGCGCTTGTGCGGCTGGTCGTTCCCGGGTTTGTCGTTCATCTGAGGTCCCTAGATCTCGAGGAGTTCGGCTTCCTTGCGCTTGAATGCGTCATCAATGCCGTCCACGTGGCTCTTGGTGATTAGCTCCAGCTCTTTCTCGGCCCGACCGACCTCGTCGTCGCCGACCTCGCTCTTGAGCGCGTCGAGCTCATCCTTGGCCTTGCGGCGGATGTTACGCACCGAGATGCGGGCATCCTCTGCCTTAGCCTTGACGATTTTCACGAATTCCTTACGGCGTTCCGTGGTGAGTTCGGGAAGGGTCGCGCGGATGGTGGTGCCGTCGTTGCCGACGTTGGCGCCCAGGTTCGGAGTGTCGCGAATGGCGATCTCGATGTCGCGCAGCGCTGCCTTATCGTACGGACCGATCAACATGGTGCGCGCTTCCTGGTTCTGCAGGGACGCGAGTTGCTCCAGCGGGGTCAGGGTGCCGTAGTAGCTCACCAGGATCTTCGCGAACATCTGCGGGTTGGCGCGTCCTGTGCGCACTGTTCCAAAATCGTCTTTGGCAGCCTCGAGGGCCCGGTTCATGCGCGCAGTGGCGTCGGAAAGAACATCCGCGATCACGGTGACTCCTTTATTGGTGGTGGAACAATTCTAGTTGGAGACGCGAGTGCCCAGATCGGTGCCCAGGATGGCTGCGGTAACGTTGCCTTCCGGGGCCATGCCGAAGACCTGCATTGGCATATGGTTGTCCATGCACAGGCTGAAGGCGGTGGAGTCGACCACCTTGAGGCCGCGCTGGAGCGCGTCGAGGTAAGTGATGTGGTGAATCTTCTGCGCATCGGGGTTGGTGCGCGGGTCGTCGGAGTAGACGCCATCGACGCCGTTCTTGGCGACGAGCACAACGTCGGCATCGATTTCGAGGGCTCGTTGGGCCGCGACGGTGTCGGTGGAGAAGTACGGCAGGCCCGCGCCGGCACCGAAGATGACGACGCGGCCCTTCTCGAGGTGACGCTCCGCGCGTCGCGGAATGTACTGCTCAGCGACTTGGGTCATCGAGATGGCAGATTGCACTCGGGTTTCAGCGCCGGCCTGTTCCAGGAAGTCCTGCAGAGCCAAGGCGTTCATGACGGTGCCGAGCATGCCCATATAGTCGGCGCGCCCGCGGTCCATGCCGCGTTGGGAGAGCTCGGCGCCGCGGAAGAAGTTACCACCGCCGACCACGATGGCGACCTCGACCTGCTTGGCACCCTCAGCGATTTCACGCGCCAGCGAACTGACGACATCCGGGTTGACTCCAACGGCACCACCGCCGAAGGCCTCACCGGATAGTTTCAGCAGAACCCGACGTTTCTTAACGATGGCAGTGGCGTTCACTGGGCTGCTATGGGTGGGGATGCTGGCCGTGTCAGTCATGTCGTGCGGGGCCTTCCGAAGTGGGGTAATACCAAACTACCAAGTGCGCGTGCGTACCCCGCCGGGGGGCACACATAGAAACGGAGGCCGGATCGCTTTCGCAATCCGACCTCCGTCATTCGTTGTTAGGCGCCGACCTTGAACCGGGCGAAGCCCGACACGGTCAGTTTTGCATCATCGAGAACCTTCGCGACGGATACCTTGTTGTCCTTGGCGTAGTCCTGTTCGAGCAGGGCGACCTGCTTGAGGTACGCCTTGACCCGCCCCTCAACGATCTTGGGCAGTGCCGCTTCCGGCTTGCCCTCGTTCTTCGAGATCTCGGTGACGATCTTGCGCTCGGTCTCTACCAGGTCAGCAGGAACATCGCTGGCCGCGAGGTACTCGGGGTTGGCGAACGAGATGTGCTGGGCGACGCTACGAGCAGTCTCCACGTCGGCTCCGGAGAAGCCGAGAACAACGCCGACCTGCGGGGGCAGGTCCTTGCTGGTCTTGTGCAGGTAGATCGAGAACGATTCGCCCGTGACGGCGGCAACACGGCGAAGTTCGAACTTCTCGCCGATGATGGCCGCTTCGCCGTCGATGAGTTCGGCAACACTCTGGGTGCCGGCCGTTGCGGCCAGTCCAGCCTCAACCGTGGTCGCGCCAGCGGCGGCGATCGCGTCGAGTACCTTGTCGGCCAGAACGACGAACTTGTCACCCTTGGCAACGAAGTCGGTCTCGCAGGCAAGTTCGATCATGTAGGCGGTCGTGCCGATTTCCTTGGCAGCGACTAGTCCCTCAGAGGTAGAACGGTCAGCGCGCTTGGCGTTGCCCTTTGCACCCTTGAGACGCAGGATCTCGATGGCCTTGTCCATGTCGCCGTCGGCTTCAACGAGGGCGTTCTTGGTGTCGACCATTCCGGTGCCGAGGTTCTCGCGAAGAGCCTTGACGTTTTCGAGTGTGAAGTTTGCCATACCGGCTTCCTTACTTGGTCTCTTCGGCGACAGCGGTCGGCTCGTCGGCGACGGCAGCCAGTGCGGCGGCAACGTCGGAGTCGGCGACAGCGTCGGCGATACTGGTGTTGGTGTCAGCGACGGCGGGCTCTGCAACGACGTCGACGGCGGCGACTGTGGCATCGGCAACCTTCTCGGTCTCGGCAGAGGATTGCGCTGGGGTGGTTTCGGCGTCGGAGGCCTGAAGCAGTTCAGCTTCCCACGCGGCGAGGGGCTCTACTTCAGCCTCCGGCTTGGCGTGGCGCTGGATCAGGCCCTCGGCTGCTGCGTCCGCGATGATGCGGGTCAGCAGGCCAACAGAGCGGATGGCGTCGTCGTTGCCCGGAATCGGGTATTGCACGTCGTCGGGGTCGCAGTTGGTGTCGAGGATGGCGATGACGGGGATGCCGAGCTTGCGCGCCTCGTCAATGGCGAGGTGCTCCTTGTTGGTGTCAACAACCCACAGCGCGGACGGGGTCTTCGTGAGGTTGCGGATTCCGCCGAGGCTCTTGTGCAGCTTGACGAGCTCACGCTTCTTGATGAGCATTTCCTTCTTCGTGAAACCGCTCTTGGCGGTGTCTTCGAAGTCGAGCTCTTCGAGTTCTTTCATGCGGGCCAGACGCTTGGAAACGGTCTGGAAGTTGGTAAGGAGTCCACCGAGCCAGCGCTGGTTGACGTAGGGCTGGCCTACGCGCTGCGCCTGCTCTGAGATGGATTCCTGGGCCTGCTTCTTGGTGCCAACGAAGAGGATGGTGCCGCCGTGGGCAACGGTCTCCTTGACGAAGTCATAGGCCTTGTCAACGAACCCGAGCGACTGCTGCAGGTCGATGATGTAGATGCCGGAACGCTCGGTGAAGATGAAGCGCTTCATCTTCGGGTTCCAACGGCGGGTCTGGTGCCCGAAGTGCACGCCGCTGTCAAGCAGTTGGCGAATGGTTACGACGGCCATGTGCCGTACTCCTGTTCTGATGCGCGCTCGCGCGCACACCAATCGGTTTGTGCGATGATCGGTCGATCATCGCTCCTGGTACCCGGCACACGTCCGCCCTGTTTTCGTTAGATTCACTTGCAAGAATCTGACTGGACGGGACCGATTGGACATGGCGGCCAAATGGGCACGCGTAGTCAGCGCACAAAGCGCTGCTAGGGATAGCGTACCACCGTCGGCCGGGGGTCGGGACCGTACGCGTGAGACCGAATGGGGCGGCGGTGGATGAGACGGGCGCAGATGAGACGGACGCGGCGGAGCGACTCCTGCACAGGCATGGTTCTTCGGTTCAGTGCACCGATGCGTGCGCAACCCGTTCCGCACGGTTGACACACGGCAAGGTTAGGCGCATGCAGACTGTACGCGGTCCGATGGTGCAACTTTTAGCGGGGAACGTTCGGACGGGCCGTATTCACACTCGCAGGCTGACGGCATCCGTTTTAATGGTGCTGATTCTTCTCATCAGTTCGTGTCCCGCGGCGAGCGCGGAACTTCGGACGGTCGCTACTGCGGCAGCGGATGGGTGGCGCTGGCCGCTCCCCGAGCCGCACCGAATGATCGCCCCGTTCGTTGCGCCGGTGTCGCCGTATGCCGCCGGTCATCGCGGCATCGACCTGGCGGCGCAGTCGGGCGAGACCGTGCTGGCTCCGCACGATGGCGTCGTGTCGTTCGTCGGCGTGGTCGTTGATCGACCGGTGCTCTCGATCACCCAGGCCGATGATGTGATCACAACGGTGGAGCCGGTACAGGCGCTCGTGGCAGTCGGCGACCGGGTGCTGGCTGGGCGGCAGATTGGCACGGTGGCAGCTGGCGGACACTGCCCACCGAGCTGTCTGCACTTCGGGGTACGCCTGCATGGGCGTTACGTCTCACCACTCCTATATCTCGGCGGCCTCCAACGGGCCATTCTGCTGCCGACTGGCCCGTGATCGCGGTGCATGGAACTGGATCAAGCACCCAGTGAGGCGAGAGTGCGATCTCGTGCGCGACGCCTTCACGGAATACTTCAGGACACCATCCCGAGCGACGCGGTACCTTCTGGGATGCCGACAATCTCGCCACCGTCATCGAACGGACCTCCACCACGGCAGCGCACGTCGCGCCCAACAAGGTTGATCACGATCGGCGCGCCCTGGACGCCGGGACACTTGGCGTCAGGCGAGAACTATCGGAGCAAGCCATAGCCGACTGGCCTGCTGGCCACGCTGCCCGAGAACCGGTCGTGACCCGAACTGCGACGGACGCGATCGTGGCGGAATCACGAAGCTCGTACTCCAAACTCGGCTCCGAGCACGCAATCCAGACCTGCCGCTCAACAAGGCTGTCGCCACCGTGCCCGCCTGCATCCACATGGCCATGGTCGGTCGTGACAATCACAATCCACTCGTCGCTGTCAGGTCGGGCCTCAATAGCATTGAGGAGCTTGCCGAGATGTGCATCGCAGCGACGAATCGCAGTCTCATACTCATCACCCATCCCGAACTCATGGCACGCCTCGTCGGCCTCGCCAAAGTAGACGAACGCGGCGCGGACTGGCTCGTCGGCGAGGCGACGGACAGAATATTCCTCGACCGCCGCATCCGCACGGATGTAATCGTCGACCGTCTCAGAGCCGCAATCGGCCACGAAACATTCGGCCGTTTCAGGATTGATGAGTGGGCCACATCCGGCCCGGCTCGCCAGAGGAGCCCAGGACACTGCGGCAAAGAGCTTTGAGTCTGGCTGCCGCTGGAGGATGCGCGACAGGAAATCTGGCGCATGGATGCCGTCGTCGGGCGGCCGCTCATTGCACACCACACCGTGTTCGTCGCTCCATAGGCCGCTCAAGACGGTGGCCCACATTGGCCCGGAGACCGTGATGTTGCGTGGGTCCACCAGCGGCGTGGCAAGGAAACCGCTCGCAGTGACGCGATCGAGAGCCGGAGTAGGGATGCGCGTGAGCATGTCGAGCCGTACACCGTCGATCCCGACGAGGAGCAGCCTGTGCGGGGATTGTGTCGGCGTCTCAGACATGGCTGACCGCCAGAAGTGACGCCGCCCTGTCCATGAGAGTGCCGTCCACGAATACCGTGACGTCTTCAGATCTCACCAAAATGACAACCATGTCACCCTCGACGAGTCTGCGCGCCACCTTCGCGGGGACCTGTGCAACGACCTGGTGAACTTCGACTGAGTCCGCCTGCCCACAGAGTGTCAGCTGCAGCGTGCTCGTCGCCCCGAGGAAGATCATCACGTCGACGCGCGCCGCCACCCCGCTCGCGTCTTCCCCCGGTAACTGAACGAAAACGTCTTCACTGCGAAAAGTGCACTGCACCCTCGTGCCATCTACTACTGGCGAGTCGATCTCAAATAGTCCGTGCCATTCGAGCAGTCCGGCGTTCGCCTCGACCTTCACGACCGAGCGCGAGCCGATGAACTTCGCTGCATGCTTCGTGCGCGGCTTCAAGTAAATTCCCTCCGGCGTGTCGACTTGCTCGATCTCGCCCTGCCGCATCAGCACGACCTTGTCCGAAATAGCGAGTGCCTCCGACTGGTCATGAGTCACAAAAATTGTCGTGATCCCCACCGCGCGCTGGATGGCTCGTAATTGGTCGCGAAGCCTGGTGCGTACGAGCGCGTCTAGGGCACTCAAGGGTTCGTCGAGCAGCAGCACTCGAGGCTGCGGGGCAAGCGCGCGGGCGAGCGCGACCCGCTGCTGCTGGCCGCCCGACAGCTGATTCGGCCGCTTGTGCTCATGCTTCTTTAGGTCGATAAGTTCGACCATCTCGTCAACTCGGGACTCGATCTGCGCGCGCGTAGTGCGCATGACGGTGAGTGGAAACGCAATATTCTGTCGCACGCTCATATTGGGAAACAGGGAGTACTGCTGGAAAACCATTCCGATCGGGCGTTGTTGAGGGGGCAGCGTCGTCACATCGGCGCCGTCGATGAGGATGCGGCCACCCTCGATGCCGTGCAGCCCGGCGACCGCACGCAACAGGGTGGTCTTGCCACAGCCGGAAGGCCCGAGGAGCGACACGAATTCCCCGTCTTCGATGTTGAGCGATACGTCATTCAATACGACGTTGCCGCCATAAGCCTTTGTCACGTGATCAAGCGAAACAGTTCCCACTGCTACTTTCCTTTCGTTGCGGGCACAAGAGCGAATGCCCTGGCCGCTTTAGTGTTTGATCGCGGCGTGTCGATGCGCGTGATCAGCAGCGACAGCACGAACATCGCAATGAACGTCGTGAACGTGATGGCGGCCAGTTCTCCTCCAGCCCCCGGGTTGCGGCCCGAGAACATGCGCAGAGCCCAGAGTGGCAGGGTCTCGTAGGCCGCGCCTGCGAGCGTCATCGTGATGGCGAATTCGCCAAATGCGGAGGCCGCCACCAGCAGAGTTCCCGACATGATGCCCGTTCTGATCGACGGGATAATCACGCGAATTATGGTGTGGAGTCCGCCGGCCCCGCTCACCGCTGCCGCCTCTGAGAGTTCTTGCGCCCGATTGGTCAGTAATGCGTTCTCGACCGCCCAGTACAGGTACGGGAAGGTGGCCGCCGCAATCGTGGCCGTGAGCAACCCGAAGCTGCCGAAGAGACTTGGCGCGATTTCTGCGGTGGTGAATTGCATTCCGGCCGCGATGACCAGCCACGGCAGGGCGAACGGCACGACGGCGAGCGCGTGGATGATGGGGCGAACCCGCGCAGC
This sequence comes from Cryobacterium sp. Y50, assembly GCF_002929805.1. Lineage (GTDB taxonomy): Bacteria > Actinomycetota > Actinomycetes > Actinomycetales > Microbacteriaceae > Cryobacterium. The sequence continues at coordinate 74,500 of NZ_PJJM01000098.1, read as the reverse complement.
GGTGACGACCGCCACGTAGGCAGCCGGGATGACGAGCACCAGGTCGATGAACACAACACAGACGGTGAGGAGCAACGAGCGGCCCGCCGCGGCGAGCACTTCCTCACTCGACAGGGAGGTGTTCCACCTGGCGAGGGTATATTCAGTCGGCAGGATCGTGCCCACCCATCCGTCTGCAAGGCTGAAGAGCAGGAGAACGACGAGGGGCAGACCGAAGAAGACCGCCACTGCTCCCAGCAGAATGCGCTGCGATTTGCCCGTTCCAGTCATCGCGCTGCTCATAAGATTTTCGCTCCTTGCTCCTGGATGGTGCGGTAAAGCCACATCGTTCCAATTGCCAGCACCATTAAGAGAACGGCGAACGTCGCCGCCCGCTCCAGGCCGAATACGGCGCTTTGCAGGTCGCGTCCGATTTCCACTGTGATCAGTGGCACGGATTGGGGCGAGTCGGTGACGACGTATGGCAATGCGTACGAGCCCATGGACCAGGTGAAGATCTGCAGGGTATGCGCCGCAATGAACGGCGCGATCACCGGGAAACCGACACGTCGCCAATAGCGAAAGCGCGATGACCGTGACACCTGAGCCGCTTCCCACCATTCGGGGCGGAGCATCCCAAAGGACGGCAGCGAGAGAATGACATACATGGGCAGGTGAATGTAGAGGGAGAGTAGGTTCAGGCCGAACATCGAACCGAGCGATGGGAACGGATTGCCGCCGAAAAGCTGCGTCCACAGCATGGTGATTGCTCCGCTGGTGCCGATAAGGAGCAGGAAGGCAAAGGCCAAGCCTGGTCCGCCGAAACTGGTGGCGACATTCATGAGCGGCAGCCACCAGCGCCGCCCACGCTGCCCGAGCCGGAGCATGGCCAGTGCGAGCGGGGTACCAATGACAGCGCACAACAGCGCCTGTATGGCGGCGAACTGCAGCGACCCGAGGATCGCCTGTCGGTCGACGCTAGAGCTGAGTACGGCAACGAAGTTGTCGAATCCGATCCCGCCAGCGCGCAGTTCCAGCGAGCTCTTTACGAGCGCAAGCAGAGGAAGTACGAGGCACGCGATCCCAAACAAGATGAGGGGAGATGCCGGTAACGCGGCGACGACTCGGGAACGCCGGCCCGCACGGAGGGACTGCGCTGATAGCGGCCGGGCCGGGGCCCGGCCGCTATCAGCGTTCCCGGAGCGCGTTGGGCTCACTAGCCCTTGGCCTTCTCGTTATACTCACTGATCAAGACCTCGGGATCGATATCACCCGGGTCGATGACCTGGGTGTTCTTGAACATCTCGTCCGGGAGCCAGCGTGACTTGCGCTCCTGCGGAATCTCGAGGTCACCATTGACGTACCGGATCGGCCGTGCACCGAAGTCAGCGAACAGCAACTGGCCCTCATCGCTAATCGTGAAATCCATGAAGCCCTTGATGAAGTCCATATGCTCGGTGTTGTAGCCGTTGGTGAGCAGCGACGATGGCATGTAGATGGAGCCATCCTCCGGCACAACGTAGACGAGTTCCACTCCCTGCGTGGCGGCCTCCTCGATTGCCGCGATGGCGTTGAAGTCGTATTGCAGATAGATGCCGTACTCACCGCGAATAAGCGAGTCGAGGCTCGACGGGGCGGACGAGATATTGCCTGTGGCGTAGAGCTCGTTGAGGTAGTCCCATGCGGCGTCGAGGTTTCCGACATCACCGCCGCGGGCGAGAGCGATCGAGAGGATCGCTGCCTGCTCAGAACCGCCGGTGGGTCCCATGAGAGCGCTGGACGCGATCTTGCCCCCCGCATAGTCGTCGCTGAGCAGGTCTTCCCAAGTCTTTGGCACCGGGGCCACGGCGGGGTTGACGAGGTACCCCATTACGCCGGTGAAACTGTTCACCCAGCCGCCAGTCTCGGCGTACTGCCCAGGAGCCAGCTCACTGACCAGCTTCGGCAGGTAGCCCGATGTCACGCCGATATCTTCAGCGACCGGCCCCCAGAGTCCGCCAATGTCGTTAAAAAATCCGACCGGGTTGCCTTTCTCCGCGTTGTAGCGCTGGATGGCCTCGCTTGAGGCCATATCGGTGTCAGCGTGTGTGCAGTCCGCGCCGTTCTGCTCGCAGAACGTGGCCAGGAGTTCCCCGTAGTTGGCCCACGAGTCGGGAAGGCCGTAGGTGGTGATGACACCGGCCTGCTCGGCGATCTTCGACGCGTCCGGCGGAGTGGTCCAATCGACATCCGTGCCGCTGGCCACGCCTGACGGCGAGCTGCAGCCCGCCGTTATGAGCACAAGCGCCGAAGCGGTCGCAATGGTAAGCATTCGACGAATCATGGTGGGGTTCCTGTTCTTGTACATTGGATATCGCGCGCGGTTCATGGTCGGATGGGCAATCTGGCTGCGTCAATTGGCTGCTGCAGCGGTGTGCTGATGAGTTGGGAAATGGTGTTGGCTGCGAAGCCGAAGGCCGTGGTCATACCAATGCCACTCGCCACAGTCGCCACCCAGACACCGGGGATCGGCTGCTCCTGCACGAAGACGTCGCCGCGGCCTGCCGCGTACACTCCTCGCCAACGTCTCCGCACGGTAACGCTGTCGACCCCGAACAGGCATCGCGTCTCCTCAAGCAGCAGGTCGTCGCTGGCCTCGTCTTCGAACGGTGTCTCGGTCACCGAGAGGTGGTGGGTATCACCAACAATGAGTCGACCATCCGGCCGCTGGGTAAACATCAGGTTGACCTGCTGCTCGATCAGTTGCGGCCGCAGCCGCTCGAAATCTGACCGCACCGCGGCGGCGCTCGGCTGCGCAGCAAAGCCGTCGTAGCGGAGTAGCCCTAGGCCGGTGAGAATGGCGGGGCCGATCCGAATACCACGCGGAGTGTCGATTTCGAGCATCCGCAACCTGCACCGGTCGATCTGCTGCGTGGCAGCCAACTGCGGGAATAGTCGATCGATGTCGTGTCCAACTGCAACCACGACGGCAGCAGCCCGAATGGGACCGCGGGAGGTCTGCAGCATCCCCTCTTGAATCGAGCCAACGTTGGTGGCATAACTGAACGTGACGCCCAGCGTCTGCAAATACGAAGCGAGCGCCGGAAGGGCGTGAGGCGGATCCACCCGGAGGTCGAGGGCGAGATGAGCTCCTCCGACGGCGCCGGGCGCGTCGAATCCAAGGAGCTGGGCGGTCTCTTCGGCAGTCAGTAAGACCGCCTGATCGCCGCGCTCTGCCCGAAACTCCTCGAGCACGGCGAGCTCCGCGACAGTGCGCGCAATCACCACGGTTCCCGCCTGGGTTATCGGGGTCCCGGCGGCTTGCGCAACCTGCAACCAGTCCTCGCGTGCAGCGAGCGCGAATTCCAGGGCACGCCCAGACTGTGCCGTGGTACCGATGTGGCCGAAGTTGCGAATCGATGCTCCAACGGCGAATTCGTCTCTCTCGACGACGTGTACTCGTAAACCTGCCCTGACCCCATGCCATGCATGCGCCAAGCCGACAATACCTGCGCCAATAATTACCAGGTCGTAGACGGTGCCGGTCAGGTGCTCAGGGGTGCCGCTTGGCGCCATTTCGTTGCTCATACAGAAAGCACACCACAACCTGGGAATACAAGTGAGAGAATTGGGCAATGGCAAAGAACTGTTCATTTGACATTCATCTGCATAGAGCTTTATGAATAGGCAGTTCCATCTGGCTACGCCGACACACTTGTATATACTGGTGGAATGACGGCAGACTCCATCGCTCTTTTTGCAAAACATGACCTCATTGCCGCAGAACTACGTGAACAGATCGAATCCGGTTCGCTTGCGGTCGGCGCTGATCTACCGTCTGAATCGGACTTGCAGTCCCGGTTTGGGGTCTCGCGCGGTCCAATTCGGCAGGCTCTGGCAACTCTTCGCAGCGAAGGTTTAATCGAAACCACGCAGGGTCGTCCGCCGCGGGTGCGAGCTCAACCATTGGTCCAGTCCATCGACGATTTCTTTTCGTTCTCGTCGTGGGTGCGTGCCCAAGGGAAGGTGCCCGGTCAACGCACCTTTGAGATTGCGCGTCGACGCGCCGCTCCCGCGCTCGTGGCGCGGATGGGGCTGGCCGAAGGCGAGTTTGTCGTCGAGATCGTGCGCTTGCGGCTGATCGACGGTATCCCGACCATGATTGAGCGCTCTTCCTTCCACGACTCGATCGGCAAAGCGCTACTCACTTTCGACACAGACAGTGGCTCGATCTACGAGTATCTAATCGATAATGGCGCCGAACTCGACGAGGGCACCCACGTCGTGGATGCCGTTCCTGCGGCGCCGCTAGATGCGGAACTTTTGGGCGTGGAGACCGGCGCCCCTCTTTTGCGCGTGCGCCGCGTAACGCGTTCGCGTCGAGGGCTGATTCTGGAGACTTCCGATGATCGCTACCGGTCCGATCAGGCGTCCCTCCTGATCCAGAACTCAAGAAACGAGAATCGCCCGACGCCAATCGTCGCTCGCACCACGCATACAGTGGCCAATGCTTAAATCCATCTACACCTCAACCAGAAAGCTTCAAATGACATTTCAACTTGCGTCTCTCGACATGGCCGGCACCACCATTGATGAGCGCGGAATCGTCTATCGAGTGCTGCACGAGCAACTGGAATCAGCAATTGGCTGTGCGATTGACGAATCCATAGTTTCACGCTGGAATGGAACGTCGAAGCACACCGCAATCGTCGGCGTGCTCGACGAACTTGGCATTGACGACGTGGACGTAGACGCCCTGTATGCCCATTTCCTGGTGGCGCTGGCCGCCCGATACGAGTCCGAACCTCCGACTCTTTTCCCCGGGGTGCGTGAATCAGTCGCTGAACTGCGATCCCGGGGTGTGAAAGTCGCCCTCCAGACCGGCTATACGCGCGACATCGCCGAATCTCTCATGCGTTCCGCGAGATGGGAACTCGATGCAGTGGATGCGCTGGTGACCGCCGCCGACGTCGCCGAATCGCGTCCAGCTCCGTACATGATATTCCGGACAATGGAGGCCACCGGGGTCACCGATGTTCGACGGGTGCTTGTCGCTGGCGACACCGTCAACGACCTGCGCGCTGGAACGAATGCCGGCGTCGGCTACGTCGTGGGCGTCCTGACGGGGGCGCATGATGTCAAGCGGCTCGGCGTAGAGGAGCACACTCACCTGTTGCCGAGTCTGGCCACCGTGGTCGAGCTTCTTTGATCACACTCCAAGTAGAACGGGTCAACTAACTCGGAACCTGTAGACGAAAAAGAGGCGCGGTTCACCCGCGGTTCAACACGATCGTGCAGCCTGTGTTTGGTCAGATCCACACCAGCCAAGGGGAAAATCCGTTCTGTTGCGCGGGTCGGAGCGAGCAGCCCACGAGTGGGACCTGATCGCCTGCTGCCATAATCTGATGACGCTGCACACCAGGAAAACCAAGGCGTTCGTGGTCGCGCACACCTCGCTGATGGGCTCCCCTACCGGAGTAAGGCCGTCTTGCCGCGCCAGCCCTTTCTTCGGCTAGCGCTAGACCGACGAGACGCCGAGGACGTCTACGATCGACACAGCTACGCTCAGCAAAATTGGACCGCATGTTGTGGAATCAATGTCGAAGGGGAGTCAATGTCGAAGGGGAGTCATCGACCCACGCTTTCATGCGATCTGATGCAGGAAAATCGTCCTGGCCTCAAGTGGAGACACACTCACCGGACATCTCGATTGGACGACATTGTGAAGCAAACAAAGTTATCGCTGCGAAAAGAATGACAGTCATTCTTGCCGACAGGCCAACGGTCCGACCGGCGGTCATGCGCGGGGGTGGGCGAGCCCGTAGCTGGCCTTGAGGCGTTCGGCGGAGACGTAAGTGTAGATCTGCGTGGTGCCGAGACTGACGTGTCCGAGCAGTTCTTGCACGGCCCGCAGGTCAGCACCGCCGTCCAGCAGATGGGTGGCTGCCGTGTGACGCAGAGCGTGCGGCCCGGCCGGACCTGTACCGGGAACCTCGGCGAGCAGGGCGGCAACCAGACGATACACCCCGCGAACACCAAGGCGCTGCCCCTGTCGACCGAGAAGCAACGCGGCATTGCTGGGTGATGATGCGGAATGTGCTCTGCTGCTGGCCGTTGCGGCCGAGCTCACGGCTTGGTCGACTAGAGCGGGTCGGGCCTGGCCGAGGTACTTTACGATCGCACGCTGCGCCGGCACACCGAACGGAACCACACGCTCCTTGGACCCCTTGCCAGTGACGCGAACGGTCAGCCGGTCTAGGTCGACATCAACGACGTCGAGTCCGACCAGTTCGGAGACACGCAGCGCAGAGGCATAGAGCAGTTCGACAATCGCTAAATCGCGCACGGCCACCGCTTCTCCGCCTGTGGCCCGAGCCACCAGCAGGTTGAGCAGCTCGTTCATTTGGGTGTGCGTGATTACCCGGGGCAGGGTATGGCCCGGCTTCGGCGAACGAAGGCGCACGGCTGGATCCGCACTGTCATCGCTGGTGCGAGCCAGCCAGGCCGTCAAGCTGCGTGCCGTCGCCGACCGGCGGGCGAGCGTCGCCCGGGCCAGGCCAGCCTGGGTGCCAACCCACAGCCATTCTCGGAGCAGTTCCAGACTCAGATCAGCGGATATCGCAACGCCACGGTCGACTGCAAACGATGCCAGCTGCGCCAAATCGGTGCGGTAGGCCCGAACGGTGTTCGCCGAGTAGCCACGCTCTGCACTCAGGTAGCGCAGAAACGCGTCAATGTCATCGGTCAGCTGCACGGGTTCACTTTCTCTTGCTCGGCCTCATTGTTGACGAGAGAAGGCTTCGAGTCGGTCTTCGGCTGAGAGGGCGGCAAGTCGTTCGAGGTGGTCTGCCGAAAAATGTGTTGTGGTCTTGAAGGTGCCAAGCGGCACCTGCGAATGCGTGATCTGATCGGAATAGACGTGCACGAGGTTGAGTGCCTGACCGCCGTTCATCCCGGTCAATTCACGAGTTGGAGCGCTGAGATCCATCGTGTAGCAGGTAGCCGCCGCCACCGACACCGGAATTCCGGCGAACATGCCCTGGGTCGCATAATGCAAGTGCCCGCCGAGGATGGCACGTACGTCGCTGCCGGCCAGAACCTCTGCCAATCTCGGCTGCTCGCGCAGCTCGAGGACTCTCATGAGCGGTAGCGGCGTCGGAATGGGCGGGTGATGCAGGGCCAGAATGGAGCCGTGGCGAGCGGGTGTGCTCAAAAGCTGACAGAGCCACTCCAGCTGAGCGTCGGTGACCTCGCCGTGGTGATAGCCCGGAACGCTGGTATCGAGCGCGATAATTCGCAGGCCGTCGAGGTCAAGGATCTGGTCGACGGGCGCCTGATCGACGGTGTCGTGGTGGATCGGCGCTTGCTCAGCAGAAATTTCGCGCGCGGTCGGTGACTCAACGGTCGGGTAGTCAGTGCGACCGTCTAACTCATCCTTCGGGTGTGCGCCGAGCAGCGTGGCACGAAAAGCAGCCCGATTATCGTGGTTGCCCATCACCCAGATGATCTTGGCCTCCCACCGAGCGGCGGCGGCCTCCACGATGCCACGGATGCGCCGGTAGGCATCCGCTTCACCGCGATCGGCCACGTCACCGGTGAAAATTAGTGCGTCAGGGCGGATGCCCGACCGATGCAGCTGTTCGAAGGCACGATGCACGGTTTGATCGGTGTCGACGGTTCCGTAGAGCACCGCGGCATCGGCGAGAAAATGCGTGTCGCTCAGGTGAACCAAAATCTTTTCAGCGGGAGCATACTGGCCCCAGTGTACGGTCGACATGACCCACCCTTCGTCACAATCCAGCCTACGGGCTACCACCGACACTCGGGTTCTGCGGGGCTGACACGCCGGAGGGCCTGCTCGGCAGCTTGAGCCTCCAGTACGCCCAGCGCACCGAGCCGGCCTTACGAGCGGGTCGTTACGCCCGGCGAACCCAGCCGGCCTCCCGTTCTTGGGCGGCCCCGTCGAGATCGAGACCACCAAGGGCACCTCGCACGGCCGAACTCGACAGACCGGCACGGCGCGACAGGTCGGCGACCGTGCGCGGCGAGCGACCACTGAGGGCATCAAACACGCGGATCTGGTCACTCGTGCGGGGTACCGGGCCGGCGCCGGCGTCGGCGTCGGCGATCGGAAAGTCCAGCGGCACCTGAATCGACCGCTCGCCGACGAGCTCAGCCATTTCGCTCGGATTCGTCACGCAGACGGCGGCGAATTCGCGAATCAGGCGATGGCAGCCGGCCGAGGTCGGGCTCGTAATGGGGCCAGGCACCGCTCCCAGCGGGCGGCCGAGGGCCGAAGCGTGGCCGGCTGTGTTGAGCGAGCCGGACCGCCAGCCGGCTTCGAGCACGACCGTTGCCGCGCTGGACGCGGCGATGAGCCTGTTTCGTTGCAGAAACCTCCATTTTGTGGGTGCTGCGCCGCAGGGAAGCTCGGAGATAACGGCGCCGGAGGCCACAATGCGAGTCAGCAGGGAGTCGTGGCCGCTCGGGTAGAACCGATCAACTCCCCCGGCGAGGAATGCCACGGTGCTGCCATCGCTGGCGAGAGCGGCTCGGTGGGCCATTCCATCGATGCCATAAGCAGCTCCAGACACGATGGCGAAGCCGCGGTCGACGAGCCCGGCCGAGGCCTCCATGGCGATGTGTTCGCCGTATCCCGTGGCGGCTCTGGCTCCGACCAACGCGATGGAGTTGGGCAGTGCGGCGAGGGCAGAAGGTATACCACGCCACCACAGGGCGAGCGGAGCGTGCTGCTCGAGGTCGTTCAATGCCTCCGGCCAGAGAGCATCCGTGGCCAACAATAACCGGGCCCCGACGCGAACCGCCTGTTGCAGCGAGCGGATGACCTCGGTCGAGTTGAGCCGCGGGCGCCAGCGCTGCAGCCCCAGGTCGAGGGCCTGTACGAGTTCGGCGCTGGTGTCGCCATTCGCTTCGCTGAAATCGGTGGACGGACTCACGGCGAACAGCACACTCGGGCCAGCCGTCGCGTCGCCGGAGCGCGCGTCGCGGACCAGGGCGCCGAGGCGCACCGGGCTCCACGACTCGAGGATTGCAGTCAGGGCGACGCTGGCACCAAGGCTCGCCACGAGCAGTCCGGCCGTGCCGTCGCCCGGCTCGGCGATGCCAGACCAGGCCGCGCGGGCGGACACCTCGGCGACAGTGGCGGTGTCGGCACCCATCGCGTCTGCGACAGAGAGGGTCGCTGTGTTGTCGGCGCTGCCCGAGACGACTGAGCTGCCCGAGACGACTGACCTACCCGAGACGACTGAGCTACCCGAGGCGACGGCGCTGTCACAGTCATCCGAACTGCCGGTAGCAGCAGTACTCCCGGAATCTTCCGGGCTGCCGACCAGGTGGAGTCTGTTGGTGATCGGCACCGGGGCTACATCGTGGCTATGTTCGCAGTTGGCGCCGACATCAGCCGCCGGTGGCGCGTCGCCTAGCGCTGACTTGCCACCGCGCACCCCCGCAGTAAGTTCTCTGACCTGGGACTCGTCGAGACCGAAGAGCTTCATGGCGTCATTCCTTTTCGTAGGTAGAGGGCTTGACCGACCTGGTCGGCGCCGGGGCTGGTGAGACCGTCGTAGTCGGCGAGGGTCCAGGCGATGCGCAGCACCCGGTCGTAGCCGCGCATGGTGATTCCGCCACGTTCGAGGGCGCGATCGAGTCCCGCGGTGCATGCCGGGGTCAGCCGCACTTGGGCGCCGCGCAGCCACGGGCCCGGAACCTGAGAGTTCAACGTCCACGGTGTGCTTTGCAGCCGCTCGGCCGCCGCGCCGCGGGCGCGGACCACCCGGTTTCGGGCGCTGCCGCTGGTCACGCGCGTCGTTCCGGCGGCGAGGCGCAGCTGGGCGGCGGTGATGCGCTTGACGTTGAGCTGGATGTCGATGCGGTCGAGCAACGGACCGGAGATGCGCGCGAGATAGCGTCGGCGCGCGTTTGGCGGGCAGGTGCAGCTCAGGTCTGCAGCCCCATACTGCCCGCAGGGGCACGGATTGGCCGCCATTACCAGTTGGAAGCTGGCCGGGAAATGCGCGACGGCGTTGGCGCGGTGAATGCTGATCCAGCCGGATTCCAACGGCTGGCGCAGTGCGTCAAGCACGGGCGAAGCGAATTCGGGGGCTTCGTCGAGAAACAGCACGCCGTGCGAGGCCTGCGAGGCAGCACCGGGACGAATCTGACCGTTGCCACCGCCGACCATAGCCGCGGCAGTCGCGGTGTGATGGGGCGCTTCCCACGGCGGCCGGGTAATCAGGGCATCGCCCAGTCCGAGACCGCTGAGCGAGCGAAGAGAGCTGACTTCGAGCGAGCTGACCGGGTCGAGGTCGGGCAACAGCCCGGGCAGTCGGGCTGCGAGCATGGTCTTACCGGCACCGGGCGGGCCGAGCAGTCGGGCTGCGAGCATGGTCTTACCGGCACCGGGCGGGCCGAGCAGAAAAACATGGTGCCCACCAGCGGCGGCGATCTGCAAGGCCAGGATGGCATCGTCGTTGCCGATCACGTCGGCCAGGTCGGGTTCGGCAGCCAGGCTGCTCGATCCGGTCGCCGCCAGGATCGGCTCGACCGGGATCGGCGGGAGGTCTGCCCCGTGCCAGATCGCTGCCTCGCGCAGCGACGCGACGCCGATCACTCGAATATCGGGAACGAGTCGCGCCTCTGCCTCATTACCGATGGGTACCATCACAGTCGTGTGCCCGAGGCGGGCGGCGGTCATCACGCCCGGCAGAATTCCCGGGGTCGGTCGCAGCCGCCCGTCGAGGGCGAGCTCGCCGAAGTGTACGACCTTGCCCACCGACCCCTGCGAAATGGTGCTGTCGGCGGCAAGGCAGGCCAGGGCGATCGCGAGGTCGAACCCGGCGCCGTGTTTGGGTAACGCGGCCGGCGACAAATTGATGGTGAGGCGGTGAACGGTGAGGGGGCATCCGCTGTTGGCAGCTGCGGCGCGCACCCGCTGGGTGGCCTGGGAAAGGGCAGCGTCGGGCAGGCCGATCAGAATCATGCCGGGCAGTTGCGCCGAAATATCGGCCTCGACCTCGACGAGCGCTCCGGTCAGGCCGAGCAGCGCCACGGCATGGGTGCGGGCGATGCCCATCAGAACACGCCCTCGAGGTGTTCGATGACCGGCTCGCGGCCCCGCGGAGCGATCACGGCGATGACGTCGAGCCGGATTTGGCGCGGCCATCGCTCGGCCTGCACACACCAGGCTGCAGCAAGGCGGCGCATCCGGGCGAGTTTTTTCATGGTGATGGCTTCAAACGGATGCCCGAAACGGAGGCTGCTGCGCGTCTTCACCTCGACGAAAACCACCGCGGAACCGCGTTGCACGACGAGGTCGATCTCTCCCTCGGCGCACCGCCAGTTTCGGGTCAGAATTGTGTAGCCGGCACCCTCGAGAAAGTGCGCGGCCTGCTCTTCGCCGAGTTTTCCGACTTCGTCTTTGCGCGCCACGAGTGCCTCCGAGAACCAGAGTGACCGCTCGAGCGTAGCCGTGGCCGGACCACCCCCGCATTGGTGCAGAACGCGGCGACCCGGGCGCTGTGGAGGAGGCTACCCGGGGGGCTGCACGAACAGGCCGTGCTACTCGTCCTGCATTACGAACAGGCGTCGCACGATCTCGCCGGCGACGAGCGCATCAAGGCTCTCGTTGAGGTCGTTGAGCGGACGCGTATCGGTGTGCAGCAGCTCGACCGGCAGCTTGCCGTCGCGCCAGAGCTGCAGATAAGCCGAAATATCCCGGCTCGGCACGGAGTCGCCCATATAGGAACCGAGCAGCCGGCGGCCGAGCCCAGCGAACTGCAGCGCCGGCGTCGTGATGGACTGCTCGGGGTGCGGCAGACCGACCGAGACGAGCGCGCCACCACGGGTGAGAAGGGCGAGGCTCGCCTCCATGACCCGGGCACTGCCGACCGCCTCGATGGCGAGGTCGACACCGTCGTTGGCATACGTGTTCACGAGCTCCGCGGCCTGGTCGGGCGATCCAGCGTGGTCGGCGCCGCAGCGCAGGGCAAGGGCTTGTTTTTCGGGCAGCGGATCGATGGCGATCACGGTCGTGCCATCGACCTGCGCGGCGGCCATGACCGCCATCAGGCCGACCGCGCCGAGTCCGAACACGATTACCGATTGGCCGGGCGCGAGCGCGCCGGTGTTGAGCACGGCGCCGATGCCGGTGAGGGCCGCGCAGCCGAACATGGCGGCGATGTCAAAGGGAACGTCCTGATCAATCACCACGACCGATTCGCGGGCGACAACCGCGTACTGCGAGAAGGCCGAGACGCCCAGATGGTGGTTGATGCGTTCCCCAACGTCGCTCGCCAGCACCGCCGGGCCGTGCAGCAGGTCGCCGGTTCCATTGGCCTCGGCGCCGCGGTGGCAGAGTGCTGGCCGCCCGGCCAGGCAGGCCCGGCACTCGCCACAGCTCGGCACGAACACGAGAACGATCCGGTCGCCGACCTTGAGGTCGTCAATACCTTCGCCGAGCCCGGCAACGGTTCCCGCGGCTTCATGGCCGAGCGCCATCGGCAAGGGGCGCTGGCGCGAACCATCAATGACCGACAGGTCTGAGTGGCAGAGGCTGGCCCGTTCGATGCGCACGAGTACCTCGCCGGCACGCGGCGTCGGTACCGGAACCTGCTCAAACGTCAGCGGGCGGCTGTCGGCGTAAGGGCGCGCCGAGCCGGCTTCGCGAAGAATCGTGCTGAGCATCGTTGTTGGAATCATTCCTCCAACCTATCGTCAGAGCCGACGTACGCTGGGCCTATGAAAACTCTGCGCCACCGGGCGACCGACCTCGGCATGCTGGTGATGAACGGCGGGCACCGGATGCTGCTGGCTCTCTCCGGCGGACGCCTCGGCTGGACCATCGGCACCATGCAAACCGTTGAGCTCCAGACGATCGGCCGCAGCAGCGGGCTTCCTCGGTCGACGATGCTCACGGCGCCGATTCACGAGGGCGGGCGGTACGTGCTGGTGGCGTCCAAGGGCGGCGATGACCGGCATCCGTTTTGGTATCTCAACCTCGTGGCGCAGCCAAACGTGGACCTAACTATTCGCGGGGTGACGCGTCCGTTTCTGGCGCGCACCGCGTCATCCGCGCAGAAGGCCGCACTGTGGCCGCGCATTGTCGCCGCCTACCCCGGATATGGCGCATACCAGAAGAAAACCGATCGTGACATTCCGGTGGTCATCTGCGAACCCGTACCCTGATTTCGCTCCGGGCCGAGACTTGCTGATCTCCGGGAAAGGGTACGCCAGCCCGAGCGCCGACCCGCGTCCTCGCTGCTGGGGCTACCGTACGAAAGCGAGCCCACGATAGATCATGGGCCCGCTTTCCGCGCCCGGAAAGCAATACAAGTAAGACGGGTTAGGCGACCGGCTCACGGGTTTCGACGGCGAGGATGGCCGGGAAGATGAGCGTGTTCACGCCGGCCATCTCCTCGAGCACCCGGATGACCTGGCAGCTGTAGCCGAATTCGTTGTCGTACCAGACGTAGACCACAGCCTTCTGCTCGGTGACGATGGTGGCCAGCCCGTCGACGATACCGGCCCGACGCGATCCGAGGAAGTCGCTCGAGACGACCTCGGGGGAATCGATGTAGTCGATCTGCCGGTGCAGCGAGGAGTGCAGCGACATGGTGCGCAGATAAGTGTTGAGCTCGTCCTTCTCGGTGGCGACGGCCAGGTTGAGGTTGAGGATGGCCATCGATACGTCGGGCGTGGGCACGCGAATCGCGTTGCCGGTGAGTTTGCCGGCGAGCTCGGGCAGAGCCTTGGCAACGGCTTTCGCTGCACCGGTCTCGGTGATCACCAGGTTGAGCGCGGCCGAGCGACCGCGACGGTCGCCGGAGTGAAAGTTGTCGATGAGGTTCTGGTCGTTGGTGAAGGAGTGCACCGTTTCGACGTGGCCGTCGATAATGCCGTAGCGGTCGTTGATCGCCTTGAGCACCGGGGTGATTGCGTTCGTGGTGCAGGACGCCGCGGTGATGATGCGGTCGCTCGCCAGGATGTCGCCGTGGTTGATGCCGTGAACGATGTTCTTGAGCACGCCCTTGCCCGGCGCGGTCAACAGCACCCGGGACACTCCGGGGCATTTCAGGTGCTGCGATAGCCCCTCTTCATCGCGCCATTTACCGGTGTTGTCGACGACGATGGCGTCGTGAATGCCATATTGCGTGTAATCGACGCTGGCCGGGTCCCCCGAGTAGATCACCTGGATGAGCGTGCCGTTGGCGAGGATGGTGTTGTTCTCTTCGTCGATGGTGATCGTGCCCTCGAACGGGCCGTGCACCGAGTCGCGGCGCAGCAGGCTCGCGCGCTTCATCAGATCGTTGGCAGATCCGCGCCGCACGACGATCGCCCGCAGGCGCAAGCCCTGGCCGCCACCGGCATGCTCGATCAGGATGCGCGCCAGCAACCGGCCGATGCGACCGAAGCCGTAGAGCACGACGTCGGTACTGGTCCGATCGTCGAGTCCGTGCTGGCCGACGACGTCGGCGAGTTCAGCACGCAGGTATTCCTCGAGGGTGACGCGGCCGTTCTGTTGCCGAAAGCCGAGGGCGAGCCGGGCGAGGTCGATCGACGCTGCTCCGAGGTTGAGGCCGTCGATGGTCTGCAGAATCGGCAGTGTCTCGTCGAGCGGCAACTCGACATCCGCTATATGACGCGCGAAGCGGTGCGCCTTGAGCAGGCCGATGACCGACCGGTTGACCAGGCCACGCCCGTAGACGCTGGTGACCACATTGTTGTCGCGGTATAGGCGCCCGATCAGGGGAATCATCGCCTCGGCCATGGACTCGCGGTTGCTCCACAGAGCACGGGCACGATCAGCGTCCTGAATCACAGGGTTGCCTTCCTAAACCATCGTTAGTCAGTTAGACGGAACATGTCCGGCCACCTGCGGCCCCCGGAGTCATTCCTTATTCGTCGAGCGCAAGTTCCTTGGGGAGTTCGAAGTCTTTCGACGCGAGCTCTTCTACGTTGACGTCCTTGAAGGTCAGCACGCGCACCGACTTCACGAACCGGTCAGAGCGGTATACGTCCCAGACCCAGACGTCCTTCATGGTCAGTTCGAAATAAAAGTCGTGCTCAGTGTCACGGCGTACTAATTCGACCTCGTTTGCGAGGTAGAAGCGTCGTTCGGTTTCGACGACGTACTGGAACTGGCCAACGACGTCTCGATATTCCCGATACAGGGCTAACTCGACCTCGCGGTCGTAGTCCTCGATTTCGTCTTCTTCCATGGTGACTTCATCTTACAATGAGATTTTCAGCCACGATTTTCGGTGTAAAGCGCTCGGTCCGAGCAGGTCGATCGCGCTCATGTGCGCCGCGCTGCCGTAGCCCTTGTTCGACGCCCAGCCGTAGCCGGGTTCGTCGTCGTGCGCCGCGATCATCAGACGATCGCGGTGTACCTTCGCAATAACGGATGCCGCCGCCACCGACCCGCAGTCGCGGTCGGCTTTGACGCGGGTCACTACGTTGAGCGGGGTAACCAGCGCCTTGTTCAGCCAGTCGTCGCTGCCGTCGAGCAACACGACGCTACCCGCCACGTCGACGCCCTGCGCATACAGGTCAGACAGGGCACGCTTGCCGGCCAGACCAAGGCAGGCGATGATGCCGAGTTCGTCGACCTCCGCGGCCGAGGCGAGTCCGACAGCGGAAAACGTCGCCCACGCCGCGGCGAGCGGCGCAAGTAGTTCTCGGCGCGGCTCGCTGAGCATCTTTGAGTCGCGCAGGCCCTGCGGCATGGTCTGAACGGATGCGTTCACCGCGGCGAATCCGACGGCCACCGGCCCGGCGAGGGCACCGCGGCCGACCTCGTCACACCCGATCACAAAGCTCGCGCCGCGGTGCAGCAGGTCGAACTCCACCTCGAGGGTGGGATCGGACACCGCCACTACTCGAAGCCCTGCTCGGCCTGCTCGACCTCGCGGAACACGTCGGGATACTCCTCGAGCCAGGCCCAATGGGCCAACGGCCAGCTCACGACGAGCGCCCGCCCGACGACATTCTCGACGGGCACATAGCCCTGACCGGCAGTCTCGCCGTTGAAACGGGAATCCTTGGAATTGTAGCGGTTGTCCCCCATCATCCACAGCGAGTCGTCCGGGATGGTCACATCAAAGTCAATGTCAGAGACCTTGTCCTCGCCGGCCGGCAGCAGCACATAGGCGGATTCATCGAGCGGAACGTCGTTCACACTCATCTGGCCGAGGGCGTTACAGCAGACGACGTGGTCACCGGGCAGGCCGATGACCCGTTTGATCAGGTGGTCGTTGCTGTCGGGGGCAGACAGGCCCACGACCGAGAACAGCCAGTCGGCGCCGGCGACGATCGGGTTTTGCACGATCTCGGCCTGCGGCAGCAGCCATCCGCCCGGATCTTTGAATACGACGACATCGCCGCGCGTGATTGGGATGAGCTCGGGTTCGAGCTGGTTAACGATGATGCGATCGTCTACCTGCAGGGTGTTCTCCATCGACCCGGACGGGATGTAGAACGACCGAATCAGAAAGGTCTTGATCAGAAACGAGATGAGCAGGGCCACCACGAAAATGATCAACAGGTCGCGAATAAAGAGCAAGACGCTGCGCTTCCTGCTGGGCGCCTGTGTACTTCGTGCCATCTTGCTTCGGGACCTCTTCGACTCTGACACCCGATGATCGGACCTGGACGCGAGCACTTCATCTGTCATTTAACCGCCTGAGCTCCCCATCAGTTTAGGTGATGGGGAGCTCAAGCGAATCCGGCTGGATCGTGGGTTGGCGCGAAAGTTAGCGCTTTTCCTTGATCTTGGCCTTCTTGCCACGCAGGTCGCGCAGGTAGTACAGCTTCGCGCGACGAACGTCACCGCGGGTCACGATCTCGATGTGGTCGATGACCGGGGAGTGCACCGGGAAGGTACGCTCGACGCCGATCTGAAAGCTGACCTTGCGAACGCAGAACGTTTCGCGCACGCCTTCGCCGGAGCGGCCGATGACGACTCCCTGGAAGACCTGGATCCGAGAGCGGGTTCCCTCAATGATGTTGACGTGAACCTTGACGGTGTCGCCGGCACGGAAGTCAGGAAGATCCTTCTTCAACGATGGGGCGTCTACCGCGTCGAGAATATGCATATTATTTCGCTCTCTGTACCCGCCACAGGTCGACTACGCTAGGTGCTTCATTCGAAGCAATCAGTATGAGGATGTGCGCCGCGAAGTGCAGGTTCCCCTGTGGCAGAGTCCTGCAGCGGCACAATCAGCTATTGTGCCATGATCCGAGCCCGGCTGCAAAGTCGGGCCCCTGGAACAGACCCCGCTGTCAGGCCCGGTCGCGTTTCTCTTCGATGACGATAACCTCGGGGGTGCCAGGGCGACCAAAGCCTGGTGTTGGCTTGGTCGTCTTCGGCGCCGCATAGGGCAGTGGATATCCCGGCGCGGCCGGTGCAGACTGCCCGCGTGCCGTCTGCTCCACCCGGTCGACCATCGCGCGCATTCGACGCTTGGCGGAGTCGAACAGCTCCCAGAGCGCGAACCAGAACACGGCGAGTCCGCCGACGATGACCAGCACGCTGAGCCAGCCGGCGGCATCCGTTGAAAAAGGAATGGCGATGATGAGCGCGTGCCAGAGAGTGAGAACGCCGACGTCGGCGTAGGAGACGGCGCGGGTTTCGCGCACCTCTTTACGCGCATAGAAGAGGAGAGCGACCAGGAGAAGCCCCAGGCCGATGAGCACGGCTCCGAAGAAGATGCCCAGAACGGCCCAGGCGCCCGATCCGAAGATCGAGGACCCGACGAGGAGCCAGAGCGGCAGCGCTCCGGCGGCAATGAATTGCCAGTGGTAAAAGGTGCGGCGGATGATCACCGGGCCAGTTTATCGACGACGGCTGGGGCTTTGCTTGGCGTTCGCTGGGGGCAGAAGATCGGGCGACATCAGGTCGGGGCGCACCCGTTCGGTGCGTTCGATCTGCTGCTGGTGACGCCAGGTGCTGATGGCGCCGTGGTTACCGCTGAGCAGCACCTGCGGTACGTCGAGGCCGCGCCAGCTGGACGGTTTGGTATAGCTCGGGTACTCGAGCAGGCCGTCTTCGTGGGATTCCTCGACGAGGCTGTCTGGGTTGCCGACGACGCCGGGGATGAGGCGCCCGATGGCTTCAATCATGGCCATCACGGCGACCTCTCCCCCGTTGAGCACGTAGTCGCCGAGGCTGACCAAACGCACCCGGCCGCGGGCCTCGTAGTGGTCGACGACGCGCTGGTCGATACCCTCATACCGGCCACAGCCAAAAACGAGATGCTGCTCCAGCGAGAGTTCGCGCGCCATCGCCTGAGTGAACTGATCGCCAGCCGGGGAGGGAAAGATGAGGATCGGGCCGTCGGTGGCTGCGTCGACGCGCGGGATTTCGGCGCCGAGGATGGCGTCGAGGGCGGCGCCCCACGGTTCCGCCTTCATGACCATGCCGGCACCGCCGCCATAGGGCGTGTCGTCGACCGAGTGGTGCCGGTCGTAGGTGTGGTCGCGCAGGTTGTGCACGCCGAGTTCGATCAGTCCGCTCTGGCGAGCCTTGCCGAGCAGCGACAGATTGAGCACATCGAAGAATTCGGGAAAAATGGTGACGATGTCGATGCGCATGGTCAAATTCTAGAAGAGTCCGAGGTTCGCTTTCGCCTCGAGGTACCGGTCGATGACCAAATCGACCAACGGAGCGGGGACCGGGGCGCCCGGAACCAAAAGCGGAGCGGTGACCAACTCGGCACCGACGCTCTGGGCGCGGGTCAGATCGAAGAAGAATCCCGGTGCCATCAAATAGGTACTCACTGTGACGCTGCCGCTGCGCAGCCGGGCCTCCGTGACGGCGCAGGCCAGACGAGGCGTGGCCGCGGACAGAAAACCGACCGTGACACGCACGCCGAGGCGCTGCGCCAGCATCTCGCCGATCCGGCGGCAGTCCGCCACCGCGCGTTTGTCGCTAGAACCGGCAGCGGCGAGAACGACCTCGCGGCCGGGCAGGGCGGTGAATCCGGCGGCATGCAGCCGGTGCTCGAGTACATCGATGAGGCGACCATCGGGGCCAAGTGCCCGGGAGACGGTGGTCACGCGGCCGGGCACGCAGGTCTCGCGTTGCAGATCGACGTGCACGTGATAGCCGGCGGAAAGCAACAGGGGCACCACCACTGCGGCACGATTCGGACGCAACGCGCCGAGGCTGGCCGCGACATCCGGTTGTTGCACATCAACGAAACCGCCGGCCACGCCCAGATCCGGGCGCGCAAGCGCGACGGCATCGACGAGGGCGGTGATAGCGGCCTGCCCGTCAGCAGAACTCGTGCCGTGCGAGATGGCGACGAGGGCGGCGGGTAATGCCGTCTTCTGCGCGGCATCCGCTTGATCGATGCGGAGTCGATCGGCTCGCAACGGGTCGGTGCGGGTCTGCTGGGTGTGAGCCGAGGTGGTTCGCACCTGCTCGGTGCTGAGTCGTTCGCCGAGCAGGGTCATGCCGCCTCGAGATATGCGGTCTCGACCGCGACCTCGATGAAACCGCCAACGACGCGGGTTTCGTAGGTGTTCAGCACGAGCGTCGGGTTGGTGAAGCATTTCCCGGTGCCGAGGTCGTACACCTCTTTGTGCAGCGGTGAGGCGATGGTGGGGCGGTCGCCCCTGGAGCCGACGATGCCGCGGGCCATGACGTGGGCCTCGGTGTGTGGGTCGCGGTGGTCGACGGCATAGATCTCGGTGGGTGAGAGCAAAAACAGGGCGATCTGGTTCTTGCGGATGAGAGCCGCTTCACCCCAGCAGGGTTCCAGATCGGCCACGGCGCAGGCGCGCTCCCAGACCAGGGTGGGGCGGGTCAGCGCGGCAGTAGGGCGAATCTCGGCCGTTGTCATCGTCATCGTCATCGTGCGCTTCCAGGGGATTTTATCGGGCGGTGTCGCGTTTGTGCGTTGGTCCCACGGTAGGCGAGCCATATTTCGGCCAGTCGCCCACTATGTTTCCTCGCCGTGAAACTCGCCTCACAGCGAGGCTGCGTCGCTGTGGGGCTTTCGACCAGCACGGGACACACGAGCGACACGAGTGGGAAACTGCCCCAAACTACGCTCACAAATGCCCCGCTTCGAAAGGATGCTGATGCCAGCTTCGAATGAAACCGCTTCCGCGTATTCTGCCCCAGACCCCACAACGACCGCTGGGGCTGCGACACACGCCGTCACATCGACGAGCAAAGCGGATGCCGCCATTCCCGCTGCCGAGACGCTGCGCCGGGTCATCGTGATCGGCGGCGGCCCGGCCGCGCACCGGCTCACCGACGCTCTGCACTCCCGCGACACCGAGCACACCCTGTCGATCGTCGTGCTGGCCGAGGAAAACCACCGCCCCTATGACCGGGTAGCACTGAGCCAGCGGCTCGCCGGAATGATCGACCTCACCTTGGAGCCCAGCACCCCGTGGGACAGCGAACGGATCGCGCTGCGCATCAACGAACGCGCCACCCGCATCGACCGGGTCAACCAGACCGTCACGACCTCGGCCGGAGCCGTGCTCGAGTATGACGACCTCGTGCTCGCCACCGGGTCGAGCGCGCCCGTACCGGAGATGCCCGGTCACGAACACATTCGGGTGTACCGCACCCTCGATGACGTCGACGCCCTCGTCGACGAACTCGCCGCCCTCACAGCCTCACTCGGCCGCACCCCCAAGGTCGTCGTGGCCGGCGGCGGACTGCTCGGCCTCGAAGCGGCCGGCGGACTGCACAAGCTCGGCGCCGAGTCCGCCATCGTGCACTCGGGCGGCTGGCTGATGTCGGCCCAACTCGACGAGGGCGGCGGACAGGCGCTCGGCCGGATCATCGTGTCCCAAGGAATCGAACTGCACCTCGGCACCCGGGCCCGCACCATACTCACGAACGACGACAACACCGCCGTGACCGGCCTGCAACTCGGCACTGGTCGCGAAATCGCCGCCGATATGGTCGTTTACGCGATCGGCATCTCCCCGCGCGACGAGCTGGCCCGCAACGCCGGACTCTCCGTCGGGGACCGCGGCGGCGTCACGATCGGCAACGACTGCCGCACGAGCGATGCAAACATCTGGGCGATCGGCGAGGTTGCAAGCTGGAATGACCGCTGCGTCGGCCTCGTCGCCCCGGCCAACGCCATGGCCGAGGCCGTGGCCGACCGGCTGCTCGGCGGCAGCGCCGAGTTCACAACCGTCGACGATGCCACCAAGCTCAAGCTCTCCGGCGTCGACGTCGCAAGTTTCGGCGACGCCCTCGCCACCACAGCGGGTTCGCTCGAAATCGTCTATGCCGACCCGGCCCGAGGCCTGTACCAAAAACTTGTGATGACCGACGACGCCAAGACCCTGCTCGGCGGTATCTTCGTCGGTGATGCTACGCCCTACTCGGCCCTGCGCCCGATGGTCGGCCGCGAGCTCAGCAGTGAACCCGCCGCGTATCTCTCAGCAGCCGGAGCCGAGGCTCCGGCCTGCGCCGAACTGCCCGACGATGCGCTGGTCTGCTCTTGCAACATGGTCTCGGCCGGCGCGGTACGGCAGGCTGTGCGCGGCGACGACCCGGGAACTGAAAATGCTCATGACGCCTGCACCGAACTCGGTGCGCTCAAGAGGTGCACGCGCGCCGGCACCCAGTGCGGGTCGTGTGTGCCACTGGTCAAAAAGATCCTCGAGGCCGAGCTGACGGCATCCGGTCAAACGGTGTCGCACTCGCTGTGCGAACACTTCGAACTCAGCCGCCAGGAACTGTTCGAATCGGTGCGGGTGCTCGGGCTCACGTCGAGCGATGAAATCTTTTCACGCTTCGGCATCGGCCGCGGCTGCGATGTCTGCAAGCCCGCCGTCGGCTCGATTCTGGCCAGCCAGAACACCGCCTACATTTTGGATTCCGGCCGCGGTAGCCTGCAGGACACCAACGACCGCGCCATGGCCAACATGCAAAAGAACGGCACCTATTCGGTCGTCCCTCGCATTCCCGGCGGCGAAATCACCCCGACCAAACTCGCCGTGATCGCGCAGGTTGCGCTCGATTTCGACCTCTATACCAAGATCACCGGCGGCCAGCGGATCGACCTGTTCGGCGCCCGGCTGGAGCAGCTGCCCGACATCTGGCGCATCCTGGTCGACGCCGGATTCGAATCCGGGCAGGCATACGGCAAGGCGCTGCGCAACGTGAAATCGTGCGTCGGCTCGACCTGGTGCCGGTTCGGGGTGCAGGATGCCGTCGGCCTCGCGATCCGTCTCGAACTGCGTTATCGCGGGCTGCGCGCGCCGCACAAGTTCAAGTTCGGGGTCTCGGGCTGCGCTCGGGAGTGTGCAGAGGCCAAGGCGAAGGATGTCGGCATCATCGCAAGCGACAACGGCTGGAACATGTATATCGGCGGCAACGGTGGTTTTCAGCCAGTGCACGGGCAGCTGTTCGCGACCGACCTCGACGAAGAAACCCTGATCAAATACATCGATCGCTACCTGATGTACTACATTCGTACGGCCGATCGCATGCAGCGCACCGCCCGCTGGATGGAAGACCTCGAGGGCGGCCTGGCGCATGTGCGCGACGTCGTCATCAATGACTTGCTGGGCCTGGCAGAGGAACTCGAACAAGCCCTGCGCGCTCACGTCGACAACTATGAAGACGAGTGGGCTGCGACACTCGCCGATCCAGAGCGGTTGCGCCGGTTCCGTTCCTTCGTGAACGCGCCGACCGAACCCGACCCGAGCATCGCGCTCGTTACGGAGCGTGACCAAATCCGGCCGGCGACCCCGGCCGAGCGAGCCTCGTCGGGTACTGTTCTCCTAAGTGGAAGCCGCATTCCTGTACGAAATGAGTAAGCAAATGACAGCCCAGAATTTTCGAACGGCTGGGTCAGTCAGCAGCGGATCAGTCACACTCGTGGGCGGCGGCCCCGGCGCCGCCGGGCTGCTGACCGTGGCAGCGGTAGCTGCCCTTGTTCAGGCGGATGTCGTGTTGTTCGACCGCCTCGCCCCGACCGACGAACTCGCCCTGCTCGCGCCCCTTGCGGTCCTCATCGACGTCGGCAAGCGCGCCGGCAGCCATCCGGTCTCGCAGAGCGGTATCGAAGAACTCATTGTCGAACATGCCCTGGCAGGCAAGCGCGTAGTGCGGCTCAAAGGAGGCGACCCCTACATCTTCGGGCGCGGCAGCGAAGAAGTTCTGGCCTGCCATCGCAACGGCATTCCGGTGACCGTGATTTCCGGCGTCACCAGTGCGATCGCGGTGCCGGCCGCGGCGGGAATTCCGCTCACCCACCGCGGTATCAGCCACGCATTCACCGTGATCAGCGGCCACGCGCCGCTCACCGATAACGAGCTCGAGGGTCTCACTCTGCTCGGCAGCACCATCGTCGTTTTGATGGGTGTCGGCACGCTGCCGACCCTGAGCCAGGGCCTGCTGCGCCACGGCATGCCCGCCGGCATGCCGGTTGCGATTATTGAGCGCGGCTTCAGTGCTACCCAGCGCACGACCGTGAGCACGCTCGCCACGGTGCTGGCCGATGCGGCCGCAGCCAGCGTGCGCAGCCCCGCCGTGCTTGTCGTCGGCGAGGTCGTGCGCCTCGCCTTCAGCGGTGACGCCGCCGCGAACGACCTCATTGCCCGCGCCGCCGAATTTTCGGTGGCCGACTGATGGTGGCGACAAACGACGTGGTCGGGCCGGTTTCGGGAGGCGAGTCCGCGGCATCCACCGCACATCTGCCAGCACCGAACCTGCACGCGCACAACGTACGCCTGCCGAAAGCGACCGAGCTTATTGATGTCACTGCCCCGCTTCTGCAGCCGAACCAGCTCGAGGGATTTCGCATCGGCGTGACAAGTGATCGCCGCTCGAGCGATCTGATCGACGCCTTCGAACGACGCGGCGCGCGGGTCGTGCACGCACCGACGCTGCGGATTGCCCACTCCGAGCAGGACGGTCCGCTGCTCACTGACACCAGAACTCTGATCGCCGCTCAACCCGATATTCTGCTCGCGACAACCGGTTACGGCGTGCGACGCTGGTTCGAAGTGGCCGAGGCCGTTGGCATCGGCTCCGGCCTGACCGACGCACTGGCCGACACTACGATTCTGGTGCGTGGACCCAAGGCACGCGGCGGCATTCGCGCCACCGGGCTGGACGACTCCGGCATGAGTGATTCGGAGACCACCGCCTCGCTCGTTGACAAGGTTTTAGCCGAGTATCCCCCGGGGCTCACCATTGGCATCCAGGTGCACGGAGCCACCGACGAGGTGCAACTCGATCGCCTGCGCGCGGTGCACGAGCGCGTGCTGGTCGTGGCTCCGTACCGCTGGATCGCCATGGATGACACCGATGAGCGCGTCTACAAGCTCGTGGAAGCCATCTGCTCCCGCCAGCTGGACTGCGTCACGTTCACGAGCGCACCGGCCGTGCATGCCCTGTTCACCGCGGCGGAGGGAATGGATGTCTACCCCGAGCTCATTGCAGCGTTACAGACTCGGGTTTGCGCGGCCGCCGTCGGACCGGTGACCAGTGCGCCGCTGATCGCCGCGGGTATTGCGCCGATTCAACCGACCCGGTTTCGCATGGGCGCACTGATCCGGTTGGTTTGCGAACACCTCGAACAAAACATGATCGAGCGCATCGAGACCCAGAACGGGCTCGTGCAGTTGCGTGGTTCGATCGTGCAGATCGGCGAAGAACGCGTGCAGCTTCCCCCAGCGGCACTCGCGATTCTGCGCGCTCTGGTGCGGGCGCGCGGAGCGGTCGTCTCCCGCGAAGACCTCGCGTTGGCCGGCTACTTCGACGATCACGCGATGGAGGTGTCGCTCAGCCGCCTGCGGCAGACCCTCGGCGTGCCCGGGCTGGTCGCGACCGTGGTCAAGCGCGGTTACCGGCTCAACGTGTAGCCGCCCGGCAGACAAGTGCCGGTGCGCTCCCATTCGGCCGACGAATCGAGCAAACGAGTGCGTACCGGCAGTGGCACGGATATCAGTCTTAGGTGCGGTCGGGTTCGACAGCGCCGGTTTCAACAGCACCGGTTTCAACAGCGCCGGTTTCAACGGCACCGGTTTCTGTAGCGGATGCCGCGGCATCCGTTTCAGGGTCCAGATCGGCCGCGTCTTCGGGCAGTTCTTCGAGCAGCCCGGGCGGCGGCGTGATCGTGACCACACCGTTCTTGACGTCGACGCTCGGCACGATGGCCTTGACGAACGGGATCATGACGTCGCCGGTGGGCGTCTTCACGATCAGCAGATCTTGCGCGGGCATGTGCTCGAGGCGACCGATGGTACCGATGCGCACACCG
Organism: Cryobacterium sp. Y50; assembly: GCF_002929805.1. Lineage (GTDB taxonomy): Bacteria > Actinomycetota > Actinomycetes > Actinomycetales > Microbacteriaceae > Cryobacterium. The sequence continues at coordinate 49,274 of NZ_PJJM01000098.1, read as the reverse complement.
TCACGCATGACGGCGAGCCCGACCAGCTGGTGGTCGTACCAGGCGTCTTCTTCTTCCGACTGCTCGGCGATGTCCGCGTCGATCCAAAGGATCGCCTTGGCGAGCGTTTCTGCCGCGCTGCGGTCGACAACATCCTTGAAAAAACCGACCGCGTGCTGGTTGTACCAGCGCAGCTCGACGAGTTCAATCGTCTTGCCGTGCCAGGCCGAACCGGTCGGAACCTGCAGGGTGAACACGGCGCCCGGGACGAAACGTCGTCCCGGGTCATCCGTGAACAGTTCAAGCTTGATTGCTCCCTTGAGGCCATGAGCCTTGGTCAGGCGCCCCACCCGCAATTGCTGGGTGCGGTCCTTCTCGCTGTCGGACACCGTCGCGTCGTTCACTGCACTAGAAATCGGTGTCGACGACGTCGACGCGTACGCGTCGACCGTCGGCCAGAGCCGCAACGAGGGTGCGCAGAGCCTTGGCGGTGCGACCGGCACGACCAATGACCCGGCCGAGATCCTCGGGGTTCACCCGAACCTCGAGCACCTCGCCTCTGGCAGAGTTCTTTTCTGCAACGTGCACGTCGTCTGGGTGATCAACGATCCCCTTGACGAGGTGTTCGAGCGCGGGAGCAAGCAACAGTTACGCCTCTTCGGTTGCTTCGGCAGCAACCTCGGGGGCCTTGGTGACCGGCTTCTCAGCCTTGGGCTTGAGAACCGGCTTCTTCTTCTCGTCAGCGACGAAAGCGACCTTCGGTTCCTTCACCTTGACGGTGCTCTTCGCGTTCTTGTCGCCCTTGAAGATGCCCCAGTCGCCCGTGAGCTTGAGGAGTGCAGCAACCTGCTCGGTCGGCTGAGCGCCGACGCTCAGCCAGTACTGCGCACGCTCGGACTTGACCTCGATAACCGAGGGCTCCTCCGTGGGGTGGTAGATGCCGATTTCTTCGATGACACGACCGTCGCGCTTGGTGCGCGCGTCGGCAACGACAATGCGGTAATACGGTGCACGGATCTTGCCCATGCGCTTCAGACGGATTTTGACAGCCACAATTCTCCAGTGTTAATTCGTTGTTTGGCGAACCTTGGGCCGTGAGCGTGGGGGCACACTCGGCATAAGCTCTATAGGATCACGTTGCACCGAGATAGAGGGTCGGGCACAACGGATCGCGACTAATCATTCTGTCAGAGATTGCTTACATTGTGATAATCGAACCTTGACGACTTTTACCGGCCCACCCAAGGAGCCCCCGTGCCACTGGAATTCGCCCGATCCGCCCGCTCCACCGTGGGCATCGAGTGGGAGGTCGCCCTCGTCGACCGCGAGACCGGGGATCTGGTCAATATCGCCGACGAGGTGCTCGACGCCCTGCGCAGCACCGACGGCTCGGCCCACCCGACGATCACCGGGGAGCTGCTGCTCAACACGGTCGAGCTCGTTTCGGGCGTGCACAACACCGTCAGAAATGCGGTGGCAGATGTCGCCGGCCAGCTCGGTGAGGTGCGCCGGGTACTTTCGGGACGCGAGGTGGACGTGATCTGCAGCGGATCGCATCCGTTTGCGCAATGGTTCGACCAGACCATCACCGACAAAGCCCGATATCACAAGCTCATCGACCGCACCCAGTGGTGGGGCCGCAACATGATGATCTGGGGAATCCACGTGCACGTCGGCATCGAGGACAAGGCCAAGGTCATTCCGATCATGAACGGTCTACTCACCTACGTGCCGCACCTGCAGGCGCTGAGCGCGTCGAGCCCGTTCTGGGCCGGCGTCGACACCGGGTATGCGAGCAACCGCTCACTCATGTTCCAGCAGCTGCCGACCGCCGGACTACCCTGGGACCTAACTGACTGGGAGGCGTGGGAGCGCTACGTCGACGACATGGCGGTGACGGGAATCATCGAGGACGTCACCGAGGTGCGCTGGGATATTCGCCCCTCGCCGCGCTGGGGCACGATCGAGATTCGAGTCTGCGACGGCGTCTCGACCACCGTAGAGCTCGCCGCGATCGCCGCGTTCATCCAGTGCCTGGTCGAGTGGATGTCCACCCGCCTCGACGCGGGCGAAGTCGTTCCGCGCATGCAGTCGTGGTTCGTGCGCGAAAACAAATGGCGGGCCGCCCGCTACGGGCTCGACGCTGAGATCATCCTCGATGCTCTCGGCACCGAGTGTCTGGTAACGGATGATGTGCGTCGCCTGATTGAGACCCTTTCCCCCGTCGCCGAGCGGCTCGGCTGCCTGCCCGAGCTACTCGGACTGCACCGCATCATCGACGAGGGCGGCAGCTATCAGCGCCAGCTCGCGGTCGCCGCCGCTCAGGGTGGCAGCCTGCCGACGGTGGTTGCGGCGCTCAGCCACGAGCTGGCCGAGGGGCTCGGAAATTAGCATGGCACAGCGTTAACGAGCCGTTCCTGGCCCCGGCGGTCCGAGTGCGGAGAAGACCTGCTCATCGTGCGGTCGACAACTCCAGTCGCGCGCGAAGTGAGCGCGCGACTGGAGTTGGTGAAGTCCTGCTCGGACGCGTGCCGAAACCGCGCAGTCACCGCGACCGACCTCCGGCTGGAAGAATCGATCAGCACGTTGCTCGCTGCCCGGGTGCAGACCATCACGATCTGCTTGTCCGAAGCGGCGACGGCGGTCGGGGACGAGAAATAGCGCGATCTCATGGAACCGGCCAGACGAGCCGCAGGCAGGGTATCTGCTCAAATGCAGGTCAGGCGTTCTTGCTGTCACGCCAGGTGAGCCAGTCGGCGGCCTTGCCGAGGTCGTAGTCGGGGCCGGAGATTCCGACGGTGAAGAGGCGGGTGCCTAGGTCGTAGAGCGCGTCCGCGTCATCCACCGTGCGTCCGCGCAGTTCGGTGGAGATCTCGATCTCGGTCATATCGCGGCCGACCTCGTCACACCAGGCGCTGAGCACGCCGAGCTTGTGCTCGAGCACCTCGGGGTTGGAAAACGAGTGCCAGATGTTGGCGTGCTGGGCGACGATGCGCAGGGTCTTCTTTTCGCCGCTGCCACCGATGAGCACGGGAATGTCGCGGGTGGGCGGCGGGTTGAGCCTGGCCCAGCGAGCTTCAATGCGGTTGAGGCTGGCATCGAGCGCATTCAGGCGGGTACCGGGAGTGCCGAACTCGTAGCCGTACTCCTGGTAGTCCCGCTCGAACCAGCCGGCGCCGGTGCCGAAGATGAAGCGTCCACCGCTGATGTGGTCGATCGTGCGCGCCATGTCGGCCTGCAGGTCGGCGTTGCGGTAGCTGTTGCAGTTGACCAGGGCACCGAATTCGATCGTCGTCGTCTGCTCGGCCCAGGCGGCGAGGATGGTCCACGACTCGAAGTGCAGGCCGTCGAGCTCACCGCTCAGCGGAAAGAAGTGGTCCCAGTTGAAGGCGATGTCGAAGCCTCGGGCCTCGACCTCGGTGAGGGTACCACGAATTTTGGAGTACTCGGCGTGCTGCGGAGCGATCTGAACGCCGATGCGCACGTTGTGGTCCGTCGTCGAAGTCATGCGACCAGCCTAGGACTACACCCGGTTGGGACCCCAACGCCAAAATTCAGCGGGGGTTCCCAGCCGGCCGGTTTCGACGTCGCGCCGCTCTGCTCCCTCTTTGTGCGACCGGGCCCGGGGCTTCCCCGGCCTACCGCACACTGTTCACCGAGCGGATGCTACCGCCCGAGCATTTTCTGCAGCGCGGCCATTTCTTCTTCGGTGGGGCCGCCGGCCTTGCCTTTGCCAGGCTGGGCGCCGGAGCCGAGGCCGAAACCGGAGCCGGCGGCATCCGCTTTCACAGACTCACCGGCGGGCTTGACGCCCGAGGCAATCGCGGCGTTCTCGGCGGCACGCTTGGCTGGATTACCCGACTTGGAGCCCTTCTTCTTGGCCACCTGCTTGGGCTTGCCGCCGTAGCCGGCACCGGGAATCGGACCCATGCCTGGGATGTTTGGCACGCCGCCCTTGGCGACGGTCTTCATCATCTTGGCGGCCTGTTCGAAGCGCTGCACGAGCTGGTTCACCTCGGTGACGGTCATGCCCGAACCCTTGGCGATGCGCATGCGGCGCGATCCGTTGAGCAGTTTCGGGGTGGTGCGCTCAAGTTTGGTCATCGACTGGATGATGGCCTCGGTGCGCACGATCTCGCGCTCGTCGAAGTTCTCCAGCTGTGCCTTCATGGCGCCGGCGCCGGGCAGCATACTCATCATCTTCTTGATCGAACCCATGTTGCGCAGCTGCTGCATCTGGCCGAGGAAGTCGTCGAGCGTGAAGGAGTCGGTCGCGAACTTCTCGGCGACCTTGCGGGCCTCGTCTTCGTCGAACGCACCCTGCGCCTGCTCGATCAGGGTGAGGATGTCACCGAGGTCAAGGATGCGGCCGGCCATGCGGTCGGGGTGGAAGGGCTCGAAGTCGTCGAGCCCCTCACCAGTGGAGGCGAACATGATCGGGCGTCCCGTCAGCGAAGCGACCGAGAGGGCGGCGCCACCGCGGGCATCGCCGTCGAGCTTGGTCAGCACGACGCCGGTGAAGTCGACGCCGTCCTGAAAGGCCTTGGCCGTGGCGACGGCGTCCTGGCCGATCATGGCGTCGATAACGAAGAGCACCTCGTCGGGGTCGATCGCCTTACGAATGTTGGCGGCCTGCTTCATGAGCTCCGCATCGACGCCGAGGCGTCCGGCGGTGTCGACGATGACGACGTCGTGCACCTTCTGCAGGGCATACTTCACGCCGTCGCGGGCGACCTTGACCGGGTCGCCAACTCCGTTGCCGGGTTCGGGCGCATAGACGGCGACACCGGCCTGTTTGGCAACCACCTCGAGCTGGGTGACGGCGTTGGGGCGCTGTAGGTCGGCGGCAACAAGCAGCGGGGTGTGGCCGTCTTTGGCGAGCCACTTGGCGAGCTTGCCGGCGAGGGTGGTCTTACCGGCACCCTGCAGGCCCGCGAGCATGATGATGGTCGGCGGCTTCTTGGCGAATTCCAGCCTGCGCTGCTCGCCGCCGAGAATCGTGATGAGCTCGTCATTGACGATCTGCACGACCTGCTGCGCCGGGTTCAGCGCCTTACTGACCTCGTCGCCGAGGGCGCGCTGACGCACCTTGCCGGTGAAATCCTTGACGACCTCAAGAGCGACGTCGGCGTCGAGCAAGGCACGACGAATCTCACGAACGGTGCCATCGACATCCGCTGCGCTGAGCTTGCCTTTGGTGCGGAGTTTTTTGAACGTCTCGGCAAGACGATCTGAGAGGTTTCCAAAAGTTGCCATGATGCGTTTAGTTTAACCGGTGGCCGCTGCTACTTCGAAACGGATGCTGAGGCGCGGTTGTGTCGAATTCGGGCAAGCGTTAGTTCTGCGCCGCCACGCTCGGTGCGATCAGCCGCTCGACCGCACAAACGACGTTCGCTCGACGAGCAGCGATTGCCGCCACGTCCGGAACGCCGCCGTGCGTGAGCACTGCCCCGGGCTCGTGTACCCAGGCCGAGGCAATGCCAAAAATGAGTGTCATGAGCTGAGCCGGTTGCCAGCAAGCATCGACCCGACCGGCAGTCTGCGCCAAGCGGATGCGCCGCACCTGTTCGTCCCGATAGCCGAGCATGACTTCGAGGGCCGGCAGCCAGGAGCCATCGGTTTCGAGGCGGGCCCAGTCGATCATGCGCAGGTGGTCGTGGTGCCGAATACCGTGATCGAACAGGGCTCCGGCAAAGGCGGGCACGTCGTTGTCGGTGAGCACGGCGTCGCTCGCGAACTCGCGCAGGTTAAGTTCCAGCACGTCGAGAAAGAGCTGCTGCTTGTCGGAGTAGTAGGCGTAGAGCCGCTCTTTGCTCGCCGAAGCACTCCGGGCGATCCGGTCGATGCGCGCCCCGGCCAGGCCGAAAGCGGCAAATTCCGTGCGTGCCGCCTCGAGAATGCGGGTCTGGGGGTCTGCTCCGTCGCGTGCCATACCCCGACTATAGCCAAAAATTCATATAAAACGAACTAGTTCGTTCGGTTTTGCCGATAAGATTGCAGGCCTGTCGACCCCACCCCGCAGCACAGTCACGCCCGGTACCGTTCCGCCCGAATCAGCACACACGACCGAACCCAGTACCGCGTCGCCCACGTCGGCGACAGCGGCATCCGCTTCGCTGACGGGCACGCCCAACCCGCGCCGCTGGTGGCTGCTCGCCATCGTCGCGCTTGCGCAGCTCACCGTCGTGCTCGACGGCACCATCGTGAACATCGCACTCCCCCAGGCACAGCTCGCGCTCGGCATGAGCGATGGCGACCGCACCTGGGTCGTCACCCTCTACTCGCTCGTGTTCGGAGCACTGCTGCTGCTCGGCGGACGCATCGCCGATTTCTGGGGCCGCAAGCGTTCCTTCATCGTGGGGATGGCCGGGTTCGCCATCGCCTCAGCCCTCGGCGGCGCCGCCCAGAGCACCTGGGAGTTGCTCGCCGCCCGCGGCTTGCAGGGACTGTTCGCAGCACTCCTCGCCCCGGCATCCCTCGCCTTGCTCACGGTGAACTTTCCCGGCGGCAAAGACCGGATCAAGGCCTTCGCCGTCTATGGCGCGATCGCCGGAGGCGGCGCGGCCGTCGGACTCATTCTCGGCGGCGTGCTCACCGAGTATGCGAGCTGGCGCTGGTGCCTCTACGTGAACGTGCCGATCGCCATCGTCGCGATTGCGGCCGCGATCCCGGTCGTTCGTGAGAGCAAAGCACACGGCAACACCCGATATGACGTGCCAGGGGCTATTCTCGTGGCGCTCGGTCTGGGATCCCTGGTCTTCGGCTTTGCGCAAGCCGAGAATGGCTGGGGAAGCTGGCCCGTGCTGGTCTGCCTCCCGTTCGGACTGGTGCTGCTGGCACTGTTCGTAGTTGTGGAAAACCGGTCCAATCATCCGCTGCTGCCGCTGCGCATTATGGCCAACAAGGTGCGCGGTGGAGCCTTTCTCACGGCGTTGCTTTCGGGGGCCGCATTGCTCGGCGGGCTGCTGTTTCTCACCCTGTACTTTCAGATTGTGCTCGGATACACCCCGATTCAGTCCGGTCTGGCTTCGCTGCCAATGACCGTGACGATCATGATCGGGGCTGGCATGCTGTCGAAGTTTCTGGCCAGCACCGGCGTGCGCCTTCCGATGATCGTCGGACCGATTGTCGGCGCGGTCGGGCTGCTCTGGATGACTCAGATCACGGTGGGCGGTAATTATGTACTCGAGGTATTGCCCGGACTGATTCTGCTCGGCATTGGGCTCTCGATGATCTTCGTGCCCCTGCAAAACGTGGCGCTCTCGGGAATCGCAGAACACGATGCCGGGGCGGCGAGCGCGGCGGTGACGGCGATGCAGCAGATCGGCGGATCGCTTGGAACTGCCCTGTTCACCGCGCTCTACACCGCTGCGGTGAGCTCATACCTGATCGGCAAGGTGCCCTCGCAGGCCGTGCAGTTCGGTGCTCTCGTGAGCGGATACCAGTCCGCCTTCCTGTGGGCGGCGATCATTATGTTCGCGGCGGCGCCCATCGCCTTCTTCCTGGTGCGCCTGCGTAAGGAAGACCTGCTTGGCTCGAGCGCAGCGGCGCACCTCGGGTAGCCTGCGCACTCCGGGCCCAACCGAGGAAACCGGGCCCATGCCCGGTCGAATTACCTGTCCAGGGCTACCAGAACGGTGTCGCCGTGCACGTCGATCGTGACGACGAGCAGGCCGTCGGTGTCGTCGGGGCTGATGGCGTATTCGAGCACCGCGAAGTGCGCTTCGCTGCCGTTGTGATGCGGGTGAAAACCGATGCGCTGCAAGCGCAACGAACGCAGAAAGTCGATCTGCTGGTCGCCGGAATCCCAGATGATGGCATTCTCGATCGCCTCCTGGTCCATCTCCTCGAGCTGCTCCGCGATGTATTGGATGGTCACCGAGACCTCGGCCGACAGGTCGGCGACGAGGGACTCACGCACCTGAGAATCCAGGTCTTCCATCGACCCGATCATGGCCGCAGCGATATCAAGGGCCTCGGCGGTCACCGAATCTTCGTCGGGCGAGCTCAGGTCGATCTCGACGCTCTGGTCGCCGAGTTCGACGGATTCCGACCAGTAGACCTCTCCTTCGTCTTCGTCGCCGAGAATTCCGAAGAAATCGTGTTCGATGCTCATAGTGCTCCTCTAAAATTTGTCATCAGCCGACGAGTTTTTGCGCGAACACGTGCGGGGTGAAACCGGTGAGGTCATTGATACCCTCGCCCTGGCCGACCAGCTTGATCGGAATGCCGGTTTTTTCCTGCACGGCGAGCACGAAACCGCCGCGTGCTGAGCCGTCGAGTTTGGTCAGCACGAGGCCGGTCACACCGGCATGCTCGATGAAGGCTTCAGCCTGGGCAAGCCCGTTCTGGCCGGTCGTCGCATCGAGTACGAGCAGCACCTCGGCGATCGGTCCCTGCTTTTCGACGACCCGGCGAATCTTGGTGAGTTCGTCCATCAGCCCGCCCTTGGTCTGCAGCCGCCCGGCGGTGTCGATGAGCACAATCTCGATGCCCTCGTTCTTCGCCTTCTCGACGGTCTGAAAGGCGACGGATGCCGGATCCTGGCCGGTCATCTGCGGCTTCACGATCTGCGCCCCGGCTCGTTCGGCCCAGGTTGCCAACTGTTCGACGGCCCCGGCCCGAAAAGTGTCGGCCGCACCGATCACGACGCTCCGGCCGTAGGTGTGCAAAAACTTCGCGAACTTACCGATCGTCGTGGTCTTGCCGACGCCATTGACGCCGACAACGAGCACAACTGCCGGCCGTTCGGAGAGAGTCAGGGTGGAGTCGAGAACGGCGAGGCGCTCTTCGATACCTTCGCGCAGCATCCGCTGTAAATCGGCCGGGTCGGTCGTGTTGTATTTGGCGACCTTGGCGCGCAGGTCTGCGATGACCGACTCGGTGACGTTCGGGCCGAAATCGGCCTGCAGCAGGGCGTCCTCGAGGTCGTCCCAGGTCTGCGCGTCGATGGTCTTCTTCGTGAACATTCCGCGCAGTGCGCCGGAGAGGGACCAGGGAGTGCGTTCAGCCATGTCCCTAGCCTAAGGGGGTGGCACGGCCTTGCGCGCGATGAGAAGCGAGCGTGTGCTGTGCCAGGCAAGCGGATGCCGGCGGCACCTTGCGCAGGCCTGCGCCGGCCGGTGCTTGCGCCGAGCACCCGCAACCTGTGTGACGCCGCGTGACAGTGTGTGACCGTGCGTGACCCCTCCCCGCAATATTGCGCGCGCAGCGCAGTAGCGTAAACGTCGTTGTCCCTGCTGATTTCGGGGCGGCGCCGCAAACCGAGGGAGCCGATGTGCCGAACGAAACCGAGACGGTGCAGACCGTTACAACCGGGGCCGAGACCGCGCCGGCAACGATCAAGCTGCCAGCGGTCCGCCCACCGCGTCCTTCTACCCGTCCCAACGGTCAGTGGAAGATTGACGGAACCGAACCGCTCAACGGCAACGAGGTGTGGAAGCAGGTCGACAACGGCCTCGCAGTGCGTGGCCGCATCGAGCAGATCTATTCCAAGCAGGGCTTCGACTCCATTGACGGCACCGACCTGCACGGACGTTTTCGCTGGTGGGGCCTGTATACCCAGCGCAAGCCCGGCATCGACGGCGGCAAGACCGCAACCCTCGAGCCGGAAGAGCTTGAAGACCGCTACTTCATGCTGCGCGTGCGCATCGACGGCGGCCAGCTCACTACCGAACAAGCCCGCGTGATCGGTGAGGTCTCCCGTGACTTCGGTCGTGACACCGCCGACATCACCGATCGGCAGAACGTACAGCTGCACTGGATCCAGATCGAGGACATGCCCGAAATCTGGCGCCGCCTCGAAGCGGTCGGCCTTGAAACCACCCAGGCCTGCGGCGACGTGCCGCGCGTGTTCCTCGGCTCCCCCGTAGCCGGCATTGCCGCCGACGAATTGATCGACCCGACCGAGGCTATCCAGGAGATCGCACGCAAGTATCTCGGCACCGACGAATTCGCCAACCTGCCGCGCAAATTCAAGACCGCCATCACCGGCCACCCCAGCCAGGACGTCGTGCACGAGATCAATGACATCGGCCTCGTCGCCGTCGAGCATCCCGAGTTGGGCATCGGTTACGACCTGTGGGTCGGTGGCGCCCTGAGCACCACCCCCCGCCTAGCCGAACGCCTCGGAGCCTTCGTCGCAGCAGACCGGGTGTCCGAGGTCTGGCGCGGCGTCGCCTCCATCTTTCGGGACTACGGCTACCGCCGCCTGCGCGGCAAGGCACGCCTTAAATTTCTGCTCGCCGAATGGGGCACCGAGAAGTTCCGTCGCATTCTCGAAGACGAATACCTCGGCTACACCCTGCCCGACGGCCCCGCTGCACCACGCCCGAAGACGCAGGGCGACCACATCGGCGTGCACAGACAGAAGGACGGTCGCTTCTACATCGGCGTGGCCCCGTTCGTCGGCCGTATCTCCGGCCAGACTCTCATCCGCCTCGCCGACCTGCTCGAAGCCCACGGCTCGAGGCGACTGCGAACGACCCCGCACCAGAAGATCGTGGTGCTCGACGTGGCCGAGGAGCACGTGGAACCACTCATCGCGGCCCTCGACGAGCTCGGGCTAGCGGCCCGGCCGAGCTTGTTCCGCCGTTCCACCGTGGCGTGCACCGGCATTGAATTCTGCAAGCTCGCCATCGTCGAAACGAAGCAGACGGCAACGGATGCCATCCTCGAGCTCGAAAAACGCCTCGCCGACATTGATGCCCCGCACCCGATCACCCTGCACGTGAACGGATGCCCCAACTCCTGCGCCCGTATCCAGACCGCGGACATCGGGCTCAAGGGCCAGCTGCTGCCCGACGGCAACGGTGGCTCCACCCCCGGCTTCCAGGTACACCTCGGCGGCGGCCTCACCTCGCCCGATCGCGACGAAGCGGGCCTCGGCCGCACTGTGCGCGGCCTCAAGGTCACCGCCGACAACCTCGCCAACTATGTCGAGAGCCTCGTGCGACGCTTTCTGGCGGCCCGCACTAACGATGAAACCTTTGCCCAGTGGGCGCACCGCGCCGACGAGGAGGACCTCAAATGAGCGCCATCAATCTGAACGCGCGCACTCTTGAAAGCGGTGCCGGGGCATCCGCTGCACCTGATCTGCCGCCGCGCCGGCCTGCTGCCGAGCTGCGCGCCCTCGCCGAGCAAGGCTCAGCCGAACTGGCGGCAGCGGCCAACGGCCGTGAGGCCACCGCCGCGGAGGTCGTCGCGTGGGTCGCCCGCAACTTCGGTGCCGCCAGTGTCGCTGTCGCCTGCTCCATGGCCGACGCGGTGCTGCCCGAGATCGTTTCGCAGCAGCTACCCGGCGTCGACGTGCTCTTTCTCGATACCGGCTACCACTTCGCTGAAACCTATGAGACCCGCGACGCGGTAGCCGCCGCCCTGCCGGTGACGGTCGTGGACGTGCTGCCACTCAGCACTGTGCCGGAACAAGACACCCTGCACGGCGCCGAGCTGTTCAATCGCGATGCCACCGCCTGCTGCGCGATGCGCAAGGTCGAGCCGTTGCAGCGTTCCCTTGGCGGTTATGAACTGTGGTTCACCGGCGTGCGCCGCGACGAAGCACCCACCCGCGCCAACACGCCGCTGGTGACCTGGGACGAACGCAACGGCCTGGTCAAGGTGAACCCGGTCGCCGCCTGGAGCTACAACGAACTGATGGACTATGCCGTCGAACACCATGTTCCGGTGAACGTGTTGCTTTCCCAGGGCTACCCCTCCATCGGCTGTGCCCCCTGCACCCAGCCCGTTGCGGCGGGCGCTGATCCCCGTTCCGGCCGCTGGGCCACCCTCGAGAAGACAGAATGCGGGCTCCACCTATGACTGCCACGCCTGCACACCGCCTCTCCGAACTCGACGTGCTCGAGAGCGAAGCAATCCACATCATTCGTGAGGTCGTCGCCGAGTTCGAACGCCCCGTGCTGATGTTCAGTGGCGGCAAGGACTCCGTCGTCGTGCTGCACCTCGCCGCGAAGGCGTTCTGGCCGGGCAAGATTCCGTTCTCGCTGCTGCACGTCGACACCGGCCACAACTTTCCGGAGGTACTCGAGTTTCGCGACAGAACCGTCGCCGCGCACGGTGTGCGCCTCACCGTCGCCAAGGTCGAAGATTACGTGGCCGACGGCCGTCTCGCTGAACGCGCTGACGGTACCCGCAACCCACTGCAGACCCTGCCGCTGCTCGACGCGATCGCGGCAGGCCGGCACGATGCTGTCTTCGGCGGCGCCCGCCGCGACGAGGACAAGGCCCGCGCCAAGGAGCGCATTCTCTCGCTGCGCGATGAATTCGGCCAGTGGGACCCGCGCAACCAGCGCCCCGAACTGTGGAACCTCTACAACGGCCGCCACACCGTCGGCCAGCACGTGCGCGCCTTCCCGATCAGCAACTGGACCGAACTCAACGTCTGGCGTTACATCGAACGCGAAAACATCGAGCTGCCCACGCTGTACTACGCCCACCAGCGTGAGGTGTACCGCCGCGACAACATGTGGCGCACGGTCAGCTCGGTCAGCCTGCCCCGCGCCGACGAAACCGTCGAAACACGCACAGTGCGCTACCGCACGGTGGGCGATATGAGCTGCACCGGCGCGGTCGACTCGACCGCGGCATCCGTTGCCGACGTTGTGCGCGAAGTCGGCGTTTCCACTATCACCGAGCGCGGCGCCACCCGCGCCGACGACCGCATCTCTGAGGCCGCTATGGAAGATCGCAAGAAAGAAGGCTACTTCTGATGCGCGCGCCCCTCGCTGCGGTCGGCGTCGCCTTGGCCGCGACACTGCTGCTGAGCGGATGCTCCAGCGCGGCCTCCGCCACCGGGCCAGCCCTGGAACTGCGCCTCGGCTACTTCGACAACCTCACCCATGCCCCGGCTCTGGTCGGCATCGAGCAGGGTTTCTTCGCCGACGCCCTCGGCGAGACGACCCTGACTGCCCAGGCTTTTGGGGCCGGTCCGGCCGCGATCGAAGCGCTCAGCGCCGGTGCGATCGATGCCGCTTATGTCGGTCCGAGCCCGGCCATGAACACCTTTGTGCAGAGCGCCGGGCAGAGCGCGGTGATTGTGGCCGGTGCCACCATCGGCGGTGCCGCCCTGGTCGTGCGCGACGGCATCGACTCCCCCGCCGATCTCGGCGGCACGACTCTCGCCTCGCCGCAGCTGGGTAACACCCAGGATGTCGCCCTGCGGTCCTGGCTCGAGGATGAGGGTTACGAGACCAGAACGACCGGTGGCGGCGACGTGACGGTCACCCCGACCGACAACGCCCGCGCGCTCACCCTGCTGCAAAGCGGGCAGATCGACGGCGCGTGGCTGCCCGAACCGTGGGTATCTCGTCTGGTGCTCGAAGCGGATGCGCACGTGCTCGTCGAAGAATCAGACCTGTGGCCGAATGGCGAATTTCCCACGACCGTGCTGCTCGTCGGCGCCGATTTCAACCGTGACCACCCGGAAACGGTGCGGGCGCTGCTGCAGGGACACACGGCATCCGTTGCCTGGCTGAACGGGCACCAGAACGAGGCGGCCGCCGTGATCAACGACAAGCTGACCGCCGACACCGGCAAGCCCCTCGCCGACGCGGTCATCGACCGCGCTTTGGGCGGCCTGCACTTCACCAATGACCCCCTGGCCGGCACTTTTGAGGTCTCGCTGCAGAAAGCGGTCGCCGCCGGCATCGCCAAAGACGGCGACCTCACTGGCCTATTTGACCTGACCCAGCTCAACGGCGTTCTCGCCGCAGCGGGAGGCGCGCCTGTTTCGGCCGCCGGACTCGGAACGGAGTAATCACATGACCCTCATCATTGAGCCCCAGGATCTCGGCACCGAAGCAGCCGTCGCTGCCCCCGAGGGAACCCTGTTCCGCTTCGCGACGGCCGGTTCGGTCGACGACGGCAAGTCCACCCTCGTTGGCCGGCTGCTGCACGACTCGAAGGCCATCCTCGCCGACCAGCTCGAAGCGGTCACCCGCACCTCCACCGAGCGCGGCTTCGGCGGTGAGAGCGGCGGGATCGACTTCGCCCTGCTGACCGACGGACTGCGCGCCGAACGCGAACAGGGCATCACCATTGATGTGGCCTACCGCTACTTCGCGACACCCGCCCGCTCGTTCATTCTCGCAGACTGCCCCGGCCACGTGCAGTACACCCGCAACATGGTCACCGGCGCCACCACAGCGGATGCCGTCATCATGCTCATCGACGCCCGCAAGGGTGTGCTCGAGCAGACGCGTCGGCACCTCAGCGTCGTGGCCCTGTTGCGCGTGCCGCACGTGATCGTCGCGGTCAACAAGATCGACCTCCTCGATTACAACGAGGCCTCCTACCGTGAAGTGGAGACGAGCGTTCGCTTGGTCACCGCCGAACTCGGCCTCGGTTCTGACTCGCGTGCGGAGGTTCACGTCATTCCCGTGTCAGCTCTGGTCGGCGACAACGTCGTCGATCGCTCCGAGCGCACCCCCTGGTATGCCGGTCCGAGCCTGCTCGAACTGCTCGAAACCCTTACGGTGATCGACGACCTCGACGAAAGCGGGCGCGCCACCGAGGCGTTCCGCCTGCCGGTTCAGCTCGTGCTGCGCCCGCAGGGCGCGGTCGTCGTCACCCCCGAGCGCGCCGACTCCTACCGCGACTACCGGGCCTACGCCGGACAGGTCGCAAGCGGCAGCATCAAGGTCGGCGACACCGTGAGCGTCGAGCCCGGCGGCGGCACCAGCACCGTCACCGGAATCGACTTCGCTGGGATTGCCCTCAACGAGGCCTTCGCGCCGCAGTCCATCGCCCTGCGCCTGACCGACAACCTCGACATTGCACGCGGCGCCGTCATCGCTGCCGCCGGCACCCTGCCGCCGGTCACCCGCACCCTTCAAGCCGATCTGTTCTGGCTCGACCCCCGCCCGCTCGCCCCGGGGGCTCGCGTGCTCCTGAAGTTCGGCACGACCATCGTGCAGGCACTGATCAGCGAGGTCACCGGCCGCCTCGACCTCACGACCCTCGGCGTTGAACCCGCCACCAGCCTGGCCGTGAACGATATCGGGCAGGCCAGCATCCGCTTGTCGCGCGATCTGCCGGTGGAACCCTACGCGCAGAACCGTCGCTCCGGGGCGTTCCTCGTGATTCACCCGCAGGATGGCGCAACCCTGGCCGCCGGTATCGTCACCACGCCGGGCGAGCCCACCCGCGCCGGCGACGGCTCCGGTGCCGGGTCGGAAGTGTCACCGTGATCTCCCCGACCCGCGTGTCTGTCGCCCCGACCCCGACTTTGACTTCGCTCGGACCGGTCGCGATCACGATCGACGGCCTCGGCAAGCGCTACGGCACCGGTCCGCTCGTGCTCGACGACATCAACCTGTCGATCGAAGCCGGTCAGTTCGTCTGCCTGCTCGGGGCGAGTGGATGCGGCAAATCCACGCTACTGAACATTATTGCCGGCCTGGAGAAACCCACCGAGGGTGCCGTCACCGTGGCGAGTGGCAAGGCCGCCGTCATGTTCCAGGACGCTGCGCTGTTTCCGTGGCTGACCGCGGGTCGTAACGTGGAGCTGGCCCTGAAACTGCGCGGGGTGCTGCGCAAGGACCGTCGTGGCGATGCCCTCGAACTTCTCGACCTGGTCAACCTCGCCGATGCCGCCGACAAACGCCCGCACGAACTCTCCGGGGGCATGCGGCAGCGCGTCGCCCTGGCCCGTTCGCTCGCGCAGGACCGCAAGGTGCTGCTGATGGACGAACCTTTCGCCGCGCTCGACGCCATCACCCGCGACCTGCTGCACGAGGAACTCGAGCGGGTTTGGCGCCAGACCGGCCGCACGATCGTGTTCGTCACCCACAATGTGCGCGAGGCCGCCCGGCTGGGGCAGCGCATTCTGCTGATGTCATCCCGTCCCGGCCGCATCGTCAACGAGTGGACCATCAGCGACACCGGCTCGCGCCGGATCGAATCCCTCGAGGTCGCCCGCCTGGGCGACGAGATCACCGACCAGCTGCGAGAGGAGATCCGACGCAATGCCGCTTGACGCTCGAATTGACACCAATCGTGGCTCAACGACCAACGACGCGAGCCACGACGAACTGCGCCGCCTCGAAGCCGGTTTGGATTCGCTGCAGGCCGTTCCCGAAACACCCCGCGGCGCCTTTCGCCGCACCCTCGACGGTGTCCTCCCTCCGATTCTGCTACTCATCGCGCTGGTCGCGGCCTGGCAGGTCTACATTCTCATCGTCAAACCCCGACCCGACCTCACTCCAGGCCCGTTAGACGTATTCGATTCCCTCGTGAGTGCCTGGTCGAGCGACCGCCTGCAACTTGCGGTAGCGACGAGCCTCGAGCGCGGCGGTCTCGGCTTTCTCATCGCCATTGCCATCGGTACCCCGATCGGGCTGCTGCTCGCGGAGTGCCGCCCGGTGCGGCGAGCCCTCGGCCCGCTGCTCTCCGGCTTGCAGGTGCTCCCGTCAGTCGCCTGGGTTCCCGCCGCGATCATGTGGTTCGGCCTCACCGACGCCACGGTGTATTTCGTCATCCTGATGGGCGCTGTCCCCTCGATCGCCAACGGGCTCGTCTCGGGCGTTGACCAGATTCCGCCGCAGCTGCGCCGCGTCGGCACGGTACTCGGCGCTTCGCGCCTGCAGATGGCGACCCTTGTAGTGTTACCCGCCGCGCTGCCCGGCTATTTCTCCGGCCTCAAGCAGGGGTGGGCCTTCGCCTGGCGATCGCTCATGGCCGCAGAGATCATCACCATGGGCGGCACGATCGGCTTCGGTCTCGGTTCGATGCTGCACCAGAGCCGCGAACTCGCCGACCTGTCCGGGGTGCTGGCCACGATCCTGGTGATTCTCTTCGTCGGAATCCTGGTGGAACTGGTGATCTTCGCCCCGATCGAGCGTCGACTGCTGCGCCGTCGTGGACTGATGGCCGCCGGCCTGCGCTGACCCGCGAGCATCCACTCTTCTTCTGTTTCATTCTGAAAGCTTGCGCCGTTGAAAGGCACACTATGATCCCTGCTTCTTCTGCCCTGCGCGTTGCCATCATCGGCGCCGGTCCGGCCGGTATTTACGCCGGCAATATTCTCAGCCGGCTCGTGCGGGAGGCCGGCCACGAGGTGGCCATCGACCTCTTCGACGCGCTGCCCGCGCCGTACGGACTCATTCGCTACGGCGTCGCCCCCGACCACCCGCGCATCAAGGGCATCGTCAAGTCGCTGCAGGAAATGCTGGACGCAGGCACCATTCGCTTCATCGGGAACGTCAGCTACGGCACCGACCTGACCCTGGCCGACCTGCGGGAGCACTATCACGCGATCATCTTCGCCACCGGCGCCATTTTGGACGCACCGCTCGTCATTCCCGGAATAGACCTGCCCGGTTCATTCGGCGCCGCCGACTTCGTCTCCTGGTACGACGGCCACCCCGACGTGCCGTTGGAGTGGCCGCTCGACGCGACCGACGTGGCCGTGATCGGCAACGGAAACGTGGCCCTTGACGTGGCCCGCATCCTCGCCAAGCACGCGGACGACCTGCTGACCACCGACATTCCTGCGTCGGTGCACGCCGGGCTGGCCGGATCGCCGGTCACCGACGTACACGTGTTCGGCCGGCGCGGGCCATCACAGGTAAAGTTCACCCCGATCGAGCTGCGCGAGCTCAATGACATTCCCGACGTCGACCTCGTGGTCTACGCCGAGGATTTCACCCCCGATTCGCACAGCGAACAGCTCGTCGCGAGCAACAACCAGGTCAAGATCATGACCCGCACGCTAAACGGATGGCTCACCCAGGCTCCACAGGGCGCCTCGCGTCGCCTGCACCTGCATTTTCTGCACGCACCGGTCGAAGTGTATGGCGATGGACGGGTGGAAGGCATCCGTTTTGAACGCACCGAACACACTGGAGACGACGGAGTGCGCGGCACTGGGCAGATCGTCGACTACCCGGTGCAGGCCGTGTATCGCGCGGTCGGCTACCGGGGAAGTGCGCTGCTGGAGATACCGTTCGATGCCGTGCGCGGCATCATTCCGAACGACGGCGGGCGGGTGCTCGATGCGGCCGGCGAGCCTCTGGCCGGCCTGTATGCCACCGGCTGGATCAAGCGCGGTCCGGTCGGCCTGATCGGCCACACCAAGGGCGATGCTCTGGAGACAGCGACCCGGCTCCTGGCGGATCTGCCGGGGCTGGTGGCCGCCGAAACTACTCATCAATCCTCAGAGAGGATTCTGGAATTGCTCACGGGCCGCGGCGTGGAATTCACGACCTGGACCGGCTGGCGCACCCTGGACGCGCACGAGCAGCTGCTCGGCACCCAGGATTTGGTCACTCCCGGGCGGGAGCGCGTCAAGGTGGTCTCTCGGGCTGAACAGGTCGCGATCTCTCGCACGGAAGCGTTGGTGGCCCTGTGACGTATGTGATCGCTCTTCCGTGCGTCGATGTAAAAGATCGTGCCTGCATCGACGAATGTCCGGTGGACTGCATTTATGAGGGCGAACGCTGNGCGTCGACTGCGGCGCCTGCGAACCGGTCTGCCCGGTCGAAGCCATCTACTACGAAGACGACCTGCCCGAACAATGGGCCGACTATTACAAGGCCAATGTCGAATTCTTCGACGACCTCGGCTCCCCGGGCGGCGCAGCCAAGGTCGGCGTGCTCGCCAGAGACCACCCCGTCATCTCCGCACTGCCGCCGCAGGGGTAGCGACGCGACTGCTAAGGTCTAGCCCATGGATACGGCTCGGAATTGAGGCCTGCACTGTGGGTGGCCCTGCTCATTGCAGCCGCACTTCTCATCGCGCTCGTGCTTCTGTATGCCGCGGGCCTGCTCGGCAACGAAGCGGTGGCGAACGCCGCCACAGCATTCGCTTAGGTCGGAACCGCTTCCAAGGTGATGACGGCGAGAAAGCCCCGTCCGAGCACCTCAGGGACTGGATCGTCGCCGCGCACGGTATCGAGGGGACCCAGTTTGGCTTCCTCGCCGCCGGCGGTCACGACGGCATTTCCCTTCAGAAGGAGGGCGAACTGGTCGTTGAACACCGGCTGGGTGCGTTTTTTCGACAGCTCGACAATCGACAGAAAGCCCTTGACCACTCCCTGTCGCGCCATCACGTTCAAGTCTTTGGTGTCGCCGACGGGCAAGGCGCAGCTGGTCACGCTGTCACCGGAGAACCGGAATGGCCGGTATTGTTCCATGGCGTGCTCTGTGCCATCGACGGTCACGACCATGAGCTCGCCCTCGATCACCGTGAGGATGCGGTCGACTCCTGGAAAAGTCGAGAAGTCGCCAGCCGCGGTCACATTGGCGATGCTGATGCGCCAGTAGAAGTCCACCGCGCCGGCAGGAAAAGATGCCACCTCGCGGGTAGTGCCGCCGCCATTGCGCCAGGGTACGGGCCGAAGAGCGTCATATCGAATGATGTGCATGATTTCAGGCTTAGGTTAGCAGACGGCCATGGGGTTCGACGTTGATCGCAAGTACGGCGGTGAACGCGGGTGGACACGCCACCAGGTCTCGGTGCTCGAAGCCAACGAAGTTTTGGCTGATGTTAACGTGCAACGGTTCGACTCGGATCCCAAAAGCACCTCTGGTCAAGGCACTCCGATGTCGACCCTGTTACGCGGCTGGATGCTTGATGGACTCGCCGCCAACCGTGAGAAGTCCATCGCAACAGCCCTTGATCGCGTCACACCCGACGTCCAGCGGCTGCGTGAATTGGTCGCCTGACCGAGGCGGTTGCCTGGCCTCATTCGCAATCTGCGTATGATCCTGTCGTCAGCGGCATCGGCGGGCGCCTGCATCCGCGACTTCGTCCGCGATCGGTTGGCGCTTCGGTAACCGCCGTAGCGCCCACCAATAACGGGCGCGGTCGCGGGTTAGCTCGCGGTAGCGCCCTCTCGTTGGTCAGTACGAGTCCCCACGCGCTGGCCGAGGACGGCGCTGACCCCGTCTTGCCGCATGCTGACGCCGTAGAGGGCATCCGCTATTTCCATGGTGCGTTTCTGGTGGGTGATGACGATGAGCTGGCTGGTTTCGCGCAAGTCTTCGAAGATGGTCAGCAGCCGGCCGAGGTTGGCGTCGTCGAGGGCCGCTTCCACCTCGTCCATGATGTAAAACGGGCTGGGGCGGGCCTTGAAGATGGCGATCAGCAGCGCGACCGCGGCGAGGGAACGTTCACCGCCCGAGAGTAGTGACAACCGTTCGATCTTCTTGCCGGCTGGTTTGACCGACACCTCGATGCCGGTCGTCAGCGGGTCGTCAGGGTCGGTGAGCCAAATACTGCCGCTGCCGCCGGGAAACAGCACCGGGAACACCTCGGCGAAGGCCGCCTGAGTGTCGTCGAAGGCGTCGGAGAAGATGGCCTGCATCTTCTCGTCGATGTCGGCGATGATGGTGAGCAGGTCGCTGCGAGTTTCGGTGAGGTCGGTGAGCTGTTCGGTGAGAAATCGGTGCCGCTGTTCGAGCGCGGTGAATTCTTCGAGCGCGAGCGGGTTGACCCGGCCCAACTGCCCGAGCTTGCGTTCGGCGGCCGCAAACCGTTTCTGCTGTTCAGCCCGATTAAAGCGGATCCCGCCGGCCGCGCTGTCGCGGTCGCTCGTGCTGCGGTCGTCGCTGTTGCACTCACCGGTAGCGCATTCACTGGCCCCACTGGCTTGCGCGGTGCTGTCGGACGCGAATTCATCAAGGACGATCATGCCGTCGGGCGGGATCAGCTGGTCGGGCCCATACTCGGCCACGAGCACGTCTTCGGTCAGGCCCAGTTCGCTGCCGGCCCGTTCGAGCAGGGTCGAGAGGTGCAGCTTCTTCTCGTAGATCTCGAGTTCGAGACCGTGCACGTTTTCGGTGATCGCGGCCAGCCGCTCACGCAGGGTGTTCTCGTCGCGGCGGAGCTGCTGCAGTTCGGTGTTCTGGCTGGTGCGTTCGGCCTCGGTGCTGGCTAAGCGCAGCCGGGCCTCGGCGACTGAACGGTCGGCCGCGGCGAGCACGGCCGGGAGCGCCTCGGCGACGCGGGAAGCAGCGTCCACTTGGCGCCGGCGAATGACGGCGCGCTGGGCTGCGGCCTCAGCTGCCGCATGCTCGGCCGCGAGCTGCCCGCGCAGGGCGACGACGTGTGCCTCGCCGGCACACACCCGTTCGCGGACCGTTTCGACCTGGAGGCGGGCCTCCACCTCAAGATCCCGGGCGATCTCCAGCTCACGGTAGAGCGCGTCGCGCACGGTCGCATCGAGGATGGGTCGCGGCCGAGACTGGGCGCTCAGCAGCGTGGCGGACGACTGAGCGACGACGGCTTCGACCTCGACGACGGCGATGGTCGCGAGCTGCCGGGCGGCGCTGACCCGGGCGAGGTCGGCGGTCGCGGCATCGGCCTGCACGGTGAGGCGTCCGCGGCGTTCCGTCTGAGTGGCGAGCTGGGTTTCGAGGGCACGCACGGCCGCCCGCGCGCTGACTGAATGTTCTCTGTGCGCCTGCAGCAGCGTGCGCTCTTCAGCGAGGTCGAAGCGTACCCGCTCGATCAGTGCTGTGACCGTGGTCAGCTTCTCGGCGGCGGTGTCGCGTTCGGCGACGAGTTCGAGTTTGCTCTGCCGGGCGCCGGAGCCGCCGCGCACGACCCACGGGCTCAGCACCTCACCGGCGAGCGTGATGATCGTCATGGTGGCGGGCAGTTGGGCGGCGCGGGCCAGTGCGAGACCGTCGGCGATCACGGTCTGGGCGAGCAGCGCGTGCACTCCGGTCGGCCCGTCGACGACCGACGTCGCCCAACGGATGCCCGCGCTCAGGTCAACGCTGGAGTCAACGCTGGAGTCAACGCCAGGAGCCAGGGTGTCGTCACCGTCTGCGATGAGGAGGTCGACCCGGCCAAGATCGCGGGTGTGGGCATGACCGATGGCGTCCAGGGCTACCTCACGGTTGTCGGCCAGCACCGCGTCGGCGAGAGACCCGAGCGCGGCGGCGATCGCCGCCTCAAACCCGGGGCGCACGCGCACTTGGTCGGCCACCAGGCCCCGGATACCGGCGAGCGTCGCGCTGAGGAGCGCGGAGGAGCCGTCTTTCTGGTCGAGTGCGAGGGAAAATGCACCCTGTCGTGCCGCCTGGGCGTCGCGTTCTCGCTCGTGCTGGTGCAGCTCATCGCGCAGTCGCTCTAGCTCTGCCTCGACGCGGTGCACTGCGGCCTGCGCCAGTTCGAGTGCCTCGGATAGGTCGTTGGAGTCTGGTTCTTCGGCGGCCGCGGTCACGGCCGTTTCAAGCTCGGCGAGCTGGCTTTGTGCCTTCTCGCTGCGATCGGTTGCCGCGTCGAGGGCGTTCTGCTGCCGCAGTTGTTCGCCACGCACAGCGGCCAGCCGCGACCGGGCCGTCTCGGACTGGCCGGTCAGCTGGGAAATTTCGAGATCATGTCGGGTGACGAGCGCGGCCTGAGCGGCGATGTCCTTGTCGACGGCATCCAGCTGCGATCGTACTGCCGCGCTCTGCTTGCGGGCGGTGCCCCAGGCAGTCTCGGCCGTTCCGATGCTGGCGCGCAGTTGTTCGACCTCGGCAGCAGCATCCGTCAGCATGACGGGCGTGACGCTGGAGGCGGGACCGGACGGCTCAGTCTGAGAACCGAGCAGGGCCAGTCGCTGGTTGGCGAGGGTGAACAGGCCGCGCAGGCGTTCCTGCACTGATTCCAGGCCGTGACTGGTACGGCGGGCCAGATCGACGGCGTCGCCGACCTGAGCTAGTTCGAGCCGCTGCACCCGACCCTGCTTCTGCGACAACTGTTCCTGCAGCACAACCCGTTCGGTGTGCCGTTCGCTTTCGGTGTGATTGTGGGCGTCGAGCGCGGTGCGCAGCAGCACGACGTCGTCAGCGAGCAGGCGGGCGCGGGCGTCTCGCACGACGGCGGCGATGGTCTGCGCTTCACGGGCGATTTCGGCTTGACGGCCGAGCGGTTTGAGCTGGCGGCGAATCTCTCCGGCGAGGTCGCTCAGCCGGGTGAGATTGGTTTGCATGGCGTCGAGCTTGCGCAGCGTCTTCTCTTTGCGACGTCGGTGTTTGAGAATGCCGGCGGCCTCTTCGATGAAACCGCGGCGTTCTTCCGGGCTCGCACGCAGCACGGCGTCGAGCTGTCCCTGCCCCACGATGACGTGCATCTCGCGGCCGAGGCCGGAATCGCTGAGGAGTTCCT
This sequence comes from Cryobacterium sp. Y50, assembly GCF_002929805.1. GTDB lineage: Bacteria > Actinomycetota > Actinomycetes > Actinomycetales > Microbacteriaceae > Cryobacterium. The sequence goes on along the minus strand of NZ_PJJM01000098.1, from coordinate 26,180 downwards.
GCACGTCGAGCAGCCTGCAGGTACGCCCGTTGATGGCGTAGTCGCTCGCACCGTTGCGAAAGAGGGTGCGCGAGATGGTGACCTCGGAGTACTCGATTGGCAGGGCGCCGTCGGAGTTGTCAATGGTGAGGATAACCTCAGCCCGACCGAGCGGCCCGCGCGTCGAGGTGCCGGCGAAGATGACGTCTTCCATCTTGCCGCCGCGCAGGGTTTTTACGCCTTGCTCGCCCATCACCCAGGCGAGCGCGTCGACCACGTTGGACTTGCCTGACCCGTTCGGGCCGACCACACAGGTGACGCCGGGCTCGAAGGCGAACGTCGTCGGCTGCGCGAACGATTTGAACCCCTTGAGGGTGAGGCTCTTCAGATACAACGGGCACCCTTTCGGTCGGTCGGCCGGCCGCGAATCCTGGTTTCGGGGCTGATCCAACGGTACCCTGCGCCACCGACAGCGGCCGGGACATCCGCTTTTTGAGAAGGGTGGCGTGCAGAACTGGGGAGATTACCGCTATTTCGGCGGCCTCAGCGCTCATTTCGGGGCGGCAGGCCAAATTGTCCGCGGTTCTGTACGGGGCCGGGCGCACGGACTACTGTGGCGCAGCACGAGCGCCTTCTCGATCAACGAACTCGTCAGTCCCGCTACACCGCCCGCGCCCAGCTGGTTCGACTTTGTGGCGGTCTCCGCGCTGCGGAACCGCGTCGAGGCAGAGGGGTGGTGTGCCCAAGGCGGGGGCCGAGTAGGCCGACCGTGGACTCCGGGACGCTGCACGCGTTACCGAAAGCTGCTCGCGTACCGAGCGTACCGAGCGGGCTGGCGGGGCAGCAGCTTCAGCTAGCGCGAGCCGCGCGGCGCTGCGTGATTGGCAGGCGCAGGCGCTGGCAGCGGGGGCAGAAGTGCGAGCCGCGGTTCATGAACTGCTCGCGCACGATCAGGGTGCCGCAGCGAGAGCACGGCCTGCCCTGCCGACCGTAGGCCTCGAGGCTATGCGCAAAGTAGCCGGACTGCCCGTTCACGTTGACGTACTGGGCGTCGAAGCTGGTGCCGCCCTCGGCGAGGGCGCGGTGCAAAATGGTGCGTACTGCCGCGAGCAACGTCCTGGCCTTCGCCGGCGACAGCGACGCTGCTGGCTGCTCGTAGTGCATCCGCGCGGCAAAGAGCGCCTCGTCCGCGTAAATATTACCGATGCCGCTGATCAGATTCTGGTCGAGCAGCGCCCGCTTGATGCCGGTGTTCTTGCGCGCGAGGGCGGCGAAGAAAGAGCTCGAAGCAAACGACGGGTCGATCGGGTCGCGAGCAATATGCGCTACCTGCGAGGGAATGCGGTCCTGCCAGGCCGCATCCGCATGTAGCTGACCCGAATATCCCCCCGGCAGTCCGTCACGGGTCGGCCCCATTGCGTCGACGGCCATGCTGCCGAAGATGCGTTGGTCGACGAAATTGACCCAAAGCTCGCCGTGGGTCGGATGTTCCAGCGTTAAACGGATGCGCAACATGCGATCCAAGGCGGCGCCCGGTGTGCGCAGCAACACCTGGCCGCTCATCCCGAGGTGAATGACCAGGGCGCGATCGCTGTCGAGGGGCAGCCAGAGGAATTTGCCGCGACGCACTGCGGCGAGAACTCGCCGCCCCGTGAGCTGTTCGGCGAACGACCCAGCCGCCGGAACGTGGCGGCGCAGGGAACGCTCGTCGAAGATTTCTACCCCGGTTACCAGAGCGTTGGTCACGGCCGGCTGCAAACCGGCGCGCACGACTTCAACCTCGGGGAGTTCGGGCATAAAAGTTACAGCGCGTTGAGCCGGTCGATGGCCTCGCGGGCCGCGGCCATCTCGGCGAACTTCTTGCTCGGGCCGACGCCTTCGGCGGTTACGGCCGACCCGATGACGACCGTCGCGACGAACACCTTGGAGTGATCGGGGCCGGTGCCTTCGAGTGTATAAACCGGAACGCCGACGCCCAGGCTCGCGGCGAGTTCCTGCAGGCTCGTTTTCGGATCCATCGACACCCCGAAGTGGCCAGGTTCAGCCAACAGTGGCTCGATCAGACGCAGCACGAATGCGGTGGCAACTTCGCCACCGGCATCCAAAAACGTGGCGCCGATGAGCGCCTCGACGGTGTCGGCCAGAATGGATGCCTTGTCGCGGCCGCCGGTGAGGATCTCGCCCCGACCGAGCAGAATATAGTCACCCAGGCCGAGGCCACGGGCAATCTGCGCGAGAGCTGCCGTCGATACCAAACTGGCCCGACGCTTGGCGAGGTGACCCTCGTCGAGGTTCGGATAGGTGCGGTAGAGCATGACTGTGACGGCTTGCCCCAGAATTGAGTCGCCGAGAAATTCCAGGCGCTCGTTGGTGGGAATGCCGCCGTTTTCGTACGCAAAAGACCGGTGGGTCAGAGCAAGCTCCAGAATCACCGGTTCAATCTGCACGCCGAGGGTCGCCAACAGGGGCGACCGCTCGGTATTAACGCTTTTCATCGACCGAGTTCCGGTCTAACGAGAGAAGACGACTTAAACGTCGGCGACTTTACGGCCCTTGTATTCCATGAACAACGGGGTGCCGGTGGAGTCGGTGACAACCTTGGCGCGGTGCGGCAGGCTGTAGCCAACCTTGCCACCCTCCATGGTCTTGACGAGGGTGGGAGGCGTGGCCTTCCACTGCGCGCGACGCGAGTGGGTGTTGGAACGCGACATCTTGCGCTTCGGTACTGCCATGACTACTTCTCTTCTCTGTCTGAAACATGGATGTCCGCATCCATGTCTTTGTCTGTGGAAGCCGTAAACCCCGCAAGCGCTGACCACCGGGGATCGTAGCTCTCGTCGGAAACGAGTTCGGGCAGTTCGGCAAGCGGCTGCCCGGTCTCACTGTCAAGACCAGGGCAATCACGCCGACATACCGGCTGGAACGGAAGTGATAACACTACCGCGTCCCGGATCAAAGATTCCAAATCGACGTGGTCGTCCAAAATCTCAAACTCGAAGGCTTCCTCCTGAGGATAACCGAAAAGCTCGGCAAAATGAACTCGGACCGGTAGGTCGATGTCTTTCAAGCATCGGCCGCACTCTCCGAGTGCCCGCGCATAAACCTCGACGCTCACCAGAATTCCCTCGTGCATCGCCTCGAGGCGTAGCTCGGTCGACAGGGTCGACCCGGCTTTCACCGCCACGAGGCCGGCACCGAGATCGTCGGGCACGTCGATGTCGAGGTGGCGTTCGTGCATGGTGCCCGGGCGGTTAATGAGGTCACGCACGTCGACCGTGTACGGCGTCTTCTTGAACTTAGTCACGGTCGTAAATTGTACGCTTTCTGCGTGGGTACTCCGTTCAGGGGGCGATCGGGGCGGCTCGACGTTCCCCGCGCAGCACCGCTCCGAGCACGGTGAACAGCGATCGCGGTGCAAACGTGGCTCGCAAACGGATGCCGACACTCCCGCCGTGCAGCCCGCACACCACCAGGACCAGATCGTCGGCGAGGGTCTTCGATCGGCCCGGCGACCGGTCGAACCGGGACCGTTCCACCGCCCGCAGCACCCGTTCGAGCGCTGCTGCCAACGCTGGGTCGAGGGGGAAGATCCGCTCCAGGCGCACGGCGAACGCGCGCGGAGTCTCGGTGACGGGCACCGGCACCCCAAGATCGAGACTGGTGTGCTGCAATTCGATCCACGCCAGGCCGGCGCCGGCATCTCCGGAACGGATGCGGCGCACCCGCCAACGCCGCAGCATCCGTCTCGCCGCAGCCGGAACCAGAAGCAGGAGCAGACCCAGTGCGCTGAATCCGACGATGTCGAGCCGGTTACCGGCGTCGGCGGTTTGTGCCGACGCGCCGCGTTCCAAGGCGGAATCGTCGGCGAGCCGATCGGGGCTCAAGCCTGGAACGTTCGTGGAGCCGGGCGCACCGGGCGCGGTCGACGGGGTGCCGGCATCCTCGGCCTGGTCGTAGTTGGGCACGATACCGCGGCCGGGCGTCGGCTCGAATTTCACCCAGCCGATGCCGACGAAGTACAGTTCCGGCCAGGCGTGCAGGTCATGCGAATCAACGTCGTAGCGCTCGAGGCCTTCCTCAGCTTCCTCCTGCGACTTGACGCCGGGCAGATAGCCGAGGGAGACTCGCGAGGGAATGCCAAGGCTGCGGGCCATCGCGGCCATGGTGGCGGCGAAGTGCACGCAATAGCCGCGCTTGGCTTCCAGAAACTGCCCGATCACGTCGACGCCGCCCCCGTCGTAGCCGTCCTCGACGGGGGCATCGGTGTCGTAGGCGAAGACGCTGCTGCGCAGGTATTTTTGCATGGCCACCGCCGCGTCATAGTTCGACGTGGTTCCGGCCGTGACCCGCCGGGCCGTCTCCTCGATGATGGGCGGCGGTCCTACCGGCAGTTGTAGGTTGCCCTGCACGCTCGCCGGAAAGTTCGTGCTCGAACTGCGCAGCTGCACGGCCGTTGGCTTGAGTTCCAACGCCGACACCGTGTACTCCTGCCCGAGGGTGTTCGAGGAACGGCTGGCAATCGCCCGGGTGTGGCTGTCCCAGTACCATCGACCGCTCAGCCCTTCGATGCTCGTGGCGCGGGCCGGTGCTGGCAGCCAGTGGCTGTTGACGCCGTCGATGACGACCGAGGTCGACGCTTCCACGGTCTCCACGTTGGCGTCGAGCCCGAATGGTCGCTGAATGCGGTCGACGGTGTTTTGCATGTCGGCTTTGTCAATGCGCGCTGTCCAATTCAATCCGATCACCTCGTCGAGGGTCAGCAGAGTGAAATAGGGCTGCTCGGTGCCGGTCGAGGTGTAGTGGAAAGCCGGACCTGCCTTGGGCCGACGCAGATCCTGCCCCAGGTTGATCATCGGGCTGACCCCACTGCCGAACAGTAAACCACCGGACCGGGAGGCGACCAGTCCCCCGACCGTGAAGGCCGGGGCGACCGCGCTCAGAATCAGAGCACCCACGATGGTCAGGGATCCCACCACTATGGAGCCACTCATCGGTCCGGGCCCGCGTGGCCGATCCGGCCGGTCGGCGCGGGGCGCGTGCGGTCCGGCCGGTGAATGCCGGGCTTCCTGCACGCGGCCAACGTACACGTCCACCCGCAGCAGCAGCAGAAAGGCGACGGCGGCCGCTACGAGTGCACCGAGTTCGGCACCGTCCTCGATAATGAAGCCCGGAATCAGCAGTGGCACGAGCGCCACGACCGCGCCGACGGCGGGCCAGCGCAGGGTCACGGTGAGCAGGTCCATGAGAATAGCGATCAGTCCGGTTCCGCCGGCGAGCAGAAAGAGAATGCCGACGGTCACCTCCGCCGGCGTGCTCTGCTGGGCGATCGACTCCCCGCCGGCGGCAATCAACCCGCTGAACGTGTCCACGGTTTCCAGTGTCGGAATGAGCCAGAACAGGCCAGATTTGCCACCAAACAGCAGCGTCAGTGCGCCCAGCAACACCGCAGTGTTTGCAAACGGAACGATGGCCGGCGGCAGGCCGAGACGGCGGAATACGGCGGAACCCAGGAGCACGGCGCTGGCGACCATTGCACAGACCCACCACCAGGCGCTGCCCCGCAGCAGGGGGCCCAGTGCCGCGCAGCACACGAGCACCAGTAGTAGCTGGGTCAGGGCCAGTGGCCAGCGAGCGGCATCCCGGCCGCCCCGCGGGGCGCGCCGTCTGGGCTGGTCCGGGGTGACTCCGCGCAAAGCCGCCGGCTTCGTCGCCAGGCTAGTCATGAACGGGGCCTCGCTCTCGATTTACGTCGTTCCACACGGTTTCGAGGTCACCGGCGGTCGCGACTTCCAGGCAGCGCCACCCGGCTTCCCGCAGCCGTTCGCGGGCCGAAGCGACAACGGTACGTTGCACGAACGCAATGGCGGGATCGCAGTGACGGGCCAGCGCAACGAGGTCATCGACATCCGCTCCAGAGAGACTGACCAACAGTGCAAAGGTCGGCAGCGACAGCTCTGCGCCGCGTAGGGCCGCACGCAACGGCACTCGGCGTGACGCTGCCAGGCGTACGCTGCGACTCGGCCACGGTACCGGAACGACGCTCGCGAGGCCCTCTAACAGGGCCCGATCGCCGCCAGGGGCACGATAACTGGCCGGCACGTCGCCGTGCAGCCCACCAAGCGTCTGTTCGTCGCCCGGCACCAGCTGGCTCGCGCCGAGTTCGATGACTTCGAGCCGGTAGCCGGCGTCTATCAGGTGCACCCCAACTGATGCCGCCAGCTCGACCTGGAGTTCGAATGCGGCCACGAGATGCGGCGGCACCCGACCGGGACCCATGCCGGCTGCACCGGCCAGGGTGGTATCGAGCACAATGCGAGCCTCCGGATTGCTGCGCTGTTCCTCCTGCCGCACCATGATTTCGCCGTGCCTCGCTGTGGCCGGCCAGTTCACTCGGCGCAGAGCGTCTCCGGGCCGGTACTCGCGAGCGATGAGTTCGTCGGAGATTTGGATGGCCTGGCGCAGCAGTTCCCGGATCGAGCCGTCATTGCTGGTCGGGGCGAGTCCCCCATCGGGAAGGAGCATGACCCGAGGTGTCACGATCAGGTCATGCGGCTCACCGACCAGGCGCAGGCCGCGCGCGAAGCCGAACGGGTCGTGGCGGAACACTCGGAGAGGTCCCACCGCGTAGACACCGCGCTGACGCGGCAAGACAGCGTATTCCAGTCGTACGCTGTCACCGGGCGCGCCTCGCCGACCCACCAGCGGCAGGATGGCGCCGGGCGGCGTATCGATACCGGACGATGCGGTATCGGCCCAGCTGGCGCCGCTCAACGGCCACGCCGAGAGATTGCGCAGGTGCAGGGACACGACGCTCTCGCCGCCGGCTGACAAGATCGGCGGCCGGAAGGTGCGGGTCGCTTCCACCCGCGCCGGTCGCAAGGACACATATCCGACCGCGATGAGGGGGGCCACGATGAGCATGCTGGCCACGAACAGCAGATCCCGGTTGTTCACGACGACCGCGTTGGCGAAGAGCAGGGCTCCGACCATCAGACAGACACTGCCGCGCCTGGTGAGCCGAGAGGTCAATCCTGCGGTGCGCCGCTGCAGCCAAGCCGACCGCTCCGAACCACCCGCCCCGCGCGCGGCCATGAGCTACGGCTGTCCGGTGGAACCGACCGGTCTGGCCGGAATCACGCGCACCGCCGGCAGCGTCGGCCCTGAACGCCCCGATGCCGGCGCGGCCGGTTCTGGTGCAGCGTTTGCCGGTGCAGCGGATGCCGGTGCAGCGGATGCCGCCGCTCCGACCGGAACGGGAGTGTCGGCCAGGATTCGGCGCACGATGTCGTCGATGACGGGGCCGCTGTCCTGGTGGTGGTGGCCCAGGGCGCGGCTGGTTGGAACCAGCCGGTGACCGAGCACCGCCACGGCCAGGGAGTCGATGTCGTCGGGTAGCACGTAGTCTCGTCCGTTCAGGGCTGCCTGTGCCTTGGCCGCCCGAATGAGCTGCAGGGTCGCCCGCGGGCTGGCCCCGAGGCGCAGGTCCCGGTCATCGCGGGTGGCCCGCACCAGATTGACGGCATATTCTTTCACGGCGCCGGAGGCGAATATTGCTCGGGCGGAGAGCATCATCTCGCGCAGAATCTGCCCCGAAACGACGGCGGAGATCAGCGCAAGCGGGCTGTTGGTATCCCGAGAGTCGAGCATGGCGAGCTCGGATTCCGAGTCGGGATACCCCATGGAGATGCGGGCCATGAACCGGTCCCGCTGTGCTTCCGGGAGGGTATAGGTGCCCTCCATCTCGATCGGGTTCTGGGTGGCGATCACCGTGAACGGCAGTGCGAGCGGGTACGTGACGCCGTCGACGGTGACCTGGCGTTCCTCCATCGACTCGAGCAGCGCCGACTGGGTCTTTGGGCTCGCCCGGTTGATTTCATCCCCGATGACGATGTTGGCGAACACCGGCCCTGGCTTGAATTCAAAGCGACGCTCGGCCTGGTTAAACACCGAGACGCCGGTCACGTCGGAGGGCAGCAGGTCGGGTGTGAATTGGATTCGCCCGACCGTGCAGTCCACGGAACGTGCCAGCGCCTTGGCGAGCATGGTCTTGCCCACACCGGGGACGTCCTCGATCAACAGGTGTCCCTCGGCCAGGAGCACGGTCAGGGCAATCTTCACGGCCTCGTGTTTGCCGTCGATGACCGTCTCGACGTTGCGCATGATCGCGCGCCCAGCGGCCTGAAGCTCGCTGAGGTCATCGGTCGACTCGGTGTTGAACGGCGCGGTCTGGAACGGCGCAGTGTCGGCCGGCGCAACCGACGCTAGTTCCACAGAAGAGCGAGCCGGCTGGCGGTTCATACCCGCGACCGCTCCAGGTACTGCGCCACTGCCCGGGGCACATACGGCGAGACGTCGCCGCCGAGACCGGCCACCTGACGCACCAGCGAGCTGGAGACGTGGGCGTTGGCCGGATCCGGCAAGAGGAAGACCGTCTCCACGGCGGCCAGGTTGCGATTGACAATCGCCATGGGCGTCTCATAGGCCACATCTACCTGAGAGCGGATGCCTTTCACCAGCACGCTGGCACCGACATCCATGCAGTAGTCCACGAGCAATCCCACGCTCCAGCTGGCGACCACGATGTTGGTGGGCATTCCGGCTTCTTTAATGGCCTGTTCCAACAGCGACACGCGCTGACTAATCGGCAATAGGGCCGATTTGTCGGGGTTGTGCACCACAAGCACGTGGAGCTCATCGAACAGGCCGGCCGCGCGATTAATCACGTCCAAGTGGCCCAGTGTGACGGGGTCAAATGATCCAGGGACAACGGCGATCCTGCGCATGCTCACACCCTACTGCCCGAGACTGACGGTGCGCTGCCTGGTCGTACGCTTCTGGTGGGCATATTCAGCCTTTCACGAGCCAGGTGCGCTCAGATTCGTTCAGTCGACGGGCAATCGCGTCACGCAGGGCCGGGTTGATGCGGATGCCCGGATCGCCCGAAACGAGGTGGAAGGCGGCTTGTCGCGCCTCGGCAATCAGGTCGCCGTCCTCGGCCACCCGCAGAAAACGCAGTGACGTTCCCTCTCCCGATTGCATATCGCCGAGCACGTTGCCTTCCCGACGAAGCGCCAGGTCGAGTTCGGCGAGCCGAAACCCGTCGAGGGTCGCGGCAACATCACCGATGCGCTGACGGGAGGGCGACCCGGTGCGGGAGTTGGTGACCAACAGGCACAGCCCGGGTACGCCGCCACGTCCGACCCGACCGCGCAGCTGGTGCAGTTGGGAGACGCCGAAGCGTTCAGCGTCGAGCACGACCATGGCCGAAGCGTTGGGCACGTCAACGCCCACCTCGATGACGGTCGTCGCGACGAGAACGTCGATCTCACCGGCGGCGAAGGATTGCATGATGCGATCCTTCTCCTCGCTCGTCATGCGCCCGTGCAGAGCTTCGATGCGATACCCGGCCAGGGGTGCAAATCCACGCATCCTCTCGTGTACGGTCTCAACGTTGGCAAGCGGCGTCTTCTTGTCGTCCTCAGACACGGGTGCCAGATCGGCGTCTTCTTCAACCTCGGCGGGTGAAATTGCCGGGCAGACCACGAAGCCCTGCCGCCCACGAGCGAGCTCCTCGGCCAGCTTGGTCCAGATGCGCTGGAACCAATCTGGGTGATCGGCCAGCGGCACGACGATGCTCGTGATGCCCTGGCGCCCGGCCGGCAAAATGCGGATGGTGCTCACGTCGAGGTCGCCGAACACCGTCATGGCAATGGTGCGGGGAATCGGCGTGGCCGTCATGACGAGAACGTGCGGTGGCTCGGCGCCTTTCAGCCGCAGTGTTTCCCGCTGCTCGACGCCGAATCGGTGCTGTTCGTCGATCACGATCAGCCCAAGGTCGAAAAACGTCACGGTGTCGCTGAGCAGCGCGTGGGTGCCGATCACGATACGGGACTGGCCAGACACTGCGCGCAACAGGGCCTTGCGCTTCTGCGCGACCGGAAGTTTTCCGGTGAGCAGGGTCGGCATGAGTTCGGCCGCAAGATCGGGGCCGAGCAGAGTCGTGATCGACCGTAGGTGTTGCCCGGCCAGCACCTCGGTCGGTGCCAACAGGGCCGTCTGGCCGCCACTGTCGGCCACAGCGAGCATTGCCCGAAGCGCGACCACGGTCTTGCCCGAACCGACCTCGCCCTGCAGCAGGCGGTTCATCGGGCCGGACTGGGACATGTCGCCTGCGATCTCGACCGCGCAAATCTCTTGGTCGACCGTGAGTACGAAGGGCAGCGCGGCGTCAAACCGTTCGAGGTACCCGCCGGGCGTTGGCACCCGCGGGCGGGTGCGACGCTCCCTGGCCAAGCTGTGCCGCTGCATCAGGGCGCACTGCAGCACCCAGGCCTCGGTGAACCGCAGGGTGTTCTGGGCGGCCATCCACTCTGCCGGACTGTCGGGGCTATGAATCCAGCGGATGGCCTCGGTGTGCGTCAGCAGGCCGTGTTCGGCCCGCAGATCGTCGGGAACGGGGTCGGGCAGCGTGTCCATGCGCCGCAGCACGAGGTCGATCATGGTCTGCAGACTCCAGCTGGTCTCCGCTGCCGTTGCCGCGTAGATCGGAATGAGCGGCTTGTGTCGGAGTCGAACGGACGGGTCGTCGCGGGCCTCTTCTTCTTCACTTTCAAAGGTTTTATAAGCCGGGTTCGCCAGTTGACTCTGACCTTGGTACATCCGAACCTTGCCAGAGAAGCTGCCGCGCAACCCGGGGCGCAATTGCTCGAGGCGCCACTGTTGGCTGCTCTTGCCGAAAAACGTGAGGGTGAACTGGCCACCGCCATCAGAGATCACGACCTCGACGATCGTGCCGGGCCGTGATGACATGCGTTTTTCATGCACCGAAATAATGTCGGCAATGACGGTGACGTTGGCTCCGGGCGTAACCTGATTCAGGGGCCGGAGTACCTCGCGGTCTGCGTACTCGCGCGGGTAGTGGCTGAGCAGGTCACCGACGGTCTCCATGGCGAACGCCTTGCGCAGCGCGGTTGCCTTGACCGGGCCGAGCGCGATCTTGAGAGCGGAGTCGAGGGTGAGCGGTTTGAGCTCGGGCGCAGGCAGAGCGGCACCATCGAATTCGGGGCCAGCAGGGGCAGCGCTCGAACCGGTCATAGTTCCATCGTAAACCGACCCTCTGACATCGCGTCGTGCAGTCCTGCTGCGAGCCGGCTGCGGCTAGGCTCGGGAGGGTTATGACGCGAATTATTTCCGGGTTTGCCGGCTCTTTGACCCTGGCCGTTCCCAAGTCTGGCACGCGGCCCACCAGTGATCGCGTACGGGAAGCTATTTTCTCGGCCCTCGACTCGCGGAACGCCGTGTACGGCATGCGTGTGCTGGATTTGTATGCTGGGTCGGGCGCCTTGGGCCTCGAGGCGGCCAGTCGCGGAGCGCGAGTAGTGACACTGGTCGAGAACAGCTATGGCGCCGCGGCCATGTGCCGCAAGAACGGCGAGGCCGTACAGCGGTCTGCGCCGAAGGGCACCGAACTGAAGATTGCGGTCTCCTCGCAGGCGGTCCAGTCATTCTTAGCCGCTACAAAAGAGGGCTTCGACATCGTGTTCATTGACCCGCCGTATGACCTCAGTGAGGTTGAGCTGGGCCACAATTTAGGCGCGCTCGCCCCGCTGTTGGCCGACGACGCGCTCGTGGTGCTCGAGCGCAGCTCACGCTCGCCGGAGCCGGAGTGGGGCGAGGGACTCGAGCTTGAACGCCGCAAGGACTACGGCGACACGACCGTCTGGTACGCCTTCCCCGCTGAGCGGGGCTAGCCGGCGGAACCGTCCCAGCCGCGATACGGGTCCCAGCCACCCTGGTCGTGCGGCGCCCCGTCAACGGTGATCGAGCCGGCCGGGAGTGAAACGGATGCCGCGGCGACGTGACCGAGGCGGCGAAAGCCTAGCGGCAGAGCGGTATCGGGCGCGAAGGTGGCCAGCAAGCCGTGGTCTTCGCCGCCGCCGAGCGCGACCTCGGTGCGATCGCCGAGGCAGGCGGAATCGAAGTCGATAGCGACACCGCTGGCCCGGGCGATGCGTCCGGCGTCGATGGCGAGGCCGTCGGAGACGTCGAGCATGGCGGTGGCGCCGGCGACGGCAGCGATCGGACCGCTCGCAATGGGCGGCATAGGAGTCAGCTGGGCGGCGACTTCGGCCGGGTGCGTGAGCTTGAGCGCATTGGCGCGATCGTAGTTGGGTACTCCATCGTCGTCGACGCCAAGGCGAAACAGCAGCTCGAGACCAATGCCGGCGTCACCCAGGCGCCCGGAGAGCGCCACGGTGTCGCCGGGGCGCGCGCCCGAGCGCACGACGGGCCCGCGGCCTTCGAGGTCGCCGAACGCCGTCACAGCGAGGGTCAGCGCATCGGATGCCGACAGGTCGCCGCCGACCACCCCGCAGCCGGGGGCGAGCGCTTCGCAGCAGTCGCGCAACCCGTCAGCGATGCCCTCGAGCACCGACACCGCTGTCGATGGCGGAGCCGCGATTGCCACGACCAGGGCGGTCGGGCGGGCACCCATGGCGGCAACATCGGAGAGATTGGTCGCTGCGGCTTTCCAACCGAGGTCGTGCGGTGTCGACCAGGCCAGGCGAAAGTCGGGACCTTGAATCATCATGTCGGTGGTGACGACGAATCGTCCATCGGGTGCCGAGATGACAGCCGCGTCGTCGCCGGGGCCGAGCAGTTGGGCTGCCGCGGTCGGCAGCCGGGGAAAGATTCGTGCGAGCACGGCGCCTTCGCTGAGGTCGGCGAGCGTTTCCGAAGCGGATGCCGTCGGTTCGGGCCCACGCGACGGGTTTACTATTGCAGATTCAGCCGACTCCGGCACGGCGATTGTGGGCGATTGCGATGCTGAAACTGGCGATGCCGAGGCCAGTTTGGATGGCATCGCAGGGGCTGGACGCGGGGCATCCGCAGAAGTCGTCATGTAAGAAACGGTAGCCTGAATACGATGTCTCACCCATTCCTGCTCCTGCGCTCAGCTTCTCTTCGTTCCGTCGCCGTCTTCAGCGTGCTCGCGAGCTCGCTGCTGTTGGCCGGTTGCGCCACTGCCGTGCCGCTAACCCCCGCACCGGACGCCACCAACGTGGCCTGTGCCGATGTCATCGTGCACTTGCCATCCAGTGTCGCCGATGAGGCAGCACGCGAAACGAACGCGCAGGCGACCGGCGCCTGGGGTGACCCGGCCGCGGTGCTGCTGCATTGTGGCGTTACGGTGCCGGAACCGACGACGCTGCCGTGCCTGAACATCAACGGCATCGACTGGATCGAAGACGACTCCGACGCCCCGACCTACCGGTACACGACGTATGGTCGTGATCCGGCCATTGAAATCGTGATCGACTCTGAACGGGTGAGCGGGTCGACGGCACTCATCGATGTGTCAAGCGCGGTCGGGTACGTTCCGGCGACCGGTGCGTGTGTCGGTGCCGAAGACGTGGCTCTGCCCACCGACGGGGCTACGAGCGTCCCGTAGGGGGCTCAGGGCGAGTTGCGCAAACCGGCCCGCCCTGGTGGATGGCCAACTTAAGTGCACGGCGGCTGAATACGACGGCTGGATGGTGCCGTCCCTTCGCGCTAGGCGAGTCAGCAGCCGTGGCGGGCGTGGGCTATGGCCACAGCGATGAGTTCATCGATCAGGTCGGGGTAGGTGTAGCCGCTGGCCAGCCAGCAGCTCGGAAACATCGAGATGCTGGTGAAACCGGGCATGGTGTTGATCTCGTTGATCACCCAGCCGGTCGCGGTGAGAAAGAAGTCCACGCGGGCCAGTCCGGCACCGCCGATCGCCTCGAAGGCGCGAATGGCCAGCCGCTGTACCTCGGCCAGTTCATCGGGTGCCAGCGGCGCCGGGCAGATCAGGTCGACACCGGGCGCGTCAAGATACTTCGCGGCGAAATCGTAGAAGTCCCGACCGGTCACGACAACCTCACCGGCCACGGAGGCTCGGGTCGGCTCCCCCGGACGTCCCTGCAACACCGCAATCTCGAGCTCCCGGCCGATCAGCCCGGATTCAATCAGCACCTTATTGTCTTCAGCGAGCCCGACCACCATCGCCTCGGCCAGCTGCTTCGGCGTCGACACCCGGCTGACGCCGACGCTCGATCCGGCCCGTACCGGCTTGACGAAGGCAGGCAGACCAAGCTGTTCCAGGGCCGCGTAAGCCATACCGGGAGCCTGCGCCCAGTCATCCGCCGTGATGGTGCGCCACGGCGCAACGGGCAGTGCGGCCTGTTGAAAGACGGTCTTGGCAAAGTGTTTGTCCATCCCCAAAGCAGAGGCGAGAACCCCAGACCCGACGTAGGGCAAGCCGAGCAGATCGAGCATGCCCTGGATGGTGCCGTCCTCGCCGAACGGTCCATGCAAAATCGGGAATATAAGGTCGACCGGACCAAGCGTTCGCTCACCGGACGCGTCGACAACGGTTAATTCCCGGCTAGTCGAACTTTGCGGCCAGCGCACCCGGGTGCCGTTATCCGCAACGACCGGCAATGTCGAGGCGTTGAGGACGAACTTGGCCGGGTCGTTTTCTTCGAGCACAAAGGCGCCGTCCCGGGTGATTCCGACCGGGATGACGGTGTACGCTTCAGGGTCGAGGGCTGCCAGCACCCCGCTCGCCGTGGCGCAGCTGATCGAATGTTCGCTGGAACGCCCTCCAAAGAGAAGCACCACCGTGAGCTTGTCCATCGTCAAGTGTCCTTTCGCCCTGCGGTTCGCCGGAGTCAGTTGTGAGGTGCGGCGCAATGTCGCGGGGATTGAGCGTGCCGTCGAGCACTTGGCGTACCTGTTCGACGATGGGCATCTCGACGCCCTTAGCGCGTGCGAGCTCGAGAATCGGCTTGACCGAGGCGAGACCTTCGGTGGTCTGCTGCATCTGCTTGACGACGTCGTTGATGCTGTAACCCTGGCCGAGAAGCCGGCCGGCGGTATTGTTGCGCGACAGCGGCGACTGGCAGGTGGCAATGAGGTCACCGAGGCCGGCCAGCCCGGCCAGCGTCTCGGCCTGGGCACCGTAGGCGACCGCGAAGTCGGTCATTTCGACCAGACCACGCGTGATGATCGACGCCTTGGTGTTCTCGCCGTAGCCGACGCCGTCGACGATGCCGATGGCGACGGCAATAAGGTTCTTCAGCACGCCGCCGAACTCGGTGCCGATGACGTCGGTGTTGACGTAAGAACGAAAGTAGCGGTTGGTCGCCAGTTTGGCCACGGCCTGCGCCGTTTCCAGGCTCGCGGAAGAGACGACGGCGCCGGTGGGCTGTTCCTTGGCGATTTCCAGCGCGAGGTTGGGACCGCTGATCGCGGCGATGCGATCGGGCTCGATGCGCAGTACCTCTTCGATCACGCTGCTCATGCGCATGCCGGTCGAGCGTTCGACGCCCTTCATGAGCGAGATGATGATCGCGTTCTCGGCCAGATACGGTTCCACCTGCTTGAGGTTTTCGCGCAGCGATTGGCTGGGTACCGAGACGAACACCATTTCGGCTCCGGCCAGCGCCAGGTCGAGACGACTCGTGGCGCGCAGGCCGACGGGCAGGTTCACGCCGGGCAGGTAGTCGCTGTTGCGGCGGGCTTCGGAGATTTCCCGGGCCAACTCGTGGCGGCGCGCCCACAGAACGACGTCGGCACCGCCATCCGTCAGAATTTTGGCGAAGGTTGTTCCCCAACTGCCCGCGCCGAGCACAGCCACCCGGGTGCCTGGTTGACTCTTCAGCAGCTGGGGGGTTCTAGGCTTCAAAACGACCGGTCTCTTTCTGGTTGTGCTCCGACGGATTCCACCGTTTGACCGGGGCTTTCTCGCCGCGCAGGTCTTCCAGCAGCGCCGTGATGGCGAGCATCACGATGGCGGTTGCCTCGTTGAGCGTCGCCGTGTCGAGGCTGCGCCCCCGAAACTGCCCGAGGTCGATCGGGTCGCCGATCTTCACTGTGATGGTCTTGCGCGGAAACAGGTGGACCTTCTTGGAATATCGTTCCATCAGGTGTTGGGTACCCCAGTGTGCGGCCGGGACGATCGGAATTCCCTGCTCCAGTGCGATGCGCACGGCACCGGTCTTGCCGCGCATCGGCCACAGGTCGGGGTCGCGGGTGAGCGACCCTTCCGGGTACACCACGACGATCTGGCCCTTATCGACCAGACGCTGGGCGGCCTTGACCGGTTCGCTGCCGCGCACCGATCCGCCGCGCTGCACCGGAATCTGCCCCGATTTGGTCAGCACCCAGCCGATGACCGGGATCTTGAAAACGGATGCTTTCGTCAGAAACCGAGGCAGCCGCCCCAATTTCCAGGCCACGACCCCCATAACCACGGGGTCGATCTCGCTGTAGTGGTTCGGCGAGAACACGAAGGCGCCGCTGCGCGGAAACTTGTGAGCATCGATGATCTCGTAGCGTGCGGCGAGGTTCATCACCGGCAGAATCAGCCCAGCGAGAATCCAGAACGCCGAAGGGCGACTCTTCTCTGAGCGAATCTTGGTGGCCGACTCGGGAGCTTTTGGCACGTCGTTGTTTTCAGGCACGCGCCTATTATCCTTCGAGATCGAAGTCCGCCCCCAAAAGTCGCAGCTTGCCGATAAAGTTCTCGTATCCGCGGCTGATGATACCCACGTTGCTGACCGTGGAGGTGCCTTCAGCCGAAAGCGCCGCGATCAGGTGACTAAAACCGCCGCGTAGGTCGGGCACGACGATGTCGGCGCCGTGCAGCTTCGTCGGGCCGGTGATGACGGCCGAGTGATTGAAATTGCGCTGACCAAACCGGCACGTGTGCCCACCGAGGCATTCCTTGTGAATTTGAATGGTCGCGCCCATCTCGACGAGCGCATCGACGAAGCCAAACCGCTGCTCGTACACAGTTTCGTGCACGATCGACGTTCCGTGTGCCTTGGTCAGCGCAATGACGAGCGGTTGCTGCCAGTCCGTCATGAAACCGGGATGAACGCCCGTTTCGATAATTACGGGCTTCAAATCGCCGCCGGGGTGATAAAAGCGGATGCCGTCGTCACAGATATCGAAAGCTCCGCCGACCTTGCGGAACACGTTGAGGAAGGTGATCATTTCGGGCTGGCGAGCACCACCGACGAAAATGTCGCCGTCGGTTGCGAGGGCCGCGGCGGCCCAACTGGCGGCCTCGTTGCGGTCGAACAGCGCGCGGTGGTTGTAGCCGAGCAGGCGTTCGACGCCCTCGATGCGAATGACCCGGTCGGTGTCGACCGTGATGATGGCGCCCATCTTCTGCAGAATGTTGATGAGATCCATGATCTCGGGCTCGATCGCCGCGCCCTTGAGCTCGGTGAGGCCGTCAGCTCGCACCGCCGTGAGCAGCACCTGTTCGGTGGCTCCGACGCTCGGGTAGGGCAGTTCGAGCTTGGCGCCCTTGAGTCCGTTCGGCGCCGACATGCGGATGCCGTTGGGCTGCTTTTCGACGACGGCACCGAACTTGCGCAGCACCTCGAGGTGAAAGTCGATCGGTCGGTCGCCGATGCGGCAGCCGCCGAGATCGGGGATGAATGCTTCACCGAGGCGATGCAGCAGCGGTCCACAGAACAAGATCGGAATGCGCGAGGAACCGGCGTGGGCATCAATCGCGGCGAAGTGCGCGCTCTCCACGTCAACCGGGTCGAGGATCAGTGTTCCGGGTTCGTCGCCCTCGGTGACCTTGACGCCGTGCACCTCCAGCAGCCCGCGAACAATCCGAACATCGCTGATGTTCGGAACGTCCTTGAGCACGCTCGGGGTCTCACCGAGCAGGGAGGCGACCATGGCCTTGGTGACGAGGTTCTTCGCCCCCTTCACCTCGATGCGGCCGACCAGGGGAATTCCCCCACGAATGGTGATTTTATCGGCGGTCAGGCCGACGGATGCTCCGTGGTTCGCAGCGCTCCCCCGCCCACTCGCATCGTCGTGGTTTCGAGCGTCGTTCAACTTCTTCGCCTCGTCGGTTTCGCTAAGATCTGTTTCGCGCAGAGTGCTCACAAGTTACCTGTCTTGGTACAAATTAGTGCAAATGCAAATTACATCAAATTGATGCTGGAAGATTCGGGGGAAAGGGCGGGAAGGGTGCGGGGCAACCAGGATTCGCGTTTGGTTTCAAATTCACTGATTCGCGCTTCGTCACGCAGGGTCAGCCCGATGTCATCCAGACCTTCGAGCAGCCGCCATCTAGTGTAATCATCGATTTCAAAATTCACCGTCAGATCGCCGACACGCACGGTTTTACTCACCAGATCCACGGTCAACTCAACGCCCGGCTCGCACTCGACCAGGTTCCACAGGGTTTCAGCATCCGCTTCGCTGATCTGGCCGGCGAGCAAGCCCTGCTTGCCCGAGTTGCCTCGAAAGATGTCACCGAAGCGCGGGCTGAGCACCACGTCAAAGCCATAATCGCGCAGCGCCCAGACCGCGTGCTCCCGCGAGGAACCGATGCCGAAATCGGCGCCGGCAATGAGTACCCGACCGCCCTGGTATTCCTTCTTATTGATCACGAATTCGGGATCGAGGCGCCAGGCTGCGAACAGGGCGTCTTCGAAACCGGTGCGTGTGACGCGCTTGAGGTGCACGGCCGGGATGATCTGGTCGGTGTCCACGTTGGATCGGCGCAGCGGCACCGCGATGCCGGTGAAGGTGGTGAATTTCTGCATGTTACTGGTCTCCATCCTGAACGAGGTCCCACGGGCTTGAGAGCGTGCCACGAATGGCCGTGGCGGCCGCAACGAGCGGCGACACCAGGTGGGTGCGCCCGCCCTTGCCCTGTCGTCCTTCAAAGTTGCGGTTGCTGGTCGACGCGCAGCGTTCACCCGGTTCGAGTTGGTCGGGGTTCATTCCGAGGCACATCGAGCAGCCGGCGAAACGCCACTCGGCACCGAAATCGAGGAAGATCTGGTCAAGCCCCTCGGCTTCGGCCTCGATGCGCACCCGGGCCGAGCCGGGAACGACCATCATGCGCAGTCCCTCGGCCTTGGTCTTGCCCTTGATGATCTCGGCGGCGGCCCGCAGGTCCTCGATTCGACTGTTAGTGCACGAGCCGAGGAAGACGGTGTCGACCCGAATCTGCTTCATCGGCGTTCCAGCCGTCAAGTCCATGTATTCCAGGGCCCGCTCGGCCGCCGAACGCTCGTTCGCGTCGATGATTTCGGCGGGGTTCGGCACGGACTCGCTCAGCGACACGCCCTGGCCGGGGTTGGTACCCCAGGTCACGAACGGTTCGAGCTCGTTTGCGTCGATGATGACCTCGGCATCGAAGCTGGCCCCCTCATCGGTGGCCAGGGTCTGCCAGTAGGCGACGGCCGCGTCCCAGTCGGCGCCGCGCGGTGCGTGGGCGCGACCCTTGAGGTAGTCGTAGGTAACCTGATCTGGCGCGACCATTCCGGCGCGGGCACCGGCCTCGATCGACATGTTGCAAATGGTCATGCGCCCCTCCATGGAGAGGGCGTGAATGGCCTCGCCGCGGTATTCGAGCACATAGCCGGCTCCGCCGCCGGTGCCGATCCTGGCGATCACGGCGAGAATGATGTCCTTCGCCGTCACGCCTTCGCGCAGCGCACCGTTGACCGTGATCGCCATGGTCTTGAACGGGTTCAGCGGCAGCGTCTGGGTCGCCATGACGTGCTCGACCTCGCTCGTGCCGATGCCGAGCGCCATCGCCCCGAAGGCCCCGTGGGTGGAGGTGTGCGAATCGCCGCAGACCACGGTGATGCCCGGCTGGGTTAGGCCGAGCTGCGGGCCGACGACGTGCACGATGCCCTGCTCGATGTCACCGAGTGAGTGCAGCCGCACCCCGTATTCGGCGCAGTTGCGGCGCAGGGTTTCGATTTGGGTGCGGCTGGTCGGGTCGACGATGGGCTTGTCGATGGCGAGGGTCGGCGTGTTGTGGTCTTCGGTCGCGATGGTCAGATCGGGCCGACGCAGCGGCCGGTTGGCCAGGCGCAGTCCGTCGAAGGCCTGCGGGCTGGTCACCTCGTGCAGCAGATGCAGGTCAATGTAGATCAGGTCAGGGGTACCGTCTTCACCCTTGGTGACGAGGTGCTTGTCCCAGACCTTCTCGGCGAGCGTGCGCAGGCCGGTGTCGGAGATTCTCGTCGAAGTGGGTATTACATTGGTCATTTTGAGCGTCTTCCTCACGAATCGATGGCAGCCACGCCGAACTTGCGCGACGAGAAAGGCCTCAGTACAGGGACTCGTCGCGGCAGATAAGAAGTCGGTTCAGCACCACGGATTCAGGGTAACACCTCCCCCAGCGGCCCGGCTCGCGAACGCTCAGCCGACCGTCGACTTCACGTAGACGACGCTCACATTGTCACGTCCACCGTGTTCGATCGCAGCATCGACGAGAATGTCGGCCGTGCTGCGCCCGTCAGCAGCCAAGTGGATGTCCACAGCCAGCAACCGCGCAATCGTCACGTCGTCGAGTTCCTTGGTCAGCCCGTCGGAGCAGATCAGGAACGACTGCTCCCCCGCAGCGGGCAGCAGCCAGACGTCTGCGTCGACGAATTCGTCGGCGCCGATCGCCCGGGTGATGACATTGCGTTCCGGGTGCTTCTCGGCATCCGCTCGAGAAATCAGGCCAGCATCGACCATCTCCTGCACGGCGGAGTGGTCGATCGACAATTGGGCCAAAACGCCATCGGACCAGATGTAGACCCGGGAATCACCGACGTTGAACGCCATCCAGTGATAACCAACCTCGTCACCGGCATCGACCAGCGCAATCCCGGCCAAGGTCGTTCCCGACACCGCGGTGCCGGAGTCGCCGTCAGCGCTTAGATCACGTACGGCATCGTTCGACGAGTGGATGGCATCCAGAATGCGCTCGGGAGTGGACGGCAGGTCGCGGGCGATGTGCTCGTCGAACACGCGCAGCACGGTCTGACTGGCGACGTCACCCCGGGCGTGTCCGCCCATGCCGTCGGCCACCAGAAAGACCGGAGACTGCGCGAGAATGCTGTCCTCATTGACCTTGCGCACGTTGCCCACATCGCTGCGCACACTGAACACGAGACGAGCGGTGCTGCTGGAAAATTCGATGGTGCTCTGCTGATTCAGAGTCATGAATCCCCCGTTCGCCGCCACCTGGCCTCGTTCAATCATTCCCCAGCGTTGACCGAAATCTCTTCGGCGAGCGTGTGCCCACGCTTGCGAGCATCGTGACGGGCCTTGATCAGGCTCGCAACCGTTGCCACGGCCATGCTACCGATGATGACGCCGAGCGAAGTCCAGGTGTCGATCTCGGGTGCCCACAATATGGGGTCGCCGCCGTTGATGAAGAACACCTCGTTGGTGTGCATTGCGTGCAGCACGAGCTTCACGCCAATGAAGCCGAGGATGACGGCGATACCGTACTTCAGGTACTCGAGGCGTTCGAGCAGTCCGCCGAGCAAAAAGTACAGCTGCCGCAGGCCCATCAGGGCAAAGAGGTTGGCCGTGAAGACGATGAAGGGGCTTTGGGTGATGCCAAAGATCGCCGGAATAGAGTCGAGCGCGAAGATGAGGTCGGTTGTACCGATCGCAATAAACACGATCAGCATCGGGGTGAAGACCTTCTTGCCGTCGATCAGCGTGCGCACCTTGGAACCATCGAATTCCGAGGACATGCGAATGCGGCGACGGAGCAAACGAATGACACCGTTTTCTTTCTCTTCGGTTTCATCTTCAGACGAGAACGCCTGCTTCAACGCGGTGTAGAACAAGAACGCGCCGAAGATGTAGAAGATCCAGGCATAACTTTCGATCAGCTGGGCGCCGAGCAGAATGAAGATTCCACGCAGCACGAGGGCGATAATAATGCCCACCATCAGCACTTCCTGCTGGTATTTCCTCGGCACCGAGAATCGGGCCATGATGATGACGAACACGAACAGGTTGTCGATGGACAGGCTGTACTCCGTCAGCCAGCCAGCCAGAAACTGGCCAGCGTGTTCGGCGTCGCCGAGAACCAGCATCAGGAGCGCGAAGATCAGCGCGAGTCCCACGTAAAAAGCGACCCACAGGCCGGCCTCTCGCATGCTCGGAACGTGCGGGCGCTTGTAGACGATGAGCAGGTCGGCGACCAAAATCAGGGTCAGAACGACGAGGGATCCAGCTTCGAACCAGAGAGGGAGAGCGAGTTCCACGGGGGCCTTTCAAGATATGACGGGAGTCGGTGTTACAGAACCCGAAAGTCTCTCCCGCACCGAAAGCATCCGCTGGGAGCCCATCGATACCACCGCGACCGGGGCCCCGCCAGTGCGGCCCGTATTGACGATCGCGACATAAGGCCCGATCGGGCCCAGAGGGATACTCCCCTTCGCTTGCAAAATTCTAACAGTGCGTTGGTCGCGCTCAGCACTCGACCACCGTCGCCGCAGTGCCACCTATAGTTTAATCTTATGACTATGGACTGGGTTCGATGACGGCCCCAGGCACCCCGCAGGAGTACCTCGATTGGTCCGAGAACGGCGTGCCGGCCTCCGCGCTCTGGCGGTCGGCCAATAAAGCCCCGGCCCCGAAACGCGTCGTGCCGGTTGATGACAGCATCACCGCAGATGTCGCCTACCGGCTGGCCTCGCAAGGCGTCGCACTGCTCTGGACCGGCGACTTTCGGAACGCCCGCCAGATTCTGACCGCTCTGGAACACCGCACCAAGCCCCGGCCTGACAAGACCGAGCGCACGACCGCCGAACTGTTCTACCGCTATCGGCAGAACCGGTCGCATCGGGCCCGCATTCTTGGTCTGCTGCTGGTTCCGCTGGAGATCGGAAACGTCATCGGCTTGCGGCGAGCTCCCGACGTGCGCGCCGCCACGGTCGATGCTTATGGAAGCATCGCGGAGGCATCCGTTGTCTCCTTGCACGAGGTGCTCGGCACGATCGGTGCCCACCAGTGGCGCACCAAGGGCATTCCCGTCACCGCGCTGAATGCCTCGATCTACCCGCACTACGGCACCTTCTTTCCGGTGCGCAGCGAGTACGTCGACCTGGTTGCTACGGCCCCGCTGGCCGCACCGCAGGTGGCCTTCGACATCGGCACAGGCACCGGCGTGCTCGCCGCAGTGCTCGCGACGCGGGGTGTGCAGCGGGTGGTCGCGACCGATTTTGAGCCGCGAGCTGTCGCATCCGCTCGAGAAACGATGTCACAACTCGGGCTCAACGATCGGGTCGAGGTGCAGCTGACCGACCTGTTTCCCGAAGGGCGAGCCGATCTGATCGTCTGCAACCCACCCTGGATTCCGGCAACCGCCCATTCCCTCCTCGATGCGGCCGTCTATGACCCCGGGTCACGCATGCTCAAGGGTTTCCTGGCCGGGGTGATCGACCACCTGGAGCCGAATGGTGAGGTTTGGCTCGTACTCTCGGACTTTGCCGAGCTGGTCGGGCTGCGCTCCCGCGACGATCTCATGTCCGTGATCGATTCGGCTGGTTTGCGGGTCATCGCAGCGCTCGACGCGCTCGCCGTGCACTCGCGGGCACGCGACACGAGTGACGCCCTGCATGCGGTGCGCGCGAACGAAGTCACGTCACTCTGGCGCCTTTGTGCGAACTCAGACCGCGCCGCTCACGGCTTAAACTGAAAAACCCAGCCCCTTCAGCAGAAGGGAGCCGGGCAACTGTGACCCCAGCGGGATTCGAACCCGCGTTACCGCCGTGAGAGGGCGATGTCCTAGGCCGCTAAACGATGGGGCCGTTTTTGCAACTCACCGAGTATGCCACACGGAACAGCGCAGTTCCAAACTGAGCGCTCGCGGCGCGTCGCGACGACGGTAAACAGCATTCAAGAAAGCGGATGCTGTTGCGCCACGGCTCGAATCGCGCTTAGCTCGGGGCATGAAACTGACCAAGCTGGAGCATGCCGCCCTGATCGTCGAACTCTCGGGCAGCAAGCTGTACATTGATCCCGGCTCTTTCACCACGGCGCTTACTGATACGGCGGGCGCCGTCGCCGTGGTCATCACCCACGAACACGCCGATCACTGGACCCCAGAACAGCTGCACCGGATCGTCGAAATAAACTCTGACCTGCGTATCTTTGCTCCGGCCGGCGCAGCGCGGGCCATCGCCGCCTTCGACGCCGACCTCGACGTGACCACGGTGCAGGCCGACGACACCGCCATCGTCGAGCCGTTTTACTTGCGCTTCTTCGGCGCAACACACGCGGTCATTCACGAGTCGCTCCCGGTCATCGACAACGTCGGGGTGCTGGTTAACGATGAGCTGTACTACGCCGGCGATGCCTTCACGATTCCCGAGGGTGTCGCGGTCGGCACGCTTGCGGTTCCGGCCGCAGCACCGTGGATGAAAATCAGTGAGGCGATGGATTACATTTTCGCCATCAAACCCAGGCGCAGCTTTTCCACCCACGAAATGTTGCTTTCCCGCGCTGGAAAAGACTTGTCCAACGTGCGATTCCAGAATGTCACGGAGCTCGGTGGCGGGGAGTTCTTTGCCCTGGAGCCGGGCGACAGCATCGATCTTTAGGCACGACCGGGCCTGGGCATCCGCTCGCAACGACCCACCCTCAGCTAGTCTGCAATTGCTGCGTCGTAGAGTGCAGTTACTGCAGATTAGGCCCGCGTGGGTCGCACAGAACTGAGGAAAGCACGATGAAGTCCGAATGGGTCATTGACGCGCGAGGCCTGGAGAAATCCTATGGGTCTGGGGCGAGCCGTTTCGATGCCTTGAAGGGGGTGTCTGTTCAGATCATCGCCGGCGAGTCCGTGGCCATTGTCGGCAAGAGCGGCTCGGGCAAATCGACCCTGATGCACCTGCTGGCACTGCTCGACGAGCCCGACCAGGGAACACTGCGGGTCACCGGCACAGATGCCAAGTCACTCTCGAAGCGCGCGGTCAATGAACTCCGCAATAAGGAGTTCGGCTTCGTCTTTCAGCAGTTCTTTCTCACCCCGAACGTCAGCGTGCTCGACAACGTCATCCTGCCGCTCAAGATCGCCGGCATGGGCGGCAAAGAACGACGGCGCCGCGGCATGGATGTTCTCAAACAGCTCGAGCTGACCGACAAGGCCGACAACAAGGCGACCACTCTCTCCGGCGGGCAAAAGCAGCGCGTGGTCATCGGCCGCGCTCTGGTCAATGTGCCGCGGGTGATTTTCGCCGACGAACCGACCGGAAACCTCGACACCGCCACAGGAGCAGTCGTTGAAGACATCCTCTTTGAGCTCAATCGCAGCCAGGGCATAACGCTCGTCATCGTCACCCACGACGAGGACCTCGCCGCTCGCTGTGACCGCCAAATCTATATTCGCGACGGACTCGTCGTGTCGCACACCGCCCCAACGACCGGCCCTGACGCCCAGCCCCTGAACTCCGCCGGAGGCGCAGCATGAGAACCAAAGATCTCATCGCCACCGCGATCTCCAACACCTTTCGCAGCAAGCTCCGCACGACGCTGACCGTTCTGGCGATCTTCGTTGGCGCGTTCACCCTCACCCTGACCAACGCGGTCGGCGCCCTCGGCTCCCCCGATGTCTTTATCATCACCCAGGCCAGCGAAGCGACCGAAGCCGGCGACGATCCGTTCGGTGCAACCCGACTACATCGAATACCAATCTGGGACACCATACGAGTTCAGCATCAACGCCACCTCGGCAGTCACCACAGCTGACCTTACGGCGGGCGCCCAGCTCGATGGCAGCGCCAACGACGCGCAAGTTGTACTGCCGGACACCTTCGTCACTCCGCTCGGCTTTGCCTCGGCCGATGAGGCCGTCGGAGCATCCGTTTCGATCGGGATCACCGATATTCTTGGCCAGAAGCACACGGTCGACGCGACGATCGTCGGCGTCTCGCTCGACAGTCTGCTTGCTGCGGGTGCCGGTGCCAACGATGCGTTGATCGCCGAGTTGGCCGACGCGCAGTCCGGCGGCATCGAAACCGCCGTCACGAGCTACGGCGTGGCTGTCGCCCACTTTGATGCCGCTATGTCTGACGCCGAAGTGACCGTCCTCAAGGCTGATCTCGCCGCTGACGGCTACACCGCCAGCACGATCGCGGACCAGCTCGGCGCCGTGCAGACGGTGATCAACGGCATCGTCGGTGTGCTCAACGCCTTCGCCGTGATCGCCTTGATCGCAGCGGCATTCGGTATCATCAATACCCTGCTGATGAGCGTGCAGGAACGAACCAGAGAGATCGGCCTGATGAAGGCCATGGGTATGAGCGGCAGCAAGGGGCCGTTTCTACTGGTCGTTGCGAATCCCGAGTAAGGAGAACGCAATGGTCAGATTTGCACCGAACAAGATGCCGGCA
>NZ_PJJM01000085.1 GCF_002929805.1 Cryobacterium sp. Y50 | reverse complement strand
CCGCACACCCCATCAGGCCATGAGACGATTAGGACACAGAACTAAGGCACACACGATTCGCAACGACCCCTAGAAACTGCCAGGTCTATACCCTGTTCAGTCTCGAAGCCATTTTTATCGGGTTTCTCGGCAGCGCGATCGGGGCCGGAGTGGCCATCGGCCTTGGCTCGGCGTTGAGTGCCGTGCTCTCACAGGGTTTCCTCTCCGGGCTGCCGGGACTGAATATTCTGTTGTTCGAACCGATGTCAGTGACTTTCGTCATTCTGCTGGTCATGGTGATCGCTTTTCTCTCTGGAACCCTTCCAGCCCAGCGAGCCGCCAAGCAGAACCCGATCGAGTCGCTGCGCTACGAATAACGCTCATAGTGGAGATAAAGCGGATGACGCGTGAGCAACCCGAGTCTGTAGCTTTCCTATTGGTCAGACTCCAACGGCAACTGTTTTAATGGGGCTGCCCGCAACTTGGCCAAGTGCAGCGGGCGCATTGCGTGTCAGTGGCTCTGCCTCAACCGACGCGGCATTATCCGCAGCTCGCTGCAAGAGCCACGTGATCGTGTCCTAAAGCTCTTGATAGTGCATCGGCTTGGTGATGTATGCGCCACATCCGGCCTGACGCACTCGGTCCTGATCATGAGTCATGGCCAGCGCGGTCAGCGCAATGACCGGAATTTCAGCAGTAAGGGGGTCATTATTTTGCTGGGCAGTAGCGACGAACCCGTCCATCCCTGGCAACTGGATATCTATCAGAATCAGATCCGGCACTTCCACCCGAGCGATCAACAATCCGCTTTCGGCATCAGCGGCCCACGGCGTCGTATGGCCGGCATGTCGCACGAGCAGGGTGTCAAGCTTCATATTGACGGGGTTGTCTTCAGCGATCAGAATTCTGGCCACGTCGTCATGTGCCCGCCGACTTGCCCCGAGAGCTGCTCGAGCGCAGAGCGCGCTTGACCTCGGCGATGAAGGACGTTCGGTCGAAGTTCTCCGTGCCCAGCACCCGCACTGGCTGACTCGGGTCGCTATCCACCACCGCTGATTCCTGCTTAGTGAGCGGTTTACCGGTCACAATCAACACGGGGATCTGTTCGGTCGTCGCGTCGCTTTGCAGCGCCAACACGACCTGATAACCGCTGAATCCTTCCATCATGAGGTTAAGAAGAACCAGGTCCGGATGCAACCTCTGCGCCATCTCGATGGCCGCCTCCTTGGTGAAAGCGCGCTCAACTGCATATTCCGGTTCGGTCAAAAATCGTGCGATCACGTCAACGGTTTCGGGATCATCGTCAGCAACCAGAACGCGTCGGGTGCGCAAGGAGTCAGGGCTGAGGCCCAGCGCGTCCAACGACTGTTGCAGCGCGGCCCGACTGATCGGCTTTTCCAGTACAGCGGCCGCACCGTGGGTCAAGGCCAGGCTCACATCGGCTGCTCCGGCGATAATCACGATCGGCACCGCGGCGAGATCAGAGATCTCATGCAGGCGCATCAGAAAACCCCAACCGTCAATTCCCGGCAAACGGATATCCAGGGTGATGATACTCAGATTCTGGTGCGGAGCAATTTTTAACCCCTCTTCGCCGCTGTTAGCGACAATGACCCGAAATCCTTCGGCCTCCAACAGGAGCCGCAGCACTTCAGCGCCCTTGATGTCGTCCTCAATGATGAGGGCAACGTGTTTCTTCTCCGATCCATCGTGTGCGGGCAGACCCTGCAGACTCTCGGTCGCCCCCGGCGACGTTCCCGTCGATTCTTTCACGGCAGCGGCCTCACGGTCACGCTTGTCCGACAGCAAGGAGACACCCACGGCACCCTTGTCTTCCCGATTTGAAACATCACCTCCTGCCGCGTCTGCGGATCCACCGTCGAGGACAAGCGGCTCAGGCTTCGCCGCACTGTCCGCACTGTCCGCGCTGTCGGAGCCGTGGTAAGGATGAGGTTTGGGCGCGTCGTCTATCGACCTGGGTACTGTGCCCGTACTTTTCGCGGCGCGCAGCTCGGCGCCACCCCGCGACATTTTTGCCTCCGTGCCCGACCAAGCTGGGGCGATGTCGTCGGTCGCTCCGATTGGAATCCAGATGACAAAACTGGCCCCCTCACCCATCTCACTTGCCACGGCCACGGTGCCACCCTGAAGCTCCACCATTTGTTTGACTGTGGCGAGACCGAGTCCGGTGCCTTCGAACTTTCGCGCCAAGGTGCTATCGATCTGACTGAAGGCAAGAAAAAGTTTTGATATGTTCTCGGCGGAAATACCCATTCCGGTGTCGTCGACGCGAATCTCCAAAAAGTGTTCGATGTCGCTCTTAGGCAGCGGAAAATCATGCACCGGCCGGGTACCGGCGATCGTCCCAACGGCGCTACGGGCTACTCGGCTTGCTTTAAGTGTGATCGTCCCGTTGTCGGGTGTGAACTTGACAGCGTTCGACAGCAGGTTGTACACGATTTGTTTGGTTTTCCGTCGGTCGAGCAACGGTTTTCCCAGGTTATCCGCTCCCTCAAACGCGAGGTGAAGGCCATGAGCCGAAGCATCACTTCGCACGATCAATAGGCTTTGGTCCAGTAGTGCACGCACATTAACCGGTTCCAACTCGATGTCCATCATTCCAGCCTCAACTTTGGATAAATCGAGGATGTCATTGATGAGGGACAAGAGGTGGTGCCCGCTGGCATAGATGTCCCCAACGTACTCACGCTGGGAGGCGGTCATCTCCCCCATGAGACCGTCCTTGAGCGCTTCAGAGAACCCGATGATGGCATTCAGCGGGGTGCGCAATTCGTGTGACATCGTTGCGAGAAACTTCGTCTTCATGCGGCTGGCTTGTTCCAGATCAATGTTCGTTTTACGAAGCGCTCCCTCCAGGCGCTTGCGCTCGGTGACATCACGGGCCGAGGCGAAAACGCCCTGCACCACTCGATCTCGATCGTAGAAAGTCGCGGCGTTGTAGGACACGTCGGTCTCATCGCCGTCGATGGACCGCACTGTGAGTTCGTAGTCGCACACCTTGCCTTCCGCCAGAGCACGTTTGATCGCCGTGTCAGCCCGGGCTGGGTCGGTGAAGAAGTTGCGGCAGGGGGCGCCAATGAGCTCGTCCCTGGTGCGCCCGGTTAGTTCGATCATCTGCTGGTTCACGTCAGAGATGATCCCCCTGGTATCGGTCATCATGAGCGCATCGATGTTGGATTCAATGAGAGACCGTGTATAAAACTGTTGGTCGCGCAGTCGTTGGTCGAGTACAGATTGGGCGATCGATGCCTGGTTGCGCGCCGTGTTGTCGGCGCTGATCAACAAGTAGCCGATAATCTTTTTGTCGGCGTCACGTAATGCCGTGACCGAAATTGTGGCTGGAAAGCGGCTGCCATCCTTGCGAATCGTAGTCAATTCATAGATGTCTTCGATTCCCCGGCTGGCTTTATAAACCAGGGCTTCAAAACCAGGCTCAATTTTCGTCCCGAGCTCGGCACTCAGCTCGGTTGCTCTGGCAATGATTTCTTCTGGATCGTGCAAGTCTCCCGGTACAACCTTGTTCACGATTTCTTGCTCTGTATAGCCGAGCAGGCGTTGCGCGCCCACATTGAAAATCTGAATGACACCGTCGGCGTCAGTAGCAATGCTGGAAAAATTGACGCTGTTGAAGATCGCGTCTTGCAGACTTATGGTCTGCTCCAACAGATTCTTTTCCAACGCCTCTTGGCGCTCGCTCGAACCACCCCGATCAGCAACGCTCTTCTCTGTTGTCGCTGGGGCTGTGTCAGATATCGCAGTCCGGGAATGACTTTTGCGGCTATGGGATGTCATGGTCATCACGCCTTCCGAGATCTACCGATACGAGGTGGAGTTTAAGTAGAAATTCAGCGCTTCGCGGTCGAGACGAATAGGCTCGCAGTCGGCAACTTTGCCTCGCTGGCCTACCGTGCGTCGACTTGGAAATATGCTCACTTATATCTATAGCATGAAAAAGAAAATGACCCCTTCTTGGGGGCGGAGATCGCTGCACGGCGCTGCAGGAGGTTCGGCGCACCAAAGCAACATCCATTATCTCTGTGGAGTTTCTCGACACCGTGCAGGTCAGTGGTTCTGATCATGCTGCAGTGAGTTCGGGAAGGGGAATCACCCCCGTGAGGATGCTGGCGTCGATGGTTGCGAGGGCGTTGTTGAATGCATCCAGTTGGCGCACGGAGCCCGCTGATCAGTAGCGGCGGGTTGAGGCTTCCGCTCGTCGTGTTGCTCGCCGTGGACAGCGCCGCCGAGGCGGAGCAGAGCTGCAGGGTTGGGGAATACGCCGACGATGAGGTTTGGCGTTTGATCTTTTTGTTGAGGCGCTCGATGGGGTTGGTTGGCCGGATCTGCCGCCAGTGTTTGGGCGGGAACCCGCAGAACGTGAGCAGGTCGCTGCGGGCGTCGTGGAGCATTTGGGCTGCTTTGGGGTGGGAGCGTTCGAGCATGCGGGTCACCTCGTCGAACTGCGCCTGAACGTGCTTGGCGTCGGGAGGGGCGAAGATGGTGCGGATGGCCTTCTTCAAACCGGAGTGCGAGTCGGAGATGACGAGGTTGACACCGTCGAGGCCGCGGATTTTCAACGACCGGAGGAAGCTGGTTTAGAACACCTCGGTCTCGCTGTCACCTCCGGAGAAGCCGAGGACCTCGCGGCGTCTATCGGCGGCACGCCGATGGCGACGATCGTAGCTTGGGAGATGACGCGGTGGTTGACACGGGCCTCGCAATCCGTGGTGTCGAGAAACACGCAGGGGTACCCGGTCACGTAGGGGTCCCGGTCACGTAGGGGTCCCGGTCACGTAGGGGTCCCGGTCACGTAGGGGTCCCGGTCACGAAACGCAGCGACTTCCCCGTCCAATCCTTGCAATTTCGGGATACTTCGGACTTGGAGATGCCGGTGTCGGCGCCGATGAGGGCGGCCGCCTCGGCATCGATGAGTTCTTAGTGAAGGGTTTCGGTCGCGACGCGAATACGGTTGGGGACATGGGTGAGCTTGAGTTCTGCGAGGAGCTCAAGCAGGGCAGACTGGTCTAGAGCCATCTCTAATGGTTAGTAGCTGGCCTGGGGCTTGCTGGCAAGCTGGTATCGGCCTTTCCCAACGTGACTCAAGAGCCATCTGTCCCGCGAAAGCGGTGGCTTTCACACGACCTGTCCGCTGGGCTAGGTCGGTGCCGGCCTGACCCGTTTCGATGGCTTCATAGAAGGTTGTCCACCCACGCTCCGGCGGGGGTGTGACTCATTAGAGATCTGCCTCGCGACAATTCTCCCAGGCCCGGATAACGAACCATTTACCGGAAGAAGACACTTCGTGAGCACCGTGGCTGACACATACAAATACGTCATCGGCGTGGATACCCACGCCAAAACGCACACCTACGCAGTCGTTGCTGCCGCTACTGGCGCAGTCATTGACACCGCTTCGTTTCCCACCACCGACGCTGGCACCGCCCGCGCGATCGCATGGATTGAGCGACGCTCGGATGGGCAGCAGCTTGCCGCTGTCGAGGGCACCGGCTCCTACGGAGCAACCGTGACTCGCGCTCTCACCACCGCGGGGATCCGCGTCTGCGAGGTCAAACCACCCAAACGGCAGGCCCGGGATGGTCACCGTAAAACCGACCAAATCGATGCCGTGGCTGCCGCCCGCACCGCGCTTGGCACCGATGCGACCGCGCTGATTCTGCCGCGCGCCGACGGGCTTCGCAGCGCCCTTCGAGTTCTGCTCGTCGCGAGACACAGTATCGATTCCCAACGCACCAGCGACCGCAACGCGCTCAACGCGCTCCTGCGGATAATCAACCTGGGCCTCGACGTCCGCGCACCCCTGACCAATACTCAAGTCGACATCATCGCCACATGGCGCGATCGCTCCAGCGATGACACTGCCGCTGCCGTCGCCCGATCTGAAGCCCGCAGGCTCGCCTCCGCGATCCACCAGCGCACTCGCGAGTTGGAAACGAATCACGCGGCCCTGTCAAAGCACGTCGACGAACTCGCTCCAGGCATTCAGGACATCCCCGGTGTCGGACCATTCACGGCCGCTATCATCCTGACCGCTTATTCCCACCAAGGCAGAGTGCGCTCGGAAGCCGCCTTCGCGGCGTTGGCTGGCGGTAGCCCAATTCCGGCATCATCGGGAAATACGACCCGGCATCGCCTCAACCGCCACGGCGACCGTCAACTGAACCGAGCGCTCCACATTATTGCCCGCTGCCGCATGATCACCGACCCCACGACGAAAAGCTACGTTGACAGAAGAACCGCCGAAGGCAAGACCCGGCGAGAGATCCACCGCTGCCTCAAACGATTCATCGCCCGCAGCATCTATCGCTCACTGGCGACCCTTACAGCTTGACTTCAACCATAGAAGGGTCGTGTGATGTGTCTTTCTGTGAGGAACTTTGATCGGTACTCACTGACATCACACGATGATTTCTTGCGTTGTTGATCCAACGCCCCGAGGCGGGAAACTACACAGAGATACTGGATGTGACTCTGGTGCGGGGTGACTCAAAATTACACTGACTCCTTTCGAGGTTGTCTTTGAGTGGATCTGTCCGCCGCACCAGAGCCGCTAATGCTGCTTGATCGGGGCGACATGACTTGATAGGAGCCTGGCCAACAGTCTCACCTCTGTGCTGTCTGCCCTTCCGACCCAACGGTGATTTCCCTTCAACGACGAAACGGGAGTACCGAAGTCATGACAGTTGCAATTCTTGAACCGCCACAAATCACCATCGCGGCCGAGTCACCACGAATCATCTTCGCCGGGGTTGATACCCACAAAGACACGCACTACGTCGCCATCGTTGACGACCATGGACAACCGATCGCCGACCGGGAATTCTTGGCAGTCGGGAGCGGCTATCGGAAAATCATCGAGTTCCTCCACGCCTACGGCATCGTGGATGCTGTTGGCGTTGAAGGCACCGGCTCTTACGGTGCGGAACTTGCCCGCGTGTTGGCCAATGCCGGAATGCGCGTTCTCGAGGTCAATCGCGCCAACCGTGCCGAGCGTCGACTGCGCGGCAAATCCGATCCCCTCGACGCCCACCAAGCGGCGATGTCGGTTCTGGCCGGGCGCGGGTTATCAACCCCGAAACAACGCGATGGTGACGTCGAGTCGATGCGGGTCTTACTTGCCGAACGCTGCTCTGCCACCAAGGCGCGCACGGCTAGTATCAATCAAATCCGTGCCTTGTTGGTGAGCGCGCCCGAGGTCATCCGGCAGGATTTTCGCCGATACGACGGTAATAAACTCACGGTTGCGCTCGCGCGCACACGACCCGCACCGGGCACCACGCCGGAGCTGATCGTGCGGGCATCAGCGAAACGCCTCGCGCAACGCCATCAGGTACTGACGGCGGATATTGCTCTTATCGACAGTCAACTCGGCCAACTCGCCAGCCGGCAGAATCCGGCTCTCATGGCCGCAAGCGGTGTGGGCCCGTTTGTTGCCGCGCACCTGCTCGCCACTGCCGGCGACAACCCAGATCGCATCTCCACCAAGGCCCCGTTTGCCGCTCTCTGCGGCGTTGCACCTATTCCGGCATCTTCGGGAAAGCGGCAGCGTTTTCGTCTCTCGCGCGGTGGTGACCGGCAAGCTAACGCTGCCCTGCACCGTATTGTCCTGCTCCGCAAACGCCACAAGGAACCTCGGACTATGGCCTACATCGCCCGACGCACCGCTGAAGGCCTTTCCGACCGCGACATCGTCCGTTGCCTCAAACGCCACGTCGCCAACGAAATATTTGCATTGCTCACCCAAAATCCCGCTGTCCCTCTGCCCGGTGGACCACGGCTACGGCAACGCCGCCAGACGCTCGGCATCGTCCTTACCGACGCGGCCAAACAGCTCAACGTTCCCTACCAGCGCTTACGTCGACTCGAGATAGGACAACGCGCCGACACCGACCTGGAAACCAGCTTCAGCGCCTGGCTCGACGACCAATCCCGGCAATCGAAACCCACCCCAAAGGCCGCTTGACATCAATAGGAGCATCCACTCCCGAAAACGCAACTCGACGGAAAAGTCTTAAACGCGAAAAAATCGACCAATTAGACCGCATCAGTACGGCTGCCCTGACTGCGGCGCATAATTAGGCGAAGAAGATGTGAAGTCTGACGCGGGACTGAAAAAACTCACCAGCTTATATCCCGCCCCCTGTCCTTCCCGGAACGCTTCCGTTTATCCCAGTCGCGACACGACCGCCTTGATCAGCGGCCAGACGCGTTCCACAGACTTGTAGCTGACCCTCTCGGCGGAGGAATGCAGAGCTTGAAGCTCGGTGCCGATCGAGATGATATCGGCGACCGGCACCCGCCTGCTGAACATACCGAGCTCAAGAGAGCACTGCGACACCTCTACGTTGGGCTCCTTGCCGAGCACGTCACGGTAAGCCTCGGATGCCGTCGCCAAAAGTTGAGATTGCGGACGATACGGAAACTCTGGAGCGTCGAGGCCGTAGAGCTCGCACACGGCACCGCCGCCTGCGAGCGCTACGAGCGCCTGTACGCGTTCGATCAGCTCGTGCTTCCGCGAGGTGAGGGCCGACGTGACCGTCGACATCACACGTGCACCCTCAGGAGTCAGCCGAACCGTTCCGACGTTGTTCGACGTCTCGACGCGACCGGGGACGTGCAGATTCCAGCTGATCACCCCCTGGGGAATAAGACGCACAATGGACATCAGCCGGAGACCGGCGGCGCGCGAAAACGCAACATCCGGACGCTCTGCAGTCTTGAGCTCGACCCGAATCGCGGGGTCAGAAATCTGGTACTCACTCTTGAGTTCTACGTCAAGCTCGGCGATGAGAACCGCAATCGAATTCGTGTCCCTGTCGTTGAAGACGATAACAGCGGATGCATCGGCCGGGATAGCGCTATTTTGAGCGCCTCCGAAAGGGGCGGCAATGCGCAGGTCGTACGCGCCCGCCAGCTTGTGGATCGCGCGGGCCAGGACCTGCAGGGCGTTCGCCCGCTCGAACTGAATGTCGAATTCGCAGTGACCGCCATTGAGCCCGCGTACCTCGAGCGAGCGCGCACTGCCCAAGTCAACAGGCACTGGCTCAAACTCACCTGGGACATCAACGGTAAACGTCACGTCCCCACTGCACCCCGCGAGGATCTCCTCGTCCGTGATCCAGTTAAAATCGATCATCCGGCGCCCGGCGAGTTGCCCGACGTCAAACTGTCCGGCCCCCACCTTGCCCTTTTCCTCCATAGCGGTGAGGACTGCCTCCAGCGGTGGATGAGGAATATCCTTCGATTCCAGCAGCGCGAGAATGTAGGACACTCCGATTCCGTTGTCCGCCCCCAGAGACGTTCCCGCCGCCGAGATGTAGTCGCCGTCGACGATGAGGCTCAGCGGTTGGTTCACGAAGTCGAACTCGACACCTTCGGCTTTTTCGCAGACCATATCCAGATGGCCGTGCAGGATCAGCGGCGCTGCGTTCTCAAGGCCACCCTGACCGAGCTTGCGCACGAGTACACAGTGCAGGTCATCCTTCGTCGCCTCAAGTCCACACGAGCGCGCGAAATCTACAACCCAGTTGGCGATCTGCTCCTCATTACCCGAGCCTCGCGGGATGCTGGTGAGTACTTCGAAGAATCGGAACACCTCGCGGGGCTCGAGGTGTTTGAGCACGCCAGAGTTGGTCGCTTCCATGATGTTCGCAGCAGACATGTATGTTCCCTCTCGTTTGTTACTTGACAATGCTTGACTTGTTGCGCGACATGGTGAGGGCAACCACCGCGATGATGACCGCACCGTAGACCAAGCTCTGCGCCTGGGCCTCGATGCCGACTGCGGTCGTCGCGATGGGAACAAGGGCAACGGTCAGCGCTCCGAAGATCACCGTGAGCGGATTAACTACACCTCCGGAGATCGACGTTCCTCCAATCAGAGCTGCGGCAATGGCGGGAAGTAGCAGATCGCTGCCCAGGCCTGTGGGTGACGCGGACCCTGCCTGCGCGATGATCGCGATGCCAGCGAGTCCGGCGGCAAACCCGGAGAGCGCGAAGGCGAGCACCTTGAGCGAGCGCGTTCGCACCGCAGAGAAGATCGCGGCAGACTCGTTCTTTCCGATTGCCGTCATCCCTCGGCCGATGCGGGTGTACCGCAGAAGCGCCCAGAGAGCGACCGCAAGCAAGACGCCCATCCAGAACGTCATCGGCACATTGGCGATTCCGCTTTCGTACAACGAGCGAACGCTCTCCCCGTTGCTGGCCACGTAGACGGTCGTCCGGTTGCTGGCCACGAGCGCGGCTGCTTGGAAAATTCCCAGCGTGCCCAGTGTCAGCGCGAAGGACGGTACCTGTGCGTATGCCAGGATCAAACCGTTCACGGCTCCAAAAGCGGTGGTGGCAAGGAGCACGATCAGCGGAGACAGTCCGGCTACTGGCCCGAGCGTCAGCGCGAGAAGGATTGCTCCCAGCAGCCCAATCGCGGCATTCGACAGGTCGATCGACCCAACGTTGAGCACCATCGCCTGCCCGAGTGCCAGCAACAGGATAGGGGCCGACGACGACGCGATAATCGCGAGTCCTCCGCTCCCGATGAATGCTGGCGTGAGGATCGCAACGACGAGGAGGATCACAAGGAAGATGACGATCGGGCCAATCGCATGCCAGCCTCCGATGCGCTTCACGGCCTGCAACCGTCTGCGGGTAGGCACGGCGATCTTCGTTGTCTCGTTGTCAGTCTTGGTCATCACAGCATCCTTTCGAGCAGGTCCAGAGTGGCGGGATTATCGTGCCCAAGGTCGTAGACGCCTGAGATCCGTCCGTCTCGCATCACCACGATGTCGTCGGCAATATCTAGCGCCTCTTCGATCGTGTCGGGAATGAGGATGACCGCGGTTCCGTCATCGCATACCGATCGGATCTGCGCTTTGACTGTCTCGCCCGCGCCCGGGTCGAGGCCTCGGAGCGGGTGGTCAAGCACGAGCGCCTTCAGCTGCGAAGAGTTCAACCACTTGGCGAGGACGACCTTCTGCTGGTTGCCGCCAGAAAAGTCCTGCAGCATGTGCTCTGGCTCTCGAGGCCGGATGTCCAGCTTCTCAAACCACATACGTGCCAAAGCCAGCCTGCGTCGGGGAAGCTCGAACGGCCCGATGACGGCGGAACCTGGATGCGTGAGTGCGATGTTTTGATCGGCCGGCATTTCCCCGACCATTCCCTCCGTCTTGCGCTCCGCGGGAACATATCCCACGCCAAGGGCGACGGCCTTCTTGATGGACAAGTGGCGCCCGGAGTAACCCGCGATCGAGATGGATCCGGAATCGAAGCTTTCTGCCCCGAAGATCGCTCGCGCTACAGACTCACGGCCGGAGCCGCTGGTACCCAGAATGGCCAGGATGCGGCCCGGGTAGGCGTTGATCGACACGTCCGCATAGGCGCCTGCCTTGGTGATGTCGTGAATCGAGATGACCGGGCTGCTCGCCGGCTCAATACTTCGCCGACTTTGAACAGCAGCGTGCGTCTCCCGACCGACCATGAGTCGAAATAGTTCATCTTCGGTCACGTCATCGACTCGCCGGTCGGCAATCAACTCGCCATCGCGCATGACTACGACGCGATCGCAGATACGCATGACCTCGTCGAGTCGGTGCGAGACGAAGATTACCGAACCAATGTTGCGAAGCTTGGAAATTTCCCTCTCTAGAATTTCGGTCTCCGTCCTCTCCAGAATCGCGGTCGGTTCGTCGAGGATTACGAGAGGAGTCGTGTCGCTGGAGGCACTGACCCGGATCGCCCGTGCGATCTCCACCATCTGGCGGTCAACGAACGACAGGTCACTCACTCGCGTCCTCGGATTCAAGTGCGATCCGATGAGGTCGAGTGCCTTGGCCGCGTCCGCGTAGAGGCGTCGCCAGTTGTATAGCCCCAACCGGTTGATCCCGCCACGGCCGATTGGAGTATTGACTTCGATGTTTTCGGCGACGGTGAGGTTTGTGAACAGTGATTGCTCCTGGTGTACGACACCGATCCCCGCCCGCAAGGCATCGGCTGGTCCACGAAACTGGACTTCTCGTCCGTTTACGGCGATTGTTCCTTCATCGTGCCGATAGTTGCCCGAAAGGATTTTCAATAGCGTGGACTTGCCAGCGCCGTTCTCTCCAATAAGTCCGATAACCTCACCGGATCGGATGCTGAGGGACACACCGCGAACGGCATGATTCGATCCAAAGCTTTTGGAGACGGCGTCCAGGTGAAGCACTGCGGGAGTTGTGGTCATGTCGATCACTTTGCTACCCGTAATCTGTCGCGCTGCGACCACGCTGCGAACACGATTGCTGCGACCAGGATCACTCCCGTGACCGCCGACTGATAACTCGACTCGACACCGGAGAGGATGAGTCCGTTGTTGAGGATTGTCAGCAGGAACACGCCCAGCACTGTGCGCAAAATTCCACCTTTTCCGCCGCCGAGGTGCGTACCTCCGATGACAACAGCAGGGATGACGATGAAGAGCACACCAGAACCGACAGTGGGCGAACCGATGTCGAGTTGGACAGTGGCAAGGATTCCGCCGAGGCCACTGAGCACAGCGGCAATGGCGAAGACGGCGACCTTGACGCGGAAAGCGGGAAGGCCCGCCGAGCGCACGATCGTCTCGCTGTTTCCAATGGCGAGAGTTACCCGGCCGATCCGGGTACTGCGTAGAACAAGTATGCCGAGGCCAATAACGAGCAGCGCCACCCAGAACGAGTTAGGCAGCCCTAAAGTAATGCGCGAAGTCCAGCCGCTGAGCGCCTCGTCCTCGAGGCGAGGGAGAAGGTCGGTCCCGTAGAGCATTGTGGCGATTCCGAGCCCGATATACCACATTCCCAGCGTGACGATAAATGATGGGACCTTCAGCGCGGTGAAAATGAGGCCGCTGGCGACACCCAGCACGAGGGCCACGCCGAGCGCGATGACCCAAGCCCATGGTCCCAGGTCCGCTCCTCCGCGCGAATTGGCGCTAAGGAGGATCCAAGTCATTCCGGTCGCCCCCATGACCCCCTCCACGGACAGGTCGATGGATCCGAGAAGGATGACCAGAGTCGCCCCCACGGCAACGATCAAGGGGATAGCCGACTGGGTGAGCACGTTCTGAAGGTTGGACGCCGTCAGAAAGCGCTCGTTAAACAGGGAAAAGACACCGATAAGGACGACCAGCGCCGCGAGTAGACTCAACGGTTCGGCTAGACCCCGGAACCGGGCGCGCCGCTCGATGCCAGATTCGCGGATCCTGATTGCGGTGGTGTTCATGCCGCCCGCGACCTGTTCCGCTAAAACTTTGTGAACCATGAGAATTCTCCTCGCAGATACCGATCACATAATGGTTATGCGCCTGTTCCCGGCCCCCGTCTGATCGACGAGGGCCGGGAACAGGCTGGCCGTAATGCTACGGCGTGGGCAGAACCTCGGGTCCACCGCCGCCGACAAGGGTCGCCGGCTCGGTGTCCCACGGGCCGTTTGCGATGAGATCGTCAACGAAATTATCTGCAGCATCAGCACCGTCGTACTGAAGGTAGTCGCCAAGAGTGTCGGGCGTTACGCACTTGATGTCAAAGAAGCTCGTGCGCTTGTCCTTGGGTAGTTCGGACGGGACGATCTCTCCGGTCGCGGCAAGGTAGGCCGTGTACAGACCGATGGCGGAGGCCATGTAGCCGCGGTGGAAGGTTTCCCCGACAATGGCGTTGTTGCCGTAGCCCTCCTTCATCATTTTCACCGTGTCGGGGTAAAGGCCGTCGGAGGCGAACTTGACCTTGTCCAGCAAACCCGCATCCTCGAAGGCCTGGATCGCGCCGAGCTGCATGCCGTCATCGGCGCTCCAGACGCCATTGATCTGATCTCCGTACTTCGCGATCAGGTCCTTTGAATTCTGGTTAGCAAGCTGCGGATCCCAGTTCGAAGCCTGCTTCTCGAGAATTTTGATGTCAGGGTAGTTCTCACGCATCTCAGCCTCGAAGCCGGCGACACGCGTCGCACTGGTCGTGCTGTCCTCAACGCCGGGGAACATGATTACGTTGCCCTTACCTCCCAGCGAGTCGCCGATTGCCTTAGCGTTGCAGCGGCCTGAATCCACACCAGCGTGCTTCTGGAAGGCCACAAAGTTGTCGCCCGAGTCCCAGGGCTCGAAGTTGTCCGGTTTGTTCCACCAGATCGATACGAAGCCACCGGCACGCTTCACGGCGTCGACGATCGTCGGAGTGTCCGAGCTCGCTACGGTGTTGACGAACATCACGACCTTCTTGCCCTGCGCCAAGATCGCCTGGATCTTTGAGATTTCAGTCTGCGACGACCCCTGTGAATCGATGATCTCGAGCGGAATGTCAAGTTTTTTGGAGAGAGCCTTAGCCCCCTCAATGTTGGCGATGAAGTAAGGGTTGGTGGTGTTGATCACGGATGCAACGAGGACCAGGTCCTCCTTGGCAATCGGCCCAGAGGAAGCCGTGTCGGCTCCACCTGCGGTCGACGTGCACCCGGCGAGTGCGAGCGCAGCAACAGCCGCGAAGGCGGCGAGGCGGATCACGCCGCGTTTGTTTCTGAGAGACATCTTTGACTCCTTTGTCGTGGGTAAGGCCTAGATTCAGGTGTTGTGCATTTTTATTCAACAAATCAATAATGATTCATTGCGATACTAAGGGTCGTTTCGCGTGCACGCAAGAGAATTTTGACAGACAGCCCACACGTGACCGTTTCGTTACGATGTGGCGCCCGAAGATCCTGCGTCAGCGCAGAGTTCGGAAGAAATCACGGACGTCCGCCACGTAGATATCGGGTTCTTCAAGAGGAGCGAAGTGACCACCGCTGCTATGGACCCGGTACTGCTGCAGGTTAAAGTACTTCTCCGTCCAGGTTTTCGGCGGCTTGTAAATCTCGCCCGGGTATATCGAAACCGCGGTCGGTACTCCCACGACCGGAAACCGATTATGACTCGGCGTCCACGGGTTCCCCCGGCATTCCCAGTAGTACCGGGAGGAGGTCCCGCCCGTTCCCGTGAGAAAGTACACCGCGGCGGTCGTAATCAAGTCTTCCTTTGGCCAAACACGCTCGAATAATTCTGTGCCGCTGCCACGCTCTGCGAGGCCCCAGAAGTACCGCTTCTCGGTGATCCATGCCAGCTGCGCTGCAGGTGAGTCGGCGACGAGCGCCGCGAGCGTCTGTGGCTTCGTCAGCTGAAGCTCCCCGTAGCCGCTCTCATTCTCGACGAACAACTTGCCCCGATCGAACCAGCCGGATTCGTCATCGGAGTATTCGCTTGCCGCTGGCAATCCCAAAGCAGAGTCGTACGCCACGCCCTCGGGCTGATCTGGATGATCTGCGAGATAATGCGACATCTGCGCTGGAAAGTGCGTATAGACACCGATGACGTCGGATTCGTACTTGTGTCCGTGCTGTTGTGCGATCAACGCTCCCCAATCCCCCCCCGCGGTGGCGTAGCGGTCGTATCCAAGAATCTGCTTCATCAGGACGTTCTCGAGATCGGCGGTCTTCCAGAAATTCCATCCCGTCTCCGTTAGCGGGGAGGAAAACCCATAGCCGGGCAGGGAGATTAGAACCACGTCAAACGAATCAGACTCCAAGCCGCCGAACTTCACCGGGTCCGTAA
Source organism: Cryobacterium sp. Y50 (assembly GCF_002929805.1). Lineage (GTDB taxonomy): Bacteria > Actinomycetota > Actinomycetes > Actinomycetales > Microbacteriaceae > Cryobacterium. The sequence continues at coordinate 61,490 of NZ_PJJM01000085.1, read as the reverse complement.
GAGGCCCTATGATCTTGCGCACGTCCCAGAAAGTCCAGGGCCAGCCATGGTGGAGAAGCAGCGGCTTCGGGTTTGGCCCCTTGCCGCGTACATGGATGAAGTGCAGCGGGACACCCATCACGTTGACCTTGAAGTGCGGGAGTTCATTCATCTGGCGCTCTACTGCGCGCCAGTCGTACTCATTGATCCAGTAGTCGATGAGGGTGCGATGGTACTCGGTATTGTAGCCATAGCGCCAGTCTTCGTTCCCAAAGTCTTGAGGGAATCGTGTTCGTTTCAGCCTCTGGATCATGTCGTCAAGATCTGCGTCGGGGATGCGGATCTCGTACGGACGAACATCAAACGAATTCGACAACTTAGAACCTCCTAGTTCTGCGTCGCACCAGCAAAGTATGTTTTTATTCAATAACTGCGTGTATATTCATTTTATATCCCAACCGGGATATATCTGTCAACGAATAGTGCTCGGTACGAAAAATCAGCGTGTTGCGCCGTCTGGTGGAATCGGTTGACATCTCAGCCGATGACGCCGATCGAGGCGCGAACTGTTGGAAGGTTTTTTGAACAAACACAACTTGAACGGGGATGCCCGCGGAAGCGCCCATCAGCGATGTCGCTGACGGTGCCCAGTTCCAATCGCGTTCGCGTTTCATGTGTGTTGCACACTCTGACTGGAAAACACTACGTCCGTCCGGCACTCGTTTGAAGGCTTCTTGATTTGCAGTCGGGCGAATGTCTGCGGACTGGGTCCAAATTCATTGTTCGGTTTTGCCGAAGCACTACATCGCTGCAGATGAAGTCATCGTGAGAAAGAGAAGTGAACCATGGGCACTGCCCTCGACAAGTATGCGGACATGAAGCCGAACTGGGACTACCCGGTGATTATCGAGTCTCACATCAATGGGATCCGTACGAAAGAAATGAACCCCAACACCCCAATTTCCTATGACGAGATTGCGGAAGAAGCGATTCGGTGCTGGGAAGCCGGAGCCGGTGCGATCCATGCCCACAACACCAGTTTCGACCTCATGGGCGAAGACGCCTTCAAGGACTACATGCGCACCTGGGACAAGGTGCTGCACAAGCACCCCAACATCACCTGGTACCCCACGACCTGTAACAACCTGCGCCTCAAAGGGGACGAGAACGGTCTCCAACACATTCCTTTCCTGGTCGAGAAGGCGAACGTTCGGATTGCCTGTGTCGACACTGGGCTGACGCTGTTCGCTACAGAAGCGGATGCCGAGGGATACCTCGCGGGCCCAGAATTCGGGTTCAACTACGAACGCGTTGGCAGCCAAATCAGGATGTTGCGTGAGCAAGGCACCCCCATGGTCTTCGGCGTCTACGAACCCGGGCACCTTCGCCACGCCATGCACTACGTCAACAAAGGGCTCTCCACGCCGGGCTCCATGTGGGATTTTTACCTCATCGGGGACTACGGTCTCACTGCTACAGATCCCATCGGAACGAACGGCATGAAACCGAGTCTTGAGAGCCTGTACTACTACCTATGGATGATCGAAGAAGCGAAAGTCAAACATCCCTGGTACATCTCGATCTGGGGTCAGGGAGCACTCGACGACACCTCGATCCTCCGCAGGGCAATCGAGCTCGGAGGCCACATCAAAACCGGACTGGAATTGTTCTATGATCCGGCTCGAAATCCGACGAACTTAGAGCTGCTTCAGCAGGCCCAGGAAATCGCGCGAGAAGTCGGCCGGCCCATAGCGACCCCGGACGAGGCGAGAGCCCTGTACAACATTTAATGATGCGCAACTGACGGAAATACTTCGCGGAGTCCTCTGCGCTCAAAAGCAAGCGGTCTTACGTACCCGCATCGTCAATTTGAGTTAAATGCGGGAACGCCCATTCGGCGTGTCGTTGTTGGAGCCCGCTCACGAGCTCGCGCACGATTTCGTCGAGTGTTCCTTGCGCCCCCTCGCCACGCACGCTCCCCAAACTCGCTGGCGACCACTCAAGCTTCATTGCACCGTAGACAGCGTCCACGACTGGCCGCAGGCGCTCGGGTGTTTCCAGCACGAGGCAAGCGGTCAAAAGTCTGGCCCGCCGCATGGCCCGTTGAGCGATTCCAACGACCTTCACCTGCCCACGCGCGTTGACGCTGTGGTCACCCGCGCAGTATTCCCCCACGACTGGACCTACTCGAGCGTCCAGGCCGAGGTCACCCAGTACATCCCGGAAACAACCAGCTCCAGCCTCAAAGGCCGCTATGTGATTATTGTAGAACTCCAAGGGCGCCATGAGATCGATAATCAGGCACGTCTGGTCGTACGCCACTGCTCGTCCTCCCGCGAGGCGGATCACTGGGTCAAAGCCGAAGCTACGAGCGGCCGCCGAGGCTTCGGCGAATTCAGGCATCAGGCTCTCACGTCGGCTGAATGCCACGGTAGGAAGTGGGCGATAGGCCCTGATTCGAGCGTGCGCGTTGACGTCCAGTTGCATCTCGCGCAGCGCGCGCAAGGATTCATCGATGTCTTCTTGCGCTGTGCTGCCGATCCGGCCCAGAGATAACTTCGGCATGCGAGCGGGCACCGGCTGATTCGCCTCGGTCATGACGCGCAAGACTCAAATTCTGAATTCAGAAACAGGGAATCGCTCGATTGTCTAGTCAGCTGGCGGATGTGCATGAGCACCACGAGGTACGTTCCACCAAGACCGACTTGGAGGAGCTGGTGTGGGATATATGATCCGACGAGGTCATATATGGCGATACGATCTTGACCCGGCGCTATCTCTCTCATCGCGGTGCGGTTGTGATCGTGGCCCTGGGCGAGGACGATCGTGTCCTCCTGATTCGGCAGTATCGCCATCCCATACGGGCATGTGAATGGGAGCTGCCAGCTGGCATTCTCGATGCTGCTAACGGAGACTCTACAGCGGCCGCCCGGAGAGAATTGTTGGAAGAAACTGGACTTGCCGCCACGAGTTGGGAACTGCTGCTGGATTTCTTCCCCACGCCAGGCGGCAGCAACGAAGCAATCCGAGTCTTTCTTGCATGAAAACTGTCGGCAGAAGTGTCCGATTTTCTTCCTACTGCGGAGGAAGTGAATATCAAACTGCGCTGGGTGCCACTCGAAGATGTTGTCACGTCGATTCTTGACCGAAAAACGCAGAACGGAACCCTTGCCGGCGCAATCTTGGCTGCCTTCGCGGCCAAAACGCGAGGCTGGACGAACGCGACAAGTGCGAACACGCCGTGGGATCGCCATCCGTCGGCCTCCTTGCCCGGTGAATTAGATTAATCTAAGTATTGAGCCTAGATCGATATGTATATTCTTGCAAGCGGCGAATCTTGATACACTTGCGTTACTTATTGATAGGAGGGGTCGTGGCTGCTGATTTGGAACTGCGCCGATTCATGACAAAAGTGGCGCGCATGTACTACACGCACGGCATTCGTCAGATCGAGATCGCGTCAAGCTTGGGCATATCGCAGGCGCGCGTCTCCCGGCTTCTTCAAGCAGCCGAGCAAGCGAAGATTGTCCGAACGATTGTCGTCATCCCGGAGGGTCTACACGCGGAGATCGAAGAGGATCTTCAGGCTCGCTATGGGTTGTCCCAAGTTCACGTCGTGGAGGCGCTGGATCCGAGCGATGAGGCCGGCATCAACCGCGACCTCGGTGAGGCCGCCGCGCTCATCCTTGGGGCAATGCAACTGTCGGGGAAAACTATTGGTTTTACTTCGTGGAGCCGGTCCCTGCGTTCGCTCGTGGCTGCCCTCGAACCGTCGAAGAAAAGGTCCGACGCCACTCGCATCGTTGAGATGCTTGGGGACGTCGGCCCGCCACAGCTGCAGCATGATTCCACCCAATCCACCCAGCGATTTGCCGACCTCGTCGGAGGAACGCCCCTATTCATCCGCGCTCCCGGGGTTCTGTCTTCTGCGGAAGTGCGTGACGCGATGATGAACTACGACGTGCACACTCGCGAAGCGATCGCGGCGCTGGACGAGCTGAACGTGGCCCTTGTCGGTATCGGCACCTGCAATATCGATGCGCCTCTGGAACCGGGCGGTAACTTTTTCACGGTAGAACAGTTCGAAATGGTCAAGTCACTTGGCGCCGTCGGACAGATCAACCTGAGATTCATCGACGCGGAGGGAATCCCGATCGAGAGCGAGCTCGATTCCCTGGTGATCGGCGTAACCTTGGCACAGTTGCCCGCTCATGGCGGACGATTTGCCGTCGCTGGCGGAAGGTCAAAATACGAGGCTGTGCGCGCGGCCCTGCGCGGTCATTGGATCGACACCCTTGTCACGGATATGGAAACGGCAGAGCGACTACTGCGAGAGTGATGCCAAGTGAGCGGCGGCCCGCACTGCGAGCCCCCGCCGACATTGCATGCACGTTGTTATACCGGAGCTTCCAGTTTAGATTTCAACGCAGAAAGAAACTCGGCCGCAATCGCTCCATCCAGGGCACGATGATCCGATGTCAGAGTTAATTCGGCGATGGGCCGCCAACCCCCACCATCCTCAGTCCAGACATTTCGGCGGATCGTGGCTCCAACCGCCAGGATCGCAGCCTGGGGCGCATTAACGATGGCATCGAAGCGGGTCACGCCGAGCATGCCGAGATTCGAAATCGTGAAGGTCCCTCCAGTAATGTCGTCGCGCCCCAACCCGCCGGAACGCGCACGACCGACGATGTCGCGCCTGCGCTCAGCGATCTCGTCAAGATCCAATTGATCGGCGTTATGAATAATCGGTACTGTCAGACCCTTCTCTGTGGCGACCGCTATTCCGACGTGAGCTCGTTGGAAAGATACGACCGCTTCTCCGTCGACGTGAACATTTACCGCCGGCACAACGGTCAGAGCATGGGCGGTTGCGAGAACAAGCACGTCAGTCACGGTCGCCCCCGGCACGACGACCTTGGCACGCGATGCCTCCGTCATGTCGACCTCCACCGTGAGGTGGAACACGGGCGCTTCCCACGCCGTGACCATGCGCCGTGCCGCGGTTCGACGTATGCCCTTCAATTCGGTTCTCTGGCCTTCGTCGAGATCGAGTGGTTGCGTCATCACGCCCGCGCTTCGGTCAAAACGGCGGTCGTCGAGACACCGGCACACCCGTACTCGCGCATCTTTGCGATCGTCGCCTCGATCATCTGGCGCTTTCCTTCAGACATGGCGTCTTCGAGCTGGCGGTCACCCTGGGCCCAGGTCTCTTCAATACCGCGGCGAAAGGCATGGCGGAGATCGGTATCGGCGTTCAGCTTGTGCACACCAGCCGCGATCGCGGCTCTGATATCCGACGCCGGCACTCCCGAAGCACCGTGCAGAACGAGGGGAACGCCCGTGACATCGCGAATGCGCTGGATTCGTTCGATGTCCAGGGGCAGAGGATCACCGGATGTGATGCCGTGCATCACACCTGCCGAGATCGCCAGGAAATCGACACCGGTTTCTGCCACGAATCTTTCGGCTTCGTCGACGTTGGTGTAGTGCGCTGACCAGTCAATCCCGTTGGATGCATCGGGGATACTGCCCAGTTCTGCTTCCACCGGGACGCCGAATGAATGCGCTACCTGAACGACGTAACGCGTAGTTTTCAAATTTTCTTCGAACGGTAAGTGGGAGCCATCGAACATGATCGAGTCAAATCCGAGGCGCAAGGCTTCGAAGACCTCCTCGTACGTACCGTGGTCGAGGTGAATGACCGCATCCGCTTTTGAACCATCGAGTTCACGACGAGTCATGCGGTAGGCCGCCTCGAGGCCCATATGAGGAACGATCGCCCGCCCAACCTGCAGGAAAACTGGTGATTGAGCGCGATTTGACGCTTCGATCAGCGCTTGCGCGGTCTCGGAGTTGTGCATATTGAAACCACCGACTGCATAGCCCCCTGCTCGGGCTCGGGCAACGTAGTTTTCGGCTGTCTTCGTGGTCATGATGATCCTCTCGGTTGGTTCAGTTTTTCGACCAACACGTCAGTGTTCGGCCAGTATCGGGACGGAATCTGAGACCCTCCCTTTAGTCGGGTGAGGCGGTGCCGGCTGCATCATGCGCGCGGATCGTACGGCGGCCTGCCAACCGCCGTAAAGCTGGTCGCGTCGGTCTCTACTCATGCGGGGCTCGAATACTCGCTCCGCGCGCCACGTTTCGCGCACAAGATCTTGCGCGTTCCACAGACCCACCTCTGCTCCGGCAATATAGGCAACTCCGAGAGCGGTGCGCTCGAGGCCCTCCGGCCGAACGACCGGCAGGCCGAGAATGTCTGCTTGGAACTGGCACAGAAAGTTATTGCAGACCGCTTTTCCATCTACCTTGAGCGATGTCACGTTCATGCCGCCGGCGCGCAGGGCATCAAGGTTGTCGCGCGTTTGATAGGCCATAGCTTCCAGCGCCGCGCGAACAATTTGGTCGATGCCTGTGTCAAGAGTCAACCCAAAAATCGATGCACGGACGTTCTTGTCCCAGTATGGGTCGCAGAGACCGGCGAAAGCGGGAACAAAATAGACGCCCTGAGTGTCCGTGACACGTTCTGCGATTCGCTCCATCTCCGCAACGGATCCGACTGCCCGCATCTTGTCTCGCAACCAATGAAGCGTCTGCCCACTGTGGAATACCACCCCTTCGACCTCATAGGAAGTGAGCCCAGGAATGTTCATCGCCACACTGGTAGTCATTCCGGTCAGGAGCAGTGGGCTACGGCCAACATTTGCGACGAGCACGCCAGCGGTTCCAAACGTGTTCTTGACTGATCCCTCGTCGAAACATCCCTGCCCAAAGAGCCCAGCTTGTTGATCAGCGATGATCGCATGGATGGGTATGTAATGGCCGACGCCGCCGGGCAAAATGCTGGGGTCAAGGAAGCCGAAGTGCGAATTGGAAGCGCGAACCTCGGGGAGTAGCTCCCGCGGGATTCCGTATACGTCGCAGAGCCTCTCGTCCCACACGAGATCGTCAATGTTGAGCAATGCCGTCCGCGACGCCGATGTCGCATCGGTGACGTGCTCTCGACCGCCAGTGAGGTTCCAGACAAGCCAGGTGTCGACTGTTCCGGCAGCGTAGGCGCCCGTGCCTGCCAGCGCTTTGAGTCCTTGGACATTTTCGAGGAACCAGGCCAGTTTTGGCGCTGAAAAAAACGAGTCGTTTCGCAGGCCGGTATGCGTTCGGATCTCCGCGTCGAGCCCCATGTCTGACCAGCGCTGCACGATCTCATCGGTCTGATGAGAAGACCACATGATCGCGTTGTGTACGGGGATGGAATTGGATCGGTTCCAGATCAGACAGGTCTCCCGGTGAGTTGTCACCCCGACCGTTGCGATATCGCGCGCCGTCAGCCCCGACCGATCCATTACCTCGTCGATTGCTGCCCGCATCGCAGTCCACAGCTGGGCCGGGTCAAGCTCGACCCAGCCGTGGTTGGGAAAAAGGGGCGTGAGCGAATTTGATGCCTCGGCGACGATCCGCCCGTCCGTATCGACGAGTACCGCCCTCGCGCTGCTCGATCCTTCGTCGAGCGCGAGAACATAGCGGCCTGTCATAGGTCTGCCCGGCCGCTCTGGAGACCGACGTCGTCGACGGTCAACTCGCTTTCCCGTGCATCGGATGTCGCACGACCCGGAATTTGCGCTGTGGGTCGGCCGGGGACTGCTAGGTGGCCGAGCCACTCGACGTAGCCGTCGATCTCATTCTGGATACGGTCTTCAGCCCAGCCGTTGTTTGCCGCCATGATCTCCGCGATCCGTTCGGCGCCCTGAATACCGTGATCCGGTTCAAACGCCAGTAAAAGACGTCGGGCCATAACGTCCGTGAGAGTTCGGGCAAATTCTTCATTGATGGCGAAGACCACTTCAGCGGCCAGAGCCCCTGACTTCTCGTCGACGATCTCAGCAAGACTGGCATCGTTACTCACGAGAGCCACTATGTTCGCTGCCCGTACTCCGTACAGAGCGAGGAGGCGCTTCGCCACTGACGTTGGCAGAGCACCGTTCGCAATGAACGCCTTCGAGAATGCATCGTAGTTTGCGACTCGCGCACCAGGAAGGGGACTGGTCAGAGTAATTGTTTTGATCTTCTTGGCCCCAAGGCTGCGAAGCGCCAAGTCGACGGCGTCCTCAGAGAGCTGTCGGAACGTCGTGAGCTTGCCGCCGATAACAGAGAAGAGGCCTTCGACACCGTCTTCAGCGTGGTCGTGGATGATGTGACTGCGCGGAATCTTCCATTCGGGCACACCCGGTGCGTACGGCAATGGTCGCACTCCGCTGTACGTGTAAAGAACATCGTCGGTGCTGAGTTTCGCACCTGGCACGAGAGTGTTGACCTCGTTGAGTAGGTAGTCAATCTCCGATTGTTCCGCGCGAGCCGAGTCCGGTTCCTCGTTGTAGAGGTTGTCGGTGCACCCGATGAGATATCTCTTCATCCACGGTATGACGAGGACCAGACGGCCATCCGCCTGCGACTCGTAGTACACGACGTCGCGAGGCGCCCCGGGGAACGGGGCTACTACAATATGGCTGCCTTTGGAGCCGCCGATGAATCGGGGTGAATTGACTCCCCCAAAGCCAGCCAGCAAGCGGTCGACCCACGGGCCTGCGGCGTTCATGACCACGCGTCCGTGCACGGAATGACGTTCTCCCGTGATGGAATCGGTGTACTCGACGCCGGTCACATGAGAGTCGGACTTCAGCAGCCCATCGACTCGGGAGTGGGTGACGATGTCGGCCCCGTCACTCTTTGCTGCTACCGCGAGTTCGACACAAAGGCGCTCAGCGTATTCAACCTGTCCGTCGATAAAAACTGCGGAACCTGTGAGTCCGGCCGGCTCCATCCCGGTGAAGCGGGACAGCACCGCGCGCTTCGTCAGAATGCTGTGATTGGGTTGCTTCTTGTCCCACGAGAGTACGTCGTAGGCGATCATGCCGAGGCGAATCAACCACGACGGCCGCTTGTTGCGGGCGTAGAAGGGCATGAGAAGCGGTACAGGCTTCACGAGGTGCGGTGCGAGCGTGAAGAGACGCTCGCGCTCTTTCAGGGATTCGCGAACCAGGGCGAAGTCCTTATGCTCCAGGTATCGGAGACCACCATGAATGAGTCGCCCCGACCACGCGGACACACCGCTGCAAATGTCTTCCTGATCGATGACAATGGTTCGCAAGCCTCGCGCAGCAGCGTCGCGCGCTATGCCGAGTCCATTAATTCCGGCACCCACGACGACGAGGTCATAGGGTGCGCGGGTGTCCCCGGCGTTCACTAAAGATGCGCTCATGGCTCCTCCTGCTTCGTTGTTTTCGTTGAGGCTCGCGTTTAGTCGGTTTCGATCACAGCGAGAATGGTGCGGACCTCGACTGAGGCACCTTCCTCAACCAAGATCTCAACCAGGGTTCCCGTGGCAGGTGACTCGAGGGTTTCCTCAACCTTCTCCGCCTCAACCTCCGCCAGGGGTTCGTCTTCATCGACGTGATCGCCCACCTTCTTGAGCCACTCGACGATTGCCCCTTCGCTCATTCCCATTCCCCACTGGGGCAGCAATACATCTATACGCGCCATCTGATTCCTCTTTCGTTATTAAACTGCGGCTGCGACCGGCTGAAGCGCCGGCAGGTCGACGACGCGCCGGATGGCGGCCGCAATGGTGGCCTTCGTCGGGTACATCTGCTTTTCGAGCGAGGGGCTAAAGGGAATTTGCATATCCGGTGCCGTAACACGAATGATCGGGGCTTTCAGGGAATCAAAGATTTCTTCCGCGACGAGCGCACTGATCTCTGCCGCTGCACCGCAGGTGCGGTGCGCCGGCTCGGCTACGACCAAGCGACCCGTCTTCGCCACCGACCGTAAAATGGCACCACGGTCGAGCGGAACGAGCGTTCGTGGATCAATGACCTCGACGGACACGCCTTCCTTTGCGAGTTCTTCCGCTGCAGCAACAGCCTCCGGCACTGAGCTTGAGATGGCTACGACGGTGACATCTGTTCCTACTCGCGCCGTGCGTGCCACGCCAAGTGGAATCCAAAACTCGTTCTCGTCTACGTCCTCCTTCGTGCTCCACAGGAGGCAGGCCTCGAAGCTGAGAATTGGATCGTCCGAATCGACCGCGGAGCGGAGCAGCCCTTTTGCGTCTGCGGGTGTGGCGGGGGCGATGATTTTTAGTCCAGGGACGTTCATGAACATCGGATATGGACGGTCCGAGTGGTGCGCGCCGGTGTTCAGTCCATAGAACATGGCAGAGCGGAAGACCACGGGCATCGAGGCCTGGCCGCCGAACATGTACCGGTTTTTCGCCACCTGATTCACGAACTGGTCCATAGCCATGTAGAGGAAGCTCGAGTAGGAGAGGTCGACTATCGGGCGCAACCCGGTCATCGCAGCACCAGCGGCCGCGCCGACAATGCCCTCCTCAGAGATCGGGGTGTTGCGAATGCGGTTCCTGCCGTACCGCTGCAGAAAATCACCCTTGTCACTGCGGGATTTCCCGCCGCCGGTAGTGCCATAGACATTCGCTTCTACGTCTTCGCCGATGATGATGACGCGCTCGTCGGCGTCCATGGCCTCGCGCTGGGCTGCGCCAATAGCACCCAAATAGCTCATCACAGTCATGCTGCGGACTCCTTGTCGCTGTAGAGGTCGTCGAAGGCGACCGAAAGATCGGGGTAGGGACTCGCGTCTGAGAATGCGACAGCCGCGTCGACCTCGGCGAGCGCAGTAGCTTGGAGACCATCAAGCTCATCGTCAGAAAATCCCTGCGATGCCAAATAGTGGCGAAAGAGCATAATCGGATCTTTTTTCAACCAGGCCTCGCGCTCATCGGCGTTTCGGTAATCCGTGCCTAATCTCAGCCCTTCAGAGTGTTCGTTGTACCGGTAGGTCATTACCTCCACCAGTGTGGGGCCGTCCCCGGCGCGCGCCCGTGCTACTGCTGCGGAGACCGCGTCGTAGACAGCCAGAACATCTTGTCCTTCTTCAACTCTGATTCCGGGCATCCCGAAGCCAGCGGCACGTTCGGAAATGATGCCCGATGTCACGGTGTGTGCCGGGGTGCTCAGCGCGTACTGGTTGTTTTCGCACAGAAAGATCATCGGGAGTTCCCACACGCCGGCCATGTTCATCGACTCGTAGAGGACACCCTGATTTGCTGCTCCATCGCCGAAGAAGGCGAGCGCTACTTTGCCGTTGTTCAACACCTTCGACGAGAGTGCTGCTCCATTGGCGATCGGGATCGAGGACCCCACGATGCCGGACTCGCCGAGGCTTCCCACCGCGAAGTCAGCGAGGTGCAGCGAGCCGCCCTTGCCTTTACAGACGCCCGTCGCCTTACCTACGAGTTCCGCCATGAGCGGGCCGAGCGGTGAGCCTTTTCCGATGGGGTGCCCGTGGCTTCGGTGGTTTCCACTCATGTAATCACCGGAGCCAAGGGCCATAGTGGCGCCCACGACCTGGGCTTCTTGCCCGATGCTGGTATGAACGGTGCCGGGAATGTGGCCTCGTTTCACCATCTTGGATGCGCGCTCATCGAACGCTCGGATTCTCAACATTCGCAGCTGCATTTCACGCAGGGTATCGCGTGCCAGTTCGGCCATTGGGAACCACCTTTCTCTTGACGTCTTCGTCTGCATTCACGACTGAATATTCATTCGCGTTATGAAACTCTATGCTACGCATTTCTGAGCCCCACTGCAAGCGATTCCGATGGGACATCAGACCAACCGAGTTGATGCCGTACAGCCGCCGGAATGACATGGTCCACTCGGTCAAGAATGTAGGTGGGCTGATCCGCTGCAGCAGTGCTCGCCACCGAGTCAAGGTCGGCGTCTCCAGTGAGCACGAGCGCAGAGTCCATCCCGGCATCCACAGCCATTTTCACGTCCGTGTAGAGCCGATCGCCCGTCATGAGGCATTGCTGCGGCCGTAGCCCGAGAGCTGCCATCACTGTTTCGAGCATGATCACGCTAGGCTTGCCGGCGTTCGCGACGCAGGCCGCACCGGTGCACGCCTCGATCGCCGCCACAATCGCCGCCGCATCTGGCTCACCGCGACCGCCAGGAAACGGGCAATAGCGATCAAGGTTGGTAGCCACCAGGATCGCATCCCGCTTCCACAAGGAATCGAATGCTATTTGAAGCTTGGAATAGTCAAACCCTCGGTCATAGCTCGCCAAGACGATATCTATCTTGTCGGGGTTAGACGACGTAGGGATGCCCGCATCCCGCAGGGCCGTAATCAGCGGTTGCTCAGCGATCGGGTAAACGATTTTGCCGGGGTGTTCGCGACTGAGCCAGGCGACCATGCTCACCACTGAGTTGACAACCTCCTCTGGCGTGACCTGAATGCCGAGTTTCGTGAGCTTGGATACATACATTGTCCGGTCGAGCGTTGGGTTATTTGAGAGAAACACCACCCGACGTTTCATCTGGCGGAGGTGTTCAAGGAGCTGGAACGCTCCGGGAAGTAACTCCTCGCCCAGGTAAATGGTGCCGTCCAGGTCGAACAGGTAAGCGTCGTAGACCCGTTCTGGTAGTGCCCGCGCTGCAGTGTCCCCCGTCGGCGGCCCGGACTCTTCGCGGGTCGTGATCGATTCACTCACGCCATCACTTCGATCCGGTCATGGAAAAAGGAGCGGAACGCGGGGTAGATCGCCGCATACCGGTGGTATAGGCCTTCGTAGGCGTCTGCCGCGGTCTGGTCCGGTTCATATCGGAGATCGGTGGCACTCATCGCCTCGGCGGCGTGGCGAATGCTGGGAAATAGCCCGGCCCCGAAGGCCGCGAGCATGCCAGCGCCCAGACAAGTTGTTTCTCTCTGGCGGGACAATACGACCGGCCGACCCAAAACATCCGCGAGAATCTGACACCAGAGCGGACTCTGCGACCCACCGCCCATGGCCACGAATTCTTCCACGGTGTCCCCCGTCGCCTGCTCAACCTGGTCTTGACTCACCCTCAGTTCAAATGCAACGCCCTCTAGTACTGCGCGGTAGATGTGCGCACGACGGTGCACGCCCTGAAGGCCCACCATGATGCCGCGGGCCTCATGGTCCCAGTACGGTGTGAGCGCTCCGTTCCAGTAAGGAACTATAAAAAGGCCGTCACTGCCACGGGGTACAACCGACGCTTCGGACTCAAGGGTCGCCTCGACCCCGCCGCGAAACTCCTCCGAGGAATGAGTGAACGTATCGATAAACCAGGAGATCATGTAAGTGCCTGCCCCCACGAACGTCTCGTACGCGAAGCTGCCCGGAATCGTACCCAGCATCGCTCGATACGCCCGGTCGGGCTGGTAGTGAGAGGAATACGTTCCGGAGATGAGGCCTGTACCGATATTGAGATACGCTCGCCCGGGCGCCGCGACCCCCGCGCCGAGGCCGGCGCACTGTCCGTCACCGGCTCCCGCAACGATGAGCGTGCCAGGGAGCAGGCCAAGAAGCTCGGCGGCATCGATCGTGAGGCCCCCAATCACCTCTCCGGGAAAGTGCAGGGCCGACAGTTGAGAGCGGTCGAGACGGAGGTGAGTCAGAACGGCTGCATCGTAATCGCCGGTTCGAATGCCGACGAGGCCGGTGGGGTCCATGCTTGCCGTCGAGGTTGCCCAGAGGCCGGTCATGCGGTGCACCAGATAGCCATGCACCTCGACGACGTGCGCCGTACGACGCAATACATCCGGTTCATGCTCGGCCAGCCAAAGCAATTTGTAGTACGAAACGGTCGTGTTCGGCGGCTTCCCTGTGCGGGTGTGCACATCGGCCGAACCAAACTGGTCCACCTGCTCACCGGCCCTGGAATCGAGCCAAAGCATCGCGGGTCGCACGGCTTCGCCGTCATCGTCGAGGCACACGAAACTCTCGCGCTGGTGGGTTACGGTCAGGGATACAACACGGTTGACGTCGAGGCCTTCGATGGCACTGCGCACCGCGCTTTGCATAGCTGTCCACCACTGGCGGGGATCTTGTTCGCCGCGCCCCGGCGCGGGGATACTCAAGTCAAGCTCGGCCCGCCCACTGGCAACCTCGGTGCCATCCGTGTTCCAGACACTCGCTTTCGCGCCGGTGGTCGAGCAGTCCACTGCGATGACCACGCGATCATCGCTCATGACGTCGGCTCACTCTCCGCCTGAAAGGCTTGTTCGATCACCACGTCCACGTCGGCCGGCGTCCACCAACCAAGGAGGAAGAGCAGGTCGATAACCGTGAAGCGGTCACGCATGAAAAGACAGTTTGCGACAGCCCACCGCCAGATTTCCGGGGTAACCCAGTCGTCAAGGTCGCCGGGCGTGGTCGGCGAGCCGGCAGCGAGCAGACCTGCAGAAAGCGACGCGGGCGCGGGGACCGTGGCGGCGATGGCGACACCATCTGAGACCGCACTGACGACGAGTCTCTTCATACGCTCGGGATCGGCGTTCCACGCTTTGATTTTGCGGACGTAATCCAACCAGCATTCTTCACCTCGACGGCCGGTCGCGTCGCACACATCGAACGCTCGCTTCACGTACTGTTCGAGATCGCCTACTGCGGGGAAACGTAGGGCGAACTCACCCTCGGCGACCCGGCGGCGTAATAGGTCCCACGCCGCGGATGCAACCTGAGTCGCAACCCCAACCTGCGCCCCGTGAAGGCCGATGGGCAGGCTGTGAGCGGCTGCATACATGTCCAGCATGTGCGAAACGACGTGCTCAACACCGGAGAGGCACGCCGTGGTACCTGCAATTCCAGTGCCCATTCCGCGCACGGCGAGCATTCGGGTGAGGTCAAGCACGGCTCCAGGAGCACCCTCGGCGAGCCCCGCGGCCCAGGTGGCGGGATCGCCAGCAAACTCGAGTAGGAAATCCCGCGGAGTAAGCCGAAAACTGTCGTCGAAGCCCAGGCGGTTGGCGAGTTCCCAGTCGGCAGGAGCGGTGTACAGCGAGAGCACCTCACCAAAACCGGCAGTGTTCATGGCAACGGGTGCGTCTGCGATCGTCGTCGTGTCGGCGAGCACGACATCGGGCCACCGGGACGGGATAGTGCGCTTCACCCCGTTGCGCAAGACCACCGAGACGTTGTCTGTGAATCCGTCGACGGATGCTGCGGTCTGCACGATCACGAGCGGGATTCCGCCTTGGCGGTCGGTGGCCACCTTTCCAATGTCCGAAATAGTTCCGCCACCGATCGCGACGGCGCAGTCGAAACCTTCAATGGCGGCCGTCGCAGTTTCAAGCGCGTCTTCGTCGGCGTGTAGCTGTCCCGCATGGCCGAGCACGACAGTCACAACCGCGAAGGTCTCAGCAAGAAGCTCGCACAGTTGCTGCTTGAGGTCGCGGCCGTCGCGCAGGATGGTCGTCTCGTCGACCAGCACTACGACTCGACGCAGCCCCTCCGGTGCGCTGGCTACTAAGCCTTCCACCGCCGGGACCAAGCCGAAGCTTGCTTCGGGCGAGATTACCAGTGAGCGGATGCCGAGCGGCACCAGTTCGACCGCGTCGTGTGTTGCGGCGATGACCGCGCGGATCGCGTCGAGGTCGGTGGGATCGGTGATTGTGGCGAATGCATTCATGTGTGTCTTCTACTCGACTTTCGGTCAGTGAGTACCGCGGCGGCGATAACTGCGCCGATAACCACTGGCTGGAGGTTAGCGGAGACGTTCAGCAACGACATTCCGTTGTTCAGGACTCCAATGATCAGGAGGCCGACGAACGTGCCAAGAAGGCTGCCGGAGCCGCCAGAGAGGCTGGCACCGCCGATGACCACTACGGCGATAACGTTCAAGAGGTCAGCAGCGCCGGCGGTGGGCTGAGCGGAGTCCAGTCGTGATGTGACCAGGAGACCGGCTACTGCGGCTAGTATTCCTGCGATCGTGTACACCAAAATTTTGGCGCGGCGCACGGGAAGTCCGGACAGGCGGGCCACTTCCTCGTTTCCGCCGATCGCATAGAGCGCGCGGCCCGACGGCCTGAACTTGAGCCAGAATGCTGCAATGGCGAATATCGCGACGAGAATGACGCCCTCGATTGGAATGCCGAGAATGCTCGTAGCTGTGATCGCAATAAACCAGTCGGGGAACCCCGTTATTGGGTTGCCATTCGTGATGAACAGCGCGAGCCCGGCCGCTGCCGACATGGTAGCCAGCGTTGCGATGAACGGTTGCAGTTTGCCATAGGCGGTGAGGATGCCGTTGAGGAGGCCGACGAGAGCGCCCACAGCCAGGCCAGCCAGGAGAGCGACCTCAAAAGGCCACCCGACCATTTTGTAGATCGCGGCCATGGACATCGAGCTGAGTGCCAGTACGGAGCCAACAGACAGGTCTATTCCTCCTAGGAGGATGATCAGTAGCGCTCCGACCGACATGACGCCGACGGCTGAGACTTGGCTAAGGATGTTGAGCAGATTGCGAGGCGTCAGGAAGTACGGGGACAGAAATGAAAGAGCGACGAATATCACGATCAGGCCGATCAGGGGACCCGGAATCTGACTCATTATCTGTCGGACTCGACTCGTGTTGCCAGACGCAGCAGACCACGGCGGGATATCACTGTGCGCAGGCTTAGAGTCTGGCCGAGACGGGGTAACGTAGTGCTCGACTATGGCCATGGTTCAGTTCTCCTGAGTGCTGATCGGCGTTTGGAACTCTTCTTCGCCATCAATCGGCGACTCGAGTGGGGATTCTTTCGGCACGTTGCTGAGTGCCAGGGCCATAACTGCTTCCGGTGTCGCGTCCGCGCGGTCGAGAATCGCGCGCTGGAGGCCACCAGACATCACGAGCACGCGGTGCGACAGGCCGAGCACTTCTTCGAGTTCTGACGAAACGACGATGACGCCGACTCCGGTTTCGGCGAGAGCTCTGATGGTCTCGTAGATTGTCATTTTCGCTCCGACGTCGACCCCCCTGGTGGGCTCGTCCAGGATGAGGATTTTGGGCTCGTTCACGAGCCACTTCGCCAGCAGCACTTTCTGCTGATTTCCTCCGGAGAGAGAGCCAACGGGAATGTCTAGGCGTCCCCGAATGTCAAGGAAATCTCGCAGCTTGTTCGCGGTGGCCGTCACCTTCTTCTTGGTGATAATTCCGGCGAAGCTCAGCTCTTTCTCCCACGGAAGGGTGATGTTTTCGGCACCGGTGCGGTCTAGGTTGAGTCCCTGGCCCTTCCGATCCTCGGGAACCATCGCGATCCCAGCGTCAATGCCCGACCGTGGGTTTCTGATCTGGACGATCTCTCCGTGCACCGTGATCTCTCCAGCGTCGGCCTGGTCTGCTCCGGCGATAGTTCGAACGACCTCGGTGCGGCCAGCTCCCACAAGACCAGCGAAACCAAAAATTTCACCGCGACGAACCTCGAAGTCAATGCCCGCAAATACTCCGGTCTTGCTTAATCCTGTGACAGAGAGAGCGATCTCGTCGGTAGCGGGCTTTGGTGCCCGGTGGGAAAAGACGAAGTCGCGGCCAACCATTGCCTTGACCATTTCGTCTTTCGAAATCTCATCGGCTGGCCAATTTCCCACCAACGCGCCGTCCCTGAGGCACACGATCATGTCCGCGACTTCTTTGATCTCTTCGAGGCGATGGGAGATGTACACGATTCCTACGCCACGTTGTCTCAACGCTGCGATTTGGGCGAAAACGTGCTGAGTTTCGGACTGCCCCAGTGAGGCCGAGGGCTCATCGAAAATGATGTATTTCGGTTCGCGGGAGAGGGCGCGTGCGATCTCGATTTCCTGCTGCGCCGCGATGGAAAGTCCTACAACGAGACGGCGAGGGTCAGTCTCAGAACCGACGAGCTCGAGGTATTCCCTCGCTTCGTCGTTAATGCGATTGCGATCGATCACTCCGCGGCGACGAGGTAGGCGCCCAATAAAGATGTTTTCCGCCACCGACAGCTCCGGAACCATACGAATCTCTTGATGAATAAGCGCGACGCCATTCTTTAATGCGTCTGAAGGCCGAGCTGGTTCGTAAGGAACGCCGTCAATGGTCATCGAGCCGCCATTGGCCTCAACTATGCCCGCGATAATCGACGACGTTGTCGACTTTCCGGCCCCGTTCTCGCCGATGAGTCCAATGACGCTTCCGGGCCGGAGCGTAATGTCAACGCCCTTGAGCACTGGAATCCCCCAGTAACTTTTGGAAAGCCCCACGCAGATGAGACCCGCAGAATCTACGCTCGCCGGGCCGTCGTAAGTTGTTTGTGCAAGTGTTTGTACCACTGTCATCCATTCATGGTGATCGGAATAGAACCGGTGGGAGAGGGTCTAACGCGGTTACCACGTCTCCCACCGGCGGTCTGTTCGATTACTTGAAGTCGGGACCGTAGAACTTCGCGGGATCGTTGTCCGCGACGTTCTCGCCCGTGACGAGCACCGTGTCCTGGTACTGCAGTTCGGGAATGTCGGCTCCGTTGCCCTCGGCAATCTTCACCGCGTCCTGCACCGACATTTGCCCCATAAGGTACGGCTGCTGCGCCATCGTGGCCTGGGTGAGTCCGTCGGCGACCGCCGTGAACATCGTCGGGAAACCGTCGATACCCACGAAGATCAGACCCGTACGGCCCTCCTGCTGCGCAGCCTTGGCTGCGCCCAGAGCCATAGCGTCGCTTTCGCCAAAGATTGCCTTCAAATTAGGATTTGCGGTCAGGATATTCTGCGCGGCGGTGAATGCCTTAGTCTCGTCCCAACCGGCTGATTCCTGAGCGACAACGTTAACGTCGGGGTAATTGACCAGTGCGTTCGCGCAGCCTTCGCTGCGCTGCAACTCCGCGGTAGAGCCGAGCGGGCCTTGAAGGATCGCTATGTCGCCGGATCCGCCGAACTGGTCAAACATCCAGGTGCACAGCTTCTCGGCGGCGGCGACACTGTCGGTCGCAATGTAGGTGGCAAGTTTGCCGTTGCCAGACTCTGGCTTCTGGTCGACAGCAATTATCGGAATACCTGCGTCATTGGCCAGCTTGACGCCGGCTGCTGCTGACGTCGCATCCTGAGCGATGAAAATGATGACGTCGACTTGCTGGGTGATCAAATCCTGAACCTGATTGACCTGCTGACCGGAATTGTTATTGGCAGAGAGGGTGACGAGTTTATAGCCGGCCTCATCGGCAGCCTGCTCCATCCCGTCTACGGCTGCGACATAGAAAAGTGATTTTTGATCCGCGACTGCGATCCCAATCGTTTTTCCATTACCGCTGCCGTCTCCTGCGACGTCGGCCGGGGCGACAGTCGCACTGCAGCCGGTGAAGAGCAAGGCGACCGACAACGCGGCTGCCGAAGCCACCATAACTGTCGGTCGAAATTTGATGCTGTGCATGAGTTTCTCCTTTGAAACAGACTTTTGCAGGAATGCATATTTATTCAAATGGCGATCGTTCATTCCATTCAGTACGAGTTTCGCACGACCGTGGAAGGGTGTCAAGAACCTCCATTGACGCGGCCCGGTCTGCTGCGACAATCCCGAACCATCGCTTTCACTGTGATCGGCTGGCACCAATAGCCAGCCCCTCTCTGCGTCACCGCCACCACCACCGCCGCATCCGCGTCGATCTAATCCACGAACCCGATTCCGATAGGCCGGCAATGAACGAGACCACAGCGGCAGAAAGGGCAACCAGTGTCGGTCCCTACATGCAGAACCAAGCCACCGCCTGCTTCGCAAGGCAGACTTTGTCCGCCATAGCGACGCCGGCATACCGCTGCTTTTAGTCGCAGCCGACGATGATCGTAAGATTCGTTTCGGGCGATATCGCCCCACGTCTCCGTCTATCTCGACCGAAGTCACTGGGTAGGATGCTCGTTCGATGCGTGTGAGGGGGGACCGAAGGACTTCAAATATCTGCACGACAGTTCAGAAAATATGACCAAAACCCGCTCTAAGACCGGTCATGGTAGCAAAAAACTCGACTTGACCGAGAGTTTTACAGCTGGGGCAGCTGGACTTGAACCAAGAACAAATAATGCTGAAGTTGGTAGCCATGGCGTACCTAGTACCCCGTGTTGAAACGGACTGATTGTGCCAATTGGGGATCGTCGAAGCTGACGTCGGTCACGTTATTCCTGACGCCGTCGCTTCGAAGTGGATATCCTTCGCGGGCCGGCGGAGGGCGAAAACCTCGAGGAGGACGCCACCTTTGAGGACGAAGGCTCCGGCAAAGGGAGAAGCCGCGATTCGAGTGAGCATGCTCTCCAACGGGTAGAGGCGCGCCAGTTCATCGACGTTCCGACCTTGCGCGCGTGCCAGCCTCTGGATCGGCAGGGAGGTCGAGGATACGCCGGCGGTCACAGCAGAATCTCCAACGCCGAGCGAATTGCCGGGAGCGTTTTGGGGAAGCTCTTCGCCATGCTGAGCAACTCCGATGACTAAAATCCTGGCCGGCACAGCCAGCGCTTGAGTGCTTCGTTTGCCTGTTCGGGGCCGTTCATGTCTCGTGTTCGGAAGGCGTCGATGATTGTTCGTTCGGCACCGTATAAACCAATTCGGACGCTCATGCGGAGGCCTGATCGGAATTGACCGATGACGCAACGGCAACGGATGCTGCAACAGATGCGGCGATCGAGGCTGTCGCTGGCACTTCGGCCGCGACCACATCGGCGAGGCTCGACGGGGTCGAATCATTCAGGCGCAGGTTGATGCCGCTGAGATCCTCGTAGAGTCGCGCCAGGCTCACCTGCCCGGCGCCGTCACCGTATTGGGCACGGGTGCGGTGGTAGAGCTGTTCCACCAGGCTGCTGAGTTCGGCGGGAACGCCCACCGACTGGGCCAGGTCGGTGGAGAGACCAAGGTCCCGCGGTAGCGGGGCGCTAAACTTTCTTCAGCGGATCATTTCCCCAATTCATCAGGGAGTAGCGCCAGCGCGAGTGCTCGACATCCGAATCCGGTTTCTGTGCCGTGTGTCGCTTCACGTAGCCGACCACCTTGTGCATATGTTCGATATCGGACACGGTCAGATCGCCCTTCTTCGTTCCAAGAATCGTCACGATCCTGCGTCCGGACCGATGCCCGATGGATTCCCCGCTACCATCGTCTTTCTGTCCGACCTCCTTGGATTGGTCTGTGTCGAGCCACGACGAGATCTCACTGGCGGTCATCGTGACCGCGCTTTTCCAGTCGTCCCAGATCGCATCGACATCGTTCGCTTTAGCTGCCATAACTCAATCATCCTGGTGATGATTCACATTGACAAGAGTGCGTGTTGGCTCAGTAGCGTGATCTGAAAATTCACGAAAGGCCTCAGTAAAAGGAGCATTCTTGGGCCCGTGCACATCCGATACCCGCGCATCGGACGAACTGTCGGCGGGTTGATAGTTGACTCCCCACTAGTACCTGGACACAGCCGTCCGTAGGCTGCGAACATGACAGATTTCAGCAAAGGCGACCGGGTGATTTGGGCAACAGCTCAGGGGCGAACACAGGGGGAAGTCGTCGACAAGAAGACGAGCGACTTTGACTTCGCGGGCACAACGTTTCACGCCTCGAAAGATGACCCAAAATATATCGTGAAGTCCGAGAAGACGGATGCGGAAGCCGCGCACAAGGCAAGTGCCCTGCGCAAGCTGTCACCACGATAGAACAACTGGTAATCGAACAAACAGGCACTTCTATCTCACTGCCGGTACCTTCAGTTGGCACTGCATGAAGGGTGGCGAGGCTGGGCCGGGCTCCCCAACGAGGAGCGCGTGGTCGAGTACGGCGCTCGCTCGCAACGTCAACAAAGTGGGCCTCGGCTCGCCGCAGCTGCGCGGTCAACGGCCCGAAGGCATCCGGGTAGATGACCGTGTCAGCCTGACCCGACGAGAGACCCTGCGTGCGTACCAGCGCCACCCACCGGTCGTGATGTGCGGTCGCCGCCAAGGTCTCGAACGCCGCCGCGAGCTGCGCCACCGATCCCTACGTTTTCTGCTCCACCGCGGGAATCGCCGCCGCGTTAGTCGCCATCGCCGCAGCCAAGTTCGGCCCAAAAGTCGGTGGCGCAGCGACGGTGCTCCGCCAGGAAATGACCGTCCTGACCGGGGCGCTGCGTGCGGCGCACCACCGGTCTAGTGTGTGTGACCGCGCCCACTGTCGATGACCTCGATCGTGCTGTGGCGTCGATCGAGCAGGTCGCCATCCAAGCATCCTGTGAAACGCGGCGCCTCATGGGTCAGCAGGCGTAGGCGTTCACGGCGGCGGCCCTGCCGTTGTGTCGGAGCGTGTGAGTGGTTTAGCTGCAGTCTTCGTGCTCGACCTGGCGTTCCCCAGTCAGAGCAGACACGGGTACTTTGCAGGCGTCGCCCCGCCACGCCTCGAGGCCTTCCCTGACGGCGAAGACCACGATCACGAGGGCTGCGACCGAGTCCGCCCACGCCCAACCGAAAAGGGTATTCAGCAGCAGCCCGATTAGCAAGGCTGCGGAGAGATAGGAGCAGATCAGAGTTTGCTTCGAGTCGGCGACCGCCGAGGCTGAGCCCAACTCCCGACCGGCGCGACGTTCGGCGAAGCTCAGAAAGGGCATCACTAGAAGACTGACCGCGGCCAGCACAATGCCGACCGTGCTGTGTTCCGCTTCTTGAACACCGAATAAGGACAGCCCGGCATCGACGGTCACGTACGCGGCGAGAGTGAAGAACGCCCACGCAATGACTCGCAGCGCGGTCTTCTCCCGCTTCTCCGGATCGGGGGCTGCGAACTGCCATGCCACCGCGGCCGCGGAGAGGACCTCAACGATGGAGTCGAGGCCAAAACCGATGAGAGCTGCTGAGGACGCCACACTTCCCGCCGCGATCGCAATGATCGCTTCGATGACGTTGTAGGCAATAGTCACCGCGACGATCCACCGAATCCGGCGACGGAGAATCTGCGTTCGGTCAAGCTGAATTTCAACGACTCGGTCGTCAGCGGAGAGGCTCATTCGTCGGTCACGCAGCACAGTGGCACGTCGCAGGCCTCATCGACGCAGCCGAGACCGTCGTCGACGGCGAGCACGACATTCACTAGGGCGACTAGCGCCTTCGTCACGTGGGGATCCGCGATCTCATAGCGAGTCGAGCGGCCTTCCGGAACGGCGGCCACGATTCCGCAGCCTCTCAGGCAGGACAGATGGTTAGACACGTTCGACCGCGACAAGTGCAGCTCCCGAGCCAACGCACCCGGATATCCCGGGCCATCGAGCAGGGACAGCAAGATTCGCGACCTGGTGGGATCGGCCATTGCTCGGCCCAACCGGTTCATCACGTCCACCCGAGAAACAATAGTCAGCATGCGCTGACATTACATCGAACGCTGACTAATTACCACCGGTCGTTTACGGCTAATCTTCTGGTTCCGTAGCCTTATAAGCGCGTTATCCATGAGCGGCGAGCGCAGCCTCGATTTATTGCTGGGTCGGAATTTCGGCCAGGCCATTCGGCGTCAGATAGATCTGGCAGGCGACGTCGCTCGTGCGACCGTCCGTGGGGAAGAGGTCAACACCGTCAACAAGGAGCTGAGGCCGACGCGGTGCTCGGCCTGATCGACCGAAGCGGAGCATCCGCTGCGTTCGATCACCCGCAGCCACGGGACTTCGACGATGCGACGATCGATGCTGCCCTCGAGAATGGGTACACCTACGACCGCATCCCGGCCGGCAGGACCGGCCACACCATCGAGCACTACGGCTTTCTGTACGCGCTGACCTACAGCGGGACGTACCGGTTCGTTTCTCTGTTGCGGTGGCAACCGCTTGAATCTGTAGTGGAGTCGGTGCGGCCGATGCCGCGTTGCGACGATCTCTGGGCCGCCCCGCGCACAACGCGCATGGCCGAGCGCACGATCACGCTGTGAAAGACACCGCAGTAACCGAGCGTAAGCATACGGCCGAGCGGGATGAAGCACGATCGGGCGCCTACCTGCCCAAAGTTGGCGAGGCTGTGCCCGCACAACTGCGCACGCCCGGAAAGACTAAAACTCCCCAAACACCAGGACACGACAGCGGTGCTGTCAGGCCACTACCCGTTTCTCGCCGGGGCCGGACTCGGCTCGGCCGGCGTCTTCGTCGAGCAAGACCTCTAATCCGGTGAATCCTTCATCTACGACTCGTGGATGCTCTACCAACGAGGCCTGATCACCGCTCCGAACATCGTGCTGGTCGGAATCGTCGGCTCCAGTAGGTCCACGTTGGCGAAGTCTCTCTACGCCCGCTCGCTCCCCTTTGGGCGGCGTGTGTATGTTCCGGGCGATCCGAAGGGCGAGCACACTGCCGTGGCCGAGGCCGTCGGCGGCTAGGCGATCGTTCTCGGCCACGGACTGCGCAACCGGCTCAATCCCCTCGACGAAGGCCACCGGGCAGCATCCGTTTCGGACACCGAATGGTCGGCGCAGCTGGCTGCCCGGCGACGCGATCTGATCGGCTCCCTTACCGAAACCGCGCGCGATCGATCCCTCAGTCCGCTCGAGCACACGGCGATCGACCTCGCCCTGGCCGATGCCGTTCGCAGCGCCGAAGTGCCCATCCTGCCCATGGTGGTCGATTGCATGCTCTCCCCCAACTCCGAGGATGACGAGGACCGCCTGACCGAAGTCGAGCGGCTCGTCGGCCCTGCGCGCACTCGCCTCGTCGCTGCTGGCGAACGCCGAAACGTGCATCGTCTACCGGTAAGAACCGGACCAACTCGGATCCACCGCGAGTGCGCTCGGACTCAGCCGAACCGAGCAGAAATTGCTGCCAGCACTCGGTACCGGTCAGGATCTTTGGCACATCGAAGATCGCAGCTTTGTCGTGCAGCATCAACTGCACCCCGACGAGCTGGTGACTTTTGATAGGACGCCGCGGATGACGGCAGGGCAATAGCTGCGCCACTTGTTCCGGATGCTACACCGAGCAGCGCGGCAAACCCAGGCTAATTCGACTTATTGGAGCGTGACTCAGTTCGGTGACTCGTGGCCGCGATTGTGAGGCACACGCCGCCGGAGATGGCGAGACCGACGCCCACCCACCAGTCATCCGCTTGGGACTGCCACGCTGAAATGAGGCTAAATATAGCCATCACGGCTAACATCCCTCCGAGTATCCATAGGACGAGCCTGAGCGGGCGCGGGACAGTTCCATTCATCTGTTAGACCTTTCAGTTCGCAATAGCCAGTGGCGGCAGTCGCGTCACTTCAGAAATGCATCAATTCTCATCTTCAACAAGCTCAGCAACGTCAAAATCGTCAGCTACTCCCCCACACACGTTCGCGGCCTTCGACATGACGGCGCGTTTACTGTCGGACGCTCGCGATTCTGAGCTGATACGACAAATCACGGCTCGCGTACAGGGGGTCGTAAGTTGAACAGCATCTTCGTGCCGGAAAATTTTGTCGCTTGGGTGCGGATGAGGCGTGGGATCAGGCGAACGAAGACAACCATGATCATTAGCTCAACCAAAGTCTGAGTGACGACGACGAGTGGGGCAAAGTCGAACGCGACCGGCAAGGCCAGAACGAGCGGCAGGACGACGAGAGAGTTTCGGGTGACGCCGCTGAACACGATCGCCCGCCGTCCCGGCACGTCGATGCGTGCCATTCGGCCGGCGACGGCTCCGATCGGCACCATTGCGGCAGCGAACAGTACGTAGACGGGGATAGCAAGGAGCAGCGCGGCCAGCTTTTGCCCGACGCCGGTGATCTGCGACGCCACCACGACGGCGAGGGTGAGCATCATTAGCGGTACCATCGCCCCCAGCACGACGTCCTGCACGATCCGCCCGACACGGGTCTGGGCGGCGGCGAGCTGCGTCAACCCGGCCGCTGTGAAGGGTAGGGCGATCAAGAGCAGGAACGCGTCGACGAACGGTGCAAGGTCGACGGACTGTACAAATTCAGCCCCGACGAACAACCACAGATAGAGCGGGAGTAGCAGCATCTGGGCGAGCATGAGCAGCGGGGCGGCGGCGAGGAGGCGGTCCTTGGCGCCGCCGGCGATGCCGGTGAACACGATGACGTAATCCACGCACGGAGTCAGCAGCACGAACAGCACCCCGATCAGCACCACCTGGTCGTGGGCGACGATCCGAGATAGCAGGAACACGACGACCGGGACAGCCACGAAGTTGACCACAAGGATTGTGGTTAGAAACCGCCAATCGCGAAATGCTCGCCCGATCTTCGCGAACGGTACCCCCAGAAACGTCGCGTAGAGCAGAAGGCCGAGAACGGGGTTGATCGCGATCTCCGCCGGGTGCGCAAGTTCGGGAGCCAGAAGGCCGATCCCGACGCCGGCCGCGAGCGCGGCAAGGTATAGCGGCACCTGCTGCCGCTCCATCCACTCAACGCCCGTTCGCACACTCCCATCCTGTCAGGCTTGGTCGGGATCGCAGGCGCACCTTGTATTCAGTATCGAGGAGGCCTGGCCATGAATGCGCAGCGAGAAGCGAGGATGACACTCGCAGCGCTGTCCGAGCCCGGCGACACCGTCACGGGAGCCTTGGCCGCTCGGCTCGGCTCGGCTCGGCTCGACTCGACGGAGACCGTGCAGCTGATCACCTCGGGCGTGCGACTACCCAACGGCATCGACCCCGCCGAAGGCGAGCTGTGGCGACGACGGCTGGCCCCGCGCATCAACCCCGGTCAGATCGACCGGATCGTGGCCGACATGGAGCGTCACGACCTGCGGATGCTGACACCAGATGACATCGATTGGCCCGGCGAACTGCAGCAACTCGGCACGAGCGCGCCTCAGAACTCGCCTCCCAAGGCCGAACGATCATCTCCGGCGGCGCCTACGGCATCGACGAATCAGCACACCGAGCAGCCATCATGTCCTTCCCCGGTTCGACGATCGCCGTGCTCGCCACCGGCCTTGACCGCCTCTACCCAACCGGCCACGAGCAACTCTTCGAACGCATCGAACAGAGCGGCGGCCTGCTCGTCAGCGAATTCCCGCCGGGCTCCGCTCCCACTCGGTGGCGCTTCCTCCAACGAAACCGGATGCTCGCGGCCCTGTCCGGCGCGACGGTCGTCGTCGAGGCAGGCCATCGATCCGGCTCACTGAACGTCGCCGGGCAGGCCCACGCCTTGGGTCGACCTGTCGCCGCCGTACCCGGACCGGTGACGAGCCCGGCGAGCGCCGGCTGCCATCGCCTCATTCAGGAGGGGATCGCAAGCCTCGTCGCAGATGCGCAGGACGTGACCGACCTCCTGAATTCCACGGCTTGCTTCTCCGGAGATCGGACGTTCGCATACTCGGTCACGAGACGGTTCAGCCGCACCGGTCCGGACCTGAAATTCTAAGCGGATGAGCACCCAACGACCGCCGGCCGCGCTCGGCGACGAGCTGTCCAACCTCGGAATCGGACTTCTGATGTGTGCGGCAGTGTGGGCCCTGCTGCTTCGCGCTGCGGGTACCGTCGCGGCCTGGGCGACCAGGATTGCGCAACCGGCCGGCGGTCCGGAGTCTGGGCTCGCCGTGCTTCTCGATCCAGGAAACCCGTCGATGGTGCTGCAGGCACCGGGTTTGAACCCTTTTGCATACTGAGTGACGGCGATCGTGCTGGAGAGCCTGGCATCCACTGCAGCATTCTGGTTGTAGCGCATGTTTCGAGGCTTAGCACCCAAGGTTGACCCCGACCGCATCGCCGGTATCGCGACCCGGGCTGAGGTCATCCGTGCCGCGTCGCATTCGGCCATCATGAAGCGGGCGGCGCATCTTCGGCCGCCAAGGGCGACAGCTTCAGTACCGAGGGCTACGTGCACCCATACCAGATCGAGCACAACGGCGAGACAATCGAACGAAAACAGTTCGTGCCAAAAAAGATCGGCCACGACCTCGCCCACACTAATTACGAAGTCGACCGTGCACGCCACGCACCGGTGGGCGCCGAGCACGACACCCCGGCAACGCATGAGGCGGGGCCCACCCGCGCCGGTGCATCCGTTCTCGGGCTGTGAGGTCGGCGATGTCACAGTCCCGAGTCGAGTGTGCATACCGCGATCACGATGACACGTTCCGAGAGAATTCGTTGGACGATCTCGACGGGCCACTCGTGGCGGAGCCACCGAATCCGATCAACTGGAACCTGCTCAGCGCCGACAACGCCGAGACCGAATGGATCCAACTCAACCGCTGGGTGAACTGGCTGCGACGCACCTACGGGCTGCCGGAATCCGTCGTTCCACCGTTCTGGCACCGGCACCCCGAACTCGTCTGGGAACTCAGCGCGCTGCACCTGCACTGGCTCGGCGCCTACGATCCCGACCAGCTCGGCTCAGCCCCGCTCGGCTGGCACCGTGACTTCGCGGATGCCCGCCAGCACCTCCGCGACTGGGTGGCAGTCTCAAGGACCCGACTGGAACGCGACCGGCCCACTCGGCAGACTGCTGGCCAGGTGAATTGCCTGCCGACACGGTGGAAGACGTCGTCATCGGTGATCGTGACGAGGGCTTTGTGCAGTTCGCTTCCTGCCAGGTGTCGTCGGTGACGGTGCCGGTGTGTACAGCCGCTTCCCGCACCAACTGGGTCAACGCGGACAACTTCTGATCAAAGTCGACGGCGCCGGCCCGGATGGCTGTGCTCTGCTCCATGGACTGTCCGGCCTGACGCCCAGACAGGGTGTGCGCCGCCTGGCAGTAATCGCACCCATTTTCGTTGCCCACGGCCAGGGCAATGGTCTCTCGGCTGCGGGCGTCGAAGGTTCCGTGCGCGGCGATGGTCTCGGAGATGCCGTTGTGGGCGCCGATCACGGCGGGAGCGCGAGCCATTCCGGCGTGGATGTTAAGCAGCTTACCGACCTTCTTTTCCAGCTTGACGGCGATCTCGCGCGAGTTTTCGGGGGCGTTGGCGACTGTGTAGGCGGGACTGCGGGGCATAGCGACTCCTTGTGTCGTTATTTGTGTGTCGAGAAATTTTGAGCGGGCGCGCCTGGTTCTTCGCGGTGTGGCTCAGGTGTGTTCGTCGTCGATGCGGATGCCGCTGGCCAGGTCAAACGCAACCATGGCCTTGATCCGCCACGCCAGCGGGGAGGGCAAGGGGTAGGACCACGCTGCGTTGGTCAGGAGCTGCTCGTCGGCTGTGACGCGATACTAACGGGCGATCCCCTTCCAATAACAGAGGGTGCGCAGCCAACTCTTCTCGATCGCCGGGGCCGTGACCGACTCCCGGGGGGAAGTAGTGGTTGCCCTCCAGGTAGATCGGTTTCGCTGAGCGCGCGAGGACAGTGCCATGGTAACTGGCGGTGATCATGTCGTCCTCCTGGCGATGGTCTGTAAGGCTGCGGTGTCCTGGATGATGATGCGTCCCCGGCCTTGCCGGATCAGGTTGCGGACGGCTAACTCGGCCATGGTCTTGCTGGTCGCCTCCCGGGTCGCGCCGAGCAGGCCGGCGAGTTGTTCAGGGGTGAGTGTGACGACCGCTGCGTGGCCGAACCGGGGTGGGGGCGCTGCCGCCGCGAGTTTGACCAGAGTGCTCGCCACCCGGGCCACCAGGGGGCGCAAGGCAAGGTCGGTCAGGCGCTTCTCGAGCCGGACGACCTGTTCGCCCAGCAGTCGGGAGATTCGAACGGCAATGCGCGGGTCGGACAGGAGGAACCGTTCGACCTCGGCAACGCTGAGCTGGCAGATCGCCGAGTCTTCGATGGCTTCGGCATAGTTGTCGTACATCCGCTGGCCGACCAGCAGCATCTCCCCAAATACAGCTCCGGGTTCGACGATGGCCATGGTCAACGCCTTGCCGTCCTCGGTGACCTGGAAGACACGAACCCGACCCACCTTGACGATGAACAGGGTGGTAATCGGCTGGCTCTGCGAGAAGACGAGGTCGCCAGCCTAAAACATCCGGGCCGGCGCCATGAGGTCCATGGCCGCGATTTCGGCCGTACTCAGGTCCGCAAACAGGTCAACCTCGGTGAGGCAGCTGAACGGTTCTGCGGGTCCAAGCATCAACGGGTTAGCCTCTCGTACGTGCGGTGCCCACGGGCGCCGGTCCCCGGATGGAGTGGCGATCAGGTCGACTCCGCAGCTTTCATTCATGCCGACCTTTGAGCACACCAACGGCCGTGAGTCCTAGAATAGTCCCGTAGATCAGGTGCCCCATCAGGGAGAGGACGCTGGTCATGTCGACGCTGAACATCGGCATACCCAGCATCAGGGGCATCATCACCAGAGGTCCGAGAACCCACCAGATGGCACCGTAGACCAGCCCGACGAGGACGCCGCGGCCGGACCCGGTAAGCAGCCAGTTGCCGAATAGCACGGTCAGACCCAGGCCGATCACGATCGAGATCATCAGGTGCATCGCGAAGCCGACCCAGGCGGACGAAGACCCGACCATCGATGCAATGACGGGCAGCATGCCCATCAGTGCCATCATCATGCCGAAGACCACGCCGCCGGCCAGCCCGCCAACCACGCCGGCCAGGATGCGCCGGCCCAACGGGGCAGCGACGGTGCGGGGATGTTGTGCGCCAGTGTTGGAAGCGGACATTGAAGTAAACCTTTTTTCCCTAGCGAAATGTACCTCTAGCCAGAAAGCTAAGCGCCTGGCCGCCTCGAGTTCTGCGATCTGGGACACACAACCCCCGTGTTTTTTTCAGCCTCGTGTCCGAACATGCCGCACCCCTGCTGGAGGGAATGCGGCCTGCCTGACACAACGAACCGGTGTTATTCGGTGACCTGGACGTCCTTCCAGAACGCGACGTAGTTGCTGTAGTCCCGGCCGACCCGAGCGAAGGACTCCGGATAGGGAGTGGGGTAGCTGAAGGCGCGGTCCTGCAACACGCTTCCACCGTCCTTCACACCGAAATACTGGCAGTCGCCCTTCCACGCGCAGGTATACGGTGTCGCGCTGGTGACCAGCAGGTCGGAGTTGACGCTTTGGGGCGGGAAATACCAGTTGCCTTCGATTTTGATGAGCTGGTCCTGGGGTGCTTCGGCGAGCACCGTGCCGTTGAGTACTGCCTTCATGGGAGTAAACCTTTCGTCCGCGAAATATCTATCCACGAACTGTAGATCTTCCCTGCGCGGAGTTCTGCGATCTGGAACAGATAATCCCCAATTCGTCGTTTACGGGATCGTGGCCGCCACTACCTGGATGTGGCCGCCCCGCACGGATTCGTGCTGCACCTGCACGCCCTCACGCTCCAGAACGGTCCACGGCCACGCCGCCAGGTCGGCACCGCCGACCGCTGCGGCCAGCCGCACGAGCGGCGAGAACACGCGGGCGCGGCCCACGGGCAGCTGCATGTCGACGATGCCGGCGCGGCCCCCGGGCGAAAGTAACGCCCGCATCCGGTCCCAGGCCGGGTGCCAGTCGTCGAAGACGCTCATCGCGTAGCTCGAGAAAACAGCGTCGACGTGCCCGCCCGACGCTGCCGGCAGCTCCTTCGCGACGACACTCGGGTTGAAGGTGGTGGCATCCGCTTTGATCAGGCGAACGGATGTCCACCCGTTGGCTTCCACGCGGCGGCGGGCTATCTCGAGCATTTCCGGGCTGCGGTCGAGCCCGATGACGGTGCCCGAGGGCCCGGCGGCGTCGACGAGCAGGGCCAGGTTCAGCCCGGTGCCGCAGCCGAGGTCCAACACCGTGTCGCCGGCACGCAGCGCCAGCAGCGCCACACCCAATTCTCGGCCGGCTCGGTAGACGCAGCGTTCTCCGGAGAGCGCGTCGTAGAACTTGGCCGCGGCCTCGTAGACGTTCATTATGGTGCAGACCTAGCCTTTCGTTCCGGTCAGCCTAATCAGCCTCGGCGTCCTTCGACGCACCCGGTTACCGTCTACGCTCGCAGTCATGAGCGAAACGAACGAATGGGACCTGGTCGTCATCGGGGGCGGGACGGCCGGCCTCGTCGCCAGCCGCACCGCGGCCAGCTTCGGATCGAGCGCGCTCCTGATCGAAGACAACCGTCTCGGCGGGGATTGCCTGTGGACCGGCTGCGTGCCCTCCAAGTCCTTGATCGCTGCCGCGGATGCCGCCACGACGGCTCGATCCTCAGCTCGCCTCGGAGTGAGCGCGAGCCACGTCGTCGTCGACTTCGCCCAGGTTATGGCGCACGTACACGACGCGATGCACGAAATCGCCCCGGTTGATTCCGCGGAGTCGCTCGAGCGGGACAACATCGAGGTGGTGCTCGGCCGGGCACGCTTCACCGGCCCCGACACCGTCGACGTTAACGGCCGCGAACTCCGGTTTCGGCAGGCCCTGATCGCCACCGGCGCCACACCTGCCCTGCCGGTCATCCCCGGAACCGACGCGGTCGATCTACTGACCAGCGAAACATTCTGGGACCTGCGTACCCTCCCCGAGCGGCTCGTGGTGCTCGGCGGCGGCGCGATCGGCTGTGAGATCGCCCAGGCGATGGCCCGGCTCGGCTCGGCCGTGACGCTCGTTCACCGCGGGCCACGCATCCTGTCCAAGGAAGACGAACGGGCCAGCACCATCATCCAGGCCGCGCTCCTCGCGGACGGCGTCGACGTGCGCACAACTTCCACGGTGACCGGGGTTTCCTCGGCCGACCGCCGCTCGGGCACGCTCACCCTCAGCGACGGAAGTACCCTTGCGTTCGACCGAGTGCTCGCGGCTCTGGGCCGCCGCTCGAACACGACCGGACTAGACCTGCAGCGGGTGGGGGTGCGACTCGATTCCTACGGCAACGTCCTGGTCAGCTCTCGGCTGCGCACCTCCAACCCGCGCATCTGGGCTGCCGGAGACGTGACCGGGCTGCCGCAGTTCACCCACACCGCCGGGGTAAACGCCAGCGTCGCCGCGACCAACGCGATCCTCGGCCTGACCCGCAGCTTCGACACTGCGGCGATCCCCCGGGTCACGTTCACCCACCCCGAGGTGGGCGCCGTCGGCCTGCAAACCCAGGATGCCGCAACCCGGGGCTACCGCATCGTCACCCGCGACCACCAGCACGTCGACCGAGCCGTGACGGAGGCACAAACGGATGGTTACACGCAGCTGGTCGTCGACAAGCGCGGTCGGGTGCTCGGCGGCACCGTGGTCGGTCCCCGAGCCGGGGAGACCCTCGGCGAGATCTCTCTGGCGGTGAAGAACCGGCTCACCACGAGTGATATAGCCGGCACCACCCACGCCTACCCCACCTACAACGACGGTCTCTGGAATGTGGCCGTGGCCGATGTGCGCCACCGACTGGGCTCCGGCCTCGTTCTCACGGCGACCCGCACTCTACGGCGGCTGCGGAGCGCTCGTCTGCGCTGATCGTCAGGAGTGAGCTCGAGAGCGAGGCTGGGCGTCAGCGTAGCGCCCGATAGCCGGCGAACATCCGCTGTACCGCGCTGATGCCCACGAAAACGGCCCAGACCACCGCTATCTGCCAGGCGACGAACGGGAAGATCAGCCACAGGCTGTGCACGATGATAGTCTCCGTGCCCGCAGCGATGCGGCCGAGAAACGACAGAGAGCGCCCGTCATCGATCTGGCGGTTGGTGCGTTCGGCGATCGAGGAGAACGCTAGAAACGCGCCGCCGTTGAGGTAATACCCGACAAGGACGAGCACGAACGGCCACCACGGGGCGTCGAATCCCGCGGTGGCCCCTACACCGACCCCGAAGACGGTGAAGCCGTCGACGGTGAAATCGGCGACGATGTCGAGGAAACCGCCGGCTTCGCTGTGGCCGGTCTCGCCGTCCGCGGCGTCAGCGCGTTCCCGTCGCAACCGGGCCAGGGAGCCGTCGAAGCCGTCGAAGACGCGGGAGACCAACCAGAGCGCGAGCGAGACCCACCATAGCTGGGCGGCCGCCGTCGCCGCGCTGCCGAGGCCCAGGACCAGACCGGCGATGGTCAGCCGGTCGGGCGTGATCCAGGCACGGTCGAACGCCAGCGCGGCGAGCGCCCGGCGCAGGGAGGTGTCAAACATCCGCTTCGTCCCCGGGAACAGCAGAAGTCCCGGCCTGCGGTACCTCGTCGGCCGCCCGGGTGGTGCGACGTGCCCGGTTGGCGAAGAACAGCCCGATCACTGTCAGGCCGCCGAGAACGCCAACGGCGAGCCAGAACGGCCAGCCCAATTCGAAGCCGTAGGCCCCGATGGCGACATAGGCCAGGGTGCCCGGGATGATTCCCAGGGCCGTGCCGATCGCGTAGTCGCCGCGTCGTACCGCGGTCAGGCCGGCGGTGTAGTTGATGACAGTGAACGGCAGCACGGGAATGAGCCGGGCGCCGATGACCGTGGCGAGTCCCTGACGACGGAGCAGTGCGTCGACGCGGGCCACCCGGGCGCCCGTGAACCGTTCGACCGCGTCGCGGCCGAGCGAGCGCCCGATCACGAAGGCGAGCGTCGCCCCGAGCAGGGCGCCAAGGTAGACGAGAAGCGCTCCGCCAGCGAACCCCCAGGTCAGCCCGGCGGCCATGCTGAGCACGTTCTTCGGCATGGGCGTGAGGGTGAGGGCCGCATAGCCCAGGACGAAGAAGAGGACCCCCACGGTTCCGGCGCTGGCGGCGGCGGCCCGAATCTGATCGACGCTGGGCACCGGCACCACGATTCCTACCACGATCACCGCAACGATGAAGATTGCGAGCACGACGAGGCGCCACAGTGCTCTCCGGCGGCCCGTCAGTGAGGCCGAAACGGAGGCCGGAGTACTCCCGGGGTCTTCCCTGTGGCTGCTTAACTGGTCCTCCCGGTGGAATAGATGCTTTCTTCCGCGGCTTACCCGAGTCGAGCAGCATCGGTCGCTCTTCGTGATTCAACCGGTCACTGCCCGATCCTGTTCCGCTCGAATGGAGACAAACCGATGCATCTCGCCCTGACCCCGCGCCGCCGTCGGGGTTCCCGCCGAGCCCGAGCCGGCATGCTCGTGGGCCTCGGCACTGCCGCGGCCCTCACGCTAAGCGCGTGCGCCGCTCCCGCCCCCGAGGGTACCCGCAGCACGTTCGGCAGCTGGGCCGACGTCGTCAGTGCGGCCCAGGGCCAGACCGTCAGACTGTGGATGTACGGCGGTGACACGCAGGCTAACGCCTACATCGACGAGGTGCTCGCCCCGGCCGTGGCCGCCGAGGGCGTCACCCTGGAGCGGGTGCCAGTGACCGACACGAGGGACGCGCTCAACCGGGTTCTCTCCGAGCGGCAGGCCGGGAGTACCGACGACGGCACGGTCGATCTGGTGTGGGTGAACGGCGACAATTTTCGCACGGGGAAGGAAGCCGGGGCGTGGCTATGCGACTGGACGGGCCTGATGCCCAACCTGGCTCTGACCAGAGCTGACGACCCGCTCCTCACCAACGATTTCGGTACCCCCGTGGACGGCTGCGAGGCCCCGTGGTGCAAAGCCCAGTTCACCTTCGTCTACAACTCCGACGTCATAGTGGACCCGCCGACCACGCTGGAGGGCGTCCTCGAGTGGTCCCGGGCGTATCCGGGTCGTTTCACCTACCCGGCGCCGCCGGACTTCACCGGATCCGTTTTCACCCGCGAGGTTCTCTACAGCGTCTCCGGCGGGTACGAGAACGTTCCCGTCGTGTTCGATCAGGCCGCCTACGACGCGTTGACGCCGGCCCTGTTCGACCGGCTGAGCGATCTGGCACCGTCGCTCTGGCGGCAGGGCAGCACCTACCCGGCGAACGAACAGGAACTGGGCAAGCTCTTCGCCGACCGTCAGATCGACCTGACCATGACCTACGGCCCGGCCACCCTGACCGACCTCGTCGAGGACGGCACCTTCCCGCCGGGGACCCGGGTGCTCACGCTGGAGGAGGGGACCGTGGTTAACGCCAGTTTCCTCAGTATCCCCGCTAACGCAGCATCGTCAGCCGGCGCCATGGTCGTCACCAACGTCGCCCTGTCGGTGGAGCAGCAGCTGGCGAAGGCGAACCCGACGACGTGGGGCCAGTTCACGGTGCTCGACCGGGACGCCCTCACCCCAGAGGAGGACCGGGCGAAGTTCGACTCATTGCCGTCCTCCCCCGTGGTGCCGCCGTACGACGTGCTCTCGAGGAACGCCAACCCCGAGCTGGCGGCGGCCTGGGTGCCCCTGCTCGATGAGGGCTGGCTCACCTCCGTGCTCGCCGGCAAATAGCCGCCGAGTCAGTCCGATGACACCGACCACACGCGGCACGCCGAGCAGGGAAGCGACGTCGAAGCGCAGGGCACGGATGCGCAGCGCCTTCCTGGTGTTGCCTGCTATGGTCCCGGCCGTGTTCGTGGTCGTCGGCGGGGTCGGCGCGGCCGCGCTGCAGAGCCTGGGGCTCACGCCGCTGGTCGGACCCGTGCGGCTCAGCCTCGATGCCTACACCGGTCAGGCCAACGAGCTGATCCGTGCACTCGGACTCTCCCTGGCCATCGCGCTGGCCTCAACCGTGATCGCCGCGCTCGTGGGAATGGCAACGGCGCTTCTAATCGTCGACGGTCAGTGGTGCGGCCGCATCGTGGCGGCGACCAGCGCCGCCACGGTGACCATCCCGCACCTGATCGGGGCCGCTGCCGTGGGAATGCTTCTGGCCGACTCCGGCCTGCTCACCCGGGTGCTCGGCGTGCCGGCAGAGCTCTGGCCGGCCCTGGTCGGCGACCCCTGGTGGATAGCCGTGGTCGCCGAGTACGCGTGGAAGGAATCGGCCTTCATCGGACTGGTTGTCGCCGGAACACTGATCACCCGCGTCGCCCGCTTCGATGAGACGGCAGCGATGCTGGGCGCGGGACGCTGGCCGAGGTTTCGCTTCGTGATGTTGCCGCTGGCCCTGCCTGCCTTGGCCATCTCGTCGACGATCGTGTTCGTGTACACACTGGGCTCCTACGAGGTGGCCTGGCTTCTCGGGCGCACGTACCCGGAGCCCCNGCCCTCATCGCACTCGCTCGACGCCGGTGTGATGTTCTATTCGCCATGCTGCGAGACGGCACCCTCTACGAAACTGAACACCAACTCGCTGCTTGACAAAAACATAGGGGCACCCCCCCCGGAGGCCGGCCTGGTGCTGGTCCTGGTCGTGATGGCGATATCCCGTACACGACCTTCACGATGCGGGTCGCGTATGCCGCCCACGACATCCGTTACGAGGAAGAGGCCCGTACGCTGGGGGCCTCCCGCTGGAGCGTTCTTTGGCGGGTGCACGTGCCTCTGGTCGCACCGGCCCTGGCCCGCGCGGCGTTCCTCGCCTTCCTCGTCGGCTGGAGCGACTACGTGGTCACGGTCGTGGTCGGCGGGGGCGAGATCGTGACGTTGCCGCTCGTGACCGAGGCGCTGGCCGCGGGCCTCGACAACGATGCGGCGGTCGCGATCCTGTCGCTGTCGGCCATCGTCCCGCCCCTGGCCCTGCTCACCCTGGTCGGATTCGCGGGCCCCCGGCCCCACTGCACGACCAACCTGCCCACCCCCGATGTTGGAGAACCAGAATGAGTGCCGATGTGTCCCTCCGCGAGGTGTCCAAGTCCTTCGGAGCCGCCCAGACCCCGGCTCTGATCGGGGTCACCCTCGACGTCCCTGCCGGCTCGTGCACGGCGATCCTCGGTCCGAGTGGGTCCGGCAAGAGCACCATCCTGCGGTTGATCGCCGGGCTGGAGCAGGTCAGCGCCGGCAGTGTGCTCGTCAACGGGGCCGATGTCGCCGGGGTCCCCGCGGAGAAACGTGGAATCGGCCTGGTCTTCTAACGCCCGCTGCTGTTCCCGCACCTGAACGTGCTCGACAATGTCGCCTTCTCCCGGAGGGTGAAGGGTGCAACCCGCGCCGAATCCCGGCGCCACGCCGGGCACTACCTCGACCTGGTGCAGCTGGGCGACTTCGGCGCCCGGTCGGTGCAGGCGCTGTCGGGCGGACAGGAGCAGCGCGTGGCCATTGCCCGCGCCCTCGCCGCGGCACCCGGCGTGCTGCTGCTGGATGAGCCGTTCAGCACCCTCGATCCGGCGCTGCGGGAGGACATGCACCAGCTGCTCGAGGACATCCGTCGCGCGCTATCCCCCACGATCATCCTGGTCACCCACGACCGTGACGAGGCCGCTGCGGTCGCCGACCGGATCGCCGTCGTCCAGGGCGGCGAGCTGCTCCAGCACGACTCCGTGGACCGCCTCTACAACCGCCCGGCCTCTATTCGCGTGTCCCGGTTGATGGGCGGACTCGACGAAATCACGGGCACCGTGCAGGGAAGCGTCCATGTGTCGCCGCTCGGTCGCGTCCCTATCTCGCCGGGCACGCCCGACGGTCCCGGAGTGCTCGTGATCTGCCATGAGGCGATCAAGGTCTCCCCGTGCACCGAGGAGACGGCGCCATCGACCGGGGTGATCGGGCGCGTCACTCGGGTGCGCCGATTCGGGCCCCGGCGGATGGTCAGCGTTACATTCGACGACGCACTCGTGCTGCAGGCCGCGCTGCCGCCGGGTGACGCGGTGCGCGACGGATGCCGCGTAGCGCTCGCTTTACCTCTCTCCGCGGTCTCTGTCGTGCCCGTGTGAAGTAAGGGGCCCGAGTGAATCCGCTGCCTGGGCTGCCTAGGACTGACCGTGGGCGATGATGTGGCAGACACTGCCGACATCGCAGTCGGCCGGGTTGAGGTCCTTGCTGGCGCTGAGGAGGTGGTGCAGCTCCGTCTCAAGGAGCACGAGTTCTTCTTGCCGCCGGTGCACGTCCTCAAGCTTGGTGGCGAGGAGAGTTGAGACGTGGTCACAAGGCACATGACCCGCTTGCCGGACGGTGATGATGCTGCCAATTTCGGCCAGCGTCAGGGCGGTCGTCTGGGCGGAACGGATGAACTTCAGGCGAGAAAGCGCCGCTTCGTCGTACTGGCGGTAGCCGTTCCGATCACGCGCGGCGCGGGACAACAGGCCGCGGCGTTCGTAGAACCGAATGGTTTGGGCGGTCACGCCGCTCGCAATAGCGAGGTCCCTAATTTGCATACTTCCATTTCACCACTTGACCTTGCAGCGCGGTGCAATGCTTACCGTGAAGGCATGGATATTTCATTGCAGTACTTCGACGGTTGCCCGAACTGGACGATCGCGGCCGAGCGGCTCGCGGTGATCGCAGCAGAACGCCCCGGCGTCATCGTGAGCCGGCAGCTGGTCGAGAGCCCGGAGGACGCGGAGGCGATCGGATTCCGGGGGTCGCCGAGCATCCTGGTCGACGGACGGGACCTCTTTCCGGACCCATCGGCCGCGGTGGGACTCGCCTGCCGCATTTATGCCACCCCCTCCGGGTTCGCCGGCGCCCCGACGCTGGCACAACTGCGCGAAGCGATCAGCGCAGCATGAGCGGCACGAGCGAGGAATACGACCTGTTCGTCATCGGCGCCGGAATGGCCGGCACCACGGCTGCCAACCGGTGCGCCGCACAGGGGTGGCGTACGGGCATCGTCGATGCCCTGCCCTACGGGGGCACGTGTGCGCTGCGCGGGTGCGATCCGAAGAAGATCCTCCGCCGTGGCGCGGAAGTAATCGATGATGCTCACCTGATGCAGGGCAAGGGCATCAGCAAGAACGAGCTCACGCTGGACTGGCCGGCACTCATGCGCCACAAGCGGGGCTTCACCGATGGTGTGCCCCGCGGCATGGAAGACGAACTCGTGCGAAACGGCGTGACAACCTTTCACGGCACCGCCCGATTCACGGGACCCCATCAGCTCGAGCTCGACGGGGTACAGCACCAGGCGAAGCGGTTCCTGATCGCCACCGGCGCTCGGCCGCGCCCGCTCACATTCCCCGGCCACGAACACCTGATCGACAGCACCGACTTTCTCAACCTCGATGCGCTGCCCGGACGGATCGTGTTCGTCGGCGGCGGGTTCGTCTCTTTCGAGTTCGCGCACATCGCGGCCCGAGCGGGTGTGGACTGCGTCATCATCGATCACGGCGACCGCCCGCTGCGCGCGTTCGACCCCGACCTCGTCGACCTGGTCGTGCGCCGGAGTGAGCAAGCAGGGATCCGTGTACGCCGCACCAGCTCGGTCATCGGCGTAACACGCACGGCAGCGGGGCTCCAGGTGGCGGTGGAGCAGTCCGGCGTCACGATGATGATCGATACCGACCTGGTGGTGCACGGTGCCGGCCGGGTCCCCGACCTCGACGGCCTGAATCTTGCTGCTGCGGACATTGCCTGGGGCCCGCGAGGTATCGACGTTTTTGGGCACCTGCAAAGCCGGAGTAATCCGTCGGTCTTCGCCGCCGGCGACGCGGCCGACACCCGCGGAGCGCGCCTCACCCCCGTGGCAGTGTTCGAGGGCAAGGTGGCAGCATCCAACATGCTTAAGGGCACCACAACCGTGCCCGACTACACCGGCGTGCCCACTACCGTCTTCACGATCCCGGAGCTGAACCGCGTCGGCATGCTCGAGCACGAAGCGCACCGCGACGGCCGCGACGTGACAGTCCGCTACAACGACACCAGCGGTTGGTACGCCAATTACCGAGTCGGCGAGAGAACCGCGGCAACGAAGGTCATCATCGATACGGCTACCGATCAGATCCTCGGAGCACACCTGCTCGGCCCAGGCTACGCGGAACTGATCAACACCTTCGGCCTCGCCATCAAGCTCGGCCTGACCACTCGACAGTTGAAATCGGTGACCGCAACCTACCCCTCGGTCGGATCCGACCTCGGCTCCATGCTCTGACCCAAAGTGCCCGTGAACACCGGCGACGCGGTCACGCCTGTGTTGTTGTGCGAGCCCGCGTCTGCCGCACCTTGGTGAGGCCGCTCGGCCGGGCCACGACGCTCCGTGCCGCGCCGCGCCGATCAGGGGTAGCAGCTTCCGCAGGCCGATGTTCTCGATCGGGTCGAGCACCGAGTGCTGCACGCAGGCCGGCACCAGCCGGTCATCGCCCGGGTGGCTCATCGCGTACATGCAGGCGCCGAGGCGTTCCTGCGTTTCGATGGTTTTCGCATCCGTTCCGGTGATGCCGCTCTGCATCAGCTCCCAGGCCGGCGCCACGTCGGACGCGTCCATGAAGCTGTGCACCACGAAGGTCTTGAAGCCGAGCCTCTTGGCCCGGGCAGCCCGCAGAATGCCGCGGACACCGCCGGCCCGGCCGATTACCCGCCACAGCAGCCCCACCAACGGAGGAACGTCGCCGGGGTGGACGGCGAGGGCGCGGATGATCTTGACGGTGAGGATGCGCACGGGTACGTCGCCGAAGATCATGCCGCCGAAGTGGTCGAGGAAACGGTCCCGGGCGGCGAGGTCCTTGGGCTCAGCGGGGTCGAGCAGCGGCGCGAACACGCCCCCGGCCCGCAGGCCGACCGTGGTTCGATTGCAGCGCGGGTCACCGAATTGAGTGGCCTGCCAAGGCAACTTCTGCCCGGCCCCCTCCTCGATGCGCTCCCAGACCGTGTCGACGGTGACGTCGTCAAAGTCTTCCTTCCAGCGACGGTCATCCCCAATGAACGCCGCTGGCTGGAACGACATCATGTCGTAGGGCATCTCCAGCACATCGCGGGTGACCGAGCTAACCTGGTCCACGTTGGACGGTGTGACCGTCATGTTGCGCGCAAGGTAGGAGCTCACCCCGTGGTCTCGTTTGAGATCGATGAACATCCGGGCGAATTTTTCGCGGAATGGATTCAGCTCCACCTCCGTACGCGGCCGCACCGCGCCGCGTCGGCCACGCATCAGAGAATCGAAGTGCGCGGCGAACGAGACCTTCGTGAATCGGGCATTGCCTTGCTCGTCCAGCACGACGTCGAGCAGGTACTGGTAGTCGAAATCTCCGTGGGTCATCGACATCGGTTCCCGGCCGTTCCCGCGCATGGCCAGCAGTGCCGCCGCATGGTCGGCCGCGGGCAGCAGGCTGACCTCGTCGCCGATGAGCTGTGCGTGCGCGCGGGGGCCGCGGATACGACGGAGGTACTCCATCTGCTCGGTGACCCGGGCGACGGTGTGGTTGCCGTCGATGCGCACCTTGTTGGCATCCGCTGCGTGGTAACACGGCGAGCAGGTCGGGTCGCATTTGAGGAAGACTCCGTGGGTACCCTCACAGCCGATCGCTGATCGGCCAAGGAGTTGGTTGGGCGTCTTCGCGTGCTCGGGCAGTTCCTTCCAGCGTTTGTCGAGCGCTACCCGGGAGAGAGGGTAAACCGGGCGGGTATCCAGTTCGAACGCCCGCAGCGCAGTTGTAATCTTCATTGATTCTCTTCCTCGTGTGCGTCTTCTATACGAATTCTTGTGCCATGGTGCTGGCTTGGCGCACCAGGCCAGCGTCGCGGCCCACCTTCGCCGCCGTAATGGCCGCGTCGTAGAGCAAAAAGAGGCGAGACGCCAGGGTGGAGGTCGGGTCCTTTCCGGCAAAGGCAGCGAGGTGGCCGCGAACGACCTCACGGTAGCGTTCCGCTACCCGGCGCACATTGACGCATTCAGGAAGCTCGATCACCGCGTTGGTGAACAGGCAGCCGTGAAAGGTGTGAGCTTCGACCGAGAGCGCCAGCGCTGCCAACAGGGCAGCTACCCGCTCCTGGCGCGCGCTGAACGGATCATCGAGGGAGCGCGAGTGCTGCACCCAGCCATCGAGTTCCTGTTCCAGATAAGCCACGACGAGCGCTTCCTTGCTCGCGAAATTGTTGTACAGGCTGGCCTTCGCTACACCCGCATCGCGAACGACGAGGTCGATTCCCGTCGCGTTGATGCCGCGTTCGTGGAACAGGCGACTCGCGGACGCCAGCAGACGCTCCCTGGCACTGGGCTCCGGCGCCAGGGTTTGGGTCGTGGATTCCATGATTGGACAATACCAGACAGATCGGTATAGTAAGCAGTGGTCAGATCGGTCTACCTAGGAGGTACATGTTTATGTCTGAACTCAAAATTGCCGTCGTCATCTACGAGCCCATCGGCTCCGACACCTCACGCGTCTACCGCGGTCTCAAGACCGCCCTCGAATTCAAGCAGGCCGGCGACGAAGTCGTCGTGGTCTTCGACGGCTCCGGCGTCGAATCCCTGGCCGCCATCTCGGACCCCAAACACAAGATGAACCCCCTCGCCGTCGCGCTTCAGGACAACATCCTGGGTGCCTGCGGTTTCTGCGTCACCTCCCACGGCGTCTCCGACTCGATCAAGACCGGTGGATGGCCGCTGCTCACGGACTACAAGGGCGAAGCGAGCACACGCAGCCTGGTCGTTCAGGGCTACCAGATCCTGAGCTTCTAAACGGCACACCAAACCCCACCTGATCGGAGCACCCATGGCACTCACCGTCCTTCTCGACCTTCACCTGAAAGCAGAGGCCCCCACCAATGCACCGGATATGCTGAGAGACATCCTCACCGGCACCCGAGCATTTGACGGATGCCTGGGTGTCGACGTCCTGGTCGATGCCGAAGATCCCTCTCACCTGATTCTGCTGGAACGGTGGGCCTCTGCCGAAGCCGACGCGGCATACCGTGCCTGGCGCGCCGGCGCGGGTGCGACCGAACTCGGCTCACTCCTCGCCAGCGCCCCCCAGGTCTCGCAGTTCGAGATCGCCAGCGACATCTAAATCAGACCATACGGCGCAGAGCTGAGGGCAGAACCTCGGTTCTGCGCCGTTGTGTGTCCCAGATTACGTTACCGCGCCTGCAGCTCGCCTACGGTTGGTGCAGCTGCGGGTCCAGCCCGCACCCTACGAGCAGGGAG
Source organism: Cryobacterium sp. Y50 (assembly GCF_002929805.1). Lineage (GTDB taxonomy): Bacteria > Actinomycetota > Actinomycetes > Actinomycetales > Microbacteriaceae > Cryobacterium. The sequence continues at coordinate 18,113 of NZ_PJJM01000085.1, read as the reverse complement.
CAGCCCATGTACCAAGCAGTCTGGAATAACGTCGTGCTGGCGGAGTCGGAGGAGACCGTCCGGGTTGAGGGCAATCACTACTTCCCGCCGGAATCGTTGAACTCCGCGTACTTCGCCGATGCATCCCTGACATCCCAGTGCCCGTGGAAAGGTACCGCGAAGTATTACACGCTGTCGGTCGACGGGCCGAAGAACGCCAATGCCGCCTGGTACTACCCCCACCCGACGCCGGCGGCCGAGAACATTCGCGGCCACGTCGCGTTCGGGAACGGCGTGCGGGTCGTGCAGGTGCAAGCAGACGGCGCTCCCCGGGAGAATCCGTTCGTAGCTCTGTGACACCGGATCATGAACCGAACATGACGCAGCGACCGACCCAGCAAGCGGATGCTCCGCAACCGGGAGCACTGGGCGCCGCAGGCGGAACCCGTGCTCACTCTCACACCACCCGACGCGCGTCGCTCGAGGCGGTCGCGGTATCGGCGAAGACGATCAATATGCTCGGGCCGTCCTCGAACGCCACGAGACGATGCTCCTCACCGTGGCGGGTGAAGCTGACCTCTCCCGGCACGGTCTTCTCCCGAGTCTTCCCGCGCTCCTCGAGGTGAGCGATGCTGACCTCTTCCATGCCGACGCGCGGAGTGAAGTTCGCCTCCACGACCCAGGTCGGGTCATAAGGGAAGACCTCGATGGCGCCGAAGTCACGGATACCCTCCGAGTCGGCATCCCAGACCCGCAGGGCATATTCGCCCTCCTCGCTCGCGATGACGGTTCCCGTCACGGTGTCGCTGAAACGGAGGCGGGACGGGCTCACGGAGTCCATGCCGGTCACGACCGCGTCGCCGTCGACGAGTTCACCATCGACGACGATCCCGTCTGCGGCGGACGCCGTGACCCGCAACCCTGACAACCCGGCCGCGTTCTCCATCATCTGGTAGAGGTTGGGCCCTACCTCGTTGATCGCGACGCGGTCGACCTCCCGCATCTGCTCGGTCGTGATTGCGGGGACCAGGAGTCCTGTAGTGGTGCGGAATTCAGTCACAGCCGACATCCGTCCCTTCATTGCACCATCCGTCAGTGAGGCGTCAAGTGTGTGATCAGCGCTATTCCGGGTTGGCGTCGAAGCCGAAACGTTCTCCGTCGTTCCAGGCCTGCCGGAGATTTCCGTTGGCGGGGATGCCTCCCGCGTCCTTGAGCATTCGGGCCGTGTGCAGCAGGTTCCAGGTCATGAACGTGGTATTGCGGTTGGTGAAGTCGTTTTCGGGTCCGCCTGATCCGGGATCGAGGTAGCTCGGCCCCGGTCCAACCCCACCGATCCAGCCATCGTCAGCGGCCAGGGGGGATGCTGTAGCCAATGTGCTGGAGGCTGTAGAGGATGGACATGGCCGCGTGCTTGACGCCATCCTCATTGTCCGTGAGGAGTGCGCCGGCGGCCATCCCGTAATAGACACGTATTGACCCTTCTCGTTGAAGAGCCCGCTCATGGCGTAGAGGCGCTCGATGAGCTGCCGAGTGATCGACGAATTATCGCCGAGCCAGAGCGGTCCGTCGATGACGAGAATGTCAGCGGCATCAACGAGTGGCCACACCTCGTCGGGCCAGGTGTCGTCGATCTACCCGTGTTCACGCATGTCCGGGTACACGCCGGTGACGATGTCGTGGTCGATGAATCGGACGGTGTCCACGGCCACGCCCTGGGACCGCATGAGCGCGATGCTCTTGTCCATCAGCCCCTGGGTGTGGCTGAGGTCCGGGCTCCTCTTCAGCATGCAGTTAATGAAGAGCGCTCTCAGATCGCCGTAGGCGGAGATTTCGCCACTCACAGTTCTCCCAAGGACGCGGAGGACCCGAGCATGCTCACGGCCTCTTCGGTCGAAAGCACCATCCCAGCGATGTAGTTGAAGTTCGTCAGGGCCGCCGCATACCCGTCGCCGAGTTCAGGGTGCTGCGCAGCGGCGGTCGCGTCGGCAACGACGGCCACGTCAAATCCCTGTTCCAGAAGTTCACGCAGGTGGCTCTCGACGCACAAGTTCGCCGACATACCGGCGAGCAAAACCTTGCTGATTCCGCGTTTTCGCAGTTGGAGCACCAAGTCGTTCTGCTCCGGCCCGTAGACCTTGTGCGGGCTGCACACGACCGTCTTTCCGTCATCAAGGAAAGGCTTGAAGCGTTCCAGCCAGTCAGCACCCGAGCCCACGAACCCGTCCAGGTCCAAAGGACCGGGCCGATCGAACATGCCGATTTCGTGCATCATCTTTTCTAAGGTTCCACCGAATTCCCATAAATGATCGTGAGGGAAATAGTAGTGGGGCGAGACGAACACTTGATAGCCGGACGTTTTGGCGCTCACGAGCAACTGCTCTATGTGCTCAACGGTCTTGTTTTTCTTGACGCTCTCCCCGACCAGTTCCCAAGTGACACCATCGGGGCTGAGAAAATCGTTCTGCGGATCCGTCAGCACGAGTGCTGTGGTGGACGTAGCGAAAAGCATGGTGCCTCCTAATTACGGTTCACCGGTGTGCGGCCACACACCGGTAGCCTCAAAGCGTACGCGCAGCGATTTGGCGAAGTCAGTAATTCAGAACACACAACGTCGAAGTCAGGGCCCCGCAACCGTTCGATGAGGCCCGCATCACCGACGTCTTGACTTTGTGCAGACAGTCGTCGACTCGAAAGGTCACGGGATCGACTACGGACGGGGCCACCGCCGCCACTCCCTAGGAAAGTCGTTCGTGAGGAACTGGGGAGATGTAGTGCGAGATCACAAACCATCAAGCGCTACTCGCCAGGTATCTCACATGACGACCCATGCGTCGATACGGTGGTCCGGTTCGAGTCTGGCGCCACTCTTCGAGGGGCAGAATCCCGCGGAATTCCGCGGATGTCATGCACGATAGTGCACGCGCTGTACGAAGATATACCGGTAGATTCTGGTCACATTGCGGGGTTTCTGGTTACGGGAAAAATCCCCACGGTGCATGCTTAGGCGGTCTAAAGCGATACGTGCATTTGCAGGGGATCAAACGCCGATTGCGGACGTGCTGGACGATGTAACTCGATCAGGCGCTGATGGCGCTCCGAGTCAGGGCCACCAGCGTCTCTGAAATTTGTACGGCGTCCGGGCCTGGTGATGATCGATTGGGCCAGAAACGAACGTTATTGACCGTGCCCATCACGAACCGAGCGATTAGTCGCACGTCTTGATCCGCGCGGATTTGACCATCGTCCTGTCCCTTTTGAATGAGATTTTGGATGTGAATTTCGAACTCTCGGCCCAGTTGGTTAGCCCGCTCGAGTCGTTTGCCCGTCAGGTGGCGTCGGTCCGTGAAGAATATATTGGCCCGTTGGACGTTTGCGAGGTACCACAGGCTGGATTCGCGCAGATATTCCAGTAGCTCGTCGAGAGGCGATAGCCCTTGCTGTGAAATACGTTTGTCGATGGCCAAGACTTGCTCATGCGATTCGTTCAGGATGCGCATGAGGAGTTCTTCTTTAGAGCTGAAGTAGTGATACAGGCTGCCCTTCAGAATGCCCAAACGGGTGGCGATCTCTTGCATCGACGTTCCTGCATATCCACGTTCGGACATGACCTCAATCACGATCGCCATGATTTCTGCGTCGCGGGCGTATCGCTCACCTTTATGGTCAAACTTTGTCACTTCAGCACTCATCTGTTTTTTTGGCGTAGCGGGTTCGCGATAACGTCGCGGTCCACCGAGACTAGACGCTGCACGCTGCGCAGAACAAGTTGCTGATGACGCTTGCCCGCAGACCTCCTCAGCGCCCTCTAAATACGGGAGGCCTGCCCTGGACGAATGCATTTATCCCCTCCTGAGCATCCCAAGTTTCAAATACGACGGCTGCTTCTGCATCGGCTAGAGCAATGGCATTTGCATGAGTCGGTGTCAAGATCCGTGCCGCCCTCGCCAAACGCTTTGTCGCCCGAACGGCGAGCGGCCCGTTGCCGGCAATACGCTCCGCCATCGCGAATGCAGCGGTCAGTACATTGCCGGCTGTGACAACGGAGTGCACCAGTCCTCGGGAGTGCATCTCGCTGGCATCGGCCAGGCGACCGGTGAGGAGTAGCTCCATTGCAACCTTTTCCGGCAGTTGTTGCGCCAATCGGTACACTCCACCGCCAGCTGCGAAGAGCCCCCGCGATACCTCAGGCAGCCCGAACCGAGCAGTGGAGGAGGCGAGGACGACATCGCACGCGAGTGCAATCTCGAATCCTCCCCCGACGGCATCACCGTTGACGGCCGCGACGAGCGGCTTCTCCATAGTGCGCGATGTCAGACCCGCAAATCCCCATTCCGGATGGCGCGTAGCCGCAATGGATTCGCCCGCACCGACCGCCTTCATGTCGAGCCCCGCGCAGAATGCACGCCCGGCACCTGTGATGATGCCCACACGCAGGTCACTTGATTCCTCGAGATACTGCAGCGCGCCACCCAATTCTCGGGCTACGTCCGAGTTGACGGCGTTCAGAACCTGTGGGCGATTGAGCGTCATGACGAGTAGGCTGCCGCGGCGTTCAGTGAGGACTACAGTCATTTTGCTGCCCGCGTCGTCTCGAGTCGAATCAGACCCTCCTGTGCGACGGATGCAAGCAATTTCCCGCCGCGATCGTAGATTCTTCCCGTGACGAGACCGCGCTCTCCGCCTGCCCACGGACTTGACTGGATGTAGAGCAGCCAGTCTTCCATGTTCCCGTGCGCATGCCACCACACGGCATGGTCGAGACTGGCAATAGACAGGCCCGGGGTCGCGAAGGTAAGTCCATGACCGTAGACGATGGACTCCAGGACCGTGAAATCGGTGGACAGCGCGAGTACTGCCGGAACGAGGCTGTGCGAATGCGCACCCATTTGCGTTCGCGATCGGATCCAGACGGCTTGCCCGGGCGGGCTCCCCTGTGCTGTGGGGTACAACGCCGGAGGGATTCGCCGGATTTCTACCGCGGATCGATGCCCGGGATGCGGAGAGTCGGTCGGCACGTCAAGCAGTCGCTTATCCGGTGGCAGCGAGTCCGGGTCGGGGTAGCCGCCGCGGTCGACTTGATGGGTGAGTCCGGCGTGGGCCTCGTGAAACGACATGGTCGCGGTTAGGAGCACTCGATCATCCTGAAACGCACGAACCGACCGCACTGAGAACGACCGCCCGTCCCTGACGCTGTCAACCTCATAGGTCACTGGGCGGGAGGCATCGCCCTTGCGGAGAAAGTAGGCGTGAAGCGAATGAGCGTGCCGCTCGGAATACAGTGTTGTCGTTGCCGTCGCTGCAGTTACAGCCTGCCCGATGAGTTGGCCGCCGAAGATGCGCCCAAACGGACCGGAGACAAGATCTCCAACGAACCGATCTCCCCCCTCCACCCTGGCAACTCGAACCATCTCATACAGATTCACGACGGCCGCAGTGTCAGTCACCATTGACCCCATCAGATGTTACGCCCACCAGCGATTTCGATCGAGATCCCGGTCAGGTAACTCGACATGTCGCTGGCGAGAAACAGCGCGACCTGCGCAACTTCTTCAGGGGTGCCGAATCGTCCCAAAGGGACGTCCGCCAGGCGTGCGCTCCTCACCTCGTCAGTCAGCTTCTGCGTCATCGCGGTCTCGATGATGCCGGGCTGCAGAGCATTGACACGCACGCCGGCGAAACCCACCTCTTTCGCGGCAGCCTTGGTCAGCCCAATAATCCCCGCCTTCGCCGCACTGTAATTCGTTTGACCGGGGTTGCCGACTTTTCCCGAGATCGACGACATGTTGATGATCGACCCACCGGTTCCCTGCTCTCGCATAACGGATGCTGCCGCCCGCGTGCCGAGCCACGTCCCCTTCAAGTGCACATCGATCACGAGAGAAAAGTCGTCCAGGCTCATCTTGCGCATCGTCAGGTCACGGGTGATGCCCGCGTTGTTCACCATGATGTCGACGCTTCCAAAAGCTGACGTCGCTGCGGCAAGCAGCCGGTCCATGTGTACTTCGGATACGACGTTGCATTCCACACCCAGGGTTCGCTCATCGCCGCCGAGTCGCGCGGCGGCGGCGGCAGCAGCGGCACCGTCGATGTCGCCGAGCACGACGTTGGCCCCCTCGGCGAGGAAAGCGTGTGCGATCGCATATCCGAGCCCTTGCGCTGCCCCTGTGATTACCGCGGTTCGACCATCAAGAAGTGGCATCCTTGTACTTCCTTTCATTTCTGCCTGTGCGTGCGACGGGTACGAGCAAATTCGGGGCTCAGCTGATCAGGAGTGACACCGTGTCGGCGACGCATCCCGGTGCCGAAGAGCCTTCGATCTCGACGGTATTGCGCACAATGACGCGGAGTCCTTCGGGCGTGAGTTCCACCGAAGTGAGTGCAGCGCGCGCGCGAATACGAGATCCTGCGCGGACCGGTGCGGGGAACCGCACGCGTTCTAGTCCGTAGTTCACCTTCATCGTAAAACCCGCGAACACGTAGGCATCGCTGACCAACAGCGGAATCAGCGACAGAGTCAAATATCCATGGGCGATTGTGCTGCCGTAGGGTCCTGTAAGTGCCCGTGCAGCATCGACATGGATCCACTGGTGGTCATGGGTCACTGCCGCGAAGGCATCGATCTCCGATTGGTAGATGTCGTGCCATGACCCCAGGCCCAATTCTTCTCCGAGAGCGGCTTCGATTTCAGAGACTCCCGTAAGCTGCCGCACGCTAGTTGTGTATTCCTGCTGCGACTATCTCACGTAGGTCGAGCTTGCGAATCTTGCCCGTGGGTGTCTTCGGCATCACTTCCACGATGTGGAGGGCGGCCGGGATTTTGAACGCGGCCGTTTGGGGGCGCATCCACTCGATGAGGTCCTGCGAGTGTGGAGAGTGGCCGTTGCGCAGCACAACAAATGCCACCGGGACTTCGCCGAGGTCCGCCTCTGGGGCACCGACCACAGCGACCTCCAGGACGGCCTCGTGAGACGACAGAAGACGCTCGATTTCTCCCGGATAGATGTTCTGCCCGCCGCGAATGATCAGTTCGCGCTTGCGATCGACGATTCTCAGGCGGTCGCCATCGAACGCTCCGATGTCACCGGTGTGTAGCCATCCGTCCACGACAGGACGTTCTTCCGTGGTTCCGACGTAGGCGGAGAACACGGATTCACCACCAATCAAAATCTCACCTCGCCCGTCCAGTTGGTCGGAAGGGGCGAGTCTCACCGAAACACCCGGCACTATCCGCCCAGCCGAGAGGAAGTCTCCATTGTTGGAGTGTTTTGTGCCGACCCGATTCTGCGAGGCGATGGCCGTGCCCTCGGTAAGGCCGTAACCGAAGAAGACGAATGCCTGGGGAAAAACTTCCCACGCATCGAAGGCGATCTGCGCGGGACTGGCCGCAGCACCGATTCCAACCGTGATCGGGCGGTCATACACGACACCCTCTTTGTAGAGACGCGTGAGCATTGTCGGTACTAGTGGCAGAAAGGTGGGCTGTGAGTCAGCGAAGGCGCGGCGCATATTTTCCGGAGAGAAGCGTCGTAAGAGGCGCACCGTCGCCCCGGTCATGGCCATCATGTTGACCCTTGGTTGAGGGCGTACGTGTTGAAGATTGGAAGGGTCAGAAGTATGACGTCGTGGTTGCCGACTCCGACCCACCGGTACGTTGGGTCGTAGTTGGCGATCAGGTTTCGAATGGTCAGTTGCACGCCCTTGGGCCGTCCGGTTGATCCCGACGTCTGCAGTAGCAGTGCCGGTTCGTCAATGTCGAGCGTTGCCATGTCCGGAACGTTCGCGCTGAGATGGAGATTGTGGAATTCTCCGTCGATAACGTAACTGCTTGCCGCGGCGGCGCTCACCTCAATGGGCGTGTCACTGACCAGCACCGTTATTCCGAGATGGGTGATCGAGTCGAGGACTTCGTTCTGGTGCATAGCTCGATTCAGGGGAACGACCACTCCTCCCAAATAAAACGTTGCGTACTGGTAGATGACAAAATTGGGGGTGCTGTCGATGTACAGGCCGACACGCGTTCCCGTGGAAATCTGGTTGACGAGCGCCGCCGCGGCGCTCAGTATGGCATCACGGAGTTCGGCGAAAGTGTAGGAGTTGTCATCCGTGATGATGGCTGGCTTGTCGCCCTGGGAAAATGCCCAGTCGAAGAGAGGAATGGCCCGATTCATGATGGGTCCTGGTTGAACCAGCCAATGGCACCTTTCAGACCAAGTTCTTTCACTTTGTCGGTCATCACGTGCGTCGCCGGGGAGGTGTGAGCGATTGCATCCCATTCAGCGCCCATCAGAACTGATTCTCGAAATCCTTGCTGGTCGAGAAAGCGGTTCAATGCGAGTTTTTTGAGGCGCAACAAGTCGAGCGGCATCTTTGCAATCTTTGCCGCCAGTGCGTCGGCCTTTTCGAGTGCAGTGCCGGCTGGCACGGCGTGATTGGCCCAGCCCAGGGCTGCAGCTTCTGATCCCGTCAGGCTGCTACCGGCAATGAACGAGAGCTCTTTGGCCTTTTTCGGGCCGATGAGCCACGCTGTGGTCGGGCTCAACAGTCCCCCTCCGAGTGGGATGGCCGGCCAACCGAGCGTGGCATCCTCGCTGACCACCGTGATGTCTGTGCACACGGCGAGCATCGTGGCTCCGCCCATGCAATATCCCTCGATAGCTGAGATAACCGGTTTCGGAATATCCCATACCACCAGCCACCGTTCGATGTTACGACGTAGCGATGCCCAGTCGGCGTAAGGGCTGAGCCCAGCTGCGGCTTCGGAGTACCCGTTACCCGGGTCAGCATCAAAGCCAACACTGAAGTTGTTTCCAGCGCCGGAGACCACGATCACCGACACTGCATTGTCTGCCCCGAGAGCTGCGATCGTTGCCGAAAATTCTTCAAGCAGCTGATCATTCATGGCGTTCAGCTTTTTCGGCCGATCGAGCATCACGTGTGCGATACGTCCGTCGACTGTTGTTGTCACTAGTTGTGTCACGTCATTCGCCTTTGAATTCGATTGTGTCGAGGTCGCCTTTGTTGAGAAAGACGTCCACGGCGCTTTTGTGGTCGGTAGTGGCCGCGAGCACGGCTTGTGCCAGCGACTCTCGGTCAAGGGCATCGGCGAGCGTGCCCTCGTGCGCACGCTTTGCAAGCAGCTTGGTGAGCCCCAGCGCAATCGGGGCCTTGCGTGCCAATGCGCTGCAGTAACTGACGGCTTCGTCGTCGAAGTTGCCGCTGAGCACCTCGGCCACGAAGCCGAGTTCAACGCCATCACTGGCCGAGAACCGGAGACCGGTCATCAGGGCCGCCTTGGCGCGATGCGGCCCAATTGCCTGGCCGAGCAGATATGTTCCGCCCATATCGGGGGCGAGACCCATCCGCACAAATGATTGCTGGAACCAAGTCGTGGGAGCCGCCAGGATAATGTCTGAGACGAGCGCAAGGTTGAATCCTGCTCCGGATGCGAGTCCGTTTACTGCGGCCACAACGGGCTTTTGGAGATGAGCAATTCCCTCGGTGATTTGTCTGCCGAATGTGAGCACATCGTTTGTCTCGGTAGGGCTTCGCGTGCCCATTCCGCGCACGTCACCGCCAGCGCAGAAGGCGCGTCCTGTTCCAGTAATCAGCACGACGCGTGTTGTGCGATCCACGGCCGCTGCACGGAGGGCATCTACCATTTGGCCCTTCACCTCATCATCGAGGGCGTTAAGCGTGTCGGCTCCATTCAGCCGGAGACGGAGGACGCCCGCGGCAGGGCGATCGACGTCGAGTGTCGTCACTGGTCTTCACCGAGAACGGACCGCAACTCGATGATCTGATTGAGGTAGTGATGCAGTCCCACTTCCCAGGTGAAGCCCACACCACCGTGCACCTGAATTCCGAGTTCGATGGAAGTTCGGGCGAGGGCGAATCCTTGGCGCGCCCAAGCTGCCGAACGCTCGGGTTCGTGGGCCGCGGCGATGGCTGCAGTCCAGGCCTGCTCGCGGGCGATGTGTGCGTTGGCGAGGTGGTGCCTCACAGCTTGGAATCCCTTAATCGGTTGCCCAAACTGTTCCCGAGTGGTGGACCAGGCGATGGATGCGTCGAGGACGGCGTCGGCGCATCCCACCGCGACGGCCAGAAAAGCGGCGCGGAGCTCGCTGAGGTATTCATCAGACAATGCCATCGTGCCGACCGGCAGTAGGGCGATGGGCGAGACGAGGGAGAAGGCTTCGACAGCGGTTGGCGATGACGCGATAATGCCACCGTTTCCGTCTACGACAATGACACCTTCGGAATAGTACGGGGCGACGACCTGAGCGCCGCGGCGCAATGCGAGGACGATGCCAGACTCAAGCTGGCCCTCGTCGAGTTTAAACCATCGGCCAGCCAACAGGGTTGAAACGATCGGGGTCGAATATGGGAACCGACCCGACACGCGAGCAACTTCGAGAATGTCGCGCAATTCCACTTTATTCTCGGGATCGCTAGAGATGGATCCCCAGCCGCCATCAGAGAGAATCGACCAGAGGTGTGCATTGGGTTCGGCGGGTGATCCTCGCCCACTGTCCAGGATTTCACGGACGCTTGAAGCGGCCATGGTGCCAATTTCTTGAACTATTGTCGACATGGTTACCTCGATACTTTCAGAACACGGTCGGTGATGATGTTGCGTTGAATCTCGTTGGTTCCGGAGTAGATCGACATTGCCTTTGAGGCGAGATAGTGGTGGCGCCAGTAGTCTCGGTGTTCCGGGCATCCGCTGTCCACGCCCAATCGCGTCGAGTCTTGGATGAGTTCGCTCCATTGCACTTTAAGAATCGATCCCGCGGTGAACCAATCGAGCTCTGCGGCCTTCTCCTCAGTAGTCCGGAGAATTTGCCATCGCAGCAACTCGCACCGGTCACGAAGCCGGGGGGCGTCAAGTCCCTCATGACGAGCGCAGCAGCGGTTCAGCAGGTCAATTTGGGCCGTCGCCTCTACGAGCCGCGTCGCGGCCTCCGTTGTACCCCGTTCATTGCTCAGCACGGTCATGGCTATGCCCCACCCCTCGTGTTCGGGGCCAACGAGATCTTCATCGGCCACGAACACGTCGGTAAAGAACACCTCACTGAATTCTTCCTCCCCGCTGATCTGGCGGATTGGGCGCACATCAACGCCATCCTGCTCCATGTCTAGGAGGAGAAAGCTGAGGTTGTGGTGGCGTCCTAGCTCGGTCGAGCTCCTGGCGAGCATCAGACAGCGCTTCGCGTATTGGGCAAAGCTGGTCCAAGTCTTCTGACCATTAACCAGGTAGCCGCCGTCGACTTTTCGAGCCGTTGTGCGCACCGAAGCCAGGTCAGATCCTGCACCAGGTTCGGAAAAGCCTTGGCACCAGATTTCGCTGGCGTCGAGAATGCGCGGTAAATATTTGACTTTTTGTGCTTCGGTACCGGCAACGATAATCGTGGGGCCCGCGAGCACCCGCCCGATCCTCCCGAATCCATCGGGGGCATTCGCTCGAGAGGATTCTTCGTAGTAGATGAGCTCTTCAATTGGACCGAAGCCGCGTCCGCCGTATTCGGCGGGCCAGGCCAGTCCGGCATATCCCCCCTCGTGGAGGGCCGCGTCCCACTCACGCTGAGCTTGCTGCACTTCATCCGGGGTGAGAGCGGCCCGGTCGGTGCGCCATTTCGTTGGCAGGGCTTCGTGAACCCAAGTACTGACGTCCTCTCGAAATTTCGCTGCGGCCGGGTCGTCGAATCGTGTGATAGTCATGCGCTGTCGTGCTCCTTAGATTCTGGATACAAGGCTGGGGTAGGTGACTGGCTGCGCTAGGCGGTCAGCACCGGCGGGGTGCGCGACACCATCTGTACGGCAAGTGCGCCATAGAGTTCGCCGACCTCAGTGGCACCGAGGCGGCCGTCTGCGCGCCACCAGTTGGTCACGGAGTCGCCCATGCCGAGGATCGCATAGGTGGTTGGAGTGACATCCAATTCACGAAACTCCCCAGAGGCAATTCCTTCTCGGAGGATGTCTTTGAAGACGTGTTCGTATGCTTTGAGCATCAGGAGCAGGGAGGTGCGCGTATCACTGTCGAAATGAACGAGGCTGTCGCGAAAGAAGACAACGACACTCCTTGAGCTCAGGTAATGCAGGACGTGTGCCTGCATTGCCGCTTTCAGCCGTGCAGGTGGTGTTGGTGCCGCCGAAGCAACCGCGGCGACAACTGAACTGTGCAGTTCCGCAGTTCCGGCTCGCACGAGCTTTTCAACGAGTGCCTGCTTCGACGATGTGTAGTTGTAGATGCTTTGCACCTCGATCCCGACGTTTTTTGCAATCTGTCGTAGGGTCATCGCCGTGTAGCCCCACTCATTGAAAAGGACTCGGGCCGATTCGAAGATGCGGCTTTCTGTGTCGTTCATAGGAGTACTCACAACTTTTCTCCAACGGAAAGGTGTCTGTCGATAAGGTCGGGTCTACCGATGAGTTCATCAGACGTTCCGTTCCAAACCGCCTGGCCGGTTTCCAGTATGTAAACGCGGTCGGCGAGTTCAGTTACAAAGCAAAAGTTTTGCTCAGTAATCAGAACGCCCAAGTCGAACAAGTCGGGCAGCCGGGCTATCGACGCTTGCAATTGTTCGACGATCAGCGGGGCGAGCCCTTCTGTGGGTTCATCGAGCAGGAGAAAATCGGGTGCACCCATCAGTGCCCGGGCAATAGTGACGGCCTGTTGTTCACCACCGCTGAGTTCAAACCCGCGGCGTTTAAGCAACGTCTCGACGAGTGGAATATTTGCCAGAACACGGTCGAGCTGATCCTTCGACGCCCGTTTGGATTTGGCCAGATCGAGGTTTTCGGCCACGCTGAGCGCCGCGACGATTCGGCGGTTGTCCGGGACCCACGCGACCCCACTTCGCGCGACCTTAAAGGTCGATGCTTTGCGGATGGATTTTCCTCCCGCCGTTACCTCGCCGGTCGAACTCAGCTCGGTGCTGTTGATGATCGCCTTCAATAGAGTGGTCTTACCTGCTCCATTTCTGCCGAGAAGACCAACAGTCTCGCCCTTTCGAAGGGTGATCGATACGTCTGTCAGTGCCACGGCGAGTCCGTACGACGCTGAAAGAGAGGTCACGACCAGCTCAGTCATTGTTTGTCCCCTTCGTAGGAATTGCCTAGGTAGATTTCGCGCGTCAGAGGGTCATCTCGAATAGCCGATGGGTTCCCTTCGAGAGCGACGCGCCCGTTAGCCATGAGCACGACCCGATCGGCCAAGGCAAAGACAACCTCCATATCGTGCGCGGTGATGATAATCGTCAGGTCGGGTCGAGACTCCCGGAGTCCTTTGAGTAGGCGGATGGTTCGTGGAATATCTTCTGCCCCCATACCTGCTGTTGGTTCGTCAAGCAGTAGAACGGCCGGATTTTGTGTGAGCGCCATGGCAATTTCAAGGCTCTTGCGGTCCCCGTGCGAGAGCGTGTTGGACGGCTGGTGGCGAAGCTCGTCCAGGCCGACCGCCCTTAGAGCTGTGCGAATACCCTCGTCGGAGCGAGGCGTGCGCGACACCGGATTTCGATATTTGGATTGATGGGCATCACGGGCGATCACCAAGTTTTGCTCTACGGTCTTTGCGAGAAAGTATCGCGCAACTGGAAATGTCCGTGCGACGCCAAGGTGGGATAGTCTTTGCGCTCCCGCCCGGGTGGCGTCTTTCCCGAAGAGCGATATTGACCCCTTGGTTGCTCGGTGTTCTCCCGCCATCACACCAAAGAGCGTGGTCTTACCCGCACCGTTGGGACCGATAATGGCCACGGTTTGACCTGCAGCGATCGACAGCGACACGTCTTGCACGACGGGAGGACCGCCGTAGTTCTTATGAACGTTATGCAACTCAAGAACGTTCATTGTCTACTCCGTGATCTCATCAGGAGGTCGCGCAGTCGCGCGAAGACTCCAAGCACGCCACTGGGAAACAGCATCACAACAGCGAGCAAAATGATGCCGAGTACGAGGGTTCCGTGTGTGGAATTGCCGAATACTAGCGCGTTTATGAATTGAAAAAGGATGGCACCCAATGCCGGTCCCCAGAAACCCATCATTCCCCCGAGCAACGCCATGATGATGATCTGGCCGCTGAAAGTGAACGACAGGGTGCTGGGTGTGACGATGGATCCCTGTTGGGCGAATAGCCCGCCGGCTAGTCCTGCCACTCCGCCAGCCAGTGCGAAGGCCGCGAGCCGGAGCGACTTCACGGGGATTCCGATGGCTGCGGCTTTGACCGCGTCGTCACGAATAGCGTTGAGGCTTTCCCCGAATGGTGACAGGTGAATGCGGCGAAGTACACCCATGACGATCGCGACGACGATGATTGAATACCACCAGAACGAGACGGGAGGCGTGAGGTCGATGCCGAAGACGTCACCGCGTGGGATACTGTAAATTCCGTTGTCGCCTTGCAAAACCGGTACACGGAAGGTGAGAAGATAGGCGATCTGGCCAACGATCATCGTAAGCATGGCGAATTCCACCTTGGCGAGGCGCTGCCCGATCAAGCCGATCAGCACAGCCGCGATCACCGCGATCAAGGCAGACATCCCGAGGAATGCGAGTGGTCCCCAAGCCTGTTCCTTTAGGAGTGCCGTGGCGTAGGCTCCGATCCCGAAAAAGGCCGCGTGACCGAAGGTATATATGCCGGTCCAGCCAAACAACACGCCGAGGCTTGTAGCGAGCAGTGCGTAGATCACGGCGATACCCAGCACGTACTGCATGTTTGGTGGCATCACGAAATATGCCGCAGTTGTCACTAATAGGAAGATGAGCGGCTCGTAGATAGGCCGAAGATCGAACCGCGAACGCGACGACGCCGTTACGAAAGGCGGACCTGCGTTGATGGGGGGCGCTGGATTGCGCACGGATACACTCATCAGGCCCTCCCCAACTTGGCGCTGCCGAGAAGTCCACGAGGCCGCACCAGCAGAATGACGGCCACCAGGATGTAGAACGTGAATCCGGTTAGGTAGGTAGCGTAGGCGACCGCGAAAGCCTCGGAGACACCAACTAGGAGTGCCGCCACGAGGGAACCGGTCACCGATCCAAGACCGCCAATTATGACGATGGCGAAGCTTTGCAAAATAAACGCATGCCCGAGACTGGGCGAAACGGAGACATTCGGCGCGATCAACGCGCCGGCGAGCCCGGCCAGGGCGGAACCCAGGCCAAACACGAGCAGCATGACTCGTTTGGTGTTGAGCCCCACAGCCTCACCCATCACCTGGTCCTGAGCGATCGCCCGAACTGACCGCCCGAAGGTGCTCTTATTGATGAGTAGGAAAAGCCCGATCGCGACTACCGCACCGACAAAGACCAGCAAGATGTCGTAAAGCGGAATTGTCGTGCCCAGGATCTGTGTACTGCCCGACAAAATTTCGGGCTTGTTGATCGCGCGAGATGAATTGCCCCAGATCCCCTCTGCCGCCCCCTCCACAATCAATAGGATCGCGAAGGTGGCGAGCAACATAGTGATGTGATCTCGTCGATACAGATGGCGCACCACTGTGGTTTCCGTCAACATTCCCACTGCAGCGACGACGGCCGCTCCCGCGAGGACGGCAATGATGAACGTGGGTACCGTAGGTACCGTGGACCCGATGATTGTGGTTACCAACAGTGCACCGACGACGAAAAAAGAGCCGTGAGCGAAGTTGAGTACTCCAATAACTCCATAGATCAGAGTTAGCCCACTCGCCACAAGAAAGAGCGGTACTCCATAGGCGACGCCGCTGATTAGCGTCGATAACAGAGTCAAGTTCAGTCCTCGTCTCGAGGGACGACAACCGTTTCCAGCACCTTGACGCCTTCCTCCGCGGAGGTGTCACCAACGGTGTTGGTTATGACAACGGGAGGGTTCGCCTGGTGGGTCGTTGCGTCCATGGTCAGCTCTCCGCCGGGAGTATTGAACTTCAGCCCGGCGAGGGCTTCGAGAATTGCGGCGGTGTCAGTTGTTCCAGCCTTTTCAATCGCTGCTTTCATCGCAAGAACGCCGACGTATGCGTCGTAGCTCCAGTCAACAGGCATTTTGCCGGTCTTCGCCTTGAAATCGTCGACAAACTGAGTGTTCTCGTCATTATCAAAGGCTGCGTAGTTGTAGTCGTAGGAGTTCCACACATTCGGCGCCAGGCCGTTTAGCGTGCGTGCAATTGGGTAATAGCCCCCGGGGTTCACGATGACGGCGAACTTCGAGGAGAGGTCGTAGGAGGCTGCCTGTTGCAGGAAGCTGCCCGTGCCCGAGCTGAATGTGCCGAGGTAGAGCGCGCTTTTCTCCGGGTCAGTTGCGCCATTAACAAGTTGCTGTACCTGCAGTCCGAAGTTTTGCTCGCCGATGGGAACGAATGTCTCGCTCTGCACATTTAGGTCCACGCCGTCGTCCTGAAGGTCACCCTGGAACAGCGACCACTGAGTTGTGCCGGTGACGTAGTCATATCCGAAGGCCGAGTAGTCAGTCGCTTCAGGAAATTTCTCGGCAATGGTTTGCGCGAGTGGACCGATCAGCGCTGAGTCATTGTTCGACGTGCGAAAAAAGTTTGGATATGGCGCGGCTTCTCCGTTTTGCCCGGTGAGCCCATCGTTCGTGCACCCCGTCCCGACGAGTGCGACATCCATGCTGGCGAGCTGCGGTGCCAGCGCGAGACAACCAGCGCTGGAGAGCATGCCGACGATGAGGTTCACGCCGCTGTTGGAGAGATTGCGAACCGCTGCCGTCGATGTCTCCGGGGTCGTCTGCTCGTCCGCGTTGGCAAGCTTCACCTGTCGACCGAGGATTCCGCCAGCGGCATTTATCTGTTCGATGGCCACCTCGGCGCCGGCGACCTGGTTTTCACCGATTTCGGCGAGCGGACCGGTTTGCGGCCCGACCACGCCGATCGAGATCGGCTCGGTACTTTCGCTTCCGGCGGGGGTCTGAGAGCAAGCCGCCAGAACGCCAACCGTGCTGAAGACAAGTGCCAGTGCAGCCGTACGTTGTGCAAAATTCTTCATTGAATTTTCCTTCGCTTGGTGATGGTGAACCGGTTAGAAAATCGCGAGCGCGTTTCCAGGTGAACCGGCGGCACCGTGGAGGTTGAGTGGTGCTGCCGTGAAAAGAAAATTGAACCGTTGCGCCTGTGCGCACTCGACGGAGAGTGCTTCGAGATCGAACAACTCCGCAATTGGGATTCCGAGTAGCGGCAGAAGTCTCCGGTGAAGTGATCCGATCGCGGGATCGCCGGGAACCGGCTCTACGGCGGGCAGATCCGTCACGACGGCCGCAACATGCCAGTTCCAGAGAAGTCGCGCCGTAGCTTCGCCGGCGTGAAGCCCGGGAATCTGCGTTACAGGAACTGCACCCGGTCCCCGGCGCGAGTACTTTGCGGGCCAGCCTGTTCGGATGACCAAGATGTCACCCTGCTTAATCCGAACGCCTTGCGCAGCAACGACCTCTTGCAGCAGGGACGCATCGATAATGAATTGCTCGTCGACCGGAATCTCCGACGCACCCGCGGCAATCAGATAGGCCTCAACGTCGAGGAGAACGCCACGGCCAACGATGCCGCGTTCCGCCCAGGTATCTATGCCGAGCCATGTTTCGGCTGGGTCCTCCTGCGCTTCGACTCCCCCGAAATATCCAAATTCGCGAGCACGTACGTGATAAAAGCCGTCCCACTGACTGGATCCTTGTGGGAAATAGTTGTCGACGCGGTCGTCTCGGGTGTTGCGATCGGCGTCGAACTGCACGTGGTTCATCGGCTCTCGTCCGAAGAGAGGGGGGTTCGGTTGATCTGCCGGCAGACTGAGCGGCACCACAACGCCCGAGACTACCGCGTGCGCGGCATTCGCAACGATTTCTGGGGTGAGAAAGTTCAGGGTACCGAACTGATCACCGGGCCCAAAAAACGCCCACGAATGCGGCAAACCCAATTTTGGGATGAGCGGCAGCTCGTCATATTGAGGAACGACTTTATTCATGTTCACGATCCACAGTATTGACTGACAACCGTTCGTTAGTCAATACTGGGGACAGAAATAGTTGGTTGTTCAAAGTGGACGGGACTCCATCACCTCTCGTCAGTCACGTCTTACCCCGTTACCTTGTTTGTAACCTCGGATGGTGTGAGTATCTGAGGGAGTTGGCCTGTCGGGTCCGGCATGATTGTTGCCCC
>NZ_PJJM01000102.1 GCF_002929805.1 Cryobacterium sp. Y50 | reverse complement strand
CATCTGGACCAAATCCGCGGAACAAATCCTCGAATCCCTCAAACGACTTCTACAACGAACTTCCGACGCAGGACACTAGCTGGCGCTGGCGGGCGCCTTACCGGGACAGCAGGAGGGCCTCGCCCTGGCCGCCGCCGCCGCACAGGGCCACCGCAGCCTTGCCGGAGCCGCGCCGCGACAGTTCGAGAGCAGCGTGCAGGGCGATACGCCCGCCGCTCGACCCGATTGGGTGGCCGATCGCGATGCCGCCGCCGTGAATGTTCACCACGTCGGAAGACACCCCGAGCAGCTTGGACGACTGGTGGACAACGGAGGCGAACGCCTCGTTGATCTCGACCAGATCGAGGTCGGCGGCGGTCCAGCCCTCGCGCTTCAGCGCGTGCGCGATGGCATTGGCCGGCTGGGAGTGCAGGGAGTTGTCGGGGCCGGCGACCTGGCCGTTCGCCTTGATCACGGCGAGCCACGGCAGGCCGTGCTTTTCGGCCCAGGCGCGGCTGGTCACAACGACAGCGCTCGCACCATCACTCAAGGGAGCGGCGTTTCCGGCGGTGATGCTCCCTGCCGGGTCGAACGCCGGACGCAACCGGCCGAGCGTCTCGGTCGTGCTATCGGCCCGCACGCCCTCATCGGTGCTGGTCATGAGCGGCTCGCCCTTACGCTGCGGCACGCTGATCGGGGTGATCTCGTCGTGGAACACGCCGGCGGCGCCGGCTGCGGCGGCACGCTGGTGCGACGCTGCAGCGATTTCGTCCTGCTCGAGGCGGGTCTGGCCGAGCCGGGCGTTGGCGCGCTCAGTCGAGAGCCCCATCGAGAGCCCATCGAACGCGTCGGTGAGTCCGTCGTGCGCGGCATGGTCGAGCGCCGACACGGTTCCGTAGTTCCAGCCCTGGCGGGAACCCGGCAATAGGTGGGGCGCGCGGGACATGGACTCCTGGCCACCGGCCACGACGACATCCGCTTCACCGAGCCGCACCAGACGGGCGGCATCGATGACCGCGGCCAACCCGGAGAGACAGACCTTGTTGAGCGTCATGGCCGGTACGTTCCACGGGATGCCTGCTGCGACGCTGGACTGCCGGGCCGGGTTCTGCCCGCAGCCAGCCTGCAAGACCTGCCCCATGAGCACGAAGTCCACCTGATCCGCAGCGACTCCGGCGCGGACGAGGGCGCCCGCGATGGCCGCGGCGCCGAGGTCGACGGCGGTGAGGGACGAGAGCTGCCCGTTCACGCGTCCCTGCGGGGTGCGCGATCCGGCCAGAATTACAACGTCGGTTTCGGTCATGGGGACTCCTTTGTCAATGAGGTGATGTTTTCAGCATATTGGCCATGTCTGGGTATCGGTTCACGGTCCCCTTGGCAGTAACGATGGTTGTCCATAGATTTCTGACACCTGAACCACCTGTCAGGTTCTGCGCCACAGCTCTCCCCACCCCAACACATCAGAACGAGAAGCACCCCAACGCATCAGAACGAGAGGCAAATTTCATCCGGGTAACAAAGTTGTTCCTGGCTCCGGCGGTCAGCACCGCCCGGGCCCTGACCCTGGTCGGCTGCGCACCAACGACCACGTCAGTGACAACCGGAGACGAGGACTCCACCACCACGCCTTCCGTTCCGGCCGCCAGACCTACGAAGACGTCGCGACAGCCGGAGCCTTCATCGGCGACCGGGCTGACTGAGCTGGAATTGGACAACTGCGGCCACTCGCCGCACCTCGAACACCCGGCTGAGTTTCTTGCGACACTGCTGGCCCAGCTGGAGCGGTAACCCGAGGTGGCATTCAGCTTGTCCGGGTGTCGGCAACTAAGCTAGGCAAGTGGCTGCAATCAATTTGGGGATGCCCAAAGTACCTGAGGTACTCGCTCCCAGACGTAAATCCCGTCAGATCAAGGTCGGTAAGGTTCTGGTCGGTGGCAATGCTCAAGTGAGCGTGCAATCGATGACGACTACCCCGACCACCAACATCAACGCGACGCTTCAGCAGATCGCCGAACTCACAGCGAGCGGATGCGACATCGTGCGCGTCGCTGTCCCCACCCGGGATGACGCAGAGGCTCTGCCGATCATCGCCAAGAAAAGCCAGATTCCGGTCATCGCAGACATCCACTTTCAGCCGAACTATGTCTTCGCCGCGATCGACGCCGGCTGCGCCGCCGTACGAGTGAACCCGGGCAACATTCGCAAGTTCGACGACCAGGTCGGCAAGATCGCCGCCGCCGCCAAGGCCGCCGGCGTGAGCCTGCGCATCGGGGTCAATGCCGGCTCGCTCGAGCCGAGCCTGATGCAGAAGTACGGCAAGGCCACGCCGGAAGCGCTCGTGGAGAGCGCAGTCTGGGAGGCGAGCCTGTTCGAGGAGCATGACTTTCACGACTTCAAGATCTCGGTCAAACACAACGACCCGGTGATCATGGTGAAGGCCTACCGCCTGCTCGCCGAGCGTGGCGATTGGCCGCTGCACCTCGGCGTGACCGAGGCCGGTCCGAGCTTTCAGGGCACCATTAAAAGCGCGACTGCGTTCGGTTTGCTGCTCGGCGAGGGAATCGGCGACACCATCCGAGTATCGCTCAGCGCTCCGCCGGTCGAAGAGATCAAGGTCGGCCTGCAAATTTTGCAGTCACTCAATCTACGCGAACGCAAGCTTGAGATTGTCTCTTGCCCCAGTTGCGGCCGGGCACAAGTGGATGTCTACAAGCTCGCCAATGATGTCACCGATGGGCTCGAAGGCATGACCGTGCCGTTGCGGGTGGCGGTCATGGGTTGCGTCGTCAACGGACCGGGCGAAGCCCGCGAGGCTGACCTCGGTGTTGCGAGCGGCAATGGCCGGGGCCAGATCTTTGTGCGCGGCGAGGTCATCAAGACCGTTCCGGAGTCCGAGATTGTGGCCACGCTCATCGAAGAGGCCAACCGCCTCGCCGCCGAGATGCCGGCCGCCGAGCTCGGCAGTCCCACGGTGTCCGTCGGCGCGAAGTAGCCGATCCGCGCGAACTTGATTGGCGTCAGGAAAGCCGTCTGCTTACAGATACGTGAGTTTCACGGGTGGCACCTTCCGATCACGCGAGCAGCGATTATGGTTCGCGATTGCCCGTTGCCCTGACTTCGCGTACAATTTCTTGTACGTCGAAGGAGAGAATATGAAAACAATCACCTATTCGGAGTCGCGGGCAAACTACGCGGCGACGCTCGACTCTGTGCTGGACGATCGCGAGGAAGTCATCATTACGAGAGCGGGCCGAGACCCGGTCGTTCTCGTTGCCCTCGATGATTACGAATCTCTTAAGGAGACGGCCTATCTCTTGCGCAGCCCTGCTAATGCTCGCCGCTTACTGGGCTCCATTGAGCGCCTTGAAGCTGGCCAGGGTGCTGAGCACGATCTCGCCGAATGAGGCTGGTCTGGGATGAGCGTGCCTGGCAGGACTATCTGTACTGGCAGACGCAAGACCGCAAGATCGTCAAGCGGATCAACGCCTTACTCAACGACATTCAACGCAATGGCAACGACGGAAACGGCAAACCCGAAGCGTTGAAGTACGGCTTTCGCGGATACTGGTCTCGAAGAATCACCGACGAACACCGACTGATCTACAGGGTGACGGACGATCAGACCCTCATCGCCCAGTGCCGCTACCACTACGAGTAACGCTTGCATTTCTGACAGGTGTCATAATATATTTACACCTGTCAGGAGGCGTTGTTATGAACATGGAACAGCTCAGCGCGACCCTCGCAGCGGTCGCCAGCCCGCAGCGCATGTTGATTCTGGCCGAATTGCAGGGCGGGCGCGTGCACGTCAGCGAGCTGGCACGACGCGTCGGAATGTCGCGGGCGCTGCTCTACATGCACCTCGCGAAGCTTGAGGGTAGCGGATTTGTAACCACGTCGCTGGAGCTCTCTCCGGAGGGAACCGCTCTCAAGCACGTCGCGCTCGCTCCATTCTCAATCACCGTCACCATCGTTACCATCGCCGATGCCGTGGCAAACGCCGCGGCATCATCCCATTAAAGGAATCACCATGGATTATGCCTTCGCTTTTCTGGTCCCCATCGTCGCGATCATCGGCGGAATCACTTACTCAATTTTCAATCAGTACTTCAAAACTCGTCGCCACGTGGCAGAGGCAGAAGGGTCGCCGGCGCTGAGGGAAGCGCTGGCTAGGAGTAACGAGATTAATGCCGCGCTGTTGGAGAAATTGACCGCAATGGACTCTCGGCTGGGCGCGATCGAGCGCACCCTGAGCGAGGTCGGCTGAGCCGGTTCGGTGACGTCGCTCGTAGCCATCGATGAAATCGATCACCAGCACCGCGCCCGTGGGGGAGCGCTCGGCGGCGCGCGCGTAAGGTAGACGGGTGCCTACACGTCTCTCCAACTACTTCCTCCGTACTCTCCGCGAAGACCCCTCCGACGCCGAGGTGACCAGCCACCGCCTGCTCGTGCGGGCCGGCTACATCCGCCGCCAGGCCCCGGGCATTTTCGCCTGGCTGCCGCTCGGCCTCCGGGTGAAAGCAAAAGTGGAGCGCATCATCCGTGAAGAGATGACGGCGGCCGGCGCGCACGAGGTACATTTTCCGGCCCTGCTGCCGCGCGAGCCCTACGAGCTGACCGGCCGCTGGGATGAATACGGCGAGGGCTTGTTTCGTCTGAAAGACCGCAAGGGCTCCGACATGCTGCTCGCGCCGACCCACGAAGAGGTCTTCGCGCTGCTCGTCAAGGACCTGTACAGCAGCTACAAGGACCTGCCGCTGTCGATTTACCAGATTCAGGACAAGTACCGCGACGAGGCACGCTCGCGCGGCGGACTGCTGCGCGGCCGCGAATTCACCATGAAGGACGCCTACTCCTTCGACTACACCGACGCTGGCCTAGACGTAAGCTACCAGTTGCAGCGCGACGCCTACGAGCGCATCTTCAACCGGTTCGGCCTCAAATACGAGATCGTCCAAGCGGATGCCGGCGCCATGGGTGGTTCCAAGAGCGAAGAGTTCCTGCACCCCACCCCGGTCGGAGAAGACACCTTCGTGCGCAGCGCGAGCGGCTACGCGGCCAACATCGAGGCGTTTCGTACCCTCGTTCCGGAAGACAAAGACTTCAGCGCGCTGCCCGCTGCGCAAGTCTTCGATACCCCGAACACCCCGACCATTCAGACGCTCGTCGACAAGGCCAACGCCGAGCACCCCCGCCTCGATGGTCGCGACTGGACGGCAGCCGATACCCTCAAGAACGTCGTGCTCGCGCTCACGAGCCTTGACGGCACCCGTGAACTCATCGCGATCGGCGTTCCCGGCGACCGCGAGGTCGACCTTAAGCGTGTCGAGGTCGCCTTCGCCCCCGCCGAGGTGGAAGCCGCCAACGAGGGAGACTTCGCTAAGAACCCCGGCTTGGTCAAGGGCTATATCGGCCCGTGGGGAGCGGACGGCGCCGTTCTCGGCGCGAAATCGACCACCGGTATCCGTTTTCTGGTCGACCCGCGCGTGGTCTCCGGAACCGAGTGGATCACCGGCGCCAACGAAGAGAGCCGGCACGTGTTCGGCCTCGTCGCCGGCCGCGACTTCGCCATTGACGACGTCGTCGAGTCCTCCGACGTGCGCGCCGGCGACCCGGCCCCCGACGGCTCTGGCCCGGTCGAACTCATTCGCGGCATGGAAATCGGGCACGTGTTTCAGCTCGGTCGCAAGTACGCCGAGGTGCTCGGTCTCAAGGTTCTCGACGAGAACGGCAAGCTGGTCACGGTCACGATGGGTTCATACGGCATCGGTGTCACCCGCATTCTCGCGGTCATCGCCGAACTCAACAACGACGCAAAGGGCTTGATCTGGCCCGAATCGGTCACTCCGTTCGACGTGCACGTGATCGCCACAGGCCGGGACGAGATCGTCTTCGACACCTCGGAAGCCGTCGTCGCCGCGATCGAAGCCACCAATCGTGAGGTGCTCTACGATGACCGCCGCAAGGTCTCGCCGGGCGTCAAATTCGGTGACGCCGAGCTCATCGGTGTGCCGTGGATCGTCATCGTCGGCCGCGGCGCTGCCGACGGCATCGTCGAGCTGTGGAACCGCCGCACCGGCGACCGGGAGCAGGTCGACGTCGCCGACGTGGCCAAACACTTCGTCTAAGAAACGTTTGATCGAGAACGGATGCTGCCAGCCAACTGAGCCGGCAGCATCCGTTCTGCAGAGAACCAGCGCTGGACCAACCCACGGCGGGGAGAATGGGTGACGGGACGCCGCAGATTCGAGTACCGTAGTATCCAGCCCGCTGCGCGGTTTCGCGGCGGCAAGATCTGAATAGAGGAGGCCGGCCATGGACATCGACCTCAGTGTTTTGCGGCTACTGGAGCGCGAAAAAGAGATTCCCTTCGAGGAACTCGTGCAAATCATCGAACAGGCGATTCTGACTGCCTATGTCAAGCACATCCAGCAAGACGTGTCGAAGCTCGAAGCTTCGAAGATTGCTGAAGCCAAGCACGATATTCAGGAGGTGCCCGAAGCGCGCGTCGTTCTCGACCGCAAGTCCGGGCACGTGGACATTTTCATTCCCGAGCACGACGACGACGGCAACGTCATCGGCGAAGCTGTCGACAACACCACCGACTTTGGTCGCATCGCTGCCTTCGCCGCCAAGCAGGTCATCAACCAGCGTCTGCGTGATCTGGCCGATGACGCTGTTCTCGGTGAATTCAAGGGCCGCGAGGGTGACATCGTCGCCGGAATTATTCAGCAGGGCCCAAACCCCCGCATGATTCACGTCGACCTCGGCACCATCGAAGCGATCATGCCCCCTGAGGAGCAGGTTCCCACTGAGAGCTATGTGCACGGCGCGCGCATTCGCGTGTTCGTGACGGCCGTCGGTCGTGGGCTCAAGGGCCCGCAGATCACCGTATCGCGCACCCACCCCTCGCTCGTGCGCAAGCTGTTTGCACTCGAGGTGCCCGAGATCGCCAGCGGAGTCGTCGAGATCGTCTCTCTCGCCCGCGAAGCCGGCCACCGCACCAAGATCGCCGTGCGCGCCACCGAACCCGGCGTGAACGCCAAGGGTGCCTGCATTGGCGAGCTCGGCCAGCGCGTGCGCGCCGTGACTGTTGAGCTCAACAACGAGAAGATCGACATCGTCGACTTCTCGCCGGACCTCGCTACCTTCGTCGCGAGCGCTCTGTCGCCGGCCAAGGTGACGAGCGCCTACGTGATCGACGAGTCGATCAAGGCTGTGCGTGCGCTCGTACCCGACTACCAGCTATCGCTCGCGATCGGCAAAGAGGGCCAGAATGCGCGCCTCGCAGCCAAGCTGACCGGTGCGAAAATCGACATCCAGCCGGACAGCATTCTGGAGGATGCCGAATAAGGGGTACGATGAATTCCGTTAGAACGTGTATTGGCTGCCGTTCGCGCGCCCCTCGATCCTCACTTTTGCGGATCGTTGCTGGGAAATCAGAAGTTGTGGTGGATGAAACCGCCACAATCCCCGGTAGAGGTGCGTGGCTGCACGCCCGCGACTCGTGCTTTCTGGATGCCGTGAGGCGCCACGCTTTCGGGCGTGCTTTTCGCGTGACCAGGTCACTGGACGCGAAACAACTAGAGAACAGGCTGAATTGGCTTATGGACAACTAATGAGCGGCTCGAAATGAGACCCGTCCGTTATTAACGGTCTGCCCCTTTCCGGGTGCAGACCCGGAACAGGAGAATTGTGGCTGCGAAACCACGCGTACACGAGATCGCTACTGAGCTCGGAGTCGACAGCAAGGTAGCACTTGCTAAATTGAAGGAAATGGGCGAGTTCGTAAAAGGACCGTCTTCCAGTGTTGAACCGCCAGTAGCACGTCGCCTTCGCGCTGCGCTTCAGGCGGAAAGTGCCGCAGCGAAGGCTGCCACCCCGCCGCCCGCCGCTGGAGCTGCTGCCACCCCGGCAACGCCTGCTCGTCCGAGCCACGGCGCGAAGCCGGGTGCTCGCCCGGGCCCCAAACCGGCCGCCGAGCCCGCTGCTCCGGCCGTCGCCCCGGCAGCGGATGCTGCGCCCGTTCCGGTGGCGCCGCTCACCGTCGCCGAGCGCCAGGCTCAGGCCGCTGAGAAGGCCGCAGCTGCTGAGAAGGCCGCAGCCGCCGAGGGTGACAAGCTCAACAACGGCACCTCCGAAGCGAAGTCCACGGAGGGATCGGCTACGCCGGTCAAGCCGGGCATGCCTCGCCCGGGAGCTGCACGACCGGGTAACAACCCGTTCGCCAGCAACCAGGGCATGGGTCAGCGTCCAGCTCAGCCGCCGCGTCCGGGGAACAACCCGTTCGCGAGCGCACAGGGCATGGGCCAGCGCCCCGCAACACCTACTCCCAGCAACATTCCGCGCCCTGCGGCTCCTCGCCCCGGCGCCCCCCGCCCCGGTGGACCTGGCCAGGCGGCACGCCCGACCGGATTCGGTCAGCGCCCAGGCGCCTTCCAGCGTCCCGGCGGCGCCCCGGGTGGAGCCGGTGGAGCACGCCCCGGATTCACGCGTCCCGGAGCTCCTGCCGGAGCCCCCGGTTTCGGCCCGCCCCGGCCTGCCGGCGGAGGAGGCGGTGCCGGTCGCGGTCGTGGCCCGGGCGGTGGCACAGCTGGTGCCTTCGGTCGCGGTGGCGGCAAGAACAAGGCGCGCAAGTCGAAGCGTACGAAGAGAGCAGAGTTCGAGCTGCGCGAGGCCCCGTCGCTGGGTGGAGTATCCGTACCGCGCGGCGACGGTGGAACAGTTGTTCGTCTTCGCCGCGGAGCATCCATCACGGACTTCGCTGACAAGATTGACGCGAGCCCCGGAAACCTTGTGACCGTGCTGTTCCACCTCGGTGAAATGGCCACGGCAACGGAATCCCTCGACGAGGCCACATTCGACGTGCTCGGCAGCGAGCTCGGTTACAAGATTCAGATGGTCTCGCCCGACGATGAAGACCGTGAGCTGCTGCTCGCGTTCGATATCGACATCGATCAGGAACTCGCAGACGAAACCGACGAAGACCTCGCGATTCGTCCTCCCGTCGTCACCGTCATGGGCCACGTCGACCACGGTAAGACCGCGCTGCTTGACGCGATCCGTAACGCCAAGGTCGCCGAGGGCGAAGCCGGTGGTATCACGCAGCACATCGGTGCGTACCAGATCATCACCGAGCACGAGGGCATCGACCGTGCCATGACGTTCATCGACACACCGGGTCACGAGGCATTCACCGCTATGCGTGCTCGTGGTGCGCAGGTCACCGACATCGCGATCCTCGTGGTCGCTGCCGACGACGGCATCATGCCGCAGACGATTGAGGCGCTCAACCATGCCCAGGCCGCCAACGTGCCGATCGTGGTTGCAGTGAACAAGATCGATAAGCCCGGAGCCAACCCGCAGAAGGTACGTCAGCAGCTCACCGAATTCGGCCTCGTCGCCGAAGAGTACGGCGGAGACGTCATGTTCGTCGACGTGTCGGCCAAGAACAAGACCGGTATCAAGGAAATTCTTGACGCCGTACTCCTGGTCGCCGATGCCGCACTCGACATGCGCTCCAACCCGAACAAAGATGCCCGCGGTGTCGCCATCGAGGCTCGCCTCGACAAGGGCCGCGGCGCGGTGGCAACCGTGCTCATCCAGTCCGGAACGCTGCACGTCGGAGACTCCATCGTCGCCGGAACGGCCTATGGCCGTGTTCGTGCGATGGCCGACGAAAACGGCGTTGCCGTTCTCGCCGCCACGCCGTCTCGCGCAGTTCAGGTGCAGGGTCTGTCGAGCGTTCCCCGCGCCGGCGATACCTTCCTCGTCATCGAGGAAGACCGCACCGCCCGTCAGATCGCCGAAAAGCGTGAAGCCGCCGAGCGCAACGCACTGCTGGCCAAGGCCCGCAAGCGCATCAGCCTCGAAGACTTCACCCGTGCCCTCGAAGAGGGCAAGGTCGAGTCGCTCAACCTCATCATCAAGGGTGACGTTTCCGGTGCCGTTGAGGCGCTGGAAGAGTCGCTGCTCAAGATTGAGGTCGACGATTCTGTGCAGCTGCGCATCATTCACCGTGGTGTCGGTGCTGTCACGGAGAGCGACGTCAACCTCGCGACCGTCGACAACGCCATCATCATCGGGTTCAACGTTCGCCCGGACACGAAGGCCCGCGAGCGTGCTGCTCGCGAAGGCGTCGACGTGCGCTTCTACTCCGTCATCTACTCCGCCCTCGAGGACATCGAGAGTTCCCTCAAGGGAATGCTCAAGCCCGAGTACGAAGAGATCCAGAGTGGTATTGCCGAAATTCGCGAGGTCTTCAGCTCGTCGAAGTTCGGAAACGTCGCCGGTGTCATCGTGCGCTCCGGTACCATCACCCGAAATGCCAAGGCTCGAGTTATTCGCGAGGGCATCGTGGTGGGGGACAACCTGGGTATCGAGTCGCTGCGTCGTTTCAAGGACGATGTCACCGAGGTTCGTACGGACTTCGAGTGTGGTATCGGACTGGGCAAGTTCAACGACATCCGAATTGGCGATGAGATCGAGACCATCGAGATGAAGGAGAAGCCGCGCGTCTAGCGTTGGTTTTGGGGGGTCGGGCTCGTATTTCGGGTCAGGCCCCGCACGGGGTCAGATCTGCGCAAATTTCCTCCGAAAAGGAAAGAGCGGGGACTCCCACCCCGATTCCCTGCTGTGCATATTAACAGCGGGGAAAATTTACTCCGCCCTTTCGTTGGGTAAGGAGCATCCGTTTAATGCGGTGAAAAAGTACAGAATGACCGGGCGCTTTGGCGGCCGGCTAACAAGGAGTATTGCAATGGCAGATCCGGAACGCGCCAGAAAAATGGCGGACCGCATTAAGGTCATCATCGCCAAGCGGCTGGAGCGCGGCTTGCGCGATCCCAGGCTCGGGTTTGTGACCATCACGGACGTGAAGGTGACCGGGGATCTGCAGCACGCCTCGGTGTTCTACACCGTCTATGGCTCGATCGAGGAACGCACGGACAGCGCAGCTGCGCTCAAGGCCGCAACCGGCCTGATGCGCAGCGAGGTCGGTAAGAACATCACGGCACGGCTCACCCCGTCGATCGAGTTCATCGCCGACGGTATTCCGGAGAACGCCGCGCTCATTGACGACCTACTGCGTGAGGCCCACGATCGCGATACCGCGACCGAGGACAGCAAAGGCACTGCGACCTATGCCGGCGACGCCGACCCGTACAAGAAACCGCGCGACTACGACCTCGAAGACGACGAGGCCGTTGAGGCCGACGACTCTGACGATCTCGACGCGCCCGACACTGCCAGCACCGGCAGGCACTAGAACCATTTCGGTACCTTCGACCGGGCCGGGGTCCGGAAAGGTTTAAGGATGCGGGTTATGGGGCTGGATCCGGTTCGGGGACGCGCTGGTAGCGCGCGAAACGGTAGCTCAGGCCTTCGCTGGAGCGGAGCCATCCGCTGGTTGGATTGGTGTCTACAAGGCTCCAAGCGGCGGTTAGGGCTGGGGCGAGCGTGTCGCCGGCGAACTGTTCGTCGATCTCGGTCAGCTCGAGTGTGTCGGCGTGGCAAAGGGCGAGGCGAAAGATTTCGGCGCCGCCGATCACCCAGACCGGCCCGGCGGCAATCGCGAGTGCGTCGTCGAAGCTGTGCACAGCAAATGCCCCGGGCGCGTCCCAGTCACGTTGGCGCGTGACCACGACGTTGTGGCGGCCCGCAAGAGGACGGAAGCGTTTGGGAATCGATTCCCAGGTGCGCCGACCCATGACGACGGCGCCACCTCGCGTGACGGAACGAAAGTGGGCGAGGTCCTCGGGCAGCTGCCAGGGCAGGCCGCCGTCGGCTCCGATCACACCCCCACGGCTTTGCGCCCAGATTAGACCGATGCTCATAATATTCCGTCGAGCAGGGTATAGCCGTCGGGAGAGTCGACCGCGAGGCCGTCGGCTACGAGGCTGTGCAGTGCGCGCTGCAGCTGAGCCGCGTCGGGCCAGAGCGAGTCAATCTCGGCGTCCGTCACGCCGCGGTGGGTAGAGCGCAGCTCGGCCATGATCAGGCCGCGCACCTGCCGGTCACTGCCCGCGAACTTCTTCTGCACGGTCTTGCGCGTTCCGGTGTATTCGGGATAGTCGAGGGCCCGCCAGGCACAGTCATTCCGGATCGGGCAGATGTCGCAGTTCGGACCGCGGCTGGTGCAGACGACCGCGCCGAGTTCCATGATCGCTGCGTTGAACAGCGCCGCCTCGAGGGCGCTTTGCGGCAAGAGAGCACCCATCGCCTCGAGGTCACGACCGCGGCTGGGGGGTGCGGGTTCCCCTGAACCGGCGATGGCACGGGCGATCACCCGCCGCGTGTTGGTATCGACGACCGGATGCCGGTGGCCATACGCGAACGCTGCCACCGCGCGCGCGGTGTAGTCCCCGATCCCGGTCAGGGCGAGCAGCGCATCGATGTCGGAGGGCACAACGCCGCCGTGTTGCTCGGTGATCTGCACGGCGGCAGCGTGCAACCATAAGGCGCGTCGCGGGTACCCGAGGCTGGACCAGGCGCGCACCGCCTCGCTTGGCGGCACCGCAGCGAGATCGGCGGGTGTCGGCCACCGCGCCAGCCACTCCTGCAGCCGGGGGATGACCCGGTTCACCGGGGTTTGTTGCAGCATGAATTCGCTCACCAGGATTCCCCAGGCGCCGAATCCCTCGCGGCGCCATGGCAGGTCGCGGGCGTTCGCCAGGAACCAGGCGTTGAGCGTGGTGCTGATATCCGCTGCTCGGTAGCCTGCGGCGCTGCCGCGAGCCGTCCTACTGCCGGCCGCCGTGCCAACAACGACTTCAGGAGCTGCGTTGTCTCCGGTTCCAGCAGTTGTGACGGGCACATCGGGCGCGTTCTTCAACGCGGCGGTATGACTCGAGGGCGCGATGTTCATCCGTTCTAATCTAGGCTCGTTTCATGAAGCTGGTTTCCACACCCCGGATCGAATTTCTGCGCACCCTGGCCGCCGAGATTCTGCACAATTACGGCCGAGGTCGCACGATCATTGCCGTCGACGGCAATGAGAGAGCGGGTCGCGTCAGCTTCGCCGACGACCTCGCGGCCGTCTTCCGCGAGAGCGAACACCCCACGTTTCGAGCCAGCCTACGTAATTTTCAGCACTCGCGCGCCGAGCAACAGCGCCTCGGCGGAGACCGCCTCGATGTTTCGGAGCGGTTGTATCGGGTCGGATACGACTACTCGACACTGCGCCGCGTACTCGTCGAACCCTTTCGCCTGGGCGGCAGTACCGGGTTCGTCACCGAAGAATTCGACCCCGACCGGGATGCCTGGATTCAACCGACCTGGCAAACCGCCCCGGCCGACGCCATTCTCATCGTTGACGGTGCCTACAGCAATCGACCGGAGTTGCACGGGCTGTGGCTGTTCAGCGTACTGCTCGAATCGGTGTCAGGAAGCGAATCCGACCGGCAGTACCTCGCCGATGTGCACCCGCGGGACATAGTCTCGGCGGTCGTCGACAACACCAACGCCGACCTTCCACGTCGGGTCTTAACCGACCGCTGCTAGTGGCTGGTGGTGGTGAGCTGATCGAACTGGGCCACGACCTCGTCTGGTTTCAGGAATACCCGGCTGCTCTCCACCTCGTGCACCAGCGCGGTCAGGAGAGCGTTGACCGGTGCCGGTCTTCCCGCCAGCTCGGCCTGACGCACGACAGCACCGTTGAGGTGGTCGATTTCGGTCAGGTGGGCCCGCTTGATGCTCTGCAGGGTCGACCCCAGATTGGCGACCGCACCCATTTTTGCGCCCATGCGCAGCGGCAAGGTCTGTCCGAGGGCCATCGGCAGCCGTGCGAACACGCGCAGGCTGCGATCGCTCATCCCCTGCAGGGACCCAAAGGTGACGTAGCGAGCCATGCCCACCTGCACGGTCTCCTGCATGCTTGCGGTCAGAATTCGGCGCAGCGGTGCATCGGCGATGACCGCCTGCACGCTCAGCCCGGTGATGGCCGGCAAAGCGTTGAGCATGTTCACTACGAGCTTGGTCCACTGGGCGCCCACGAAGTTGTCAGTGGCGACAGTGGGAAACGCCTCGTCCAGCACCGCCTGCCAGTGCTGGGTGGCAGCATCTGCTTTGCCGTCACCGCGACCGAGGTAGCTCGATGCTGAGGTGGTGACCCGCACGCGACCCGGCCCAATGTAATGCGCGGCGATGAGGGTGAGCAGACCGAAGCATTCCGAGTTCGGCAGCAGGTTCTGGGCTATTCGCAGCCCGTCGAGCCCGTTCTGCACGACGATCACCGGTGAGCCGTCGAGCGGCTCGGCATTCTCGGCGATGGCGGCCGTGGCATCCTGCGCCTTCGTGCAGACCAGTGTCAGATCCGGAGTTTCGGTCAGAGTCTCCTGCACCTGCACGCGGCATTGCGCATCCCCGTATCCTCCGGTGAGTCGGATTCCGTTCTCTTGAATCAGAGACCTGGCCACCGCGCGGGCCGTGATGGTGAGATCGTGGCCGGCCCGGGCGAGCAGGGTCGCGTAGAGACCGCCCAGGGCGCCGGCGCCGATCACAGCAATTTGCATAGCCCCAGCCTAGATTGCGTTTCGGGCGAGGGCGTTCCACGCTGGTACCCTCTAGAAGTGACTAGCGGCCTCCTCCTCATTGACAAGGCGCAGGGCTGGACGAGCCATGACGTTGTCGCCCGAACCCGGCGCCTGGCCGGAACCCGCAAGGTCGGCCACGCCGGTACCCTCGACCCGATGGCCACCGGCCTGCTCGTGCTCGGCATCGACAGCGCAACTCGGCTTCTCACCTACGTGGTCGGTCAGGGCAAGGAATACCTCGCGACCATTCGCTTGGGACAGTCCACCACGACTGATGACGCCGAGGGCGATGAACTCACTCGCGCACCGGTTGAACAAGTCGCCGCGATCACCCCCGAAGCAGTGGCCGCCGGCATTGAAAACCTCACCGGCGATATCAGCCAGCAGCCGAGCGCCGTCAGCGCCATCAAGGTAGACGGAAAGCGGGCCTACGCCCGGGTACGTGCCGGCGAAGACGTGCAGCTGCCCTCGCGCCCGGTCACGGTGAGTGGTTTCGAACTGTTCGCAAGCACGCCCGGCGACGGTTTTCTCGACCTCGAGGTGCGCGTCGAGTGCAGCTCCGGCACCTACATTCGTGCGCTCGCCCGCGACCTCGGTGTGGCGCTCGGCGTTGGCGGCCACCTCACCGTTCTGCGCCGCACCAGAATCGGCCCGTTCCGCATCGAGAACGCTGCTACCCTCGAGCAGATCAATGTCGTCGCCAACCTCATTTCTCCAGCGGATGCCGCCACCCGGCTGCTGGCGCGTCTCGACCTGTCCGCGGAGCAAGCCATCGACCTCGGACATGGCAAACGCATTACCGTGAAGGAAGACACCACCCGCACCGGTCCGGTCGCCGCCATTGCACCGGATGGCCGCCTGGTCGGACTGGTCGAGTATCGCGGCGGCCAGGCCAAGTCGCTGCTGAACTTTCCGCCAGATCTTCCTGGCAAAATAGCCGAGCCGCCGGCATCCGTCATCGAACCGGAACAGGGCTCATGATCGAATGGTTTACCTGGCTGCAGCTGGGAATCGCCGTGCCCGGCGGAGTGCTCTGCGTCATCCTCGGCCTGCTGGGACGCAAACCCACCGACCTCACCATGGGCGCGGCCGCCCTCGTCGAATTGCTGCTCATCGTGCAGCTTGCTGCCGCGATTGCGGCGCCACTGGCCGGCAACGACGCCACCGGCAGTCTGCTCGAGTTTTACACCTACCTGGTCAGTGCCATTGCGCTGCCGGTCGTGGCCGGATTCTGGGCGCTGGTCGAGCGTAGCCGCTGGAGCACCGTCATCCTCGGTGTGAGCTGCCTGTCTGTCGCCGTCATGCTCTACCGCATGAACCAGATCTGGAACGTTCAGGGGAGCTGACCCGGTTCCGGCTGCCTCGCGGAAGCTGCAATAATTATTTAACCAGATGACGAGTGAGTTATGACTACAACAGAGCGATGACAGAATCCCCGACTGAGAAGCCCGCCTCCGCCAAGCGGGTGAGGGGCGTCGGTCGACTCCTCATCGCCGTTTATGGCGTGCTGGCCCTCGCCGCCACCGGCCGGTCCTTCGTACAAATCGTGCGAGCCTTCGATGAAGCCCCGCTCGCCTATGCCTTGTCTGCTCTCGCCGCGGTGGTCTACATCGTGGCCACGGTGGCCCTGATGCGGCGCAGCATTCGCTGGTATCGCATCGCCTGGATCACGATCAGCTTTGAAATGCTTGGCGTACTCGTCGTTGGCACCCTGAGTCTGGTTGATCCGGCGCTGTTCGAGCACGCGACCGTCTGGTCGATCTACGGCAGTGGATACCTCTTTATTCCCCTCGTGCTGCCTCTGCTGGGCATGTGGTGGCTCGCCCGCCACCGCGTCGCGCCCGTGAGCGAGGGGCGCGCATGAAGATTCTGAACGGTGTCGAGTCCGTACCGAGCGACTGGCCCGACTCGGCCGTGAGCATCGGAAAGTTCGATGGCGTGCATGCCGGACACCGTGCGGTCATCACCGAGCTCCAGACCGTCGCCGAGCGCGAGCAGCTGGCGGCCGTCGTCGTGACGTTCGACCGGCATCCGCTCGCCCTGCTCTCGCCGCAAAACTGCCCGAGCACGCTCGTCAGCGCAGAGCAGAAACTCAAACTGATCGCCGAGACCGGGGTTGACGCGACCCTGTTGCTCGAGTTCAACCACGCCCTGTCAAGCCTGCCACCGCGCGAGTTCATCGAAAGCATTCTGGTCACCGCTCTGCACGCCCGGTTCGTGCTCGTCGGTTGTGACTTTCGATTTGGAGCCAAGGGGGCCGGTGATGTTGCCCTGCTGCGGCAACTCGGCCTCGAATACGGCTACACCGTTGGACTGATCGAGGACGTGAAACCCGACGGTGAACGGCGGGTCTCGTCCACCTGGATTCGCGAATTGCTCGCCACTGGTGCGGTGCGTGCGGCTGGAGACCTGCTTTGTCATCTGCCGACCGTGCGAGGCATGGTGGTACACGGCGCAGCCCGCGGCCGCGAGCTGGGTTTTCCCACCGCGAACCTGTCCGCCGATTCCGAGGGGCTGATTCCGGCCGACGGCGTCTACGCCGGTTGGCTGACGGATGCCGGTGCTCGCTATCCGGCGGCGATTTCGGTTGGCAACAATCCCACCTTCGACGGAGTGGCACAGAAGCAGGTCGAGGCCTACGTGCTCGATGAGACCGAGTTAGACCTCTACGACCGCGTCGTCGACGTTGCGTTCGTTGAGCGGATTCGCGGCATGGTCGCCTACGTGGGCATCGACCCGCTGATCAAACAGATTCGCGACGACGTGGCGCGGGTGCGCACGATCCTGGGCCCGTAATTCCGGGCCTGGTTTAGTCCAGTCGGAGCCGGTTACCGACGGCGAACCAGGCGGTCGCGCCGAACACCGGGGCGAGCAGCACAGCGAGAACCCAGTTGGTGCGCTTGGTTGGACTCAGGTGTGCGGCACGCCCGATCTGCATGATGGCGACGAGGGAAAGAGTGAGCACGACCAGCCCGGCGAGTACTGCCACCAGGATGCCGACCCAGTCGTGAACGCCGATGTTCTCCATGCCCAAAACCATACCAAACAGTATGTTTATTGTTGCGCGCAATGAGGTATTGGTGATTGGAGACTGGCACGTGGGCATAGCCCCAAAAGGGGGTGCGGTCGAGGCCCTCGGGGGATTCGAGGGGGGTCGTCGCCCCCGGTATTCTAGAAACTCGAGCATTTTCCGGGAGATCCAATGTCACAACAAGTACGAGCGATCGAAACGCGCGCCGCGATAATTCGCGGTGCAGCAGCGGCCTTTGAGCAGCGCGGTTACGGGAGCACGTCCCTTGCACAGGTCAGCAGTGCGGCTGGCGTCACCAAGGGCGCCCTGTACTTCCACTTCGATTCCAAAGAAGCTCTCGCCCTCGCCATAATCGCCGCGCAGCACGCGGCATCGGCGGCGGCCGGCCAGAAACTGCTCGATGACAACTACCCCGGTTTGCACGCCCTCGTATCGATGTCCTATGAGCTCGCGCGTCAGCTGCGCGACGACCTCGTCGTGAGCGCCGGAATTCGTTTGACCATCGAAGCGGTGAATTTTTCCACCCCCGTGGCCGGGCCCTACCTCGACTGGATGGTTGCCTGCGAGGAATTCCTCGGCCGGGGGATGGCCTCCGGCGATATCAACCCCGATCTGGACGTTCGTGCGGCCGCCCACTTCTGTACAGCGGCCTTCACCGGCGTGCAGGTCGTCTCCGATGTGCTGACCAAACGGGCCGACATCGACCAGCGTCTCACTGAGATGTGGGCCATGCTGCTGCCAGCCCTCGTCGCTCCCGAACGCTGGGAGGAGCTGAAAGACCTCCCCGAGCGTATCCGGCGGGAGCGCGCGGGGCTGTAGCCGTCGCATCCGCTCGGCTGGCCGGGCCTGCCCCGCGCCCTAGACTGACCGAGTGACTATCGCAGCCCCCAGCCCCCTCTGGCCGGGACGCGGCCTGGCCCTGCTGGGCATCATTCTGGTCGCGGCAAATCTCCGGAGTGCGGTTACCGCTCTCTCGCCGATTGTCGCCGAGATCAACGTCGATATTCCGCTCAGCGCGGTATCCCTCGGCGTGCTCGGCATGCTTCCGCCCGTTTGTTTTGCCGTTTTCGGCATCTTCACCCCAATGATCAGCCGTCGCCATGGCCTCGAATTGCCCCTCGTGCTCGCCGTCCTGGCGATCCTGGTCGGTCATTTCACTCGCGGGGTATCCGGCTCGATCACCATGCTCATCATCGGCAGTGTCATCGCCTTCGCCGGCCTCGGCGTTGGCAATGTGCTCCTGCCGCCGCTGGTCAAAAAATACTTTCCGGACCGGATCGGCCTCGTCACGTCCCTGTACGCCACCGTGATGTCGCTGAGCACCCTGGTTCCTCCGCTCATCGCCGTTCCGGTGGCGGATGCCGCGGGCTGGCGAATTTCGCTCGGCATGTGGATGCTGCTGGCTCTGCTGGCGCTGGTGCCGTGGATCACCATGCTCGTGCGGCACCGTACCGAGCAATCGCCAAGCCCCGTGGTCGACGAGGCCGATGCGGCCATTCTCGGTCGACTGTGGCGATCCTCGATCGCCTGGGCCATCGCCGGCGTGTTCGCGACCTCGTCGCTCAACGCCTATGCCATGTTCGCTTGGCTGCCACAGCTCCTCGTCGACGCAGCGCAGGTGACTCCTACCCAGGCGGGGACGCTCCTCGCGGTCTACGCCGGCATGGGCATCCCGTGCGCCCTGATCATTCCGATCCTCACCGCCCGCCTGAAGAACATCGGCCCACTCGTCTACGTGGGCGTATTCGCGTTCGTGATCGGCGACCTGGGGCTAATGTTCCTACCGAAGACCATGACCTGGCTCTGGGTGTCGCTGGCCGGGCTTGGGCCAATGTTCTTCCCGCTGGCTCTTGTGCTCATCAACCTGCGCACCCGCACCCACGCCGGTGCGGTTGCACTCAGCAGCTTTGTGCAGGGTATCGGTTACACACTCGGTGCCCTGGGTCCGCTGGTTTTTGGCCTGTTGCATGAACTGAGCGGTGGGTGGACCTGGCCGATGGTCTTTCTCCTCGTAACGGCGCTTGCCGTGCTCGTTGCTGGAGCGGTGATCGGTCGACCGCACATGCTCGAGGACGACCTGGCACGCTCCCGCTGAGCCAGGCGGCTACGGCACCAATTCTGCGCGGTGAATCAACGCCGCAGCGCCGATCAGCGGGCCGTCGCCCGAGAGAGCCGAGTGCACCAGGCGTACCCGGGTTGCGTAGGCGAATTGCACGCGTTCCAGGATCGCCGCGCAGGCGAAATCCAGCAGGTCGGGGGTGACATTCGAGAAACCACCACCAATGGCGACCATGTCGAGGTCGAGCAGCGTCGCCGCGGAGGCGATCGCCTGGCCGAGGGCCCGGCCGCTGCGCTTCACGGCCAGAATCGCGATCGGGTCGGCTGCCGCGTAGGCCGCCGCTAGGTCCTCGCCGGACTCGCCGGTGAAGCCCTGAGATCTGGCCCAGGCGACGGTTTTCGGCCCGGAGGCGATCGCCTCAATGCAGCCGGTTCCGCCGCAGGCGCAGGCATCCAAGAAGCCGCCGACCTCGATATGGCCGATATGGCCGGCATTGCCCGTTGGCCCGGATACCGTGACGCCGCCGAGAATCAAGCCGCCACCGACACCGGTCGACACGATCATGCCCATCAGGTTGTCGACGCCCCGGCCCGCACCCACCCAGTGTTCGGCTAGCGTGATGCACAGGCCGTCCATGCGCAGTCGCACGTCCAGACCGGGAACCAGCCCGGCCACGAGCTCCTGGAGCCCAAACTCGCGCCATACCGGCAGATTCAGCGGCGACACCGCCCCCGCACCCAGGTGAATCGGCCCGGCACAGCCGATGCCGACTCCGATCAGGGGATAGCCCAGCGGCACGCTCGCGAGGGTCGCCAGAATGACAGTTCTGACAGCGGATGCGAGCTGCTCACTGGTCGCGCTGGCCCCGGTCGTCGCGCGGTGCCGGCTGCTCGGAAGCACTGTGCCTCGGTCGTCCACGAGTGCGGCTTCGACCTTGGTCCCCCCAACGTCGACGGCGAGAACGTACTCGAAGGCTTCACTGGTGCGCATGCACTGATCGTATGGGATGGGTCCGCTCAACGCGCCAGCGGTGGCCGCTGCTCAAGAGAGCAAGATCGCCTACAGCTGTTGATTCGCGCGTCGGGCTCACGTAGGCTGAATTCGAAAGATTGGACCGTGAACCGTATGAGTGACACCGACGAACTCCTCTCCATCCGCGCGGCCGAGTTGTACTACGAAGAAAACCAGACCCAGGATGAGATCGGTGTCATTCTGCGCCTCACCCGCTGGAAGGTTGGCCGGCTGCTCGCGAGCGCCAAGGCCAACGGCTTCATCCGCATCGAAATCGTGCACCCGCGCGCCCGGCGACTACCGATCGAACGCCGCTTACGCGAATCGACCGGCTTGACCGACGCGATCGTGGTCTCCTCCGCCGGGGTGTCGAGCGACGCTGAGCTGCAGTCGCGTACCGCGCAGGCCGCCGCCGACTATCTCACGAGCCTCCGCCCGATTCCACGCACGCTCGGCATCAGCTGGGGTCGCACCCTGCACGACGTGTCCCTGCACCTCAAACAGGGCTGGGCGCCGGGAGTGAACGTGGTGCAGATCAACGGTGGCGTCAGCCTGAATCAGCGCACCGGCACCGCGGCATCCACTGCGGTGACCATCGCGCACAAGGCCGACGGGTCGGCCACTCTGCTGCCCAGCCCGGCCATCTTCGAACGCCTTGAAACCAAACAGGCGATGGAGGCCGACCGCACGGTTGCCGGGGTGCTTGCCCTGGCCCGCAATGCCCAGGCCTACGTCTTCAGCGCCGGTCAAGCAGATGCAAATTCCGCCCTGGTCGATAGCGGCTACCTGACGGTCGCCCAGATCGACGACCTCGTGACGCGCGGTGCAGTCGGCGACGTTGTCGGCCGCTACATCGATCAAAACGGCCGAATCGTCGACCCCGAACTCAACGAACGCACGGTCGGCATTCAGCTCGACCAGTTGCGGCGCGCCCCGCTCACCATCGCCGTCATTTCCGGACGCTCCAAACACGCCATCGCCCGCGCCGTCGTGCGCAACGGGCTGTGCACCGTTCTGGTGACCGACGAAGACACCGCGAACGCCCTCCTCCAAGACTGAAGATACCCGTGCCACCGCTCAAAAGGACACCCCATGACCAGTAGCCCCTTGGCCACCTACCAACCCGATCAGCGCGCCCTCGCGTTGATCGGCGGGGAAGCCACCGACGCCAACCTGCGCCGGTACCTGCACGGCATCCCCGGAATCGACGCCGTCGGCCTCGAAGCCCGCGCTGCCGACCTCGGTACCCGCTCGATCAAGACCAGCTCCAAGCGCTGGGCGATCGACACCA
Source organism: Cryobacterium sp. Y50 (assembly GCF_002929805.1). Lineage (GTDB taxonomy): Bacteria > Actinomycetota > Actinomycetes > Actinomycetales > Microbacteriaceae > Cryobacterium. The sequence goes on along the minus strand of NZ_PJJM01000102.1, from coordinate 151,048 downwards.
TTATTGGACTGATCGACCTCACCACCCTCGAAGGAGCCGACACCCCTGGCAAGGTGCGTTCGCTCGTCGCCAAGGCGCTGGTACCTGACCCTGGTGACCCCGGCTGCCCGCGCGTCGCCGCGGTCTGCGTCTACGGCGACATGGTCGGCACGGCCGTCGTTGCGCTCGGCGCTGCCCACGCCAACGGCGGCACCGAGGGAGTCAACGTGGCCGCCGTCGCCACTGCTTTTCCCAGCGGACGCGCATCGATTAGCGTCAAGCTCGCTGATGTGCGCGCCTCGGTCGCCGCCGGCGCCGACGAGATCGACATGGTCATCGACCGTGGCGCCTTTCTGGCCGGCCGATTCGGCCAGGTTTACGACGAGATCGTGGCTGTGAAAGATGCCTGCCGCCGCGCCGACGGATCGATGGCTCACCTCAAGGTCATCCTCGAGACCGGCGAACTGAACACCTACGACAACGTGCGCCGCGCCTCCTGGCTGGCCATTTTGGCTGGCGGAGACTTCATCAAGACCTCCACCGGCAAGGTAACCCCGGCTGCGACGCTGCCGGTGACGTTGTCGATGCTTGAGGTCGTGCGCGACTGGCACCGCCTCACCGGCGTGCGCATCGGAGTGAAGCCGGCCGGCGGCATCCGCACCTCGAAGGACGCCATCAAGTACCTCGTGACAGTCGCCGAAACCGTGGGGGAGGAGTGGCTCGTACCGCACCTGTTCCGGTTCGGCGCGTCCAGCCTGCTGAACGACGTGCTATTGCAGCGCCAGAAGATGGCGACCGGGCACTACTCCGGCCCCGACTACGTGACGATTGATTAGGAACGACCATGAAATTTCTTGACTACGCTCCGGCCCCCGAGTCGCAGGCCCTGCTGGGCCTCAAAACCGATTACGGTCTGTTCATCAACGGTGAGTTCACGGCCGGCCGGGGCACCCCGTTTCAGACCATCAACCCGGCCACCGAGCAGCAGATCGCCATGATCGCGACCGCCAATGAAGCGGATGTCGACGCCGCCGTTGCCGCCGCCCGTCACGCCTACGACGGGGTCTGGTCCCGCCTGTCCGGCAGCGACCGAGGTAAATACCTGTTTCGCATCGCTCGTCTGGTGCAGGAACGCGCCCGCGAACTCGCCGTCGCCGAAACCCTCGACAACGGCAAGCCGATCAAGGAAACCCGCGATGTCGATATTCCCCTCGTCGCCGCCTGGTTCTTCTACTACGCCGGCTGGGCCGACAAGCTCGATCACGCCGGAGTAGGCCCGAACCCGGCCTCGCTCGGCGTTGCGGCCCAGGTCATCCCGTGGAACTTTCCGCTCATGATGCTCGCCTGGAAGATTGCCCCGGCCCTCGCCGCCGGTAACACCGTCGTTCTCAAGCCCGCCGAAACCACCTCGCTCACCGCGCTGCTGTTCGCCGAGATTCTGCAGCAGGCCGATCTGCCCGCCGGTGTCGTGAACATCATCACCGGTGCTGGCAGCACCGGGCAGACCCTCGTCAACCACCCCGGCGTCAACAAGGTCGCCTTCACCGGGTCAACGTCGGTCGGGCGGGCTATTGCCCGTTCGGTCGCGGGAACCGACAAGAAGGTCAGCCTCGAACTCGGCGGCAAGGGCGCCAACATCGTCTTCGACGACGCCCCGATCGACCAGGCGATCGAGGGCATCGTGCGCGGCATCTTCTTTAATCAGGGCCACGTCTGCTGCGCCGGCAGTCGCCTGCTCGTGCAGGAAAGCATCCACGACGACGTCATAGATCGGCTCAAGCGTAGTATGCAGACGCTGCGCCTGGGCGACCCGCTTGACAAGAACACCGATATCGGCGCCATCAACAGTGCAGAGCAGCTCGCCCGCATTCGCGAACTGTCCGAGCTGGGTCAGCGGGAGGGCGCCGAACGCTGGAGTGCCGACTGCGTCATCCCTACGACTGGTTTCTGGTTCGCGCCGACCATCTTCACCAACGTGTCGACCAGCCACCGCATAGCCCGCGACGAGATCTTCGGCCCGGTGCTCTCGGTGCTCACCTTTCGCACCCCGGCCGAGGCCATCGCCAAGGCGAACAACACCCCGTACGGTCTCTCCGCCGGAATCTGGAGTGACAAGGGCAGCCGCATCCTGGCCGTCGCCGACAAGCTACGCGCCGGCGTGATCTGGGCGAACACCTTCAACCAGTTTGATCCGTCGAGCCCATTCGGCGGCTACAAGGAGAGCGGCTACGGCCGTGAGGGAGGCCGCCACGGCCTCGCCGCGTACCTCAAGCCCGCCGTACGCACTGGTTCGCGGTCCGCCGCCGCTGTTCACGCGACACCGGTCACCAAGAAGTCCACGTCTGCAAAGAAGGCCGCCAAGTGAACCGCCTCGCCATCCCCAAAACCTACAAGCTCTATATCGGCGGCAAGTTTCCGCGCAGCGAATCCGGACGCGTCTACGAGGTGCTCTCGCACAAGGGCGAGTTTCTGGCCAATGCAGCCAAGGGCAGCCGCAAGGATGCCCGCGACGCTGTCGTTGCCGCTCGTAGCGCGCTCGGTGGCTGGGCCGGAGCCACGGCCTACAACCGCGGCCAGGTGCTGTACCGCATCGCCGAGCTGCTCGAGGGTCGTCGGAGCCAGTTCATCGACGAAATCATGAGCTGCGAGGGCGTCAATGCCGCAGCGGCGAGCGCCCAGGTCGACGAAGCCATCGACCGTTGGGTCTGGTATGCCGGCTGGGCCGACAAGTACGTGCAGGTTGCCGGCAACGCCAACCCAGTGTCCGGACCGTTCTTCAACCTGTCCGTGCCAGAACCCACCGGCATCGTGGCGATCATCGCGCCACAGAGCGCCGAATCGCTCCTCGGACTGGTCAGCGCCATCGCCCCGGCCCTCGTCGCCGGAAACACCGTCGTCGTCGTCGCCAACGAGAGTGCGCCGCTGCCTGCAATCAGCCTCGGCGAGGTGCTCGCCACGAGTGATGTGCCCGGTGGGGTGGTCAACATCGTGACCGGTTCGCCGGCCGAGATCGCGCCCTGGCTGGCCAGCCACGCCGACGTCAACGCTCTCGACCTCGTCGGAGCCGGCGACCTCGACTGGGTCGAGCTGCAGATCAGCGCTGCCGACACGCTCAAGCGGGTGCTACCACCCGAGACGGGAGCGGATGCCGCAGCACCGGCGTTGTCGCGCATCCTCGCCTTCACCGAACTGAAGACGGTCTGGCACACCAAAGCCATTCTCTGATTCGGATCCGAAGTACCCAGCGGGGGGTCAAGCGGACGGGATAAACTCCGCCGCATGACCTCACGCAGAGCACTTGTCACGGGAGCGACCGGCTACATCGGTGGACGCCTCGTACCCAAACTCCTCGAAGCCGGTTTCACGGTGCGGGTGTTCGTGCGCACCCCGTCAAAGTTACGCGATGTGCCCTGGGCCGACCAGGTCGAAATCGTCGAGGGCGACCTTGGTGACCTGGCCTCGGTACAGCGCGCCTGCATCGACGTCGACGTGCTCTACTACCTCGTGCACTCGATGGGCGCGGCCGGTGACTTCGAAGAAACCGAGCACCTGGCTGCCGAAAACGTCGCCCAGGCGGCTGTCGGCGCCGAAATCGGGCGCATCGTTTACCTCGGCGGGCTGCATCCCGAAACCGGCGCGTTGTCGGCCCACCTGAACTCCCGCAGGGAAGTCGGCCGCATCCTGCTTGCCAGCGGTGTACCGACCGCGGCCTTCCAGGCCGGCGTTGTCATTGGCTCCGGCTCGACCTCGTTCGAGATGATTCGTCACCTCACCGATGTGCTGCCCTATATGCCGGCGCCGAAGTGGGTGCGCAACAAGATCCAGCCGATAGCCGTGCGTGACGTGCTCTACTACCTGCAGGCCGCGGCCGACCTCGCCCCCGAAGTAAACCGCACCTTCGACATCGGCGGCCCCGACGTGTTGCGCTATGGCCAGATGATGAACGGCTACGCCCTCGAAGCCGGACTGAAACAGCGGGCCATCGCCGCCCTGCCAGTGCTCACCCCGTGGCTCGCCTCGCAGTGGGTGAACCTGGTCACACCCATTCCGCGTAACCTCGCCATTCCCATCATCGCGTCGCTGCAGTATGACTGCGTCGTGCATGAGAGCGACATCGACCAGTACATTCCGCAGCCGGAGGGCGGCCTCACCGGCTACCGGCGCGCGGTGCGCCTGGCGCTGGGCCGCATGCGCGACGGCGACGTCGAGACCAGCTGGCGTAACTCCTCGATCGAGGGCGCTTCGAGTAACCCGCTCCCAAGCGACCCGGACTGGGCCGGCCACGCCGTCTACACCGACCTGCGCGAGAAGACCACCCCAGCTGCCCCGGCCGCTCTCTGGCGGGTTATCGAGAGCATCGGTGGCGAAAACGGCTGGTATTCTTTCCCGCTGGCCTGGGCTGTGCGTGGCCTGATGGACAAGGCTGTTGGCGGGGTGGGCCTGCGCCGCGGCCGCCGAAACCCCGACCACCTGCACACGGGTGAGGTGCTCGACTTCTGGCGGGTCGAACAGATCGACCACGGCAGCTTTCTGCGATTGCGCGCCGAGATGCGCGTTCCCGGGCGGGCCTGGCTCGAAATGAGCGTTACACCGACGGATGCCGGTGGCTCGCTCTATCGGCAGCGCGCGGTGTTCTTTCCCCGCGGCCTCGGCGGTCGGCTGTACTGGGCGGTTATTTTTCCGTTTCACGGGATCATTTTCGAGGGCATGGCCACGCGCATCACGGCCGCGGCTGCGGCGGAACAGGAAGCCGAGGCGGAGCATTCGCTTTCGTCGGCTACACGCTCCGACAACGCCTGATGGTCGGGTAGATGTGTCGATAAAGCGTGCGTATACTCTGGGAATTCTGGCGATTCTGCCCGGTTCGGGGCATGATGGGTAGCGGATAGGAGGCCTATTATGACAGTTTCACTCGCCTTCCTGGGCGACGGCCTCACCGCGAATGGTCAGTGGGAAGAATGGTTTCCCGAGCACGAGGTACACAATCTCGCTGCGAGCGGCAACACCACCGATGAGGTTATTTCACAACTTGATCAGGTGATTAAGTTGCGGCCCAATGCCATTGTGATCGGGGTCGGCACCAACGATCTCGGCTGGCGCAAATCCGACGAGTACGTCGTGCGTAACCTCGAAACCATCCTGCACACACTGCGCCGTGCCCTGCCGGAGACCCGCATCATGGTGCAATCGGTGCTGCCGCGCGACCGAGACTTCGCCGGCACAATCCGCTCCATCAACCGGCACGTCTGGCAGTACGCCCCCACCCAACACGTGCAATACCTCGACCTGTGGCCGGCACTGGCGTTGCCAGACGGTGAACTCGACCCGACCTTCGGAATCGACCGGTTGCATCTGAACGAGGCCGGCTATGCCGCCTGGCTGGCCGAGTTGCGGCCGGGGCTGGAGATGCTGTTCGAGCGCCCGCCGTCGACGACGTCGATTCCGATTCAGCACGCCTGACCCGGGCGGCGGCCGGGCCAGTACGGCTCGGTAGAGTGGACTTATGCCCCGATCGGTTCGCCCAGCACGTTTCCTGGCTCTCGGTGCGCTGGTCGTGGCGGTGATCGGTGCTGTCATTGGGGGAGTCGTGCTCGCCGCGGCTCCAACCGCCCAGGCCGCTGTGCCAACCCTGACCATGCGGCAGGACGACTACAGCTTCGACTCCTTCGGCGCCGAGTATGAACTTGCCCGGGACACCGACGGTCGGTCAACCCTCACGACGGTGGAAACGATCGTCGCCCGATTCCCCGACACCGACCAGAACCACGGCATCCGCCGCGCCATCCCCACCCGGTATGACGGTCACCCCACCGGCATCGTGATCGACAGCGTCACCGACGAAAACGGCACGCTGCGCTCGTTCGACACCGACACCGACACCGACACCACGAGTGAAGACCGTGACCAGGAATTCATCGACGTGACGATTGCGACCGATGAGTTCGTGCACGGTGCGCAGACTTACGTCATCAGTTATCACCAGTCCAACGTGATCCTGTACCCGTCCGACGCGAACACCGAAGAGTTCTACTGGGATGTCAACGGCACCGGCTGGGACCAGAGCTTCGGTCTGGTGACCGCGACGGTGCACTTCGATCCGCAACTGGTGGACCACCTGGCGGGCGACGTGTTCTGTTTTCAGGGATCGGAGCTCGCGGACCAGCCGTGTGACGGCATCCGCTTGACCGGCTTGGCCACTGACCCGACCGTGTCGGCGACGGCCACCGATCTGGGGGCGCGGGAGAATGTCACGGTCGTGGTGCAGTTCGAGCCGGGCACCTTCGTGCCCCGCGACGACTCCTTCACAGCCAACGCTTGGCCGGGCATTGCGCTGGTCGCGGTGATTTTTGGGCTGTTGACGGCACTCGTCGCTGGGATCCTGCGGGCCACCCGGTGGCGCGCTGCGCCGGGCCGGTTCACCATCATCGCCGAATATCTTCCGCCGCGAGGCGTCAATCTGCTCACCTCCGGCGACGTCGTCGGTGCCGCTGCCAAGGCGATGGCCGCACAATTCATCAGCTTCGCCGTGCGCGGCAACGTGCGCATTCTTGATGCCGACGACAAGAAGAATCACTTTCTGCTGGAATTCGTGCACGCCGAAGCTGTTGACGAGACCGAAAGCCGCATTCTCGGCAAGCTTTTTCCCGGCTTGCGGCCCGGCGACCAGCGCGACCTGAAGAAAAAAAGCGTTTCACTCAGTAAGGCACTGCAGAAGGAACCGTTGGCGACCCGCGCTGAATCGCTGCGCCTGGGACTGCGGGAGAAGCAGAACGATGGGCTGCGGGTCTGGTTGTTCCTGCTGGCCAGCGTAAGCGCTCTGGCCGCGCTGGCGGCGAGTCTCGGGGCCATCATCACGGTCGTGGGCGGCTTCTGGCCGCTGCTGTTCATCGTGCTGGGTATCGCGGCCGCGGTGGCCACCTTCGTCTGTGCCGGAAATCTGCGACCGCTCACCGACAGCGGCGCTGAACTGCGTGACTATTTGAAAGGCGTCAAGTTGTATATAGGTCTTGCCGAAGCCGAACGGCTTCGTATCCTGCAGAGTCCAAAGGGGGCCGTGCGGTCCGTTTACCGGACAGAGAACGGTCGTTCCGATCTGACCAGAGCTACCATCACAGCGGATGCCCCCTCCCTTCAGATCGTGAAACTCTACGAGCGCGTGCTGCCCTTGGCGGTACTGTTCGGCCAGGAGAAGGAATGGTCGAAGGTAATGGGCGGGTATTACGCCGAGAGCGGCACCCAGCCCGACTGGTATTCCGGAACGGGAATGTTCCAGGCCGCGCTGTTTACCGGTGCTATCAGCAGCTTCTCGGCGTCCTCTGCCGCGTCGTGGTCGGGCACCGCCACGAGCTCTCCGACCTCGGGCGGCGGTGGCGGCGGGTTCTCGGGGGGCGGGGGCGGCGGCGGCGGCGGCGGGGGCGTCTGATGGGACGTGTAATGGGTACGCCAGCCGAACCGACCTTCACCCGCGCTGCCCTCGCACCGGGCCTGCTGGGGGCAATCGCCCTGCTCGCCGGCCTCGCCCTGCTGGATAGCGAAAGCTTCATCATCATCCGCTACGCGGTGAGCATCCTCGCGCTCATTCTCTGCGTCTTTGTGCTGCAGGCGCGTTCCTGGTTCTGGCTGATCGGCCTCGTGCCGATGGCGATTCTGTGGAACCCCGTCGTGATTCTTGACCTCAGCGGGCAGGGCTGGGTCTCGGCCCAGTTCATCGCCGCGATCATTTTTATCGCAGTCGGCCTGCGCACCAAGGTACCGGTTCGCAAGAATTGAACGGGGGCGTAGACTACTACCGCGTTGAGAGAACCGGGTCAGGTCTCTACCGTGCACTCGCTGGCGATGGCCGTACTCGTTGAACCAACGCCTGTAAAGGCGCGTGATTCGACGGCACCACCGCTGCGACAGCATCCGCTTGACCACGAGTTTTGCGTGATGATCGCGACCCGTACTGTGTTTCGTGAATCGTTTATTTCTGAGAACTCATCAGAACGATTGGCGGGCTGCAGTGTTCCGGCAACAGTTGGAGGCCGTGACCGGCTCGCGTGGACGGTTACAGCCGGTACCCGTACCGTGCTGCTTTTGAGTGGAGAACAATGGCTTATACCCGCACCGATGCCTCGGGCAGCCGGAACAACCTCGGCCGCGGCGGTATCACCCGCAATCGGGCACACCCGCGTTCGCGTGACGACGACGCGCCGATCATCCCGATTCTTGCCCGCAAGGTGCGCGAGGTCGAGGCGAAGGCGCAGTCCGGGACCAAGCTCGGGCCGACCAACCGCACCAAGTATCAGGTCATTGCCCTGCTCATGCGCGAGGAACGCGCCAGGATCAAGGGCGATAAGGACCTCTCCGACGCCAACCGGGCCGAGCTGCTCAAACGCCTCGATGGTATCGCCCAGATTTTGGCCAAGACCGCAGCTCGCGACACGAGCCTGATCACCCTGCTCGAACCCGATGCCGGCGTCTCCACCGTGGCTCAGCGGTTTCGGCGGGACTGGCTGCTGGAATCCGGTGCCGAACTGAGCCCTGACGAACTCATCATCACCCGCGAACCCGAAGCCAAACCGGTCGTGCTGCAGAACCAGGTCGTCCCCCAGTCGGTCAAAGCCCGGCAGCTAGCCAACCCGTTTCTCGCCCCCGACTTCAGTGCGGCAGCGCAACCGATCGTGCATCCGCGCCGGCTCGCCAATTGGGAACTGCTCGGCCCCCTATTCAAATCGTTTGAGTACGGCGCGGGCGGCCAGGCCGCCAGCATGGATATGCCGGAGGCCCCCAGGCTTGACCGACTGTCGCCGAATAGTATGGAGCTCATGCGGCACCAGGCGCGGTTCATCGAGAGCGCTCGTCTGGGCCACCGCAGCTATCTGCTCGCCGATGAGCCCGGCCTCGGCAAGACGGCGCAGAGCCTGCTGGCGGCATCCGTTGCCAACGCCTACCCTCTGCTGGCCATCGTGCCCAACGTCGTCAAGATGAACTGGGCTCGCGAAGTGGAAATGTGGACACCGAACCGGCGTGCCACCGTCATCCACGGCGATGGTGACACCCTAGACGCCTTCGCCGATGTGGTCGTGGTCAACTACGACGTGCTCGACCGACACCTGGCCTGGCTGGGCACCCTCGGGTTCAAGGGCATGGTCGTCGACGAGGCCCACTTCATCAAGAATCTCGCCTCCCAGCGCTCCAAGCACGTGCTCTCGCTGGCCGACCAGATTCGGCGTCGTACCCCGGGCGGGAACCCGCTGCTGATGGCCCTGACCGGAACACCCCTGATCAACGACGTCGACGATTTTCGGGCCATCTGGCAGTTCCTCGGCTGGATTGACGGCGACAAGCCAGCCCCCGCATTGCTGAAACGCCTCGAAGAAACGGGCCTCACGCCGGCCGACATGGGGTTCTACAAGGAAGCACGCGCTGCTGTCATCGACATGGGCATTGTGCGTCGCCGCAAGATCGACGTCGCCGCTGACCTGCCGGCCAAGCGCATTGCCGATCTCCCGGTCGAGCTCGACGACGACCTCGGTCGGTCCATCCGCCAGGCCGAACGTGAACTCGGTGCCCGGCTGGTTATCCGGTACCGTGCTCTCGTGGCCGCCCGGCACACGGGCTCTGGCGGTCCGGCCCTTCCCGACGAGGACCAGCGGGACGCCTACATTCGCGCCGTCGCGCACGCCGAACTCGAAGATTCCAAGGGCCAGAGCACCGGTGAGAACGTCTTCACAATGGTGCGCAAAATCGGTCAGGCCAAGGCCGGTCTCGCGGCCGACTACGCGGCTCAGCTGGCCCGGTCGGTCGGCAAGGTCGTGTTCTTCGCCAAGCACATCGATGTCATGGACACCGCTGAGGAGATCTTCGCCAAGCGAGACCTTAAAACGGTCTCGTTGCGCGGTGACCAGAGCGCGCTTGCCCGGCAGGCAGCGATCGACGCATTCAACAACGATCCCGACGTTGCGATCGCGGTCTGTTCGCTCACCGCGGCCGGCGTCGGCGTCAACCTGCAGGCCGCCTCGAACGTTGTGCTGGCCGAGCTGAGCTGGACCGCAGCCGAGCAGACCCAGGCCATCGACCGGGTGCACCGCATCGGGCAGGATGAGCCTGTCACCGCCTGGCGCATTATCGCCGCGCACACCATCGATGCGCGCATTGCCGATCTGATCGGCAGCAAGCAGGGCCTTGCTGCTCGTGCGCTGGACGGTTCGCAGGAAGAGTACGCCGCGGCCGACTCTGTGCAGGAGAGCGCCCTGATCTACCTGCTGACCCAGGCACTCGACGGAAAACTGTGAGGCCGTGCGCGACCGACCGGGGCGGGTCGATTTGAGCCGTGCTCGGTCAGGCAGCATGATTGTCAAGCGTGCATCTTTGATGCGCTTGTTCTGACATTGATTGGTGGCGCGCGTCGCGTCATGATCAATCGACCGGATTCGCCCAGCTACCAGGATCGGCCAGCAATGAAGATCGGTATTCTTACTAGCGGCGGCGACTGCCCCGGGCTCAACGCGGTCATTCGCGGTGCCGTGCTCAAGGGCGTGCGCACGCACGATTTTGAGTTCGTCGGAATTCGCAACGGTTGGCGGGGCCTGGTGCAGAGCGAATTCATGCCGCTCGACCGGCACAGCGTTCGCGGGCTGTCTCGTCAGGGCGGCACCATTTTGGGTAGTTCCCGCACCAATCCGTTCGAGGGTGAGAACGGCGGACCGGAGAATATCCAACGCACCCTCGATGAGAACGGCATCGACGCCGTGATCGCCATTGGCGGCGAGGGCACGCTCACCGCCGCGCATCGCCTGACCGAAGCCGGCCTCAACATTGTCGGTGTGCCCAAGACCATCGACAACGACCTTGAAGCCACCGACTATTCCTTCGGCTTCAACACGGCCGTCGAAATCGCCACCGAAGCCATCGACCGGCTGCGCACCACCGCTGAATCCCACGGCCGCTGCATGGTGGTCGAGGTGATGGGACGCCACGTTGGTTGGATCGCCCTGCATTCCGGCATGGCGGGCGGCGCCCATGCCATCCTTATCCCGGAGCAACCGAAGTCGATCGAACAGATTTGCAACTGGGTCGAGCATGTGCGCGACCGCGGCCGTGCCCCCGTCATCGTGGTCTCCGAAGGCTTTCTGCTCTCTGGAATGGAGGAGGCGCACTCTACCAAGGGGTTGGACGCCTTCAATCGTCCCCGCCTCGGTGGAATCAGCGAGGTCATCGCTCCGCTGATCGAAGAACGCACCGGCATCGAGAGCCGAGCGACCGTGCTCGGCCACACCCAGCGCGGCGGCGCCCCCTCGGCTTATGATCGCGTGCTCGCGACTCGACTCGGCATGGCCGCCGTCGACGCGATCCACAACTCGCAGTGGGGAACGATGGTGTCACTGCGCGGCACCGAGATCGACGTCGTGAGCATCGCCGCCGCCACCATCGGTCTCAAGCGCGTCACACCGGCCCGCTACGACGAGGCCGCGGTACTCTTCGGTTAGACAGGCCGTCCGCGCGCGTCGCGGCAGGCTTTGCGTTCTTGGCTCGGGTTCGAACCAGTGCCAATTTCTCAAATGCAGGCCACGACACCGATCGTCGCTGCGACAGCGCAAATCAGATCAGCGCAAATCAGATCAGCGCAAATCAGATCAGCGCAAATCAGCCGAGTTTGGCCTGAACCTGTGCCAGCGACGGATTGGTCGCCGCTGAGCCGTCGGGGTATAAAATCGTCGGCACAGTCTGGTTGCCGTTATTGAGGCTCATGACGAGCTCCGACGTACCATCAACCCGTTCGATATTCACCTCGGTGTAGCTAATTCCGACGGTGTCGAGCTGCTTCTTCAATCGTTTGCAGTAACCACACCAGTCGGTCGTGAACATGGTGATGGTTCCGGTAGCTGGTACAAAATTCATAATCGGAGCTTATCCGAGCTGCCTCCCAACCAGCTGCACGCGCGTTAAGATGAGGTAATGACTTTGCCCCAGGTATGTGTGTGCTACCTCACTCGACTATCTGCCGAAGGCAACCAGCAGGTTCTGCTGGGGCGCAAGAAGAAAGGCCTCGGCATGGGAAACATCGTCGGTCTGGGTGGCAAGCTCGAAAGCGGCGAAACCGCAGTGGATGCTGCGGTGCGCGAAATCGAAGAGGAGTCGGGACTCGTGGTGGCGGCATCCGCTTTGACCGAACTGGGCCTGCTCACCTACCTGTTTCCACACCGCAAGGAGTGGAGCCAGGAGTCGACCGTCTTCGTCTGCGAGGAGTGGTCGGGAACGCCGCGGGAATCCAACGAGCGGAACCCTCTCTGGTTCGACGTGGCGACCCTCCCGGTCGATGAGATGTGGGACGACGCCCGCCATTGGCTGCCCGGTGTGCTCGCCGGTGTGCCCGTGCGCGCCACCTTCACCTTCGGCGCCGATCTAAAGAGCGTGGTGTCCCGTGCCTGATTTCAGCCTCATCATCGTGTTGGTCGTCGCCCTGGCCCTCATTTTCGACTTCACCAACGGCTTTCACGACACGGCAAATGCTATGGCGACCCCGATCGCGACCGGCGCCATGAAGCCCAAGGTCGCCGTCGGTGTCGCCTCGATTCTCAACCTGGTCGGGGCATTCTTGTCGACTGAGGTCGCCCGCACAATCTCGGGCGGCATCATCAAAGAGGGTGACGGCGGGGTGCTGATCACCCCCGAGCTGATCTTCGCCGGTCTGATCGGCGCGATCGTCTGGAACCTGGTCACCTGGCTGATGGGGCTCCCGTCGAGCTCCAGCCATGCCCTGTTCGGCGGTTTGATCGGCGCTACCATCATCGGTGTCGGCACTCAGGCCGTCGACTACAACGTTGTCGCCGCGAAGGTCATTCTGCCCGCCCTGATCGCGCCCGTGATCGCCGGCGTTGTCGCCCTCGTTGCTACCCGCCTCGCGTATATGATCACTCGCCGGGACGTCGGTCAGCCCGACGGGCGCGGCGGCTTTCGCTACGCGCAGATCTTCTCCTCCTCGCTCGTCGCCCTCGCCCACGGCACCAACGATGCACAGAAGACGATGGGTGTGATCACCCTGACCCTGATCGCCGGCGGATTCCAGGCCGTCGGCAGCGGGCCAACGTTCTGGGTGATCGCCGCCTGCGCGCTGGCGATCGCGATCGGCACCTACACTGGCGGCTGGCGCATCATTCGCACCATGGGCACCGGACTGACCGAGATCAAGCCCGCACAGGGCTTTGCCGCTGAAACCAGCACCGCCGCGACCATCCTGGCCTCGAGCCACCTCGGCTTCGCGCTCTCCACCACCCAGGTCGCCTCCGGTTCGGTGATCGGCTCAGGGCTCGGCCGCCGTGGCTCGACGATTCGCTGGGGCATGGCCGGACGCATCGCGCTCGGCTGGGTTATGACGTTGCCCGCCTCGGCCATCATGGGTGCATTCGCGGCCGGGCTGGCCTTGCTCGGCCCGATCGGCATTGTGCTGGACATGGTGATTGGAACCATCGTGATCATGGTCCTGTTCCGCTGGTCCCGGCGCAATCGGGTCACTCACCACACACTGCTCAACGATATCGACGATGCCGGCCGGGTTGTCAGCATCAAGAAAACGCCGCGGCGACTCTCTCGTTCAGCCCGCAGGAAGGTGTCGCTTTGATCGACTGGGCGGCGTTCCTCATCGTTTCCGCAGCGTCGCTCGTCTCGGCGGCACTGGTGGTGAGCCTTTACTCGCTTGGTCTGCGCTTGTTCACCACGGCCGGCCGCATCCCCCTGGTGGGGCCGCACGAGTTCACCGGCGCAATTACCGTGCTGAGCCCCAAGAAGGCCGCGAAGCAGGTCAAGCGAGCGCGCAAGGCTGCCGCGGCGAACCCGCTGTCGGACGCCCAGAAGCGTTTGGCCCTGTACGCCGGCTGCGTTTGCTTTATCCTGTGCGCGGTCGCCGTGCTCTACGGCGTCTATCTGATCGTGCCCGTCCTGCACGCCTAGCCCTGCCACAGTGCCCGGGCCCGGGAGATGGTTGGAGGGGGCGCTAGGCGGTTCTGCGTACCCGGGCGACCCAGGTCATCAGGTGGTAGATCACGATGGCAGCGACCGTGCCGAGCGCGATGCCGTTGAAGCTGAGGGTGCCGGCGTTCAGCGTGAAGTCGGCGATGCCGATGATGAGCGCTGTCGCCGCAGTGAACTGGTTGACCGGCTTGGAGAAGTCGACCTTGTTGTCGAGCCAGATCTTCACACCGATGACGCCGATCAGCCCGTACAGCGCGGTGGTGACGCCGCCGAGCACCCCGTCGGGAATCGTGAAGATGATCGCACCGACCTTGGGGGAGAGGCCGAGCAGGATCGCGACAATTCCGGCGACCCAGTAGGCCGCCGTGGAGTAGATGCGCGTCGCCGCCATCACGCCGATGTTCTCGCCGTAGGTCGTGGTTCCGCTGCCGCCGCCGAAGCCGGCGAGCATGGTGGCCAGCCCATCGGCGAGCAGCGCCCGCCCGGTGAGCCGGTTCACTTTCGCATCCGTCATTTGCGCTACACCCTTGATGTGGCCGACGTTCTCGGCGATGAGCACGAGCACGACCGGCAGGAAGGCGGGAAGCACCCCGAACACGGCGGCCGGGTTCTCGAATGGGTTGGCCGGGGCGGTGAACGGCGGCAGGCCGATCCAGGCAGCCTCGGCGACGCGGCTGAAGTCGACCTCGCCAAAGAATACGGCCGCCACATAGCCCACCAATACGCCGAGAAAGATCGACAGCCGACCCAGGATGCCGCGAAACAACACCGTGCACAAAATGACCGCGACGAGGGTGATGAGCGCGGTGAGCGGCGCCTTGTCGAAGTTGGCTTTGGCGACCGGGGCCAGGTTGAACCCGATCAGGGCGACGATGGCGCCCGACACGATCGGCGGCATCAGCCGGTCGATCCAGCCGGTGCCGGTGAGCTGCACGATCAACCCGACGAGCGCGAGCAGCAGGCCGACGACCAGAATTCCGAACAGGGCGCTGTCCATGCCCGCCGAGGCCGTTGCCGCGGTGATCGGCGCGATGAACGCGAACGATGAGCCGAGGTAGCTCGGCAGTTTATTGCCGGTGATCAGCAGAAACAGCAAGGTTCCTATGCCGGAGAAGAGCAGAGTCGTGCTGGGAGGAAAATCGGTGAGCAGCGGCACCAGAAAGGTGGCGCCGAACATCGCGACGACGTGCTGCGAGCCGATTCCGATGGTCAGCGGCCAGCTCAGGCGTTCGCCCGGGCCGACGACCTCCTGCGCGCCAACCGTTCTTCCGTTTCCGTGCAGGGTCCAGGGCAGTGCCATAACGTTCTCGTTTCTTCTGTTCCGTGATCAGGTTTGAGCGTAGCCTGCGCAGCAATAGACTCGAGCCCATGAGCCAGCTCGCTGATCAGACCACCAATCAGGGTCTCGAGGTGCGAGTGGCCACCGGACTGCTCCGCGGCGTGCGTGAACGCGGCGTACTCGCCTGGCGCGGCATTCCCTACGCGGCGGCTCCGGTGGGCGACCTACGGTTTCGCTCCCCGCAGCCCGCCTCGGCGTGGACCGGCGTGCGGGACGCGAGCCAGTGGGGCCTGATCGCCCCGCAAAGCCACAAGGGTCAGTTTCGCGGCGCCCATCCGCGCATTCCGCAGGGTGAAGACTGCCTCAATCTCAACGTGATCGCCCCCGATGAGCGGATGCGTGACGGCGCGCGATTGCACGGTGCCACTCAACCAGGCAGCGCCCTCCGACCGGTCATGGTGTTCATCCATGGCGGTGCCTACAGCGTCGGATCCAGTCGCGAGGTTCCGCGCCAGGGTGAGGGATTGGTACGGCGCGGCGGTATCGTGTACGTCAGCTTCAACTATCGACTGGGCGCTCTCGGGTACCTGGACTTTTCCCGGTTTGCCTCGCCGGAGCATCCGTTTGAGAGCAATCTGGGGCTGCGCGACCAGGTCGCAGTGTTGAAGTGGGTGCGGAACAACATTCGCGCGTTCGGCGGGGACCCGGATGCCGTCACTCTGTTTGGCGAGTCGGCTGGCGGCAATGCGGTCACCACGTTGATGACGGTGCCAAGCGCGGCCGGCCTGTTCCACCGGGCCATCGCGCAGAGCGCTCCGCCGAACGCGGTCTATCCGAGTGAGCTCACCGCGCGCTGGGCCGGCGAATTCGTAGACAGCCTGAACCAAGGCTCCGCAGACTACGGCGACGAACAAGCGGCCAGCCAGCTGCTCTCCGTCGTCCCGGACGTGCTCGCCGCCGCGACCACCGCGCTGACCGTGCGCACGCCGGATCAGGATCCGGGCACGATTCCGCTCTGCCCGGTCATCGACGGCGATTTTCTGCCGGAGCGGCCGCTCGATGCCTTTCGCGACGGCCGGGCCGCGCGCATCCCACTGATCATCGGTACCAATGCGCGTGAGGGTTCGCTGTTCAGTGGTCGTATCGACATTCTCGCCACCACACCCGCGCGAATCCACACGATCTTCAAGAAAACCAAGAAGAAGGCCAAGAAGGCGCTCAAGGCGCAGTATCCGGGCATTCCGGCGCTGCGGGCCGCACTCGATTTTGGGGGTGACTACTCTTTTTGGTATCCGAGCGTGAAGGTCGCCGAGCGGCACTCCCGATACGCGCCGGTGTACTTCTACCGCTTCGATGCCGCTCCTCGTCTGCTGCGGCTGATGGGCCTCGATGCCACGCACGGCCTCGAACTCTTTCCGCTATTCGACCGCCTCGACGGCTGGTTCGGCCGCGGCATGACTGCCCTCGGCGGGCGCCGCGCCTTTCAGGACATTGGAACAAGAATGCAGGGCTGGTGGCTCGGCTTCGTGCACGACGGGGTGCCTTCGGCTGAGTGGCCGCGGTACGAGGAAGGCACCAGGGAGACCCTCATCATCGATCGGGAGGACCAGGTCGAATCCGACCCGCACCGCGAACGGCGCCTGGCCTGGGGCAGGTTCGTGCCGCACGTCTAAGCCAGCGCCGGCCCGGTCGTAGACTGGAACCTTGCGTTAGAGCCACGGCACCGGGAGCACACCATTAGCAGCACTGAAACACCCACTCAAGCTGCCTCGCCGCAGCCGGCATCGCGTGGTTTGAAGGCCCGCGTCGACTCCTACTTTGAGATCACCAGCCGCGGCTCCACCTGGTCCCGCGAATTCCGCGGGGGAGTCGTCACCTTTGTCACGATGGCCTACATCGTCATTCTGAACCCGCTGATTCTCGGCGGGTTCAGCGCCGACCAGGCCGCCGTCGACGTTGAGGGCGGCTGGCTGCCCAACGAGCAGGTCGCCGCCGTCACCGCGCTGACCGCCGGCGTCATGACCATTCTGTTCGGCGTTATCGCCCGCTTGCCCTACGGCTTCGCCGCCGGTCTCGGCATCAACTCCTTCCTCGCCGTGAGCGTCGTCGGCCAGGTCACCTGGGCCGAAGCAATGGGCCTGGTCGTCATAAACGGCCTCATCATCGTGCTGCTCGCCTCAACCGGCCTGCGCGAACTCATCTTCAACGCCATCCCGCGCCCGCTGAAAGTCGCCATCACGGTCGGCATCGGCCTGTTTATCGCGTTCATTGGACTAGTCGACTCCGGCTTCGTGCGCGCCAGCGGCGCCAACTCGCCGCCGGTGCAGCTCGGCGATGCTGGCTCGATCGCCACTCTGCCGACCGCGATCTTCGTGATCGGGCTGATCATCATGGGTGTGCTGCTGGCTCGCAAGGTCAAGGCCGCCCTGCTGATCGGCATCGTTGCGACCACCATCATCGCCGTCATTCTGGAAGCCATCTTCAAGGTCGGGCCGTCGTTCGGTACGAACCCGGCCGGGTGGAACCTCAACGCCCCGGTGCTGCCGACGAGCGTCGTCGCCCTGCCCGACCTCGGCCTGATCGGCGAGGTCTCCTTCGGCGCTTTCGAGCGCATCGGCATGCTCGCCGCCGTGATGCTGGTCTTCACCCTCGTCTTCACGAACTTCTTCGACGCCATGGGCACCATGACCGGCCTGGCCAGTGAAGCCGGCCTCGCCGACAAGGACGGCAAATTTCCGCGGCTGAAGTCTGCCCTGATCGTCGAGGGCATCGGAGCCGTCGCCGGCGGTGCGACGAGCGCCTCCTCGAACACCGTGTTCATCGAGTCCGGCGCCGGCATCGGCGAGGGAGCCCGCACCGGCGTCGCCAACGTGATCACCGGCATCCTCTTTCTAGCCGCCATGTTCTTCACGCCGTTGACCCAGATCGTGCCGCTCGAGGTGGCCGCAGCCGCCCTCGTCATTGTCGGAGCGCTCATGGTGTCGCAGATTCGCCACCTCGACTTCACCGAATTCTCCAGTACCCTGCCAATCTTCCTCACCATCATCGTGATGCCGCTGACCTACTCCATCGCCAACGGTATCGGCGCCGGCTTCATCAGCTGGGTGCTCGTGCGCAGCCTGTCTGGCAAGGCGCGTGAGATCAGCCCGCTGCTCTGGGTCGTCGCCGTCGGGTTCGTGCTCTACTTCGTGCGCGGCCCGGTCGAGGCGCTCATCGGCTGAGCGACCCGACAAACGGATGCCGCGACGCGGCTACTCGAGAAAACCGCGCAGCAGCAGCGCTGTACCGGCTAAATGCTCTCGCATAGCCTGCGCGGCGGCATCCGCTCGACCGGACAGAATGGCCAACACAATCTGCTCGTGTTGCGCGTCGGAGTGAGCGATGTTCGGACCGAGCGAGGGAATGGAATCAAGCAGTTCGTTGACCCGCATTCGCACATCGGCCAACAGCGGCACGAGCAACGAAGAACCCGCCAACTCACCGATATAGAGGTGTAACCGGGCGTCGAGGCGCCGGTAATCCTCGGGGCTGGCCTCGCGTGCGGCACCCAAACTGGCCCAGAGCAGCTCGCGCTCAGCGGCCGGCAGCACCCGGCTGGCGGCGGCCCGGGCAGCGCCGATTTCGAGAATGTCGCGCAGGGTGAGCACATCGTCGATCGCGGCGGAGACGAGCGCAGGCGCGGCACCTTCGGGGCCGGGCAGCGTGGGAATCACCGCGGTGACGAAGGTGCCACCGTATCGCCCACGCCGAGAAACCAGATAGCCAGCCTCGGCGAGGGAGGCAATGGCGTCGCGCAGCGTGTCCCGACTGACATTCAATTGGGCGGCCAGATCACGCTCGGACGGCAGTCGTTCCCCGGGCGCGACCAAGCCCAGTCGAACCGTCTGCAACAGCCGTTGCACGGTCTCCTCGAAGGCATTGCTGCCCGACACCGGGCGCAGCAGCAGACCGCTATCGAGGCCGCTGACTCCGGGTAGATCGGCCATTATTCTGGGGTGACGTAGGCCGAGCTGATTCCACCGTCGACCAGAAAGGTCGAGCCGGTTATGAACGAGGAATCATCGCTCGCCAGGAAGGCCACGGCCGCCGCGAGCTCTTCGGGCTCGGCGAACCTGCCGACCGGAATATGCACGAGCCGCCGTGCGGCTCGCTCCGGGTCTTTCGCGAACAGCTCCTGCAACAACGGTGTGTTCACCGGGCCGGGGCAGAGGGCGTTCACCCGAATGCCCTGGCGGGCGAACTGCACGCCGAGTTCGCGGCTCATCGCCAGCACTGCGCCCTTCGACGCGGTGTAGGAGATCTGGCTCGTCGCCGAGCCGAGCACGGCGACAAAACTGGCGGTGTTGATGATCGATCCACTGCCCTGTCTGACCATGTGGCGAAGCGCCGCCCGGCAGCACAGATACACCGATTTCAGGTTGACGTCCTGCACGTTTTGCCAGGCGGGCAGTTCGGTGGTTTCAATGGAATCGTCGTTGGACGGTGAAATACCGGCGTTGTTAAACGCCACATCGACCGAGCCGTAGGTGTCGAAAGTGGTGTCGAACAGGTGATTCACTTCATTTTGATCGGTGACGTTGACCTTAACGAACAGCCCGCCGACCAGCGCGGCGGCCGCCTGCCCGGCGGTTTCGTCAAGATCGCCGATCACGACCATCGCCCCCTCAGCGGCAAACCGTTTGGCTGTGGCCAGCCCGATACCGCTTGCCCCGCCGGTGATGACGGCGACCTTGCCGGCCAGGCGCTGGGTCAGGTCCATTCGCGCGATGCTGCTCACGATTTTCTCCTTCAATCTTTGACAAGCGGACGCTTCGCGCAGGTGGTGCGCTAGTCGACCGCGATGAAAACGTTCTTGGTGTCGGTAAAGTTCAGGGGGGCATCCGGCCCCAGCTCACGCCCGAGGCCCGACTGTTTGAAACCGCCGAACGGGGTCGAGTAGCGCACGGAGGAGTGCGAGTTGACCGACAAGTTGCCCGATTCGACGCCGCGTGCCACGCGAAGGGCCCGACCGACATCGCGGGTCCAGATGGAGCCGGACAGCCCGTATTGGGTGTCGTTGGCCAGGCGCACTGCGTCGGCTTCGTCGTTAAACGGCAGCACGACCACGACCGGGCCGAAGATTTCGTCGGTGACACAGCGATCGGTGCGGCTTGCCGGGGTGAGCACGGTTGGTGCGACCCAGAATCCGGGACCGGTCGGGGCGTGGCCTCGAAACGCCACCGGAGCATCCGCTGGCAGATAGGCGGACACCGCCGCGTGGTGCTGGCGAGAGACGAGCGGTCCCATTTCGGTGGCGGGGTCGGTCGGGTCACCCACCGTTACGGCGGCGACGGCCGGTTCGAGCAGCTCCAGGAACCGGTCGAACTTGCTCGCCTGCACCAGAATACGGCTGCGGGCGCAGCAATCCTGGCCGGCGTTCTCAAACACACCGGACGGCGCGGCGGCTGCCGCCCGTTCGAGGTCAGCGTCGGCGAAGACAATGTTGGCGCTCTTGCCACCAAGCTCAAGGGTGACTCGTTTCACCTGCTCGGCGCAGCCCGCCATGATCTGCTTCCCGACCGCGGTCGATCCGGTGAAGACGATCTTGCGCACGTCCGGATGGGTGACGAACCGGGTTCCGACGACGGAACCGCGCCCCGGAAGCACCTGGAACAGCCCATCGGGCAGTCCGGCCTCGAGGGCGAGGGCAGCGAGCCGCAGGCTCGAGAGTGGGGTCCACTCGGCCGGTTTCAGCAGCACGGCATTGCCGGCCGCGAGGGCCGGCGCGAAACCCCAGGCACCGATCGTCATCGGGAAGTTCCACGGTGTGATCACCCCCACCACTCCGAGCGGCTCGTGAAAGGTCAGGTCGATGCCGCCGGCGACCGGAATCTGCTGCCCGAACAGACGCTCGGGCGCCGCCGAGTAATACTCGAGCACGTCACGAACGTGCCCGGCCTCCCAACGGGCCTGCGTGATCGGATGCCCCGAGTTGCGCACCTCGATACCGGCCAGGTTCTCCCGGTTGCTGTCGACGGCCGCGGCGAATCGGCGCAGCATTCGGGCCTTATCGGCCGGATCGACGGCCGCCCACAGCTTCTGGGCCGTGACAGCCCGGGCGATGGCCTCGTCGGTTTCGTCCACGCCGACGTGCTCGATGGTCTCTGCGATCGACTCATCGGCCGGATTGACGATGGTGTAGCTGTTCACGGGATTGCTCCTTCAATCTGGGCCGCCCGGTATTCGGTGGCGGCCACAATGAGCCCGCTGAACAGGCGGAGGTCCTCGGGTGACTGTTCCGGATGCCATTGCACGGCTACCCCGAAGGGTACCGCCGGCAGTTCGACCGCCTGCACGATGCCGGCATCCGTTTTCGCCGTCACGGAGAGGCCGTCGGCGACCCGGTCGATGGACTGGTGGTGGTATACCGGAACGGCAGGCAGTTGGGTTTGGCCGTCGAGCAGTGTACTGAGGGTCGTGTTCGGTTCGATGACGACATCGACGACGTTGAACACGCCTCCGCCTGCCTGGTAGCTGGTGTCGCCGACCAGATCGGGCAGATGCTGGTGCAGACTACCGCCGAGGGCAACGTTGAGCATTTGGGCACCGCGACAGATGCCCAGAAATGGCAGTTCGCGGGCGATAGCCTCGTGCAGTAGCAGGTCTTCCCAGGCGTCACGGTCTGGCCGGGATTCATCGGTCTGCGCGTGCGGTGCCTGCCCGTACCGGGCCGGGTCGACGTCTTTTCCGCCGGTGATGATCAGGCCGTCGAGGCCGTCGAGCACCCGCCGGGCGATGGCGGCATTCACCGGCTGGGGTGGCAACAGCACGGCGATCCCGCCCGCACTCGTGACCGCATCGAAGTACACCCGCGGCAGGATCGCTGCCGGCACGTCCCACACCCCCGTCTGGGCCTGTTCTAGATAGGTGGTCAGACCGATGATCGGTCCCGGAGCATTAGAGACGTTCAAAGCCACGCACCCGCTCCCAGTCGGTCACGGCGGCGTCGAAGGCCTCCACCTCGATACGGGCGTTGTTGGCGTAGTGCTCAACGACCTCGTCGCCGAAGGCCTCCCGGGCGATAGCGGACCCGGTGAATAGATCGGCCGCTTCGCGCAGAGTTGAGGGCACCCGGGGCAGGCCGCTGGTATAGGCGTTGCCGGCATAGGCCGGCTCCAGTTCGAGTTCGTGCTCGATGCCGTAGAGACCGGCCGCGATCAGGGCTGCGACGGCGAGATACTGGTTGACGTCGCCGCCGGGCACCCGGTTCTCCACCCGGATGCCGGGGCCATGACCGACCACGCGCAGGGCGCAGGTGCGGTTGTCGATGCCCCAGCCGAGCGCGGTTGGGGCGAAACTACCCGGTACGTAGCGCTTGTACGAATTAATGTTGGGGGCCGAAAAAAGAGTAAGTTCGCGCATCACGGCGAGCTGGCCGGCCACAAATTGGCGGAACAGGGTCGACATGCCAGCTTCGGCATCCGCTTGATAGAACGCTGATTCACCGCCGGGGCGCTGCAGGCTGATATGGATATGGCAGCTGTTGCCCTCGCGCTCGTTGTATTTGGCCATGAAGGTGATGCTCTTACCGTGCGCGTCGGCGATTTCCTTGGCGCCACTTTTGTAGATGGAATGGTTGTCGCAGGTGGCCAGGGCTGTGGCATAGCGAAACCCGATCTCCTGTTGACCGAGGTTGCACTCACCCTTGACGCCCTCGCAGTACATTCCGGCGCCGTCCATGGCCAGGCGGATTTCCCGCAGCAGCGGCTCTATTCGAGTGGATGCCAGCAGCGAGTAGTCGATGTTGTAGTCGCTGGCGGGGGTCAGGCCCCGATACCCCTTCTGCCAGGCGGCGCGGTATCCATCGTCGAACACGATGAATTCCAGCTCGGTCGCGCAAAACGAGACGAGACCGTGTGCGGCCAGCCGGTCGAGCTGCCGCCGCAGAATCTGCCGTGGCGAGGCGACGACGGGGGTGTCGTCGGGCCAGTACAGGTCAGCGGTGACCAGGGCGGTTCCGGGCAGCCACGGCGCCAGACGCAGGGTATCGAGGTCGGGCCGCATCGCCATATCCCCATAGCCGCGGCCCCAGCTCGACATAGCGTAACCCTCGACCGTGTTCATTTCCACGTCGACGGCGAGCAGATAGTTGCAGCACTCAGCGCCGTGCGCCGCGGCATCCTCGAGAAACAGGCGAGCCGAGAGACGCTTGCCGACCAGTCGACCCTGCATGTCCGTGAAGGCGACGATCACCGTATCGATTTCGCCGCGCGCAACCCGCGTGGTCAGCTCGTCCAGCGTGAGGTTTCCGGTCTGGGTAGTCATTGAGCTTCTCCTCGGAGCTGGTCTAGCGAAACGAGTCGGTCACGGCAATCAATCGTGCAATTTTCAACCATTAGACCACAGACGCGGCAGCGTAGGGAAGGGTGGATTGCCTTCGCTGAGTGAATTTTATTTGCACAAAGGTATATACACCCAACCAATCAAGCCATAGCATCGTGCCAACCTCACTGAACCAGTGCTCACCGGCCGAAGATATTTTGGGGGTGTTTAATGACCGGGCGCGCACCAGAGCGCAAAGGAAAAACGGATGTCCAAAGACTCCTTGAAAGTTTCAGGCGTGCAGTACACCACCGCAGAAGCCGGGTACTTCGAGAAACGCAGGCTCAAACGTAGCGCCGGTATTTGGGGCTTGTGGGGACTGGCCGTCGCGGCGGTCATTTCCGGGGATTTCTCCGGCTGGAACTTCGGCATCGGGTTTGCCGGGTTCGGAGGGATGCTCATCGCCTTCTTACTGCTCATCGTCATGTACTACGGCATGATTTTCAGCATCGGGGAAATGGCGGCGGCCATGCCGCATACCGGCGGTGCCTACTCCTTCGCCCGGGCGGCGATGGGCCCGTGGGGCGGATACGTCACGGGGCTTGCTGAGACCATCGAGTACGTCGCAACCACCGCCGTCATCGTCTACTTCTCGGCCAGCTATGCCGACGGGATCACGTCGGAACTGCTCGGCATCTCCTTGCCACCCTGGCTCTGGTGGCTGCTGCTCTATGCCGCATTCATCGCGCTGAACGCCGCCGGAGCGGCGATCTCGTTCAAATTCGCTATCGTCGTGGCCATTATTTCGATCGCCATCCTGCTCGTGTTCTCGGCCATGGCCGCTCTGTCCGGCCTGTTCAGCTGGGACAACCTGTTCAATATCGCGCCGGATGCAGGCCAGAGCGCGTTCCTGCCGCACGGCATCATTCCAATTCTGTTCGCCCTGCCCTACGCCATGTGGTTCTTCCTCGGCATCGAAGAACTGCCGCTCGCCGCCGAGGAAGCGCACAATCCGGTGCGGGACATTCCACGCGCCGGATTCATCGCTCGCTCGACCCTGATCGTGACCGGGCTGCTCGTGCTGTTCCTCAACACCGGAGTGGTCGGTGCTTCGCAAATTGCCGGATCGGAAGAGCCCCTGCTCGATGGATTCCGGGAGATCGTCGGTGACGGCCTGGCGGCCGTGCTGGCCCTGTTTGCGCTGATCGGTTTGCTAGCTTCGCTGCAGGGAATCATGTTCGCCTACGGACGTAACATGTATTCGCTCTCGCGGGCGGGCTACTATCCGAAATTCCTCTCGCTCACCGGAAAACGTCAGACCCCGGCCATCGCCCTGCTGGTCGGCGCGATCATCGGTTTCGTGGCGCTCGTGCTGGTCGAGACCCTGGGTGGCTCCGGCGGCGTCGCCGGAGCCATCGTGCTGAACATCGCCGTCTGGGGCGCCGTGATCGCCTACGTGCTGCAGATGGTGTCGTTCGTTCTGCTGCGCAAGAAGTACCCCAATGCGAGCCGACCGTACCGCAGCCCGTGGGGTATCCCCGGAGCGGTCATCGCCGGCATCCTCTCGCTGGCCATTTTCTTCGGGTTCTTCATCAATGAACCGGCTCGGCCGGCGATCGCGGCCATCGCCGTGGTCTACGTTGTCATGCTCGCGGCCTTCGCTCTCTGGGGTCGCAAGCGACTCGTGCTCTCACCGGAGGAAGAATACGCGGTGTCCGGTGGGTTGCACCGAGACCCGCAGCGGGAAGGCTACGGCGGCACGGTCGAAGACTCGATCCTCGAAAGCGACGATCAGGTCAACCCGCGACCCTGACGCAGGATCGGGTAGGTCGGCGGCATCCGCTTTCTCGATACGTGATTCTGTTCGGCTGCACCAGCGGATGCGGCCGAACAGGTCAATCGGCCGCCTGGATCTGCCGCTAGATTTCGCGGCAGTGCGTCGTGAGCATGCCGATCTTGTCGATCGAAATGGTTACGGTCGAGCCGTCGCGCAGAAAAATGGGGGGCTTGCGGCTGTACCCGGCGCCGCCCGGGCTGCCGGTGGAGATGAGCGTGCCCGGCAGCAGGGTCGAGGTCTTCGACAGGTAAGAGATGATCTCGGCGACGGTGCGCACCATGTCGGCGCTCGAGGCATCTTGCAGGATACGGCCGTCAACGTGGGTGGTCAGCCAGAGGTCCTGCGGGTCACCGATCTCGTCGGCCGTGACGACGAGCGGGCCGGTCGGGGTGAAGCCGTCGAAGGACTTGCAGCGCGACCACTGCGCCTCCGAGAATTGCAGGTCGCGTGCGGTGATATCGTTCACGACGGTGTAGCCGAAGACGTAATCGAGGGCCTTGGCGACCGTCACGTTGCGGGCCGGACGGCCGATGATCACGCCGAGTTCCGCCTCGTAATCGACCTGTTTGGTCAGGTCGCGCGGCCAGATGACGGTCGAGCCGTGCCCGGTGAGCGAGTTGGGCCAGAGCGAAAACACGGTCGCTGCGGTTTCGAGGCGCAGGCTCAGCTCAGAGGAGTGCGCGGCGTAGTTGGCGCCGATGGCGATGATCTGCGGCGGGCGCAGCACCGCGGAGGAATGTCGCAGCTCGTCAACCGGGGTCAGCACTGCCCCGTTGGAAACCGCGTCGAGGCTGATCGCGCGCACGTGCTCGTAGCCGGCATCGCCGCGTTCCAGCAGGTCTTGCAGGTCTCGCGGCGCGTCGTCCATGACGTTGTCGAGAAACAGAGCCGCGTCGTCAAAGACCACGGCCAATCGAGGAATGGAATGGCCGTCAACTCTGAGATGCGCAAATTTCACTCTTCTAGGCTAGCGGCCCGGGCGGCGGCCCACCCTGTGGGGTACTCCAACCCTCATCCGATCCGCTTGGAGGAAACGGGGGAAATGGGCGATTTCGGGAGAGCGGCTGCCCGCCACAGGTGCATTCCCGCGTAGCTGCGCCACGGTGCCCAGCCGGTGCCCCGGGCCGCGAGTGAGCTTGGGGCGACCGGCAGGCCGAGCCGGCCGGCGCCCTGCCGCAGGGCCAGGTCGCTGGTCAACAAAATGTCCGGGCTGCCGAGCACCCGCATTGCCACGTACCCGGCCGTCCATGGTCCGATGCCCGGCAACGCCATCAAACTCACCTCAAGCTCGGCCCGGGTCTGCCCGAACGAGAGCGCGAGTTCGCCCGATGCCAGCAGTTCGGCTACGTGCAGAATCGTATTGATCCGGGCGCCAGGCCCACGCAGCACCGCCCGCCCGCCGGCCGCGATCTGCGCCGCCGTCGGAAAAAGCAGGCACTGATCGCCGCTCGGCCCCGGCATTCGCTCGCCAACCGCGTCGGCCAGCCGGGCGAGCGCCGTGCGCGCGCCCGCGACCGACACCTGCTGACCGATCAGCGCCCGAAACAGGGTCTCCTCGGCGTCCATGCTGCCTGGTACGCGCAGGCCGGGCGTCTGGGCGACCGAGTCGGCGAGCGCGGGATCGGCGGCGAGCTGGGCGTCGATCGCCTGCGCGTCAGCGTCGAGGTCGAACAGGCGCCGCACTCGGCTGACCAGCGGTGCAAGGTCGGCGAGATGCGACAAACGGATGTTGCAGGAAACTGCGGGGGCAGCATCCGTTCCCGACCGGGTCACCTCTACCACGCCCGTGCCATGCGGCAGGCGCACGGTGCGCGTGTAGCTGGAATCGGTGGCCGACTCGACGCCGGGCAGGGCTCTGGTAGCGAGAAAGCGCAGCACACTGGCACCGTCGAACGGCGCCCGGGCGGGAAGCTGGAGCAGAATTTTGGTCTCGGCCTGGTCCTCGTGGGGGAGCGGCCCTGGCCTGCCCAGCCGAGCCGCCCGCACCTCGGAGGGGGTGCGCGCGTAGACGGCGGCGACGGTGTCGTTGAACTGGCGTACGCTGCCAAAACCGGCTGCGAACGCGACGTCGGTGATCGACAGTTCCGTGTTCAGCAGCAGCAGCCGGGCAGTCTGGGCGCGGTGCGCGCGGGCCAGGGCGAGCGGTCCGGCACCGAGCTCGGCGACCAGCACCCGGGTCACGTGCCGGCAAGTGTAGCCGAGGCTGGCCGCGAGCCCCGGCACGCCGTTCCGCTCCACGATGCCGTCCGAGATCAGCCGCATCGCCCGGGCAGCGAGATCGTCACGCATGTTCCAGGCCGGTGAGCCGGGCACGGCGTCGGGCAGGCAGCGTTTGCAGGCCCGCAGGCCGGCTTCGTGCGCGGCCGCAGTGGTGAGGTAGAACGACACATTGCCGGGCTTGGGAGTCGTGGCCGGGCAGCTCGGCCGGCAGTAGATGCCGGTCGTGTGCACGCCGGTGATGAACTGGCCATCGAACCGGGCATCGCGCGAGGACATGGCCCGGTAGCGCTCGGCGAAGACCTGGTCGGCCATTGGCGGGTCGGCGGCGGCAGTTAAGCGGTTCATCCTTTCAGCCTGCCACGCCCGCGTACACACCGGTAGCGAAAATCAGACATCGTGCGGCTCGATAGGCTGAACGGATGAACGCACTGACGCGCCTCCAGACCGAGCTTGGCGACATCGTCGGCATCGACCCGATTGACCTTACGGCCAGCCGCACCGACAAGTCCGGCTGGGTCGCCGACGGCACACCGCTCGCCGTAGTTCACGCCACCGCAGTGGATCAGGTGCAGGCGGTGCTGCGCATCGCAACGGAATTTCGGGTGCCGGTGGTGACCCGTGGGGCTGGCACAGGCCTGTCCGGGGGAGCCTGCGGCACCGACGGCTCGATCGTGCTGAGCGTGGCCGGCCTGAACCGCATCCTCGAAATCAATGCCGACGACGAACTCGCCGTCGTAGAAGCCGGCGTGATCAACCAGCAGCTCAACGACGTGCTGGCCGAACAGAAGCTCTGGTTTGCACCCGATCCGGCGAGCAAGGCCATTTCTACGGTCGGCGGCAACATCGCCACGAACGCCGGCGGGCTGCTCTGCGCCAAGTACGGCGTCACCCGGGAGGCCGTGCTCGGCCTCACCGTCGTGCTCGCCGACGGCAGTCTGCTGCGCACCGGCCACCGCACCATCAAAGGCGTCACCGGCTACGATCTCACCGCACTTCTGACCGGCTCGGAGGGAACCCTCGGCGTCATCGTCGAGGCGACGGTGCGGGTGCGCGCGTTGACCACGGGCACGGTCGCGACCATCGGCGCGGTCTTTGAGACTGTCACCGCGGCGGCTGCAGCGAGCGCTGCCATCACGGCCGCGCGCATCCGCCCCGCCGTGATGGAACTGATCGACCCGGTCGCCCTCGCTCACGTCGCGACCTACCTGGGCCCGGCCGGATCGGCCGGGTTGCCGCTGGGCCGCGGCGCATTTCTGCTCGTGCAGACCGATGGGCCGGCCGCGCTCGCCGAAGCCGAGCAAGCCCTCATCGTGCTGCGCACCGCCGGCGGCGAGGCTACCCTCTCAACGGACGCC
The DNA here is from genome assembly GCF_002929805.1 of Cryobacterium sp. Y50. Taxonomy (GTDB): domain Bacteria; phylum Actinomycetota; class Actinomycetes; order Actinomycetales; family Microbacteriaceae; genus Cryobacterium. The sequence goes on along the minus strand of NZ_PJJM01000102.1, from coordinate 122,124 downwards.
GCTTCCGGCGAACGCCTGCTCGCCATCCGCCGCGCCATGCACCCGGCCCTCGAGCAGCTGGGTCAGGTTCTCATTGAAGACGTGTCGGTGCCGCGCTCGCGCATGGCCGAGATGTTCGCCGCGATCGCCGGCATTAGTGCCCGCACCGGAATTCCCATTCCCACGGTCGCCCACGCCGGCGATGGAAACCTGCACCCCAATTTCGTGATAGAGCGCCAACCCGGTCAGGCGGCGGATGCGCCGGTGCCCGACGAGATCTGGGCGGCGGCCGACGAAATGTTCCGGGCAGCGCTCGCGTTGGGCGGCACCCTCACGGGTGAACACGGTGTCGGCGTACTCAAGCGCCGGTGGCTGCGCGATGAGATCGGCGACCGTAGCCTGGACCTGCAGCGCCAGCTCAAGGCGGTGTTCGATCCGCTGGGCATACTCAACGCCGGCACCATGTTCGACGCCTGAGCACTGGCGGGGTTGGCCCGGTATTCTCAAATAATGAGTCTCGACCAGCCGCCGGGCCAGCCGTCCCCCGAGCGCCTTCCCGTGCAGCCGAGCCCGACCCCCGTGCAACCCGTCTGGCGCCGGGCGGTGCGCCCCTCGCGCGCCGGTGCGATCGTGCTCGGCGTTGTCGGAATCGTGCTCGCCGGGCTGGCCTTGCTGGCCGTTATTTTGTATCTGACCACGTTCCTCGGCACCGGGGCGCTGCTGCTTGGACTGATCCTGGCGCTGCTGCCGCTCGCAGTCGTGCTACTGGCGGTGCGCTGGATCGATCGCTGGGATCCGGAGCCGCGCCCGGCGCTCATCTTCGCCTTGCTCTGGGGCGCTGGCATCTCCATCGTGAGCGCACTCGTCTTCGACCTCGGGGTGCAGATCACGATTGCGGCCAGTTCGGGGGCACTCGCCGGGAGTGATTTCGCATCCTCTGTTATTCAGGCGCCCGTAGTCGAGGAAATCGCCAAAGGATTCGGTGTTCTGGTCTTGTTCTGGGCGGTGCGCCGGCATTTTGATGGACCGCTCGATGGCGTCGTCTATGCCGCAACCATCGCCGCCGGCTTCGCGTTCTCCGAGAATATTCAGTACTTCGGCCTGGCCCTGGCCGATGGCGGCGCGCAAAACTTGGGCGTTACGTTCTTGCTGCGCGGTGTCTTCTCACCGTTCGCGCACGTCACCTTCACTATCTGTACCGGACTGGCCCTGGGCTTGGCGGCCCGGCGCGGCGCCTCGAAGAGTGGGGCGTTCGGATTCTTTCTGCTCGGCCTTATGCCGGCAATCGGCCTGCACGCGCTCTGGAACGGTGCCACCTTTGTGCTGGCCGGTGACGCATCCGTTCTGATCTACTACGTCGTCGTGCAGGTGCCGCTGTTCATCGTCGCTATTCTCGTCGTGGTATTTTTTCGCCGTCAGGAGGCGCGCATCACCCTGCGACGGTTGCACGAATATTCGCAGGCCGGCTGGTTTACCGCGGTCGAGGTTTCCATGCTCGGCACTGGGGCCGGGCGGCGTCAGGCGCTGGCCTGGGGCGCCCGTCAAACGCGCTCGCGCCAGCTGGCCATGCGCCATTTCATAGCGGATGCGACCCGCCTCGCCTTTGTTCGCGACCGCCTCGTTCGCGGCCAGGGAACCCCGGCGCTGCACGCCCGCGAGGCACTCCTGCTCGGGTTGCTCATGAGTCACCGGGCCGCGGTGTTGGGCCAGCAGCCTCCCGGGGCAGCGACGCAGCCGTGACAGACGGGGTCGGACGGTCCGCACCTACAGAAACTCGCCGCTTCGGTGGTGTGGCAATGCCGACGACTCTACCGATGCGACGAGTTGGTGTACGACTAGAGTGCACCCGCGGCGCCGTGGATGCAAGCATTATTTTTTTGGATCTCGCCGGTGTGCAATCGGGCGCAAGATCCGGTTGGATGGGTACATGACTGATATGAACTCCAAGCCCGAAATCGACTTTCCAGAGGGCGCTGCGCCCAAGCAACTTGAGGTCACCGATATCGTTGTCGGGGACGGCGCTGAAGCAGCTGCCGGCGCGACCGTCGACGTGCATTATCTCGGTGTTGAGTTTGAGTCCGGCGACGAGTTCGACTCGTCCTGGAGCCGCGGCCAGTCGATCAACTTTCCGTTGCGCTCGCTCATTGCGGGCTGGCAGGAAGGTATCCCCGGCATGAAGGTCGGCGGGCGTCGCAAGCTTGTTGTGCCCCCGCATCTCGCCTACGGTCCGGCCGGCTCGGGCCACCGTCTTTCCGGCCAGACCCTGATCTTCATTATCGACCTGCTCGGCGTTAGCTAAAGCCCCACTGAGAACGAACCGAAACGGGAGGTGGCTGCTGCAGTCGCGTCCCGTTTCGTCTGCCGGGCTACGACCGGTCGATGCGCAAATGCTTGATCTTGGAGGTGTGACCGCGAATGATGCTCACATCACGCTTGGGCACCTTGAAATGCTTGGCCAGCAGCGCGACCAGGGCATCGTTGGCAGCGCCCTCCACCGCGCGCTGCTGCAGAAAGACCGTCACGGAGGCGTGTTCCGGAGTGCTCTCGGCATCGTCGACCACGAGAGGGCCCTTGCGGCTGCCCGGCTTTACATGCACGGTCAGGTTGAGCATGGCGGGCACGGCACTCCTGTTCCCCCGGTTGGATGACAAAGGGCGCACCTCAACGGTACTGCGCCCGGCCACCGGTTCTACATCAGCGCCGTTGTGGGTTCCGGGCCGAGTGTGAACCGCCGCCCGGTGATCGTGGTGGGCACGATTTCGACGAAGGTCGGCTTGACCGTGGGAATCAGGGGCCGAAGCAGCAGGGTGGCGGCCGCGTCAATCGCACGCTGGGACTCGAGCGCCCGTGCCGTTCCGTGCACGACGACGCTCCATGCTTCGTCGCGACCCACGCCATCCGTTTCAAAGGCCACCGTGTGGTTCACGGTCAGTTCCAAAAGTTTGGTGCCGGCCGCCGTGCGAAATAGCAGTCGACGATCGGCCGCGACGAAATTCACTGGAAAAATGTCGGCAACGCCGCCGATGGCGACAGCGAGGCGGCCCAGGCTCGCCGAGAGCAGTGCATCCCAGCACTCGTCTTCCGTGAGGCTGTGCACGGGGTTGTGGGTGGCGTCGACATCGTCGTTGGTCATGGTCTATAGTCACACGGTCCGGCGCTCAGATCGAGGGGTACAACGGTAAAAGTCGGCCTGTCCCTGAGAAAATCTCCTGCTCCCCCCTTTGCGGCACGCTTTACCGGTAAGCTGGAATTTTGCCCAGCGGGGTACCTACCTGGCGGCGCAGCAACGGTTTCTATCGTGCGGCACAATCTATTCTTTGAGAAGGTTCACCGTGAGTGCACTACCCGACGTACCGGCGAAAACGCCGAAAATCAGCCCCCATCGACCCCGACGATTTGTTATTCCGGCACCTCGAGTGTTTTATCCGGCTCTCGGAATCATTCTGGCCGTCGTGATCGTCGCCATCGCCTTCCCGGTACGCACCGGCAGCGTGCTTGCCCTGCTGCAGGGTTGGGTCGTCGCCGGTCTCGGACCGTACTACATGGTCATTGTGGCCGCCTTCGTGGTATTCGCCATTTGGATGGGCGCGAGCCGTTTCGGCGACATCAAGCTCGGGCAGGATGACGACAAGCCGGAATTTGGCATCATGAGCTGGTTTGCGATGCTCTTCGCCGCTGGCATGGGTATCGGCCTCGTCTTCTGGGGAGCGGCTGAGCCCCTCACGTTCTTCACCGACCCCAAGCCGGGCGTGACCGGAGACTCGCGGGAGCTGGCTGCGGCTGCCATGTCGCAGACCTTTTTGCACTGGGGCTTTCATGCCTGGGCCATCTACGCCGTTGTCGGGCTCGCTCTCGCCTACTCCATCCACCGCAAGGGACGCCCGGTATCCATCCGTTGGGCGCTGGAGCCGCTGCTCGGGGACCGGGTCAAGGGCCGCCTCGGTGACGCCATCGACGTCATCGCCATCGTCGGAACTCTGTTCGGCGTGGCTACCTCACTCGGACTCGGGGTCAAGCAGATTGCGGCCGGCCTGAGCTACCTCGGCGTCGTGGGAGACGTCAACAACACCCTCCTCGTCGTGCTCATCATCGTCATCATCGCCATCGCCACCGTCTCCGTGGTGAGTGGAGTCGGCAAGGGCATCAAGTGGCTCTCTAATATCAACCTCGGTATGGCCGGGCTGCTGCTGATCGCTGTACTGGCCCTCGGCCCCACGCTCTACCTGTTCCGCCTACTCGTCGAGTCCATCGGCGGGTATTTTCAAAACGTCGTCGGCCTCACCTTCGACGCCGGTTCTTTCACCGGCCAGGCGGGAATCGACTGGCAGGGCGCCTGGACAATCTTCTACTGGGGCTGGTGGATCTCCTGGGCGCCGTTCGTCGGTGTTTTCATCGCACGCATTTCGCGCGGCCGTACCGTGCGTGAGTTCATCGCCGGCGTGCTGCTCGTGCCTACCCTAGTCACCTTCGTCTGGTTCGCCGTTATGGGCGGCAGCGCCATCCGCCTCGCCTGGGAGGGCGACGGCGGAGGGCTCTTCGACCCAGCTGTCGGCATCATCTCCGAGAACGTGCTGTTCAACTTCCTCGGCCAGCTACCGCTTGGCGGCATCCTCTCGGTTATCGCGGTCATCGTGGTGGCGATCTTCTTCATCACCTCGGCCGACTCTGGTTCGCTCGTGATCGACATGCTCGCCTCGGGCGGCGACACTAACCCGCCCAAGTGGAGCCGCATCATGTGGGCGAGCCTCGGCGGAATCGTCGCGATCGCCCTGCTGCTGGCCGGCGGGCTCGCTGCCTTGCAAACCGGCGCAATTCTGACCGCGATACCGGTCAGCATCGTCATGATCGGTATGTGTATTGCCACCTACAAAGCGTTCCGCGTCGAACACGAGGTTCTGGTCAGTGCCGAACGGCGTCAGCGTCGTGAGGAGATGGCCCGCCGCATCGGCAAGACGGTGACCGCGCACCTCGAGGAGAACTTCGACGACCACTTCGGCGATCAGGTCGACGGCCACATCGAGGCTGCGCTGATCGACGATCCGGCCCGTCGCCCCCGATGGGGCCGTCGCTCGAAAGAATAACCAGCACCACCGCCGGGTCAGGGCCGCCTACATTCCGTTGGCGGCCTTGACGCGGTTGACTAGGTCGCGCCACGGACCGTTTACCTCGGGCTCGGCGAGCACCACCTCGTGCGGGGCGCATCGAATGCGATAAGCGAACCGGTCTACAGTTGCCACGCTGTCGGTGACGTCGTCCCAGGGCAGCGAATCGAGAAAATCCGCCCAGATTGCGGGGTCGGGTTGCTCTTCAACCCGGACTTCCCAGGTGAGGCGGATCCCGGCCATCCCGCCGCTGCGCGACACAATGACTTTCATACCGAAAGGTTACCCCCCTGGTTGCCCTGCGATCGGCCCGCGCTGCGGCCCAGACGGAGGCGGTGTCAGCGGGTCGACCAACGGGGTCGAATACGCTGGCGGCAGGGAGATACCAGGGGCGCTCGGAGTGCCGATCGTGCTGGGCGACGGCGAGGGAACGGCGGCCACTACCCCGACCGTGGCCCAGGCCCGCAAGACCGCGTCGTGGGCGGTCGAACCGTTTCCGTAGAGGCGAGCCGCGGTATCCGCCGTCGCAGCCGCGAAGGCAGCAAAATCGCTCTGTGGACGAAGCGCCGTTCCGGTGAGCGTCTCATACCAAATGCGGCCCGGCGTTTTCCAGGCGTTGCCGCCGATGGCCTCTGCGACCAGGTAGAAAGCGCGGTTGGGAATGCCCGAATTGAGGTGCACCCCACCGTTGTCGTCGTCCGTCTCGACGTAACCGGCCATGCTGTCCGGCTGCGGATCCTTGCCGAGCACATCATCGTTGTACGCCGTGCCGGGCGCTTTCATCGAGCGCAGGGCGATGCCCTCGACCTGCTCGGTGAACAGGCCCTCGCCGATCAGCCAGCTGGCCGCACTGGTCGACTGTCCCCGCAGATTTTGCTCGACGAGCGCGCCGAACACATCGGAGATGGACTCGTTGAGCGCGCCGGACTGCCCCTGGTACTTCAGGTTCGCCGTAAATTGGGTGACTCCGTGCGTGAGCTCGTGACCGATCACACTCGGCGAAATGGTGAACCGGTTGAAAACCTGGCCATCTCCGTCGCCGAACACCATGCGTTCTCCGTCCCAAAAGGCGTTGTCGTATTTTTGGCCATAGTGCACCGTGGCATCCATCGGCATACCGCCGTTATCGATACTGTCGCGTCCAAACTGGTTCCAGTACATCGCCTGGGTGGCTCCGAGGCTGTCATACGACTCGGTCACCGCCGGGTCCGTTCCGGCGGGCTGCCCCTCCGTACGCACCTGCCGACCGGGCAGGCGTTCGAGGCCACCGGCATCCGAAATGGTGCGATCAGATTCCCCCGGTGTGCGGGTCGGCAGGCTGCGCGCACCCGGGTGGGCCAGTGGATGCGCCCCGTCGCGCAATCGCCGTATCCGCGAGTCTCGCAGCAGCGAATCCCTGGCGGCAGCTGCGGCCCGCGCGAATTTGGGATCGGCAAGTTGCGCCAATCGTGTCAGCAGGTACGGCGGCACGATCGTGCAGTAGCGGGGGATCAGCGGCGATTGAATCTGCGGAGTGTCCATGTGCAGAGTCTGGCACCGGGCACCGACATTGCAACAGTGCCGAAGCGCCCCGCTGAATAGACTCGCCTCATGCGCTTTGGAATCGTCATTCTTCCGCAAGACCCGTGGCCGCGTGCACGCAAGAAGTGGCTCGGTGCCGAGCAGTACGGCTTCGACCACGCCTGGACTTACGATCACCTGTCCTGGCGGTCGCTCGCCGACGAACCCTGGAATGCGACTATTCCCACCCTGACCGCCGCGGCGGCCGCGACCGAACGCATCGCTCTGGGTACCTTTGTCTCCTCACCGAATTTTCGGCATCCGGTGCCGTTCGCCCGGGACATAGCGACGGTCGACGACGTGTCGAACGCACGGTTCCTGCTCGGTATCGGGTCGGGCGGCACCGGGTTCGATGCCACAGTTCTGGGCCAGCCGGAGTACACGCCGCGGCAGCGGCACGAACGGTTCGCCGAATTCGTCACCGACCTCGACCTCTTGCTGCGCGGCGAGGAGCCGGGTTCCACCGCGGGAATCAGTTTCGCTGGTGACTGGTACTCGGCCGTCAATGCGCGCATGGTGCTGCCCGAGTCGGCTGCCCCTGTGCGCCAACGCGTGCCGTTCGTCATCGCCGCCAACGGCCCCAAGGGTCTCGGACTGGTCAGTCGGTTCGGCCAGGGCTGGGTGACGACCGGCCAGGAAGGATCAACGGGGGAGGCCTGGTGGGATGGCGTGCGCGGCCTCGCGCACCGGCTGAACGACGTGGCGACCGCCGAAGGCCGGGACCCGGCCACCATCGACCGTTACCTCTCACTCGACAGCGGCGGAACATATTCCCTGCAGAGCATGAATGCATTCGAGGATGCCGTCGGCCGCGCTGCCGACCTCGGTTTCACCGACGTGATCACTCACTGGCCACGCGCCAGTGGAATCTATGCCGGCGACGAAGCCGTGCTGGAGGCGGTCGCGGCAACCCTCAACCGTCGACACGGTTTCTGAGACCCTCCCTGTACGCCGCCGCGGCGGAGATTCCGCGGTAGCCCCCCGAAACGATCCGAAATTGACATAGTCACGTTAATCTCCGCAGTTGTCCCGGCCGGAGGCAACGAAGTGGCCGGTCGATCGGGGTTTCTGCCCGATGCCTGTCTAGGCTGGGTGCATGCGCGCACATGACGACCCCACGCCCCTGGCACCTCGCACTCCGCTGAACGACCGGCTCGGCTGGCTCGGCCTGCGCAGCGGGCAAATTCTGCTCGTCATCGTGCTCGCGTCCGCCGTCATCTACGGACTCGTGCAGCTCAAGCTCGTCGTCATCCCGGTATTGATCGCCATCATCCTCGCCTCGGCGCTCAGCCCGGTGATCAACGGCCTGCGCAAGCGCGGTGTCGCCGCGATCCTGGCCACCTGGATCACCCTGCTCGGCGGCATCGCCGTGTTCGGCGGAATCATCACGCTCATCGTCTTCGCGGTGCGCGACCAGTGGGACGAGCTGTTCTCCTCGGCCTCCGAGGGCATCGACACGCTGCAGCAGTTCCTCATCGACGGACCGATCCAGATCGACGAGCAGCAGATCACCGACGCCCGCGATGGCGTCGTCGACTTTCTCACCAGCAGCCAATTTGGCACCGGGGCGCTCGCCGGGGCCTCCGCTGTCTTCGAATTGATCACAGGCGCCGTACTTCTCGTGGTTATCCTGTTCTTCTTTCTCAAGGATGGCGGACAGATCTGGAACTTCTTCCTGAGTCCGTTCAAGGGCGAGCGCCTAGCCCGTGGCCGACGCATCGGTCACACTTCTCTGCGCGTGCTGGGCGGGTACGTGCGTGGCACCGCGATCGTTGCCGCCGTCGACGCCACCGCGATCGGCATCGGCCTGGCAATTTTGCAGGTGCCGCTCGCCCTGCCGCTCGCGGTCATCGTTTTCCTCGGAGCGTTCGTTCCGCTGATCGGAGCGACGGCGGCCGGTGTGCTCGCCGCGCTCGTTGCCCTGGTCGCGAGCGGCCCGGTCGTGGCGCTCATCGTGCTCATCATCGTGGTCGCTGTCAACCAGCTCGAGGGCAACTTTCTTCAGCCGGTCGTCATGGCGCAGTCACTCAAGCTGCATCCGCTTGTCATTCTCGTCGGCCTGACCGCTGGAACCATTCTCGGCGGCATCGTCGGTGCCGTGCTCTCGGTGCCGATCGCTGCCGTCGCCTGGGCCATCGCCAAGGCTTGGAACACCCCGAACGCCCCGGGCGCCATTCCGCCGAAGCGGCGCGTTCGCAAGCGCTGATCTGCAGCGTTAGCGCGCCGCAGCTGCCACCCGTATGACTGGAGAACCATGACCGTGCCGAGTCCATTTCACCTGCCGCGCCCGCGACTGACGCTCGACCAGGCGGCCGAGCTCGGGCGTGCCCGGTTCGGCGTGACAGGCACCATCACGGAGCTCGGCAGCCACCAGGACCGTAATTTTCGTATCAAATCGGATGCCGCCACGCTCGTTCTCAAGGTCTCCAATCCGGCCATCGCCCCGATCGAACTCGAGGCGCAAAACGCCGCCCTGGCCCACCTGCGCGTCTTGGGACTCGACCTGCCAGCGGCGCTCAAGGGGATCGACGGCAGCGAGATCCAGCGCGTCACCCTCGACGGACAGACCCTCGATCTGCGCCTCCTGACCTACGTGCACGGGCAGCCGCTGACCGACTCACTCCGCCTGTCGGACGTGCAGATCCGCTCGCTCGGCGATGTAGCCGGCCGGATTGCGCGTGGCCTCCATGACTTCGAGCACCCCGGAACCGACCGCGTTCTGCAGTGGGACCTGCGCCGCGGCGGCGAAGTCATCGACGTGCTCCTGCACTTCGTCGACGACGATAGCCACCGCGATCGCCTCCGGGAGGTGACCAGCGCGGCACGGCAGCAGCTCGCGCCGGTCGCGGCCGACCTGCGGGTGCAGACCATTCACGGTGACCTGACCGACGACAACGTCGTGTCGCGCGATGACACGGCAGACACGATCACCGGAGTCATCGACTTCGGCGACGTGGCGCTGGGCTGGCTCGTGGCCGAGCTGGCCGCGACCTGCGTCTGCGTGCTGTACCGCAGCCCGCAGCATCCGCTCGCCATCCTCGACACGATCGAGGCGTTCGCAGCGAGTGTCCCGCTGACCGAGGGGGAAATCAGCGCGCTCTGGCCGCTGATCGTGTTGCGCAGCGCGGTGCTCGTCGTGAGCGGTGAACAACAGGTGCGGCTGGACGGTGACAACGACTACGCCGACGCGAACCGCGCCCGCGAGTGGCGCGCCTTCGAAACAGCCGCCGATCTCGATGGCGCCGAGGTTGAAGCCCTCATCCGGTTCACGCTGACGGGCACCGGCGCCCCCATCGTGACAACCGAACACCCCCTGGCTGGGCCGCTCGATCCCGCGGTCATCATCGACCTGTCCGTGACGAGCGCCGGTTACGACGCCGGAGTCTGGCTGGAACCGGGCATTGATGCGCGCATTGCAGCGGATGTTGCAGCCCAGCTCGGCCACGCCGTCACCCGCTACGGCGAATACCGGCTCTCCCAAACGCGCATCAACACGGCCGAGGAATCGGTCACCCTGGTCCTCGGTGTCGAGGTGTTTCTGCCGGCCAGCAGCCAGATTACCGCGCCGATCGCGGGGACCGTTATGGTCGTCGATTCCGACACTGTGCGGCTCGAGGCCGGCCACTTCGACCTGTGGCTGACCGGTATCGACGCGGCAGCCCTGGCCGGCCAGACTATCGATGCCGGAACGATTCTCGGTACCGTTCCGGCCAGTTCGGCTGATGCACGCCACTCCAGCGCAGTGGCCCGCGTGACCCTGCAGACCAGTCGACTCCGCGGCATCCGCCCGCCGTTCTTCGTCGCACCGTCACACGCGGCGCTCTGGCAGCGGGTCTGCCCCGACCCGTCAGCGCTGCTCGGGCTGGAAACTGCCCGACCACTGGTCGATGCCGGTGCCCTGCTGCAGCGTCGGGACGAGTCCTTTGCGCGCGTGCAGGAACACTATTACGAGGCCCCGCCCCAGATTGAACGTGGCTGGCAGCACCACCTCATCGATACTCATGGCCAGGCCTACGTCGACATGGTCAACAACGTCACGACCGTCGGACATGGGCACCCGCGTATTGCCGAGGCCGCGCGCAGCCAATGGTCGCTGCTCAACACCAACTCCCGGTTTCATTACGAGGAGCTCGTGCGATTCACCGAACGCCTCGCCGAGCTCGCACCCGACCCGCTAGACACCGTCTTTCTGGTCAACAGCGGAACCGAGGCCGTCGATCTCGCCCTGCGCCTGGCCCTCAGTTACACCGGCCACGACACCGTGCTGGCGGTGCGGGAGGCGTATCATGGCTGGTCGCTGGCGGCGGATGCCGTCTCCTCTTCGGTGGCCGACAATCCCCGGGCGTTCGAAACTCGCCCCGACTGGGTGCATCTGGTCGAGGCTCCGAACGCCGTCCGTGGCAAGTATCGGGGCGCCGACTCGGCCCCGCTGTACCTCGACGATCTCGATGGCGACCTCCAGCTCCTCGCCGACGATGGGCGCACGGTAGCAGCGTTCATCGCTGAACCCGTGTTCGGCAATGCCGGCGGCGTGTTGTTGCCCGACGGCTACCTGACCGGCGTCTACGAGCGGATGCGCGCCCGCGGCGCACTCTGCATCGCCGACGAGGTGCAGGTGAGCTACGCCCGGCTCGGCAAGCACTTCTGGGGGACCGAGCAACAACGGGTGGTTCCCGACATCATCACGATTGCCAAGGCGATGGGCAACGGGCATCCGCTCGGCGCGGTCATCACCCGTCGCGACATTGCCGAGCACTTTGCCGAAGATGGGCCGTTCTTCTCCTCGGCCGGCGGCAGCCCGTTGAGCTGCCGCATCGGCCTGACCGTGCTCGACATCATGCGTGACGAAGGCCTGCAGCAGAACGCCGAGGTCGTCGGCCGCTACCTGAAACAGGGCCTCGAACAGCTGGGCGAACGATTCGATCTGGTCGGGGCTGTCTACGGCATGGGGCTCTATCTCGGCGTCGAGCTAGTCAGCAACCGGGCCGCCTTCACGCCGGCGACCGGCGCCGCCGCCCGGCTCTGCGACGAACTCCTGCTGCGGGGCTGCATCGTGCAGCCCACCGGCGACTTCAAAAACGTGCTCAAGATCAAGCCGCCGCTCTGTCTCACCATCGACAGCGCGAACCATTTTCTGGCGTCGCTGGCCGACGCACTGGGTATCATCGCCCTCAGTGCGGTATAGCCCCAGACGCTTAGCGCCGCGTTTTCGCGCTGATGCTCGGCGGCGGCGAGGGCGACGGTGTCGGCTCGGCGATGAACACCAGGCCGCCGGCACTGTTGGCCGAGAGCATGAGGGCTTCGATCCAGTCCCGGTTGATCGACGGGGTTCGACTGCCAAAATATCGGTAGTACAGCGTGCTCGTCGGGTCGAGCCAGATGGCGCTGCGACCGCTTCCCTCGTCGGCGGAATCGGACCAGGTGAAAATGAAACTCTCCCGGCGCCGCAGCTTGGTGCTGATCACGATTTGCAGATGCATGAGGGTACGATCGTCGAAGGTGGTCACGATGCCCGGATTGCCGTACAGCAACGTACCCATGTTCGTGCACCTCCTCGATTATTCCCCCACTGTAGCGCTATGAGCGGGCTGGAACAGACCGGGTGAACCACACACTGCGTTCGCTCCGCTGACTGCGGGGGGCGCTGACTCTGCTAAAGTATGAAGGTTGCCGTTCAACGGCCGCGGATAAAGAGAGCTCAGGCATCCTGCCAAGGGCACCGCGCAGTGAGAGAAAGGGGATCCCACTTTATGGCACTCGAACCAGATGCTAAGAAGGCGATCATCGAAAAGTACGCTACCCACCCAGGCGACACCGGGTCCCCGGAAGTTCAGATTGCAATGCTCACGCAGCGCATTCTTGACCTCACGGAGCACTTGAAAGAGCACAAGCACGACCACCACTCACGTCGTGGTCTGCTTCTTATGGTTGGTCAGCGTCGCCGTCTGCTCGGTTACCTGTCGGACATCGACATCACTCGGTATCGCACACTGATCGGCAGCCTCGGCCTGCGTCGCTAATTCCGTGCAGTTTATTTGCACGTAGCGAATGCAGCGTTGATAACGCGAACTTCTTCACAACGGGTCGTCACCTTTTCAGGTGGCGGCCCGTTGTGCGTGCCGCCGACGAACGGGTGTAGAACGGCGGCTTGCTAACATGAGCGGTCGGCAATAACGAACGGATATCAGCATGAGTCTTAGGCGCACCAAGAGTATTGAAGATTCCATAGCAGACTCGCTGGAAAAGGGCCACAGCCTCAAACGCACCCTTAGCACCTGGGACCTCATGATCATGGGCGTTGCAGTCGCCGTCGGAGCGGGAATCTTCTCGGTCGGCGCCAAGGCTGCCGGCAGCTATGCCGGACCGTCGGTCACCCTGGCCTTTCTGCTCGCAGCTTTCACCTGCGCGCTCGCGATCATGTGTTACGCCGAGTTCGCCTCGGCCGTGCCCGTCGCCGGGTCTGCGTACACCTTCACCTACGCGACCCTCGGCGAGCTGCTCGCCTGGATCATCGGCTGGGACCTCATTCTCGAGATGCTCACGGCGGCCGCCGTCATCGCCAAGTACTGGGGCATCTACCTCAGCACAGTGTTCGACCTGGCCGGCTGGAACATTCCAGCGACGATCCCAGTACTCGGCCTCGACGTCAGTTGGGGAGCTTTCGTCATCGTCGCCATCTTCACCGCACTGCTCGTACTCGGCACTCAGCTCTCTGCCCGCGTTGCCAGCGTCTTCACGATCATCAAGGTCGCAATCGTAGTCTTCGTCATCATCGTCGGCGCGTTCTTCATCAACACTGCTAACTACACGCCGTTCATTCCGGCCGAAGTCCCCTCGACCGGCGGAGAGGGCGACGTCTGGATGCAGTCCCTGTTCTCCTTCATGACCGGTGCGGCTCCCGCCCAGTACGGCCTGTTCGGACTGTTGGCCGGTGCGTCCCTCGTGTTCTTCGCGTTCATTGGCTTCGACGTGGTCGCCACGAGCGCCGAAGAGGTCAAAAACCCGCAGAAGACCCTGCCGCGGGGAATCTTCGCCGGCCTGACCATTGTCACGGTGCTCTATCTCGGCGTCAGCCTCGTCCTCACCGGCATGGTGCCGTACACCGTACTGGCCGACGACCCAAACGCTTCCCTCGCGACCGCGTTCGTTGCGGTCGGCGCCGGCTGGGCCGCTCAGGTTATCTCGATCGGAATCCTGGTCGGCCTCACTACCGTGATCATGGTGCTCTTGCTTGGCCTGTCCCGCGTGCTGTTCGCTATGAGCCGCGACGGCCTGCTGCCGCGCTGGCTCAGCGTCACGAGCGAGAAGCGACGCACGCCGGCTCGCATTCAGATCATTTCCGGCACCGTCGTCGCGCTCATCGCGGGGCTCACCGACGTGGGGGTGCTCGAAGAGATGATCAACATCGGCACGCTGTCGGCCTTCGTGCTCGTGAGCATTGCCGTCGTCGTGCTGCGCAAGAAGCGCCCCGACCTGCCGCGCGCGTTCAAGGTTCCGTTCTCGCCGGTGCTGCCGATCCTGTCGGCCGTGCTTTGCGGCTGGCTGATGCTCAACCTCACGACCCTCACCTGGGTACGGTTCGCGGTGTGGCTGGTCGTCGGCTTGCTCGTCTACTTCGCCTACGGTCGCCGCCACTCCGTGCTCGGCATCAAGCAGCGTGCGGCTGCTACCGAGGCGGTTCGAGTCGAAGTTGGCGGCGCGACAAAGCCCGTAGGCTAGCTGGCGAACTCGCCTTTCGCGTGCATCTCTTCCTGAATCATGAGGGCGAGCTGGCGCAGCAGGACGGCATCGACCCCGGAATCCGCGCGCGGTTCCGGATCAAACACGCCGAGCGCGCCGATGCGCTCACCCGAGGCTGCTTCGATGGGGAATCCGGCATAGAAACGCATGTGTGGTGCGCCGGTGACGTAGGCCTTGCGCCGCCAGCGGTGATCGGCGAGCGTGTCGGGCACGATGACGGCACCGCGTGCGCGCACGACCATCGCCGACATCGAATCGTTCCAGGCCGGGCTGTACAGGGCTGGGCCGGTGCTCGACCGAATCTGCAGGCGATTATTTTCCCGAATAGCGAAGAGAGCGGATGCCGTACCGAAAGACTGCTGCGCCAGCGCCACAATATGATCCAACCGGGTATCACAGCCGCGTTTGAGTCGGCGCTGGCCATCGCCGCGAATGGGCGCCGTCCGGGACGGCGCGTCGGTGGATCCGAGCGGTACCGGATAAGGGCTGCGCTGCACGACGTCCAGACGCCCCGCCATCTTCTCGGCCAGCAATTCGCCCCAGTGTCGATAATCGGTTGAATCCGACAGACCAGTGGAGGCCAGAAACTCGGCGTCCGTCACGGGGACGAAAACGGAGCGACGCATCGACAGGCAGACCTGTTCGGTGATCGTGTCGAGCGACCGGGCGTGCCGATCAGCGATCGTTCCGCCGAGGCTGTTGAAGATTGGAATGGCGCGAATGGGTTGGATGCCTTGAACATAAATGTAGGCACTGTCATTCGTGTGTCGCTCGAGAAAATTCAGCAGCCGAGTGAGATCGGCCTGCCACGTTCGTTCGGCCGTGAGATGCAGCGCGTCACCGACGCCCAGAATGACGACGACCGCATCGAGGCGCCGAAGGTCGGCCCCGCGCAGTTGTACCTGAGCGGAGGCCAGCAGCCCGATCGAGCTCGCGATGAGGACGACGTCTGCTCCGCGCTGCGTGCGCCCCGATAGTGCGCGAGCGAGCGAACCGGGCAACGCGAGGTCGTGGCTGCTGACGCCCCAGCCGGCGGCCGGCCCGCTGCCGAGCACGAGAATGCGATCGCTGTCGATGCCGGGGGAGTGGGCCTCCGGGGTGTCGCTGGGCTGCGGAATGGTGACGCTGCCCTGCATGCTGATCGCGGCCCAGGCGCGCATTATTCCGGCTGCCGCCACTCGCGCGAGTCCCTGCATCAGTGCATCCCCATTTCAGTCACTAACACTCTGCCCGACACCGGAACCTGTGCCACCCATTCTCATGGCACCAGTTCGGGGCGCACTCGTGCCGGGAATACGGGCGACCAGACGGCGGTTACTGGTAATATCAATGCAAACGCATTGTTTTTCTGGAGGCTGGCATGCAGTTCGGAATCTTCACCGTCGGCGATCGTACCGTTGACCCCACGACCGGGCGGGAACCGTCCGAGCACGAACGCATCTCCGCAATGGTCTCGATCGCCCAGAAAGTCGAAGAAGTCGGCCTCGACGTCTTCGCCACCGGTGAACACCACAATCCACCCTTCGTGCCGTCGTCTCCGACCACGATGCTGGGTTACATCGCAGCAAAAACGAGCCGCATCATCCTCTCAACGGCGACCACCCTGATCACGACCAACGACCCGGTGAAGATCTCCGAGGACTACGCGATGCTGCAGCACCTGTCGGAGGGTCGGGTCGACCTCGTGCTCGGTCGCGGTAACACCGGCCCGGTGTACCCGTGGTTTGGCCAGGATATCCGCCAGGGTATTCCGCTGGCTCTGGAGAACTATGCGCTGCTGCGTAAACTCTGGCGTGAAGACGTGGTGAATTGGGAAGGCCAGTTTCGCACCCCGCTGCAGGGTTTTCAATCGACGCCGCGACCCCTCGATGGTGTGCCGCCCTTCGTCTGGCACGGCAGCATCCGCAGCCCGGAAATCGCCGAGCAGGCCGCCTTCTACGGGGATGGCTTTTTCGCCAATCACATCTTCTGGCCGGCTAGTCACACCGAGAAAATGGTCGGCTACTACCGCGAGCGGTTTGAGCACTACGGGCACGGCACGGCCGAGCAGGCCATCGTCGGTCTTGGTGGCCAGGTCTTCATGTGTAAGAATTCCCAGGACGCGGTGAACGAATTTCGCCCCTACTTCGATAACGCACCCGTCTACGGACACGGCCCGTCGCTGGAAGACTTCACCGAGCAAACCCCGCTCACCGTCGGCAGCCCGCAGCAGATCATTGACCGCACCCTCGGTTTTCGCGACTACGTCGGCGACTACCAACGCCAGCTCTTCCTCATGGATCACGCCGGCCTGCCGCTGAAGACCGTGCTGGAACAGCTCGACCTTCTGGGCGAAGAGGTCGTGCCGGTGCTCCGCCGCGAGTTCGCGCAGAATCGCTCGGCCGCCGTGCCCGCTGGCCCGACCCATGCTTCGTTGGTCGCGGAAGCAGCGAAAACGGATGCCGCAGCTCCCGCCACCGGTTCGCGCACCGGGGCAGCCTCCGGGCTGTCCGCGTCGGCGAAGCTGGCTTAGTCATGGCCCCAACGACCCGCACCATCGCGGTGGTTACTGCGGGACTGAGCCCGCCGTCATCCACTCGGATGCTGGCCGACGAGCTCGCCCGGGCGACCGCTGACCGTCTGATCGAGCGATCCGATCGCTCCACCGCGGTGCGCGACCCCCTCGCTGTAAACCCGTCCTTCAGTCTGACGAACGGCTTCTGAGACCGATTGCCACGGCGAACGCCTCGTCTTGGAAAACAACGACGACCCTGGCTTTCTCGGGGGCCAGAACTCCGGCGCTTGTACCGAGTTTTAGGCAGCTTTGGCCAGGTAGGCGTCGTTGAGGTAGCTGTCGATGTGGTCGTCGATAGCCCAAAATACTCGTATTCTGACGTTGGCACCGCCTGCTGCGTTATCCTCGCTGACCCAGCCAAATTATGAAAGCACCCAGCCGAAGTGTTGTCGCTGACCGTACACTACTGTCGGGTGTATAATTGACCAGAATAGATAAGATCATAGTAGGCACTCGTGCCACTGTTTCTTGATTTTGAACTTGAACTTGTCCTTGGTTAGCAGTCACCTGAACTTTAACGAGAGATAACGATAATCTTGCATGCGTGAATTTTTATCTAAAATCATTCAGACACCTCGGCTCTTGACGCCACCCCGTCATATTATGCAGCAACTACCAGAACTAGAAGTGATTGGTTCGGCCTTGCAGGATAACGTGCGACGGCTATTTAAGGGGTCGCTGGCTATACGACAGATTGATACTGGTTCTGACAATGCGACCGAACAAGAACTGGCAGCTTTAACGAACGCTTATTATGATATTGAACGGTTCGGTATTCACTTTGTCCCCTCTCCGCGCCACGCCGACATGTTGCTGGTGACTGGGCCGGTGACGCGTAACATGGCCGAAGCATTAAAGCGGGCGTATGATGCCACGCCCCATCCAAAGTTGGTGGTGGCTGTGGGTGACGATGCGATCGACGGTGGAATTTATAAAGGTTCCTATGCCGTGCTTGACGGCGTCAGTCAGGTTATTCCAGTTGATTATCAGATTGCCGGCGACCCGCCATCGCCATTAGTAATTATGCAATCATTGCTGGCGATTTTGGACGGAGCAAAAAAGGCTCCCAAACAAAAGGGCCAGTCATGATGAGCGCCCTTGCCTCTCCCACTATGTTGATCGCCGCGATGGCCCTGTTTGGGATCGGTGGAGTTGGCGCTGTGTTGCTCCGAAAGTCAGATCGGCTAGCGAATTACTGGTCGAGTGCCTTCGCACTGTTCGGGTCCGTCACCGCGCTGGTATTTGCAGTTTCGATGCTGGCGAGTGGGCAGACATTTGTGGCCCAGACTACCAGTGATAGTTTTCCGTTGCTGTCGTTCGCACTGAACATTGACAGGTTGGCAGCTTTCTTTTTAGTGACAATTTCGATCGTAACGTTTTTTTGCTCACTGTACGGAATCGGTTACATCAAACAATATTATGGCCGCTACAACATCGGGTACTTGGGATTTTTATACAACCTGTTTATTGTGGCGATGCTGTTGGTAGTCACGTCGTCAAACGGCATATTTTTCTTGATCGTGTGGGAAATCATGTCCCTGGCCTCTTACTTTTTAGTGGCCTACGATCGTCATGACCCCGAAAACGTAAAAGCCGGTTTCTTATACCTGGTGATGACCCATATTGGCACGGCTTTCATTTTGTTAGCCTTTATACTCCTTTACGTTCACACGGGAAGCTTTGACTTCACGGTTATTCAAGCCGCGATGCCGACGGTGCCGGCGCATATCAAAGACAGCGTATTTTTGCTGGCGTTGATTGGCTTCGGCGTCAAAGCCGGCATTATTCCACTCCATATTTGGCTGCCGGCTGCTCATCCAGCTGCCCCGTCGCATGTCTCGGCGATCATGTCTGGGGTGATGATAAAAACAGGAATTTACATGATGATCCGGCTCTTTTTGGACGTCCTGCAGCCAGCTCCGCTTTGGTGGGGCATTGTCGTGTTGGTGATTGCGGTCGCATCGTGTGTATTGGGGGTTTTGTATGCTTTGACCGAGCACGACATAAAGCGACTGTTGGCCTATCACAGCATCGAAAACATTGGTATTATTTTGCTCGGAGTGGGCAGTGCATTGGTATTTTCTGCCCTTGGAATGTCAGGGTTGGCGGTGCTGGCCTTGACTGCTGCGCTGTTTCATACCCTCAATCACGCGATCTTTAAGTCGTTATTATTTTTGAGTGCGGGCTCGGTCATTCATGCCACTGGAACTAGAAACATGGAAAAATACGGCGGCCTCATTAAGCTGATGCCAGCCACCGGGTTGTTCTTCTTAGTGGGTTCGATCGCCATTTCGGCGTTGCCACCGCTGAACGGCTTTTTTAGTGAATGGCTGACATTTCAGGCGCTATTTCAGGGTATCGCGCAGACTGACTTTTACATTAAGTGGCTGTTTATTGGGGTCACTGCCGCCCTGGCACTCACCAGTGGCCTGGCCGTGGCTTGTTTCGTTAAGGCTTTTGGTGTCACTTTTTTGGCCCGGCCGCGCAGTCAGCGAGCCGAAAAAGCCCACGAAGCTTCGGCGGTCATGATCGCTGGCATGGCGGGTTTGGCGGTCCTGTGCGTGGCTGTTGGCGTTGGCTCGTCATGGATTATCGCCCAGCTGCAAACGATTGCCCAGGGTGTTCTTTCGGCTGGTGACCACGCGACGCTAGTGACGGTCACATCGGGTCATATTCTGTCTATCGCGGAGGGTTTTGCTACCGTATCGGCACCGCTGCTATCACTGCTATTGATCGCGGTGCCATTGGTGGTATGGACGATTACCAGGTTTGGCATCAACCGTTCGCAGCGTGTAACGACTGGACGGACCTGGGACGGTGGAACGGATCTCACTAGCCGGATGGAAATCACCTCAACTGGTTTTGCCCGCTCGATCATCCTCATATTTCGGGGCCTCCTGAAGCCAAGTTTACAGCACAGTGTTGAATACGAAGACGCCGCCAGCCGCCTGATTCCCCGCTCTCGCTCGGTAACATTGAGCGTCCAGGATGTCTATCGTCGCTATCTGTATCGTCCAGTATTTATCGGCTTTATTCATCTGTCTCACTGGATTAAAAATGGTATCCAAAACGGGAACATTAATGCCTATATTTTGTACATCTTGGTGGTGTTGCTGGTAATGCTCGGATTGGTTGGTGTCTGGTGAGTTACCTCCTATGGATTATCCAGATCATGTTTGTGCCCCTGGTGGCGCCACTTGGCGTCGGCCTGATCAATAGCTTGAAGGCAAGAATTCAAAAACGGCGTGGTGCCAGTCTGTTGCAGCCGTACCGAAATTTGTGGAAGTTGTTTTACAAAGACGAAGTGATTAGCCGGGACGCGTCATTCATCTTTCGATTTGCGCCGTTTATCGCCATGGGAGTCACTATTATCGTTGGTGCCTGTCTGCCAATTTTTACGTCAACGCTCAGCACACCGATGAGTGATTTGCTGGCGGTTGTTTACACCTTGGCACTGGGGACGTTCTTTATGGCGCTGGCTGGTATGGACAGCGGCAGCGCATTTGGTGGTTCTGGGTCAAGCCGTGAAATGACGATATCGGCTATCGTCGAAGCATCATTCATTTCCTCGATTCTGACCGTAGCGTTCCTGAGTGGCACAACCAATATTGCCGTGATGTCTGCCGGCCTGTCGCCCGGTAGCGGCAACTTTTTGATCCCAATCGTGTTGGCCTTTGCTGCTTTTTGTATCGTGTTGCTCGCCGAAACTAGCCGCTATCCGTTTGATAATCCTGATACGCATTTGGAACTGACGATGATCCACGAGTCGATGTTGTTGGAGTTTTCTGGTAAGCGATTAGCTCTTATGGAATGGGCAGCTGCAAACCGGCTGCTTATCTTTTCAATTTTGGCGGTCAATTTATTTTTTCCGATTGGCATCGCGCACGACCAAGCGGTGCTGTCGGTGCTACTCGGCATTAGTTCAACCCTTTTGAAAGTAGCAATTGTGTACATCGTGTTGGCTGTTCTAGAGTCAACGATCGCTAAATATCGCTTCTTTCGTCTGCCGGACTTGCTACTGGTGGCGTTTGTGTTGAACGTCGTTGCGATTGGGTTGGTCCTATGAACAGTCCACTGCTCGTCCCGATCTTGATAACGGTCATATATTTGACTAGCATTTATATGCACCTGGCTAAAAAAAACAATGGCGTCGCTGGCCTGTATGCGCTTCAATCGGTAGCCTTGGTGCTGCTGTTTGTTTCGTCGTTTCTTGCCAACCCAACCGTTTTACTTTTTCTGGTTATTGTCGTGTCCATAATAGTAAAAGTGATACTGGCACCGCGCTTTTTTAACCGACTGGTGACGCGTCATAAGGTGAAGTTTACGGTAAGTTCATACGCTAATACGCCCGTTACGTTGATCGTTATTATGTTCATTACGGCTTTTGTTAATTCAGACGTTTTTTTGCCGATCACCGATCTTTCGGCTAGCAATAGTACGTATGTTGCGCTAGCGATTGCTGCCATGCTGGTGTCAATATTTTTGATGGTCAATCGTAAAAGTGCACTGTCGCAGATTGTGGGCGTGCTATCGCTCGAAAACAGTATTGTAGCGTTTGGCATTATTGCTGGGCTCGAGCAATCCGCACTGCTGCAGCTGGGTACACTGTTTGACATCTTTGTTTGGATGTTGGTCGCGACGGTCTTTGTGTCGATGGTGTATCGGCATACGGGTTCGCTTGTCGTCACGACCATGCGGCATTTGAAGGATTAATATGATTATATATATTGTCGTTGGTGGACTATTGACAGCGAGTTTGTTGAGCCTGCTGTTTAAAAACCGGGTTGTGGGCGCTGCCGCCAGCATTATCGCTCATGGGCTGGGGCTGATTGGCGCCGTCGCCCTCTGTTTGCGAGTGGCCTCCGACGGCGACTACATCCCCTCTCTGTTTACGCTGGTGGATCCACTCAGCGCGCTGACTGTGCTGATCATTTCTATCGTTGGTCTGGCCGCCAGTGTGTACGCTGCCCCGTATTTAGACCGTGAAGTCTCGAAGGGAATTATTGGTCCCAAGCGCTTCCGGCAGTACTTTGGGCTGGTGAATTTATTCATGGCGTGCATGTTGTTATCGGTGACTGCCGCGCACCCGATTGCAGCTTGGATTTTTCTGGAGGCGACGACGCTGTCGACGGCCTTTTTGATTAGCTTTTATGACAGACCGTCAACGATCGAGGCCGCCTGGAAATATTTGATTATCAATTCAACGGGATTGCTGCTCGGGTTCTTTGGCGCGTTGCTGTTCTTTAGTGCTACTAGCCGATCTGGCCTTGATGGCTTTGTGACCTGGCAAAGTTTGCTCCAGCAGGCGCAGTCGATTGATCCAGGCGTCGTCAAGGTCGCCTTTGTATTTGTGCTGGTTGGCTTTGGCACTAAAGTTGGTCTGGCACCGATGCATGCCTGGAAACCCGATGCCTACAGTAAATCACCGGCTCCGGTTGGCGCCCTATTGTCGGGCGCGTTGCTGCCGGTTGCACTGGTGACGATTTTGAAGTTCAAGGTAATTACTGACACGGCCGTTGGGGGTGCGTTTAGTAGTCACCTGCTAATGGTATTGGGCGTGCTGTCGCTTCTCATTGCCGCCTTTAGTATTTTGACGATCCGCAACTACAAACGCATGATGGGATATTCGAGTATTGAACACGCTGGTCTGATGGCACTTGGTTTTGCGTTTGGCGGGCTTGGCGCCTTTGCTGCAATTTTACACCTGATATATCATTCGCTTATCAAAGCCGGACTCTTTTTTACTGCTGGTAACCTGCGGCTGTCGTTTCATTCGGCCAAGATTAAGAATGTTAGCGGCGCCCTGAAAGTGGTACCGGTCACAGCTGGTTTGTTTATGCTGCTGTTTTTGGCAGCAACGGGCCTGCCGCCGTTTGGCATTTTTATGTCCGAATTGTACATATTCGGGGCCGGTTTAAAGCAATATCCGATCGTGACGATTGTGGCACTGCTGGCCGTCGCGTTGGTGTTTGTCGGCTTTTTCCGGCAGGTATCGGCTGTGTTGTTTGGGGATCCGCCAGAGGGAGCGCAGGATGCAAAGTCGAATAAGTGGTTGCTGATCCCGCCTATTGTGCTGCTATCGCTGGTACTTGTTTTTAGCTTTTACCTGCCGCCCCCATTGCTCGATTTAATCAACGAAGCCGTCAGGAGGTATGACCTATAATGAACCAATTATACCCCGACTACCTAACACAAATAGCGAATGTGACGAGTGATGGCTCTGTGCATCAGTTTGTCATCGAGTCGGCGGAAACTACCAAGACGTTGAGGCAGCTGCTTGAAAGTGACGATCTGACATTTAAGATGATAGATGCTACTCACGATAACCATCGTGAGTTCCGGTTGTACTATATTTTTACCGATACAAAACGGCATACGGTTATTGTTGCGGTGCTGCCGTTACTCGATACGATCGAATTTGCCACCATCGCGAATGTGCTCCCAGCCGCAGGTAGGTATGAAAACAAGCTGTGCGAAATGTTTGGACTGCACGTCACGGGCCGAGGCCCGTCGCAGCGCATGCTGCTACACGAAAACTGGCCAGAAAACCTGCATCCGCTGCGCAAAGACGTTAAGTGGGATACGCGGCCCGAACCTGCAGGCGGTAACTACCAATTCCAGGATGTGAGCGGTGAAGGTATCTATGAAATACCGGTCGGTCCGATTCATGCCGGCATTATCGAGCCAGGACACTTTCGCTTTAGTGTGGCTGGTGAAGAGATCGTCCTGCTAGAGCCGCGCCTTGGCTACGCTCATAAGGGGAGCGAAAAGTTGTTTGAGCAATTACCCTTCGCTAGACAGATTATATTGTCAGAAAAAATCGCTGGCGATACATCATTTTCGTACTCACTGGCCTATTGCCAAGCAGTCGAGTCACTAGCTGGAGTATTGGTTACACCCGAGCACGGCCAAGCGCGCGTCCTATTCTCCGAACTTGAGCGGCTAGCCAACCACTTTGGTGATATCGGCGGTATTATGCTTGATGCCGGGTTTAACTTTGGCGGTGCCGGCGGCGCTAGAATGCGCGAGACGATATTACGGCTGAATGATAAGTTGTCGGGCAGTCGTCTATTGCGCGGCATTAACACGTTTGGCGGTGTGGCGATTAGACTGTCACGGGCCCAAATCACGGACTTGCGGGCTGAGCTGCCTCTTGTCGAAAAGGATTTCGAGCAAGTTATGAGTATTGCCGAAAATACGGTGACGTTATTGAATCGGCTAAAAGGTACTGGCGTGCTTACGCTAGACGTCGCTGCTCGGTTTGGCATGATGGGCCCCGTCGGCCGAGCGAGTGGCCAAGATGTGGACGTTCGACGAGATTTTCCTTACGCCGGGTACGGTACGCTGCCTTCAACACTTGTTCCGGTCGAGACCAGCGGTGATGTGTACGCTCGGTTTAGGGTGCGGGTACGAGAAGTTGGTGTCTCTTTCAAGATAATCGACGAGGTGCTCAGTAGCATGTCGAGTATTGTGCCTATACCTTCCAACAAAACGATTAAATTGTGCAGAAATAGCCTGGGCATAGGGTGTACCGAAGGCTGGCGCGGCGAGATACTCTGTGTCGTTCACACCAACGCCGAGGGGGTCGTCTCGCGCGTTGCTGTTCGTGACCCGTCTTTTGTCAATTGGCAAGGAGTAAGCGAAGCCGCGTTTGGAGGAGTGGTTCCCGACTTCCCGCTGGTGAATAAGAGCTTCGGCCTTTCTTACTCGGGGAACGATACGTAGAAAAGCAGACCCGCTGCTTTACACGAAGGTCCATTACCGGCTTCTCATCGCGCTCTGCACTGCCGATCATCCACCCGCACCCACCGAACTCAGGAACGCTCTACGCACCATCGACGCACCCGAGCTACCGTGCTGGCCGCTGAGCCACGTAGTGCCTGTCAGCCGGTCTGATAGCATTGCAGAGATCAATCCTCGGATTGGCCAGTTATCTGGAGCGGCCAGGTAGGACGCTGGTTATCGGTGGTGATTTTCCAACACGGTTTGCGTGGTGGTGAGTTTCCTCTGGTGGCCAGCAAATACGCTGCCTGACACTGCTCGCTGACATTGCACGCTGCCCAACTCGCCTGTCATACGGGCATGCGAGCCTTCATCGCCAGCATGGCGAGAAGCAAACTTAAAGGAGAAAACCCCCACATGGAGGGTCCAGAAATCACGTTCGTCGAGACCGTTATCGATAACGGCAAGTACGGCAAGCGCACCATCCGTTTTGAAACCGGGCGCCTCGCTCAGCAGGCACAGGGATCTGCCGCCGCTTACATCGACGAAGAGACGATGCTGCTCTCCGCCACGAGCGTCAGCAAGCAGCCGAAGGATAACTTCGACTTCTTCCCGCTCACCATCGACGTTGAAGAGCGTATGTACGCTGCCGGCCGCATCCCGGGCAGCTTCTTCCGCCGCGAAGGTCGTCCCTCGACCGACGCGATCCTCACCTGCCGTCTGATCGACCGGCCGTTGCGCCCGTCGTTCGTCGACGGTCTCCGCAACGAGATCCAGGTTGTCATCACCGTTCTGGCCATCGAACCCGACGAACTGTACGACGTGCTCGCGATCAACGCGGCTTCCATGTCGACCCAGCTCGCCGGCCTGCCGTTCTCCGGACCGATCGGTGGCGTTCGCGTCGCCCTCATCCCTGACGAGAACGGTGGCGGCCAGTGGGTTGCCTTCCCGAAGCACTCGCAGCTCGACGACGCTGTCTTTAGCATGGTCGTCGCCGGCCGCGTGGTCACGGATGCAGCCGGAGTGCAGGACGTCGCGATCATGATGATCGAGGCCGAAGCCACTGACGTCGCGTGGAACCTGATCAAGGGCGGCGCCATCGCGCCAAACGAAGCCGTCGTTGCCCAGGGCATCGAGGCTTCCAAGCCGTTCATCAAGCAGCTGGTCTTCGCGCAGCGGCAGGTAGCGGATGCCGCCGCCAAGCCGACCGCCGACTTCGCCCTGTTCCCGCCGTACCAGAGCGCCACCTACGACGCTGTCGCCGCGCTGTCCTACGACCAGCTCAAGACGGTCTACACGATCGCCGACAAGGTCGAACGTCAGAACGCTGACGACGCGCTCAAGGCATCCGTCAAGACTGCCGTCGCGGCCCAGGTCGAAGCCGGCGAGCTCGATGCGAGCGCCAACAACCAGGTCAACGCGGCCTACAAGTCGGTCACCAAGCTTGTCGTGCGCTCACGCGTACTCAACGAGGGCATCCGCATCGACGGTCGTGGGCTGGCAGACATCCGTCCGCTCGACGCCGAGGTTGCGGTCATCCCGCGTGTACACGGTTCGGCCATCTTCCAGCGCGGCGAAACCCAGATCTTGGGTGTCACTACCCTGAACATGCTCAAGCTTGAGCAGTCGATCGACTCCCTGAACCCGGTCACCAAAAAGCGTTACATGCACAACTACAACTTCCCGCCCTACTCGACCGGTGAAACCGGCCGGGTCGGAACGCCGAAGCGTCGCGAGATCGGCCACGGAGCGCTCGCTGAGCGTGCCCTGGTTCCCGTGCTGCCGACGCGTGAGGAGTTCCCCTACGCCATCCGTCAGGTCTCCGAGGCGCTTAGCTCCAACGGATCCACGTCGATGGGTTCCGTCTGCGCTTCGACTCTCTCGCTACTGAACGCCGGGGTGCCGTTGCGCGCCCCGGTCGCTGGCATTGCCATGGGCCTGATCAGCGACACCGTTGACGGTCAGACCCGTTATGCGGCTCTGACTGACATCCTCGGTGCCGAAGACGCTCTCGGCGACATGGACTTTAAGGTTGCCGGTACGAGCGAATTCATCACCGCGATCCAGCTCGACACCAAGCTCGACGGTATCCCCGCTTCGGTTTTGGCTGGCGCGCTGACGCAGGCGAAGGATGCCCGAACCACGATTCTCTCCGTGCTGAACGCCGCGATCGACGCCCCAGACGAGATGGCGCCCACCGCGCCGCGCGTCATCAGCGTGCAGATCCCGGTCGACAAGATCGGCGAGCTGATCGGCCCGAAGGGCAAGACGATCAACTCGATCCAGGACACCACCGGTGCTGACATCTCGATCGAGGAAGACGGCACCGTGTACATTGGCGCCGTTGACGGACCGTCGGCTGAGGCCGCTCGCGCGCAGGTCAACGCCATCGCGAACCCGACCAATCCGGAGGTTGGCGAGCAGTTCCTCGGAACCGTCGTCAAGATCGCCGCGTTCGGTGCCTTCGTTTCGCTGCTCCCGGGCAAGGATGGGCTGCTGCACATCTCCGAGGTGCGTAAACTTGCCGGTGGCAAGCGCGTTGAGAACGTCGAAGACGTGCTCGGCGTCGGCCAGAAGGTTCTCGTGGAAATCACGAAGATCGATGACCGCGGCAAGCTGTCGCTCGCTCCGGTGCTCGATGAGGCTGCCGATACCGAGGGCCGCGACGCGTCATCGGCCGGCCCCGAGGCTTCGGCCGAGGTCTAGTACTAGCTGAAAACCTTGCTCCCACAGATCTCCCGATCACCTCTCGCCAGGTCGGTCGGGTAGACGGAAGACCCGCACTGCTTGCAGTGCGGGTCTTCTCGCGTCCGCCTTGTGGCGTGCTGCAGAAGGGGATCATTTACGCGCCTTGCCGAGTCTGATGTCGGGGTCTACGTTCGTCGCATGACAAAACAACGCTTGGTTTCACGATTCCTGCCGCGCCTCAGTGCCGTCGCTGTGCTCACAGCGGCCCTGCTGACTGGCGCGGTGAGCGCCCCGGCGCTCGCACACACCTCGCCGACCAGGCCGGCCGTGGTTGCCGGCCCAGCCGTCAAGGCCCCTGCAACCCGTTACGTCGCGCTCGGCGATTCGTTCACGTCTGGTCAGGGCGCCCCGCCGTACGTGCTCGACGGTACTCCGTGCCTGCGTTCCAAGCAGGCCAGCTACCCGATTTTTGCGAACCTGGTCAGTCCCTTCAAACGCGTGTCGAATAAAGCATGTTCCGGGGCCAGCACAGCGGATGTTCCCGCTCAGCTCGTCGGGGTCAGCAAGGAAACTGCTCTGGTCACGTTGACCGTCGGAGGCATCGACGCCGGCTCCAACATCGTTTTGGCGGCGTGTGCGCCCGACCCGGTCAGTACGATCTGCCTCGGTACCATCCAAAACAGTGTCGCCCAGCTGAACGTTCTCGCCCCCAAGCTCGTGGGCACCTACGGTCTCGTGGCGGCGACGTTGCCGCAGGCGAAGATCGTGGTGCTCAGCTATCCGCGGCAGTTCAAGCCGGGATTCTCCCCGCTGGGCGATATGCTCAACGGGGCCACCGACGCGCTAAACACCGTTATCGTCGGATCCGTCGCGGCGATGGCGACGCCGCGCGTCCGCTTTGTTGATGCATCGCAGGAATTTGCCGCACACGGCGTTGGGTCGCGGGTTCCGTACTTCGCATTTGATCCGCTGAACCCGTACGCGCCGGCCAACTTTCACCCGAACGCGCTCGGCAACAGCTTTGGTTACACTCGCGCCCTCGTGCATGACGGGGTGCTGCGTGTCCGTTAGCGCCGATTCAGCGTTAAGCATTCAGCGACGGGTATCTAGTTGAAAGAATCATTAGGTAGCGATATACTAAACCTGTGTTGTCCTCTGGTTTGCCCGCCGCCCAATTGAAGTCCGACCTGTTCAAGGCGCTCGGGCATCCGCTGCGGGTGCAGGTTTTGGAACAGCTCGTCGCCGGCGAACGTTCGGTGGGGTCACTCGCCGAAGCCCTCGGCTGCGAGCTGTCCAACCTGTCCCAGCAGCTCGGTGTGTTACGGCGGGCCGGCGTAGTAGTGACCCGGCGCGAGGGCAACTCCATTTTCTATGCCCTGCGCGATCAGGGTGCGGTGGAGCTGCTGACCGCGGCCAAGCGCATGGTGCTGGCCAGCCTCACCGACTCGCACGCACTCCTGCGCCACCTCGAACAGGAGTAAGACGCGCCCGCCGCGGTCAGCTCACGCGACGCGGCCTACAGGTCGTTGCCGGCGTAGGAGAGGTTGAAACTCTTGTTCGCGAGTGGAAAGTCGGGAACGATTGTTTCCGACAGGGCCTGCGGCACAGCGGGCCAGTTCAGGAACGACGGGTCGACGATCTTGACCCGGGCGAGCGTGCCGTCGGCGGCGAGTTCGACCCTGTGCGTTACCGTACCCCGCCACGCCTCGACCAGAGCCAGCCCGGTGCCGGCCGAGGTCGGGTTCAGGCTGTGCGCGGTGCCCGTGCGCCCCTGCAGTCGCTTGAGCAGGTCGAGCAGGATAGCGGTCGACACCTCGACCTCCCGAGCGCGCACGGTGTAGCGAGCGAGCACGTCGCCGCCGTCCTCGGTCACGACGTGAAAGACCTCGCCGAGATTGACGAACGGATGGTCAAGGCGGGCATCGGTGTCGATGCCGGAAGCTCGGGCGACATAGCCGAGCGTGCCAAGCGTGGTCGCATGGGCGCGGGAAAGGCGGGCCGTGCCGGTGAAGCGGCCACGCACGATGGCGTGGCCGAGCGTGATCTCGGCTAGTTCGGCCATGGCTGCGGCAATATCCGCCAGATCGTCGGAGCTCGGCAGGGCGTTGACCCTGGTGCCACCGACGCTGAGGGCGCTGCGGAGCAGACGATGCCCGGTGACTGACTTGTTGATACGCATGAGTTGCTCACGCAGGCCCTGAGCCCGCGCGTCAATGATGCCAAAGCCCACATCGTTGGCGAGCGAGCCCAGGTCTGTGACGTGGTTGTACAGCCGCTCAAGCTCCAAGAGCAGGGCGCGCAATAGCCGGTCGGGTTCGGAAACCTCGATGCCAGCGGCCTGCTCGACAGCCATGACGAATGCGAGGGAATGGCCGACGGCAGTGTCCCCGCTGATTTGCTCGGCGAGCAGCACGCCCTCGGCGGCGCTCTTGCCCTCGAAGACCTTCTCGACTCCGCGGTGCAGGTACCACTGACGGGCTTCCATGCGCACGATCGTCTCGCCGACGACCGAGAAGCGAAAGTGTCCGGGCTCGATGATCCCGGCGTGAATCGGTCCGACGGCGATCTCATAGACCCCGGGACCTTCGACCGGGACAAACGGGAAGGATTCCACGTCGGGCTCGAACTCGGGTACGACCGAGTTGGCCTTGAGCATCGGATACCAGCCGCGCGGCCAGTGGCCGTGGCGCACCAGGCGGTGAGGCTGCGGGTGATCCCTTGGCTCGACACCGTACAGATCGCGAATCTCCCGCTCGAAGTTGCCGGCCGAAAATGACAGTTCGGCGAGGCTGGGAATCCAGGCGTCCGTGCGGGGCACGCTCACTGACAGGTCAGCGCGCAGTGAGGGGTCGGCTCCGACAAAGGAATATACGATGCGAAACTGGTCGTTGTCTTCGTGACACGCGATCAAGGCCAGACGGCTGCCGGCATCCAACAAGGCACCGGCTGCCGTGGCCAGCCTCGAACGGTCGAGGTGACGTAGCTCGGCACCGTCGCCGGCGGCCAGTCCGCGTTCGGTGGAGCGGCCTGAGGCTAACTCGTCGGCGGCGTGGTCTTCAGGGGTCCGCTCATCGCGCATCAGTTGGTACCTCCCAGAACGGCTGTGGCCTGCAGCAACAGAGTGCCGACCGGCTCGGCCACGAAGGCGATCGTCGCTGTGGTCGCCAGGGCCAGAATGATGGGCAAAATCGGCCCATGGGTGGAATAGTCCGGGGTGAAGGCTTGCGGGCTCGGGGGCACCGTGGTCGCGGGAGCGCCGATGGTCATCTGCACGGTCAGACGGGTGAAGGCGGCGAAGATGACGAGCAGCAGCACGAGGGCAGCGCCGACGACTCCGCCAAGTCCCACCGACCAGCCGGCCATGATGATGCCGACCTCGGAGAAGAAGATGCTGAACGGGGGAAAGCCTACGATGGCCGCCATGGCGATCAGCCACGGGATGGCGAGCCCGGGTCGTCGCACCAGCAGGGCCCGCACATCGGCGATCACCGGGGTGCCCTCGATCTTCAGGATCCGTCCGGAGAGGACGAACAGGGTCGCCTTGATCAGGCCATGGCCGAGAATGTAGAGCAACACCGACGGGAGGGCAGCTGGGCCGATGGCCACACCGATTGCCATGAGGCCCATGTGTTCGATGCTGGAGTAGGCCAGCATCCGCTTGTAATCGCGTTGCCGAATGAGCAGGGATGCGGCAACGAGCAGGGAGAGCAGGCCAGCGATGCTGAGCATGGTGCGCAGAAACTCCGGGCCGATCACGAGGTTGGTGATCGACTGGATGCGCAGGATGGCGTAGAGCGCAACCGAGAGCAGCACGCCGGACATGAGGCCGGAAACCGGAGCTGGGGCCTGGCTGTGGGCATCCGGCAGCCAGCTGTGCATCGGGGCCAGGCCGGATTTGGTAGCGAATCCGAGCACGGCGAGGGCGCCGCCGGCCGTGATGAGTGCCGGGTCGAGGCCTCGCGTGGACTGGCTGAGGAGTATCCAGGAGAGCGTCGGGGTATCGGTGCCGACCGAGGCGGCGTAGATCAGCACGATCCCGAGCAGCGCGATGGCTACACCGACCGAGCCGAGAATGACGTATTTCCAGGCGGCTTCGAGCGAACGACGGGTGCGGTGGTGGCCGACCAAAAAGGCGGTGGCAATGGTCGTGGCCTCGACGGCGGCCCACATCAGGCCGATGCTGTCGGCGAGCACGGCGAGGGACATCGCGGCCAGGAACAGGGCGATGAGTGCCTCGTAGCCGGCGGCGTTCTTGGTGCGGCTGGACGCGGCACTGCTGAGGCCGCCCCAGGTGGAGATGAGCCCGACCGCTCCGACGACACTGAGCATGTAGGCCGAGAGGGCGTCGGCACGCAGTATTCCGCCGCCGCCTTCGGGGATATCGCCGTTCAGGACGGCGCTGATCAGGAACAGACCGGAGACCAGCACGGCGCTCGACGCTGCGACGCCGACGAAGCGTCGCAGAGATGAGCCGCGCAGCAGCAGGCTCAGGGCTGCGAAGACGAGCGGGCCGACCAGGGGAATCCACAGAACAAATGACATCAATCGTGCAACTCTCTGAGCTGATCGACGGCCGTGCCGCCGAACTTGGTGCGCATGCGGCCGGTGAACACGTGCAGAATCAGCACGACCAGCAAAACGTCGAGGGAGACCGCGAACTCGAGCAGAATCGGCACACCGCCGCTGGTGAGGAACGTCGTGGTGGCGATGCCGTTGTCGAGCACCAGAAAGCCGATCAGCTGCGAGCGGGCCCGGCGGCGGCTGATCAACAGCAGAAAGCCGATCAGTACCATGGCGAGCCCGATCGGAGCGGCGTGCCCCGTGCTGCTGTCGCCTAATCCGAAGACTCGGCTGACGACGACGTAGCTGAGGATGCTCAAGAGTGTGACGGCGAGCAGAGCGGCCGTGGGGTTGAGTCGGGTCGATTCCTGAATCTGTTTGATCGACGCCTTGGACTGGTACGCGAGCACCCAGGGCAGGCCGATGCCCTTGACCGAGAGAATGAGCAGAGACACCAGCCCCAGTTCGGATTCGCCCTCGGCGATGCCGATCACGGCCACAAGCGCGGCCAGGGCCACGCCCTGCAGCGCGAGCAGACGGATGGACGCCAGTAGGGAGTGTCGCCAGACCATGAGCGCGCTGGTCAGCAGCAGGGCTCCGGTGCACAGGCCGATCAGTTGGGGAAAGAAAGTTTCAAACACGACGGATGCTCCTCAGGCGACCAGATAAGAGGCGGTAACGGCCAGGAAGGCGAGGGCGAAGGAGCCAGCGAGCAGCTCGGGCACCTGGAACAGTCGTACCTTGGCGAGAAAGATCTCGCCGACGCTGAGCAGCACCCCCAGCACCAGCACCTTCACGGCGATCGAGACGACGCCAATTAGGAGGCCCAGGGTACTGAAATCGGTGACGATGCCCCACGGCACGATCAGGTTGCTGACCAGGCCGAGCAGGGCGGCCAGCTTCAGCCAGGAGCCGACTTCGAGCCAGGCGAGGTCGCGTCCGCTCGCTTCGAGCGTCATCGCCTCGTGCAGCATGGTCACCTCAAGGTGGGTGCCGGGGTTATCGATGGGTAGTCGGGCGGTCTCGGCCATGATGGCGATCGACAGCGCGACGAGGGCCAGCACGCTGACCGGCGAGATGATCAGCTCGGGGGAGAGCAGTCGGGTTTCAACGATGACCGACAGGGTGCTGGTTCCGGCCGGAATCGAGAACGCGTAGACCGAGAGCAGCAGGGTTGGCTCAACCAGCGCGGCGACCGTCATGTGTCGGCTGGACCCCATGCCGCCGAAGGCGGTACCGCCGTCGAGGCCGACGAGGGCGAGGGCGACGACGCCGATCAGCATGATGGAGACGATGACGAACAGGTCGCTGGGAATCAGCGCGAACGGAATGGTTCCCACCAGCGGCAGCAGCACGCAGAGCAGCAGGCTCGACACGACCAGGGCGACCGGACCGACGCGCAGCATCCAGCTGCTGTCGGTGCCGCGCACCGGGTTCTTCGCGAGCAACTTGCGCAGGTCCCGCCAGGGCTGCCAGATTCCGGCGCCGGCGCGGCCCTCGATCGTGGCTCGCACCTGCCGGATCACACCCATTAGCAGTGGTGCAAGGAACACGAACAGGACAACCTGCACGAGGGCGATGATGATGGCGCTCATATCGTTCACAGGGAGACCACAATCAGGACGATCAGTAGGGCGACGAAGGAATAGGTGAGGTAGCGGTGAATGCTGCCGTTGGCGACGTGGCGAGCGGCTTTGCCGTAGCGCTGGAACAGGTTGAGCACCGGCCGATACAGTCGGGTTTCAATCACGTCGGAGACGGTTTGTTCGACCCGCACGTGTTCCACTAGGTAACGGGACTCAGCCACGTGGGTGACCTGTACGTCTCGCGAGGGCTTGAGCACGTCGTCGAAGACTCGAACCAGCGGCTCGGCATACGAGGTCGCGGTGTACTGCATGCGCGGCCGAGCCCTGGAGCCGCCGCCGCCCCAGGGCAGGTCGACGGTGCGATGCGGATGCCGACGGGCCGAGACGATGATCGCGACGATCACCGGGATCGCGACGAGGGCCGACAGCACGACGAGCATGATCGGGTCGAGCACAGCGCCGATGCCCGGCAGCGAGACGCCGCCGAGGCCGACCGTTTGCACCGCGGCCGTCGGGTCCGAGCTGACCGTGGTGGCCACGAGCGCGGCGATCGGTCCGGGTAACAGTCCGAGGGCGAGCACGGACAGGGCGCCGAGGGCGAGTGAAATACGCATCAGCGACGGCACTTCGCGGGCATCCGCTGCCTCTACACTGCGTGGGCGAGCGAGGAAGGCGATGCCGTAGGCCTTGACGAAGGTCAGCAGGGCCAGTCCCGCGGTCAGGGCGATCACCGCGACGGCGATCGGCATGGCAACGGATGCTGCGATCGAGACGACCGCCCCACCCTGGCGACCGCCGTGAATGAGCGACTGCAGCAGCATCCACTCGGCGACGAAACCGCTTGTGATCGGGATGGCGGCGGCGCCGAGGCTGGCGATGCCGAAGGCGACAGCGGTAACGGGCATGCGGGCGCCGAGCCCGCCGAGCCGGTCGAGGTTGCGTTCGCCGGTGGCATGAATGATGGCGCCAGCACCGAGGAACAGCGTGGACTTGAACGCGGCGTGACTGACCGCGAGAAGCAGAGCAGCGACGAGCGCGGCATCCGCTGCCGCCGTCGCGTCGTAGCCGCGCAGCAGCATACTCGCGCCGAGGCCGAGAAAGACCAGGCCCATGTTTTCGGTGGTGGAGTAGGCGAGCAGCACCTTGAGGTCGCTCGAAACGGAGGCCTGCAGAATGCCGTAGAGCGCTGACGCCCCGCCGACCAGCATGATCGCGATGCCCCACCAGGCCGGGCCGTCTGGCAGGAGCCGAACGCAGACCAGCAGGCCGCCATAGACGCCGATCTTGACCATGGCGCCGCTCATCGCGGCCGAGACGTGGCTCGGGGCTTCTGGAAGCACCCGGGGAACCCAGACGTGCAACGGTACGAGCTCGGCCTTGCCGCCGAAGCCGAGCAGAAGCAGCACGAAGGCAACGTTTGCTGCCGCGGAGCCGGGTTCGATGGCCTGCAGGTTGCTGAAGCTGGTGCCTCCGGAGGCGGCGGCGAGCACGGCGAATCCGGCGAGGATGAAGAAGAAGCTCAACTGCGACATAGCTGAGTACCAGATGCCGGCTGAGGCGACCGAGGCGCGGCTGGCGTGATCGGCCAGCAGCAGTACCGTGGAACCGAGGGTCATGATCTCCCAGGCGAGCAGGAACGACACCGAGTCGGTCGCGGCCGGCACCAGCTGCATACCCACGAGGAACACCGGCATGGCGACCCAAGCGGTGCGGCTCGCGTCCGGCCCGCTGGTGGAGCTCATCGAGTAGATCGAGACAAGAATGCCGACACCCGACACGATGAGCATGAACAGGCCGCCGAGGCGGTCGGGGGCCAGCAGTAGCGGGTCCATCGGCAGGGCCACGGGAATGAGCAGGCCTCCGGTCGCGCCGAGCATCGCGGCGAGACCGGTGATAAAGCCGGTCACGGCGATTAGGGTGCAGAGGATGCCGCCGGCTCGCGACCGCAGAGACGGTGCGGCCAGGAGGGCGGTCACCACGGCCAGCGCGCCGAGGCCCAGTTGCAGCAGAAGCCCCGCTCCGATACCGGTCATCGGCCGGTCATCCGGCGTAGGGCCTGCACGATCTCGGTCGGTTCCGGCGGACTGCCCGGCACTTCGATATCGACGTGCACGAAATCAGAAACCGGCCCCACAATACCGTAGCCGTCGCGGAAGGCGCCACCGTGGATGGCGCAGTCGCCGACCGCGATGACAAATCGGGGGGTGGGGGTGGCCTCGATCGTGCGGCGCAACGGCTCGGCCATATTGCGGGTGACGCTGCCGACGATGAGCAGCACGTCAGCGTGCCGCGGTGAAGGCACCAGACGGGCGCCGTAGCGTTCCACGTCATAGACCGGGCCGAACGCGGCAGAAACTTCCAGCGCACAGTCATTGCAGCCGCCGGCGTTGATGTAGCGCACCTGCACGCTGCCACCGAAGACTTCGGCTCCGGGAAACAGGGGCGGGGCGGTCGGTGCCGGTTCGGCGATGCGTCCGCCGTGGCGAATGAGGGTGGCCAATCGAAGAAAGCTCATCGGAGCCCCTGGTATGCATGCATGTTCACGAAGCTGGAGCCTTCTATGGGGAGCGCGAAGTCGAAGGGTGAAGGGCAGGCGACGGATTCTGCGGCGCGTCTGGTTAGGTGAAAGACTACCAGCGCAATTAACTTCATTACTTCTTTATATATCTATATGAAGAATTTAGCAAATAGATCAAACCGTGCTCAGGCGTGTCGGTCGAGCAGTGGGGTGAGTCGATAGGGGATGACCTCGCCCATCGCGAGCGAGGTCTCGGTGCGCTCGACCCCATCACAGGCGAGGATCGTGCCATCGATCCGAAACAGATCGGCGGCATCCGTGCAGACCACGCGTACGAGCAGATCGGCCTGCCCGCTCATGCCGTGCGCTTGCACGATTTCAGGAATTTTGGCAAGATCGATCACGATTTGAGCGAGGCGCTTCTGCTGCACATGTACCTCGATGAACGCGGTCAGTGGGTAGCCGAGAGCGGCCGGATTGATGCGGCGGTCGAAGGCTAGAAAAGCGCCCGAATCTTCCAAACGTTTCATGCGGGCCTGCACGGTATTGCGCGACAGCCTCAGGGTGTCGGCGAGGGCGACGAAGGTGCTGCGCGGGTCGGCCGAGAGGGCTTGCAGGAGCTGAGTGTCGGTTTTGTCAAGGCTGTACATAGTGCAAAATTTTAACACGGTCCGGCAAGTCTGAATAGGGCACTCTGCTCACTTTTTTCGCCGGTGGTTGTGCTCTCTGTGGGGTCGACATAGGCTCAGGCCAACTTTAGCAACGACGCTCGGAGCGAACCATGATCGATTTCTCCCCTCAACCGGTGCAACTTCTCTCGCTTGACGGCGAGCGGATGCCCCGGCCTGACTTAGACCCTTGGGTCGATGATCTCGACGGGCTGGCACTGCTGGCCCTGTACCGCGACATGGTCGTGGTGCGCCGGATCGACACCGAGGCGACCGCGCTGCAACGACAGGGTGAACTCGGACTGTGGCCGCCACTGCTCGGCCAGGAGGCCGCCCAGGTCGGCTCCGCCCGTGCCCTGCGTGACGATGACTTTATCTTTCCGAGCTACCGCGAGAACGCCGTCGCCTACTGCCGCGGAGTCAACCTGACCGACATCGTCAAGGTCTGGCGTGGCAACGCCCAGTCCGGCTGGGATCCGTACACGGTCAATATGGCGACCCCGGCGATCATCATCGGCGCGCAGACCCTGCACGCCACAGGGTGGGCGCTCGGCGTGCAGCGGGATGAGGTCGATTCCGTCGCCATCACCTACTTCGGCGATGGTGCCACGAGTGAGGGCGACGTGAACGAGGCCATGGTGTTCGCGGCAAGCTTCCAGGCTCCGGTGGTCTTCTTCTGCCAGAACAACCACTGGGCCATCTCCGAACCGGTGGGGCTGCAGGCGCACCGCCAGATCGCTGATCGAGCGCCGGGCTTCGGTATTCCGAGCCTGCGCATCGACGGTAATGACGTGCTCGCGGTCATGGCAGCGACCCGCATCGCTCTCGACCGGGCCCGCACCGGTGGCGGCCCTACCTTCATCGAAGCGGTCACCTACCGTATGGGACCGCACACCACAGCGGATGACCCCAGCCGCTACCGAGACCCAGCCGAACTTGCTGAGTGGAAGACCCGTGATCCGCTGCTGCGGCTGCACCGGCTGCTGG
Source organism: Cryobacterium sp. Y50 (assembly GCF_002929805.1). Lineage (GTDB taxonomy): Bacteria > Actinomycetota > Actinomycetes > Actinomycetales > Microbacteriaceae > Cryobacterium. The sequence continues at coordinate 84,460 of NZ_PJJM01000102.1, read as the reverse complement.
AACGGCTTGAGGTAATCACCCCCGAGGTCGAAGCCGAGACCCAGGCCATTGCCGATGCCGTAGCCGCCGAACTACGCGCTGGCTGCATCGGTCTGGCCGACCCGGAACCGCTGAGCGTGTTCGACCACGTATACACCACCCCGAACGCGACCCTGGAGCGCCAACGCACCGATTATGCCGGCTACCTCACGAGCTTCGGCTCTCAGCCTGGAGAAGGGCGATGACCATGACTACCCTGATGACCCCCGCAACCGTGTCCACCGTTCCGGGCCTCACTGTGCCGGCTTACACCGAACCGGCGCCGACCCCGTTGAGAGAGACGAAGACCCTCACCCTCGGCAAGGCCATCAATGAGGGCCTACGACAGGCGATGCTCGACGACCCCAAGGTCGTGCTGCTCGGCGAAGATATCGGAGCCCTCGGCGGCGTCTTCCGCGTTACGAGCGACCTACAGGCACAGTTCGGCGTCCGCCGCGTCATCGACACGCCGCTCGCCGAATCGGCGATCATCGGCACCGCGGTCGGTCTCGCCTACCGCGGTTACCGCCCGGTTTGTGAGATTCAGTTCGACGGTTTTATCTTTCCAGGCTTCGACCAGATCGTCAGCCAGGTCGCGAAATTCCACTACCGTACCCAGGGGGCTGTGCGCATGCCGATCACCATTCGGGTGCCGTTCGGCGGCGGTATCGGCGCGGCCGAGCACCACTCCGAATCGCCGGAGGCCTACTTCGCTCACACCTCCGGCCTGCGGGTGATCGCTGTCTCCAACGCGCAGGATGCCTACAGCCTCATTCGGCAGGCCATCGCGAGCGACGACCCGGTGCTCTACTTCGAGCCCAAGCGCCGCTACCACGTGAAGGGTGAGGTCCTGCCAGAGCTCGGCGCTCCAATGGAGCAGGCCGTCATCGTCACTCCGGGAACGGATGTCACGCTCCTCACCTATGGCGCGCTCGTGTCGACCGCGAAGGATGCGGCGCTCGCCGCGGGCGATGAAGGCGTTTCGATCGAGGTCATCGACCTACGGTCGCTGTCCCCGGTGGATTATGCGGTGGTGGAGGCATCCGTTCGTAAGACCGGGCGTCTGGTCGTGACCCACGAGGCGGCGCAGTCGGGCGGACTCGGCGGCGAGATCATCGCGACCGTCACCGAACGCTGCTTCAGCTACCTGGAATCCGCCCCGGTGCGGGTGACCGGCTTCGACGTGCCATACCCGCCGGCCAAGCTCGAAAGCCACCACCTGCCCGACCTGGACCGTATTCTCGACGGCGTCGACCGCGTGATGGGGCGACGATGATCAAGGTGTTCAAGCTGCCCGACCTCGGTGAGGGGCTTACCGAGAGCGAGATCGTAGCCTGGCTGGTCGCGCCGGGCGATGAGGTCGCGCTCAATCAGCACATCGCCGACGTCGAAACGGCCAAGGCCGTGGTCGAATTGCCGAGCCCGTTCGCCGGTGTGGTGAGCGAGCTGCACCGTCCGGCTGGTGTGGTCGTGCACGTCGGCGAGCCGATCGTCAGCTTTGACGTGGTTGGCGATGCCGACACCCCCGATGCCGGTGCAACGGATGCCGACACCCCCGATGCCGGTGCAACGGATGCTGCGGCCCCCGCTCAAGCTGAGAAACGCGAGGCCAACCTGGTCGGCTATGGACCCGCCGTCGAGCGCGGCGGCCACCCGCAGCGCCGAGCCCGACCGGGTGGCGGAGCGGCGGTCTTAGCCAGCGGGCTCGCCGTTGATGATCCTGCAGAAGATGGTTCCGCTGGCGGTCAGGCCGTTGGCGACACTGCTGCTTCCGTCGGCCGGGCAGCGCCAGACGCCGGGACCTCTGCCGTCACCGACCAGGTGACGTCCGTCGACCAGCCCGCAGTAACATCCGGTGCAGACCGGCCGCGCTCGACGCCGCCGGTGCGCGCCCTGGCCCGCGACCTCGGCATAGATCTCACCACGGTCACCGGAACCGGGCGCGACGGCCTGATCACCAGAGATGACGTGCGCGCCCACATCACCAAGTCGGTGCCGGCGACCGGTCTGCCCGTAACGACGCCCGACCGATCCGGGCCAGAAGCGTTCCCGCGGGAGACCCGCGCGCCGATCAAGAGTCTGCGTAAGCTCACGGCAAAGGCCATGGTGCAGAGCGCGTTCACGGCACCGCACGTGACCGAATTCCTCACCATCGACGTTACGCCGACCGTGGAGCTGCTCGATTCCCTGCGTGCCGACCGGGGCTTTGCCGATGCCGGCATTGGAATCCTGACCGTGGTGGCCAAGGCGCTCTGCATCGCCGTTGGCCGCACGCCCGCGGTGAACACCCGGTGGGATGAGTCGGCCGGCGAAATCGTGCAGTTCCACTACGTGAACCTCGGCATCGCTGCGGCCACCCCGCGTGGCCTGGTGGTGCCGAACATCGTCGACGCCGACCGACTCGACCTGCAAGGCCTCGCCGCGGCGCTCGCCGAACTCACGACGGCAGCCCGGGCCGGCACGACCGCCCCGGCGGCACTGTCCGGCGGCACGATCACGGTCACGAACATCGGGGTGTTCGGTATCGATGCCGGCACGCCCATTTTGAACCCGGGGGAGGCGGCGATCCTCGCGATGGGCGCCATCCGTTCGCGACCGTGGGAGTATCGCGGCCAGATTGCATTGCGCAAGGTGCTCACGCTCAGCCTGTCCTTCGATCATCGTCTGGTCGATGGCGAGCAGGGCTCCCGCTTTCTCGCCGACATCGGCACCATCCTCGCCGACCCGGCCCGGGTTCTGACCATGATCTAGCCCGGGCTGATCCGCGCTCACGCCTGCGCGTCGTGGCCAATTCAGGAAATCAGGTCGAAGTGAGGGCCTCAAGCGCGATTCTCGGGTGGTTATCCGACGGTTTTCCTGAATTAGCCACGCGGTGGGCCGGCATTTCTGCAACCATCCCCGGCACTCGTCGACCTCACCCAGCTCGCTGCGCATAACTCCTGCATCTTGTATGACTGACCGAAAAGTTCCGCGGAATTCCGGGGTACCTAATTTCTAATTCAGCAGATTTCAGGAGTTATGCACCAGACGGGCGGTTGACCGGGGCGCGGCAGCGGAGGACAGTGGAAGCATGAACGCTCACGGAGCACTCCTCGCCCCCTTCACGACGAAGAAGCAGTTGGCCGACACCGCTTTTGTGCACCTCGACGGGTGCCTGCACGCCTCTTTCCGCACCAAGAACTTCGCCTCAGCCCTCGAACTGGTCAACCGCGTTGGCGAAGTGGCGGAGCAGATGAACCACCACCCCGACCTGCGCCTCGGCTACGGCACCGTCTCGCTCATTCTCACTTCGCACGATGTTGGAGGAGTCACCGCTCGCGACGTCGCGCTCGCCGCGCGGGTGCAGCAGATCGCCGACAGCCTTGGTGCGACCGCTCGCCACCAGCAGCCAGCCCGCTACGACATCGCAATCGACTGCGCAGACGCGGATGCCGTGCGCCCATTCTGGCGGGTCGGTCTCGGCTACACCGAGGTCGCCGGCGACGACGGTATCGAGCTGGTCGACCCGCGTGGTCTCGCCCCCAAGGTCTGGTTTCAGCACATGGAAATCGCCCGCACCGACCGTAACCGCATCCACTTGGACGTCTACGTTCCGAGCGACGATGCCGAAGGTCGGGTCGCGGCCATGCTCTTGTGCGGCGGCGTACTGCTCACCGACGAACACGCACCCGACTGGTGGGTCCTCGCCGACGTCGAGGGCAACGAGCTCTGCGTCTGCACCGCCGCCTTTTGATTCGAGCGTGCAGTGCAGCTTCCGTCACGCGGAGGTGGCTACTGCATGGGGTGGTAGAAATGCAGGCCCACAAGCGCGCCAGCAGGGTCTGCCAAACAGTTCTACCGGTGTCGATTAGGACGCCCATATGCGACACTGGCGATCCGCCGCGACGAGACCGTTGGTGCTGCTGATACTGGCTGGCTGCTCAGTGCCGCCACCCACAACCGCAACCCACGACCGCTCTTGTCGGTGAAATACTCCTCGTCGCTCGGTCTCTGCTTGTAGAAGGGCCAGTCCTCATCGACCTCTCGAAACCTGTGGCTGAACTGGGATCTACCCATAACGACGGTGAGGCGCGGAGTCAGCGGACGCTGATCGCACAGTGTGGAACGAGGAGGGCTCCGTTCAGGTCATCGCTGGTCAACCGGGACCAGTGCAGCGAGTGCCATTTCGGTCAGCACCCTCCGCACATCGGTGCGCGGAGCGACGACGGCGCTGTGCGGCGTCGAATTCAGCAGGCCGAAGGTCGCGTGGGAGCGAATGCGCAGCAGCGTCTCATCGACCGTGGGATGCACCCGGTGCAACACCTCCACCCAAAGTTCCACGTACTCGCGTTGCAGCAGGCGCACGCGGTGGCGGTCGGACTCGGCGAGGCTGTCGAGGTCGCGGTCCTGCACCCGGATCACCTCAGGGTTCGACAGAGCGAAGTCGACGTGAAAGCGCACGAGGTCGCTCAGCGCGGCCGCGGCATCCGTTGTCTCAGCCACGACGGCCCTGCCACCTGCCACGAGGTCCTCGCTCACGTCGATGAGGAGAGCGGCGAGCACGGCTTGCTTGCCGCTGAAATGCCGGTAGACGGCGGGTCCGCTCACCCCGACGGCCGCGCCGAGATCTTCGATCGAGACCCCGTTGAAGCCTGAGCGCGCGAACAAGGAGGCCGCCGCACGGAGCAGGGCGGAGCGCCGGTCGGCCTTGGCCTGGCTGCGTGTGGTTCTCTGTGTGCTGGACATTTCAGTTAACACTAGCTAGCCTGATTTGAGTTACCGAACATTAACTGTGATTGGCACCCAGTCGAAGGAGACGCAGCCGGCGATGCACGTACTCACCAGTGAACTCGACCACACCGCTCCGGACTTTCTCGCCAACGACACTGGACAACGCGCCCTCGTCGCCGACCTTCGCTCGAGGCTGGCCGCGGCTGCGCTCGGCGGTCCCGAGACATCCCGCCAGCGGCACGTCGCCCGTGGCAAGCTCCTGCCGCGGGACCGCGTTGACCGCCTGCTCGATGACGGCAGCCCCTTTCTCGAAATTGCACCGCTGGCCGCCAGCGGCCTCTACAACGACGACAGTCCCGGTGCCGGCCTCATCGCCGGAATCGGCCTCGTCCACGGCCGACCCGTGCTCGTGATCTGCAACGACGCCACCGTCAAGGGCGGAACCTACTATCCGCTCACGGTCAAGAAACACCTACGCGCCCAGGAGATCGCCGCCGAAAACCGGCTGCCGTGCATTTATCTCGTCGATTCCGGCGGCGCGTTTCTGCCCCTGCAAGACGAAGTCTTTCCCGACCGCGAACACTTCGGTCGCATCTTCTACAACCAAGCACGGATGTCCGCGGCCCGAATTTCGCAGATTGCTGCGGTGCTTGGCTCCTGTACGGCCGGCGGCGCCTACGTTCCGGCGATGAGCGACGAAACCGTGATCGTTCGAAATCAGGGCACCATCTTTCTCGGCGGCCCGCCGCTCGTCAAAGCGGCGATCGGTGAGATCGTCTCGGCCGAAGAACTCGGCGGCGGCGACCTACACTCGCGCGTCTCCGGCGTCACCGACCACCTCGCCGAGAACGACGAGCACGCCCTGCAGATCGTGCGCGACATCGTTTCAACTCTGCCGCTGCCGGCCGGGTCGGCCTGGCCGGTGCTGCCGGTGCGTGAGCCGGCCGTATCAACCGACGAGCTGTACGGCGTAGTGCCGGTCGACGTGCAGCAACCCTACGACGTGCGCGAGGTCGTGGCCCGGCTCGTCGACGCGAGTGAATTCCACGAATTCAAGAAGGAGTTCGGCACGACCCTCATCACCGGATTCGCCCATCTGCACGGCCACCCGGTGGGCATCGTCGCCAACAACGGCATTCTGTTCGCCGACTCCGCTCTCAAGGGGGCCCACTTCATCGAACTGTGCGACCAGCGCGGCATTCCACTGCTTTTTCTGCAGAATATCTCCGGGTTCATGGTCGGCAAGGACGCCGAGGCCGGTGGCATTGCCAAACACGGCGCCAAAATGGTCACCGCCGTCGCCACCACCCGGGTGCCCAAGCTCACGGTCGTCATCGGTGGCTCCTTCGGCGCCGGCAACTATTCCATGTGCGGCCGGGCCTACTCGCCCCGCTTCCTCTGGATGTGGCCGGGCAGCCGCGTGTCAGTGATGGGCGGCCCGCAAGCCGCCGCGGTGCTCGCGACTGTCAAACGCGAACAGATCGAGGGTCGCGGCGATGAGTGGTCGGCGGCGGACGAAGCTACCTTCAAGAAGCCGATCGCCGAGCAGTATGAACAACAGGGCAGCCCCTACTACTCGACCGCCCGACTCTGGGACGACGGCGTCATCGACCCGGCCGACACGCGCACCGTGCTCGGACTGGCGCTCGGAGTCTGCTCCGCCGTGCCGCTGCCCGACCCCGCCTTCGGCCTGTTTCGGATGTGACCCGATGAATACCCCCTTCGATACCGTGCTCGTCGCCAATCGCGGCGAGATTGCGTGCCGCATCATTCGCACCCTGCGCGAGCGGGGCATCCGCTCGATTGCGGTCTACAGCGACGCCGACCGCGGTGCCCGGCATGTTCAATTAGCGGATGCCGCGGTGCGGATCGGCCCCGCAGCCCCGGCCCAGAGCTACCTCAGCATCGAGCGCGTTCTCGCCGCCGCGGTGCAGACCGGCGCCGAAGCCATTCACCCCGGTTACGGGTTCCTGAGCGAGAATCAGGCCTTCGCGCAGGCCTGCGCCGATGCCAAAATCATCTTTATCGGGCCAAGCGTCAACGCCCTGGCCGTGATGGGCGACAAGATCCGTTCCAAGAACCACGTCGCCGGGTTCGGAGTGCCGATCATTCCTGGAATCGCCCGCCCCGGACTCAGCGATGAGCAGCTCATCGAGGCTGCCGTTGAGGTGGGCTATCCGCTGCTGATCAAACCGTCTGCCGGCGGCGGCGGCAAGGGTATGCAGGTTGTCGAGAGCGCCGAGCAGCTCGCCGACGCTCTGCAGACCGCCCGTCGCGTGGCAGCGAGCGCCTTCGGCGACGACACCCTGTTCCTGGAGCGTCTCGTCGCGACCCCCCGCCATATCGAGGTGCAGGTGCTCGCCGATAACTACGGCGCCGTCATCCACCTCGGTGAACGCGAGTGCTCGTTGCAGCGTCGCCACCAAAAAGTGATCGAAGAAGCCCCGTCGCCACTGCTCGATGCGGCCACCCGGGCCCGCATCGGCGAGGCCGCCTGTGCCGCCGCACGTAGTGTCGACTATCGAGGCGCCGGCACGGTTGAATTTCTGGTCGCCGCTGATGCTCCAGATGAATTCTTCTTCATGGAGATGAACACCCGACTGCAGGTGGAACACCCAGTCACGGAACTCGTCACCGGCGTCGACCTGGTCGACTGGCAGCTGCGCATTGCCGCCGGGGAGCCGCTGACGCTCGAACAAGCCGATATATGCCTCAGCGGGCATGCGATCGAGGCGCGGGTCTACGCCGAGAACCCCGACCGTGATTTTCTACCGATGACCGGCACCGTGCTCGCCCTGCGCGAGGCGACCGGAGAGGGTATCCGGGTTGACAGCGCCCTTCTGGTCGGCCTGGAGATCGGCGGAGCTTACGACCCGATGCTGGCCAAGATCGTGGCCTGGGGCTCCGACCGGGCGACGGCGATCGCCCGTCTCGACCGCGCCCTCGCCGATACCCTCGTGTTCGGCGTACATACCAATCTGGAATATCTTCGCCTGTTGCTGCACGACCCGGCCGTGCTGGCCGGCGAGCTCGACACCGGGCTGATCGAACGCACCCTGCCGCATTTGGTGTTTCGGCAGGCCGATGAGCACGTGCTCGTAGCCGCAGCCCTGCTGCTGCATGCTGCCCGTGCCGATGTAACCACCTCCATCTGGCAGCAGCCGAGCGGCTGGCGCCTTGGCGAGCACCGCAGCGCGCAGTATCAGCTCGGTGTGGGCGGCGGAAGAATCGTGAACGTGAGCGTTCGCGGGGAGCCGCGCGCGGCATCCGTTGCCGTCGGCGAGCACCGGAACGTCCGCGGCAGTCTCCTGGCAGTGGATGCTGACCGGGTATGGGTCGAGTTCGCCGGCGAGACGCGCCTGTACGACCTGATACGCACGACCGGCCACCTGCACCTCGGGCACGGCGGGGTCGCGTTCGACCTCCTGCTTCCCACCCGGGCCGAACAACTTGCGGAGATGCTCGGCGGCCTTGGCCGCACACCGGGCGAGCTGCGCCCAGAGGTGCGCTCCCCGATGCCGGGCACCGTCGTGTCGGTGCCGGTCACGACCGGAGACCGAGTCGTCGCCGGGCAGACCCTCGCCACGATCGAGGCCATGAAAATGGAGCACAAACTTTTGGCAACGCAGCCGGGCACTGTCTCCATCACCGTCGTTCCCGGCGATCTCGTGCGCCTCGACCAGATCGTCGCAACCGTCAGGGCCGAACCCGGCGCCAGCACCACCCCAGACTAGGGAGCGTCACATTGAGTTACGAACTGAGCCCCACCCAGCAGGCCCTCAGCGACCAAGTACGCGACTTTGCCGACACCGTCGTCGCGCCCGCCGCCTACGAATATGACACCAAGCGCAGCCTGCCCTACGGCATCATCGCCCAGATGGGCGAGATGGGTCTCTTCGGCCTGCCGTTCCCGACGGAATACGGTGGCCAGGGCAGCGACTACTTCTCGCTCTGCCTCGCGGTCGAACAGCTTGCTCGCGTCGACCAGAGCATCGCCGTCACTCTCGAAGCCGGTGTCGGCCTGGGAATCATGCCGGTGTACCGTCGCGGCACCGAGGAGCAGAAGCAGCGGTGGGTTCCACTGCTCGCGAGCGGCACGGCACTGTCTGCCTTCGGCCTCACTGAAGCGGATGCCGGCTCCGACGCTGCCGGCACCAAGACCACCGCAGAACTCACGAACGGTGAATGGGTGATCAACGGCAGCAAGCAGTTCATCACCAACTCCGGTACCGAGATCACCCGGCTGGTCACGGTGACCGCGGTCACCGGCCAATCGACCCGCACCGACGGTTCCATCAAGAAGGAACTCACCGCCATTCTGGTGCCGACCCCGGCACCCGGTTTCACCGTACTGCCCGCCTACGACAAGGTCGGCTGGCACACCTCCGACACCCATCCGCTGCTCTTCGACGACGTGCGTGTGCCGGAGGCCAACCTGCTCGGCGAGCGTGGCCGTGGATTCGCGAACTTCGTGCAGACCCTCGATGAGGGCCGCATCGCCTTCGCCGCGCTGTGCACCGGGGCGGCGCAGGGCTGCCTCGACGAGTCGGTGCGCTATGCCAGGAGCCGTAACGTCTTCGGCCGTGCCATCGGGTCCAACCAACACATCGCGTTCAAACTCGCGCGCATGCAGGCGCGCGTGCACACCGCGCGTCTCGCTTACTATGACGCGGCGCTGAAAATGATCAACGGCAAGCCGTTCAAGATGGAGGCCTCGATCGCCAAGATGGTCGGCAGCGAAGCGGCTATGGACAACGCCCGCGACGCCACCCAGATCTTCGGCGGATACGGTTTTCTGAACGAAAACCCGGTCGCCCGGCACTATCGTGATTCCAAGGTGCTCGAGCTCGGCGAGGGCACAACTGAGGTTCAGCTCATGGTCATCTCGCGGGCCCTGGGCTTCGCCGGCTGACCTGAAGAAATTGGAGAAGCGGATGCCCGATTCCAGTACAAAGGAACTGCAGCCGGGGGAGCGCCACCCGGTTCAGCAGCGCGGCCTGTACTTCGAGGAGTTCGACCTGAAGGCGCTCTACCAGCATCGCCCCGGTCGCACCGTGACCGAGGCCGACAACGTGCTGTTCACGACGATGACCATGAATACCCAGTCCCTGCACCTCGACGCGGCCTGGTCGGCAACGCAGCCGTTCGGTGAACGTCTGGTCAATTCCATGTTCACCCTCTCGACCATGGTCGGCAGCTCGGTCGCCCAGTTGACCCAGGGTACGATCGTGGCGAATCTGGGGTTTTCGGCCGTAGCGTTTCCGCATCCGCTGCACCATGGCGACACTCTGTACTCGGAGACCATCGTCACCGACAAACGCCTGTCGAAGAGCCGGCCGGGGCAGGGCATTATCACGCTCGAGCATACCGGGCGCAACCAGGACGGCGTCATCGTCGGCACGGCTGTGCGCACAGTGCTGGTCTGGTGCCGGGGGGCAGCAAAATGAGCGGCTCGTTCGACGGTGGCCCACTCGATCCCGACCCGTTTGAGGAGTATCCGACCGGCCCGGACCGCTTCGACGACAGCCCGACCGGACTGAGTCCCTTCACTCCGGCCCCGTTCACCCTCGGTCCCGCTCTGCTGTTCTGCCCGGCCGACCGTCCCGATCGCTACGCGAAGGCCGTTGAGCGGGCCGATGCGGTCATTCTCGACCTCGAAGACGCCGTCGCTCCCGCAGCCCGGGCCGACGCGCGTCGGGCGCTGATTGAGCATCCGCTCGACCCGATGCGCACGATCGTGCGCATCAATCCGGCCGACACGGCCGACTTCGCGCTCGACCTGGCCGCGCTGGAGCGCACGGAATACCGCGATGTGATGCTCGCCAAGACGGTCAGTTTCGGCCAGGTCGAGTTGCTCGATGCATTTCGAGTGATCGCGCTTTGCGAAACCGCCGCCGGCGTCATCTCTGCATCCGAGATTGCCGCGGCACGAAACGTCGTCGCGCTCATGTGGGGTGCCGAAGACCTGGTCGCGTCACTCGGTGGCACGTCCAGCAGGTTCCCCGACGGCCGCTACCGCGACGTCGCTCGCCAGGCCCGCTCCCAGGTATTGTTGGCTGCTCGAGCCCACGACAAAGCCGCGATCGACACCGTGCACCTCGACATCACCGACACGGTGGGGCTCAGTGACGAGGCAGTGGATGCAGTCGCGAGCGGCTTCACCGCTACCGCGTGCATCCACCCCAGCCAGGTCGAGGTCATCCGGTCGGCGTACCAGCCGACCGCCGCCGAGGTCGATTACGCCCTCGGGCTGCTTGAGGCGGCAGCCAGTGTGCGCGGCGTCTTCCAGCACGAGGGCCGCATGATTGACGGCCCGGTACTGCGTCACGCCGAGGCCGTGCTGCGCCGAGCCGCCCGCTGACGCCCCGCGCCGGGGCGTCTGCTCGCCGGGCCCACCTTAGGGTCCTGGGCCCATGCGGATCAGGCGGCTTTGGCGGCCAGAACCTTTTCGATCGCGTCGACGATTACGGTCGACTCCGGCTCCACTGACGAGGCGAAGCGGTCCACGATTTCGCCAGTCGAGGTCACCAGAAACTTCTCGAAGTTCCACTTGATCAGGCCGGGCATGAGTCCGTGCTTGAACTTCGTCAGCTCCGCGTAGAGCGGATGCTGCTGCTTTCCCCGCACATCGACCTTGGCCGTCATCGGAAAGGTCACCCCGTAGGTCATGCCGCAGAATTGAGCGATGTCCTCTTCGGTGCCGGGTTCCTGGCTCATGAACTGGTTGCTGGGTAGGCCGAGCACCACTAACCCCTCGTCGGCGTAGCGCCGGTACAGCGCTTCCAGACCGGCATACTGCGGGGTGAACCCGCACTTCGAGGCCACGTTGACGACAAGAACCGTCTTGCCGGCGTAAGCGCCGAATGTGGTTTCTGATCCGTCGATGAGGGTGAGGGGGATGTCGTACAGCGCAGAAGAGGTCATTAGAGAACTTTATCGATGCCGCATCTGAGCTGGCTGCACAATCCCTGTGTAAATTGTGCGCCGCCCCTATAGGCCGACCCGTTCACGTACTATCATATGAGTTCAGAAATCATGGCGGTCCATTAGAGGATCCGGATTTCTCAGCCCGCGCGGCGCAGCGCATTCTTCCCGCCGACCGGGCCACCATCCCCAGTTTCACTCGAATCAGGCTTTCGCCTCGAGCGACGCTGTCTGCTCTGGCCAGCCATCGGTATCCGTTTATAGATTGCACCAGGAGCAGCATGAATTCCTACGTTTCGAAGCGCACTGAGCGCACCACCACGGCCAACGAGTACGTCACTCAAGACGTTCGACGCGCGATCACCGCCACCGGCTACGTCAGCGGCACCGCGCTACAGCTTGAAGCCGGTTGCTATGTGTCGGCACGGGTCACGCCGTGTAGTCGATAGCCAGACCGACCGCCAAGGTCGGTGACACACAAAAGGGGACTCCGCCGAGCGCGGGGCCCCCTTTCGTGTGCCCGAAACTCCGAGCGAGGATGCGTCGGTAGACTAGGAGCGTATCTGGCCGGTATTTTGCTTGCCCGCCAGCTGCGACACGAGGTACGCGTATGCGCGCTGAAGCCCCCGGAGCATAATCGCTGCGCTTCCCGTATGCCTGAGCTCGGTCCCCCCCCACACCTGGACATGCAGTACCGCAGACAACGAAATGAGATTCATGAATAACCACTACCTCGACCTGAGCACTCCGCCGGCACTGCCGGCCCGCGGCATGCGCATCATCCCGCTCGGAGGCCTCGGCGAGATCGGCCGCAACATGACCGTCTTCGAACACAAGGGAAAGCTGCTCATCGTTGACTGCGGCGTTCTCTTCCCCGAGGACAACCAGCCCGGCATCAACGTCATCCTGCCCGACTTCACCGCCATCCGCGACCGCCTGCAGGACATAGAGGCCATCGTGCTCACCCACGGCCACGAAGACCACATCGGCGCAGTGCCGTACCTGCTCAAGGAACGCGGCGACATTCCCGTCGTCGGCTCCAAGCTCACCCTGGCCTTCCTCGCTGCCAAGCTGCAGGAACACCGCCTCAGCCAGAACTTCATCGAGGTGAAAGAGGGCGAGCGCCGCACCATCGGCCAGTTCGACCTCGAATTCATCGCCGTGAACCACTCCATCCCCGACGGCCTGGCCATCGCCATCCGCACCGAAGCTGGCCTCGTGCTCGCCACCGGCGACTTCAAGATGGATCAGTTCCCGCTCGACAAGCGCCTCACCGACCTCGGCGCCTTCGCGCGCCTGGCCGAAGAGGGCGTCGACCTGTTCATGACGGACTCGACCAACGCCGAGGTTCCCGGATTCACCACCGCCGAGAAAGACATCGGACCGGCGATCGACACCGTGTTCCGCACCTCCCCGCGCCGCATCATCGTGTCGAGTTTCGCGAGCCACGTGCACCGCATCCAGCAGGTCATCGACGCTGCCGTCAAGCACAACCGCAAGGTGGCCTTCGTCGGTCGCTCCATGGTGCGCAATATGGGCATCGCGAGTGAGCTCGGCTACCTCAACATTCCCAAGGGCCTCCTCGTGGACATGAAGGCACTCGAGCGCATGAAGGACGACAAGGTCGTTCTCATCTGCACCGGTTCGCAGGGTGAGCCGATGGCCGCGCTCTCGCGCATGGCCAACCGCGAGCACGTCATCAAGATCGGCGAAGGCGACACAGTGCTGCTCGCGAGCTCGCTGATCCCCGGCAACGAAAACTCCATCTACCGCGTCATCAACGGCCTGATCCGCTGGGGTGCCAACGTCGTGCACAAGGGCAACGCCAAGGTACACGTCTCCGGTCACGCCAGTGCCGGCGAGCTCGTCTACTGCTATAACATCGTCAAGCCGGTCAACGTCATGCCGATCCACGGCGAATGGCGCCACCTCACGGCCAATGCTGACCTCGCCATCGCGACCGGTGTCCCCGAAGAGAACGTCATTGTCGTCGAAGATGGCGTCGTCGTCGACCTCATCGACGGTCACGCCAAGGTCACCGGCCGGGTTGTCGCCGACTACATCTTCGTCGACGGTATGACCGTGGGCGGGGCATCCACTGCCGCGATGGAAGACCGTCGCAAGCTCGCCGAAGACGGCACCATCACCATCCTCGGAATCCTCAACGCCAAGACCGGCACGCTCTCCGAGCCCGTCGAGTTCCTGGCGCGCGGATTCGTGCACGACGACGAGTGGGTCAAGGGCGCTACCAAGGTCATTGACGAGGCCATGAAGGCCGCGAACCGCATCAAGATCGTCGACGGCGCCGAGCTCGAAGACCTGTTCACCCAGTCCGTGAGTCGCTGGATGAACCGCAAGTATCGTCGCAGCCCGGTCATCACCTCCGTGGTCGTCGACGCGTAACAGCACCGACAGAACGAGAAAGGCCGCATCCTCCACGAGGATGCGGCCTTTGCTATTCAGCGCACCAGCTACATGAAGTCGTCCGCCGTCGCGTTCGCGATGTCGATCAGCACGAGCTTCGGGTTTTCCTTGGCAATCGCCTGCAACCGCCAGGGCGTGCTGAAGAGGGCGAGCAGCGTACCGTCGGAGCGGGTGAAGACCTCGACCTGACGGGTTCCGGCGAGCACGAGCGCGCTTTCCTTGTCGGTCTTGCGGGCCACCTGGTATGGCAGCGCTTCCATGCGAATGTCGGCGTGAAAGTCGTGCACCATGCGATCTTCGACAACCTCGAACTGCATGGGTCCGACGGCGCCGAGCACCGGAGCCTGTTCGCCCCGCACCTCCGAGCGCATCACCTGGATGATGCCCTCATGGTCGAGCTGGTCGATACCGCGGCGAAACTGCTTATGCTTGCTGCTGTCGACCGGGCGAATCGCCCGAAAGTGTTCGGGGGAGAACAGCGGCAGCGGCGGAAACTCCACCCGCTCGTCTTCGAAGATTGAGTCGCCCACGCGCAACGCCGACGCGTTCACAAGTCCGACGATGTCGCCGGGCCAGGCCTGATCGGTGACGGTACGTTCCTTGCCGAACAACTGCTGGGCGTACTTCGTGGCAAAGGGCCGGCCGGTCGCAGCATGCGTCACGATCATGCCGCGGCGAAATTCGCCGGAGCAGACGCGCACGAATGCCACGTGGTCGCGGTGCGCCGAGTTCATACCCGACTGCACCTTGAACACAAACCCTGAGAACGGCGAGCTGACCTTGCGCGGGTTGCCGTCGATGTCGATGCGGGCTTCAGCCGGTGGCGCGAACTCGACCAGGGTGTCGAGCAGCTGCTGCACCCCGAAGTTGGCCACGGCCGCGCAGAACAGCACCGGGGTGGTCTGCCCGTCCAGAAACAGCTCGGAGTCGTGATTCTGGGACTCTGCGTCGAGCAGCTCAGATTCTTCCACAGCGGATGCCCAAGCCGGACCCTCCTCGATCGCCGCGTCGGCCGCATCCAGCCGCACCGATTCGGCCACGGTCGCTCCACCCGCCGTGCGGGTGTAGCGCAGGAAATCCCCGGAGCGGCGATCGAGCACGCCGCGCAGGTCGCCCGCCTCGCCGACCGGCCAGTTCAGCGGGGTCGGCAACAGACCGGTACGGGTCTGGATCTCATCCATCAGTGCCAGGGGAGTGTCGCCCGGCCGGTCCCACTTATTGATGACGGTGATGACGGGGAGCCCGCGCTGCTTGCAGACGGCGAACAGCTTCATGGTCTGCGGCTCGAGACCCTTGGCGGCGTCGACGAGCATTACCGCGGCATCCACTGCCGAGAGTACCCGAAAGGTATCCTCGGAGAAGTCGGCGTGGCCGGGGGTGTCAACGAGGTTGATCACCGCGTCGTGGTACTCGAACTGAATCGCAGCGCTGGTGACCGAGATACCACGAGCCTTTTCCATCTCCATCCAGTCCGAGACGGTACCGCTGCGACCGGCCTTACCGTGCGTGGCGCCGGCCGAGGTGATCGCGCGGGCGTGCAGCAGCAGCGCCTCGGTCAGCGTGGACTTTCCGGCGTCGGGGTGGGAGATCACGGCGAAAGTACGGCGCCTGCGAGCCTCACGGAGAACCTGAGGGTTGGGCACGTCGGCGAGGTTGGTCATGGCTGCTTTCCTGCGGCTGATTTGGGCAGGATACCTCGCCAAAAGATCAAATAGTCGATTCGATAGCCGGCGGCCCAGGGCGGATGTGCACCTGCACATTCAGCCCAATTTTCGCGCAATCGCCAGTCTAACAAATCATGCGCGTACCGACTGGCGACCAACGCATTCTGACCCTGCCTCGAGGGTCAGCAACACCAAATTGCCTCGTTCCGACGTACATTTTGGTAACGGTTTAGCGTGCCGCCGGGAAATGTCGGTGGCCTCGCCTACAGTCGGGCACAGAGCACGTCACGCATCAGAAAATCCGGCAAAAGCGACTGGCCCGGCGCACATTCCGCGGAAGGAGCAACACGATGACCAGACAAGCGGTCTCGACCTCCCTCGACGCGATGTCGATCGTCCGTTCCGGGCCGGTTGAGACGACCGCCGGTGCGCTTGAGGTACGCCGCCAGATTCCGGGTACCGAGCTGTTCGTGCATCCGCTCGCTCTGGGTTGCAACGCCTTCGGCTGGACGGCTGACGGTGAAACGTCAACCTCGATTCTCGACGTTCACCGCGATCTCGGCGGAAACTTTCTGGACACGGCCGACAGCTTTGCGGCCGGTCGCAGCGAGGTGATCATCGGTGGGTGGCTGCGCTCGCGTCGAGCGCGCGCCGAGACCATTGTGGCCACCAAAATCGGTTACAACCTTGACAACCCCGGGTTGAGCCAGCGCAGCATCGTCGGCGCCGTCGAGGCCAGCCTGGCTCGGCTTGGCACCGACTATCTCGACCTGCTTTACTTTCACTTCGACGACAAGTCCATCGCCCTCGAAGAGAGCCTCGTTGCCGTTGACACCCTCGTACGCGCCGGCAAGGTGCGCCACCTTGCGGCCTCCAATTTCTCGGCTGAGCGCCTGATGCAGGCCCGGGTGCTCTCCGCGTTGGGCCTGCCCAAGTTCGTCGCCGTCGAAACGCCGTACAACCTCGTGCACCGCACCGAACTGGAACCGAGCATTGCGGTAGCGGCCGGTGCACAGAACCTCGGTCTCATGCCCGGCTTCGCTCTGGCTCACGGCTTTCTGGCCGGCGCCTATCGCACCAAAGCAGATGCCGTCGGCACCGCGCGCGGTCAGCTCGCGCGGGTCTATGTCAACCGGCGGTCCCTGCGCGTGCTCGCTATGGTCGATCGCATCGCCGCCGCCCACAGCGTCGCGCCCGCGACGATCGCACTGGCCTGGCTCCTGGCCCAGCCCGATGTGGTCGCACCGATCGCTGGGGCCGGGCAACCGGGCCACGTGGCGGCACTCCTCGCGGCGGCAGGCATCCGTCTCGGTCGTACCGATCTGGCCGACCTGGATCGAGTATCGACCGTCTGACTGTGTGAGCGGTTCGGTGCTAGTCGCTCGACTCGTCGAGCACGCGCTGCACGGCACGAATCAGCGCGGTGTGTGCACCGACCGGGTCGCCCAGGTTGGCGCCGGCGAAGGCACCGTCCCTGGCCAGAAAGAAGTCGTCTGCTGCGTCACCAGGTCGGGCATGACCCATGCCGCGGAACAGGTCTTCGACGCTGCGGCCGTACCAATCGCGGTGAGCGGCGACGGCCTGACGTACCGGATGCGTGGGGTCGGTGAACTGCGCTGCAGCGTTGATGAACGGGCAGCCGTGGAATCCCTCGCGGATCACTTGAGCCGAAATTTCGGCTACAACACCGCGCAGGCGTTGCTCGGGGGTGTCGAAGCGTAGCTCCAGTTCGGCGAGAAGCTCCCGAGCGCGTCGGTCCCGACCCTGCAGGTAGACCACGATGAGGGCATCCTTGGACCGGTAGTACTTATAGAAGGTGGCTTTGGTGACCTTGGACTCGCCGATGATTCGGTCCACACCCACGGTGTGCACACCCTCGGTGTAGAACAGACGGTCGGCGGTGGCGAGAATGCGCACCTTGGCGTGTGTCGCCGGCCGTACCGCCTCATCTGTCAGCATGGTCATTCGGGCTCCTCTGTCGGGGGCCGATTGGGGCCCAGATCAGCGCAAAACCGGGGGGTTTGGGCCGGTCAGCACCCAGACTGTAACACACACTAGACAGACCAGTCTGTCGAATCTGACGGCTCGGTGCGATTTGGTCAAACTGGGGGTATCAAACGGTACTGGTGTTCAGCGGAACACTACTGGTACCAGTGTTTTGGCGGCTGCTCCTGCCGGTACGCCGGCGCGACCGGAGCGGTCAAGTAAGGTTGTGGTGATATGAACGGTGCAGTCGACTTTCCCCTAGATCAGGCCGAACTCTCGTTTCGGGCCGCCGGTGATGCCCTCGTGCGGCGGACCGTTCTGCCGAGCGGGGTGCGTATTCTCAGCGAGCAGGTACCGGGAGCCCGCAGCCTCACCATCGGTTACTGGGTTGCCGTTGGGTCGCGCGATGAACGGCCGGGCCATTTCGGCTCCACCCACTTTCTCGAGCACCTGCTGTTCAAAGGCACACCCACCCGGTCAGCGCTCGACATCGCCATCTCCTTCGATGCGGTCGGCGGCGAGCACAACGCCATGACCGCCAAGGAGTACACCTGCTACTACGCCAAGGTGCAGGACCGCGACCTCGGCATGGCCATCGACGTGCTGACCGACATGCTGACCTCGTCCAAACTGGATGCCGGTGAGTTCGAAACCGAGCGCGGCGTCATTCTCGAAGAACTCGCCATGGCCGATGATGACCCGGCCGATGTCGCCAATGAGCGCTTTTTTGAAGCCGTGCTGGGCACGCATCCGCTCGGTCGCCCGATCGGTGGCAGCGCCGACGACATTCGTGGTGCCACCAGGTCGGCTGTCTGGGAACACTATCAGGCGAACTATCGCCCGCAGGACCTCGTCGTTACCGTCGCCGGTGCCGTAGACCACGACGTGCTCGTCGCCGCCGTCACCCGCGCCCTCGAACTGGCCGGCTGGGACCTCAGCGTTGCCCAGACCCCGGTCAGTCGCCGTGGTGGTGTTCCCGCCGTCATCACGCAGGGGCAGGCGCTCACCATCGTCAAACGGCCACTCGAACAGGCCAATCTGCTGCTCGGAATGCCCGGGCTGCTCGCCACCGACGACCGCCGCGTGACCATGAGCGTGCTCACCTCGATCTTCGGCGGCGGCATGTCGAGCCGGCTGTTCCAGGAGGTACGGGAGAAGCGCGGCCTGGCTTACTCGGTCTACTCCTTCGCTCCCGGTTACTCCGACGCCGGGCTGTTCGGCATGTACGCCGGGTGTACACCGGCCAAGGCTGGCCAGGTCGCCGAGATCATGCTCAGCGAACTGCACCGCCTCGGCGATTCCGGCGTGACTGCCGACGAGATGAAGCGGGCGTCGGGGCAGCTGAGCGGAGCATCCGCTCTCGCGCTGGAAGATTCGGACACGCGGATGTCCCGGCTGGGTCGTTCCGAGATCACCCTCGGTGAGTTCGCCGATCTCGACGAGGCCCTGCGCCGCCTTGCGCTCGTCACCGCGGCCGACGTGCAGGAGCTCGCCGCCGAGCTCGCGAGCGGCCCCGTGTCGATCTCCGCGGTCGGAGCGCTCGACGATGACGCTTTCGCGGCGATCCTTCCCGGCTGACCGCAGCCGCAAAGCTTTTGCACTATCCGCACCCGCGGACTCCTTGAAATTTGAAATGGACAATGATGCCCCAGTACATCTACCTGGTCCGCCACGGCGAGCAGCAGGATGCCGAACACGGCTTGCATGACGGCCCGCTGTCGCCGCGTGGCAAGCGTCAGGCGTTATTGATCGCCGACCGGCTGAGCGGCGTTCCGTTCACCGGTGCGTGGCATTCACCGCTGCAGCGGGCGGCCGAAACCGCCGCGATCATGGCCGAACGGTTGCCGTCGGTGCAAAGCGAATCGTCTGCGTTGTTGTTCGACTGCATTCCCTCTGGCCGGGCGGCCGAAACCCCGTCGGCCTACGACCCCTTCTTCGGCTCGGTCACCGACGACGAAATTGCTGCCGGACGCGCGCAGATGGAAGACGCGGTCGCCGAATTTCTGCAGCCACGTCGCAGCCAGCGGCACGACCTGCTGATCACCCACAATTTTGTGATCGCCTGGTTTGTGCGTGAGGTGCTCGGAGCTCCCGACTGGCGCTGGGTCGGCATCAACCAGGCCAACTGCGGGCTGACCGTGCTGCAGCAGAAGCCGGGCCGTCCGTGGACGCTGGTCACCCACAACGACCTTGGCCACCTACCGGTCGAGCTGCGCACCGGATTACCCGAACCGCTGATGTTCTAATTGACCCGGTGAAGCTGACAACGATCAATTGGTAGGTTGGTTCCATGACAACACGGGTGGCCATCATCGGCGCAACGGGCAAGATGGGCCGCCTGGTCTCCGATCTGATCGACCGGACCGAGGGCTACGAGGTCGTCGCCCGGCTTGATTCTCGCAGCGAGCTGAGCGAGATGCTCGGCACCGAGATCGCCGTTGACCTGACCCGTGCCGACGTCAGCCGCACGGTTGTCGACTTCGCCACCGAGCACGGTCTGCGGGTGCTTGTTGGCACTTCTGGTTGGAGTCAGGAGGGCATCGATGCACTTCGCCGCCGCCTTGCCGATCGCGACGATACCGGTGTCATCATCATTCCCAACTTCTCGATCGGATCGGTGCTCGCAACGGCATTCTCCGCCCTGGCCGCTCGATTCTACGACTCCATCGAGATCGTCGAGGGACACCAGCCCGGCAAGGTCGATTCGCCGTCGGGCACGGCCGTGCGCACCGCCGAACTGATCGGTCGCGCCCGCGCCGAACTCGGACCCGTGTCTGCTCCGCACACTGACCAGCGGGCCCGCGGGCAGCAGGTCTCCAGTGTGCCCGTGCACAGCCTGCGCCTGGCCGGCCTGCTCGCCCGACAGGACGTGATTCTGGGCGGGACCGGCGAAACGCTCACGATCAGCCACAACACACTGTCCCCGAGCGCCTACGAAAGCGGCATTCTGCTGGCTCTCGCCGCGACGCGCACTGCCACGGGGGTGACGGTGGGCCTTGACCAAATCGTCGACCTTGGATTCGGTTCAGACATCGCGGGAGCATCCGAATGAAGGGCAAAATCGCCGTCATCGTCATGGCGGTACTCCTGGTTTTCTATTTGCTGCTGGCCGGAGTGCGCGCCATAGCGTTCATCGAAAGTGGGGAGCCGCTCGGTATTGCGATCGGGGTGGCGCTACTCGTCTTGCCGCTGATTGGCTTCTGGGCGCTCGCGCGGGAGATCACCTTCGGCATCCGCTCCGAGCGGCTGGTGCGTCAGCTCGACGAACTCGGGGGGCTTCCTTCGGTCGACCTGCCGGTGCGTCCGAGCGGTCGTCCCTATCGGGACGCTGCCGACGCTCAGTTTCCGGCTGCCCAAGCCGAGGTTGAGGCGGAACCCGATAACTGGCATTCCTGGCTGCGTCTTGGCCTCGCCTACGACGCCTCCGGCGACCGCAAACGAGCCCGCGGAGCGATCCGCACGGCGATCGCCCTCGAACGCACGCGCTAGAAACAGCCCGCTACGGCTGGCGCAGCATCCAGGCGATCGCAGTGGTTGGCGTACGCTGAGCGAACTCGAATCCGTCGTCGAGCAGCTTCTGGGGACTCACCTGCTGGTTGGCGAGCAGCAGTTGGCGGGCGGCATCCTGCAGTAAAAGGGTCAGAATCAATTTCGGTACCGGCAGCAGGAATGGCCGGTGCAGCGCCGCGGCGAGAGTGCTGATGATATCGTTGGCCGTCGCAGGGGTCGGCCCGACCAAGTTCACCGGGCCGGACAGAGTAGAAGTCAATAGGTGCACGATGGCCGCGGCCTCGTCGTGCAGGCTGATCCAGGCCCAGTGTTGCATTCCGCCACCGAGGGGGCCGGCGAGGCCGAGTTTGGCCAGCGGTAGCACGGGTTTGAGAGCCCCGGCCTTGGCCAAAACGAGACCGGTACGTAGGGTGACGACGCGCGTCGGTTCGGGTGCGAGCTGTGCCTCGGCTTCCCAGCTCGTGACCACCTCGGCGAGAAAATCGGTGCCGACAGCCGATGCCTCAGTCAGCTCTTCCCCAGGCCGATTCCCATAGATCCCCACCGCAGAGCCGTTCAGCAGAACGTTCGGCGGGTTCGCTGACCGACGCAGCGCGTCGGTCAGCGTGCGCGTGGCGTGCAGACGGGATCGGAGGATCTCCTGGCGATACCCGCTTGTCCAAGGCAGCCGCGCGAGCGACGCCCCGGACAGGTTGATGACGGCATCGATGTCGTCGAGCACCCTCGGATCCAGAACCAGCGCGGCCGGGTCCCAACGAATCTCGTTGGTCCCGAAAGCCTCGCGTCGCACCAGCCGCACCGGGGTGTGGCCGGCAGCTGCGACCTGGCGGCTGAGCTCACTACCGATGAGACCGGATGCCCCGGCGATCAGAACGCGCATGGCGTTGGCCTAGGCCAACTCGGCTTCAATGGTGATCGGAATGCCAGCGAGCGCCTTCGAAATCGGGCAGTTCTCCTTGGCGTCCTGGGCAAACGTTTCGAACTCTGCCTCGGTCAGACCGGGAATCTTCGCGCTGACCAGCAGGTGGCTGCCGATGACGCCGGTGCCGGCCGCAAAGGTGACAGCGGCAGTGGTCTGGATACTCTCGGGGGTGTGGCCGGCCGAGCCGAGGGCGTTGGCGAGGGCCATGGAGAAGCACGCTGCGTGAGCGGCGCCAAGCAATTCCTCGGGGTTGGTGGTGTTCGATACCCCTTCGGCGCGCGCCTTCCAATTCACTGAGAATTCCGCGGTATGGGAGGAATCGAGGGTGACGGTTCCGGCACCGGTCGGAAGATCGCCGGTCCAGACGGTGGTTGCTTCACTCGTGAGTGTCGTGGGCATGGTGTTACCTCCAGGTGATTGAATTCCACCCTATCCGTCAGACCTGTCCGGCGAACCTGTCCCGTCTGGGAACTTCCTGAGAGCCAGCCCGACACGCCCAGCTCACGTTCGAACCCGATCCCGAAACGCTCTCAGTCGAGGGGTCAGGCCCCGCTGACTCGCGCGCCCCGGTTTAGCAGGCCGAAGCGCACGAGCAGCAAATAGATCTGGCAGCCGAGGCAGTAATCAAACACGGCGTTGAGAAAGGCCGCAACGAAGGCTGCCGCCGCCGCGATGCCGACCGCGCCGGGCACTCCGGCCAGCCCGAGGGCCACGCCGACGAGCGTGACCGCGAGGCCGACGCCCTGGGCAAAGGTCGGTGCAGCAGCATCCTCGAGTTCGGCCGGGGGAGCAAGGCGGGGTCGCACGAATTTCTTGAACAGCACGCCATACGGATGCCGACCGGCTCCGGCCGCCGCGCCCCATGCGAATAGTCCGGTCAGTACCGACAGCAAGATCACTGCGGCAACGGATGCCCCGGTCAGCGACAGAAAGACCACAGCGAGCAGTAGCACGGCGGTGATCGCCGCACCGAACCTGGGCCCTCGCGGATCGAGCCGTGGGCGCGCCCTGGGTAGCGTCGTGATCGGCGAATCAGCGGTTGACATAGGAACTCCCGAGGGTTGTAGAACGACGCGAACCGGGCTCGAAATCGTCAAGGGCAGCGGCGATGGCGGCGCGGTTCGGCGCGCCACCCACGCGGGCACGCACCCGTCCGGTTCCGTCGAGAATCAGGGTCGTGGGCGTTTGCAAAATGGAGTACCGGTTCGCCAAATCCGCGCGGTGGGTGAGATCCACGTCGACGTGCACGACGCCGGGGCGGGAATCCGCCACGGCGCCCAGCAGGCGGCGGGTGCCCGGGCAGCGGGCGCACAACTCGGTTGAAAACTGCAATAGGGTCGCCGCAGCGCCGAAGGGGGTCGTGGCCGCGACATCCGCTTGCCTGATGATTTGGCCGGAAATCTGGGTGACGCGACCCTGCCGGGCCCGCCAGAGAAGACCAAGCACGGTCGTGCCGGCCAGCAACGCCAACAGCAGGCCGAGCGCTTCGAGGGGATTCATGTTTGCAACGCTACGCCGACGTGCTGTGGATCTTGCAGTGTGACGAGAGATTACGCGCGCTCACGGTGTGGCCCGGCTCAGACCTGCGGTGGATGCGACTAACCTGAACCAGTGTCTGATACCGCCGAACAAGAGCCCCGCCCTGAAATTGAATTTCGATCGGAAATGACCGTCGAACTTGTACGCGCGAGCGCCCACGACTCCGATGTGCTGTTTGCCGCCCGGGTATCGACCCTAGGGGAGCTGACCCTGGAGCAGAGTCAGCTCGAGGGTTCCGAGAGCGAGACCGACGAGAAACGCGACCGTGGCCTGATCAACTACCTCATGCGCGACCGCCACGGCTCGCCGTTCGAACACAACTCGATGACGTTCTACGTGCGCGCGCCCATCTTTGTGTTCCGCGAGTTCATGCGGCACCGCATCGCCTCCTACAACGAAGAATCGGGCCGCTACCGGGAGCTGGGCCCGGTGTTCTACGTACCCTCCAATGAGCGCAACCTCGTGCAGGTCGGCAAGGCCGGTGCCTACGACTTTCTGCCTGGAACCGCCGAACAGACCGCGTTGGTGCAGCAGCAGACTCGTGCCGCCGCGATTCACGCCTATGAGGCATATCAGCGGATGCTCGAAGCCGGCGTCGCGCGCGAGGTCGCCCGCATCGTGCTGCCGCTGAACATTTACTCCTCGATGTACGTCACGCTCAACGCCCGGTCGCTGATGAACTTCCTCAGCCTGCGCACCAAGCGCGCGGGGAGTCAGTTCCCGTCCTTCCCGCAGCGTGAAATCGAGATGTGTGCCGAGCAGATGGAGACGCACTTCGAGGCTCTGATGCCCCTGACCCATGCGTCCTTCAATATGAACGGTCGCGTCTCTCCGTAACAGCATTTCGTTGAGAAGTGCCCGTTTGACTGGTTCACACGGGCACTTTTTGCGCTCTCGCAGAGCGAAGGGCGCGGAGACGATAACCTGTAGCTCGTGTCTACCTCTACGAATCCCTTTGGCCAGGTGCTGGTCGCACTGGTCACCCCGTTTACCTTTGATGGCGAAGTGGACTGGGTCGGGGTGGAGAAGCACATCGACGACGTCATCAACGCCGGAGCCGATGGCATCGTCGTGACGGGCACGACCGGTGAGACCAGCACACTGACCGACCCCGAGAAGATTCGCCTGGTCGAGGTCGGCAAGTCGGTCGCCAACGGTCGCGCCAAGATCATCACCGGCGGTGGCTCCAACGAGACCGCGCACGCTATGCAGCTGGCCCGACAGAGCGAAAAAGCCGGTGCGGACGGCAATATGATCGTCACGCCGTACTACAACAAGCCGACCCAGGCCGGTATCCTCACCCATTTCCGCATGATCGCGGATGCCACCGACCTTCCGGTCATTCTGTACGACATTCCCGGGCGCACCGGCGTCGCGATTGCCTACGAGACCATCCTGCGTGCGGCGAAGCACCCCAATATTCTGGCCATCAAGGACGCCAAGGGCGACTTCGCCCAGGTCAGCCGAGTGCTCAACCAGACCGACCTGATGTACTTCTCCGGCGACGATCCCAACGTGCTGGCCCACCTGTCCATCGGCGCGACCGGGCTCATCGGCGTCACCGGCAACATCACAGCGACTCCGTACCGGCACATGGTCGACGCGGTCAACCGTGGCGACCTCAAGGTCGCGACCGCCGCACATCAACAGCTCGAACCGCTCGTGCGCGCCGTGATGACGCACGTTCCAGGCACCGTTGCGGTGAAGTACATTTTGCACGGCCTCGGGCGCATCGGCAGCCCGCGGGTGCGCCTGCCCCTGGTCGGCCCGGAGGACTCCGAAGCGGCCCAGATCGAGGATGAACTCTCGCTCGTGCAGGACATCCCCGGCGTGGACTTCTCAAACTTTCGTCCGGACCGTAACGCGGCCGCCGGCGGATCGCTCCCCAAGGTCGCTGGCACCACCCGCTAAAGCGTTGATCGTGCTCACGGTACTCGTTGGCGTTCGCTGCACCCGTTCGTAGGGGGCCACAAACCTCAACTGGTGCCGTGCGCCCCCCTGGCCGCGACACGTCAGACCCACAAAACGCTAGGATCAGCCCATCGAGCTTGACCACGTCGGGTCGGCCGCGTGGGGAGTCTCGTGAACATTGCACGCCAATGGGTCTTTCCCATCCTTCGTCTGATCGTCATAGCAGCTATCGCCGTAGCCCTGGTCAAGCTCGCCTTCTACCCAGACACCGCGGCCGACAGCAACCCGGCCGAACCGACCGGCGTCGTCGTTGAGCCGCAAATTCCGGTGGCCCTCGGCACGATCAGCAACGATGTCACCCTGCCGGGAACGGTCAGCGCCGACCCGGCCGTGGCCGTAAAAGCGACCGCTATCGGAACGGTCGACGAAATATTCATCGCGGCCGGTCAGACCGTGAACAAAAACGACAAGATCTACGACATCCGAGTTGAGACAATCAAGGACCCGGTCGAAGCAACGGATGCCGATGGCAACGTGACCATTACCCAGCCGAAACCAGTGGTCACCTTCGTTAAAGTCCTCGCGCCGATCACCGGAATCCTGAGCTCGCTCACCGTGATCCCCGGTCAGAGCGTGGCCGTCGGTGATGCTACCGGACAGGTTGCGCCGCCGAGCTTCTCGGTGAGCGGCGCACTCAGCCCCGAGCAGCAGTATCGGCTGCTGACCAAGCCGACCGAAGCATCCGTTGCGATCACGAATGGGCCGGCTCCGTTCACCTGTACCGGCCTGACCATCACCACCCCGCTAGCGGGGGAATCGGCCGGTGGCGACGGGGGTGTGGGCGGCGAAGCAGGCACGGGCGGTACTACCGTCAGCTGCGCCATACCGACCGAGGTGACCGTGTTCGCCGGCCTCGCCGCACAGCTCACCATCGCCGCGGGCCTGGCCGAAAACGTGTTGGTCGTGCCGACCACCGCCGTCGAGGGCTCGGCCGAAACCGGCGTCGTCTGGTTCGTGCTGGTCGACGGCGGCACCGAGGAACGCCCGGTCACGCTCGGCATGACCGACGGCGTCAACGTGCAGGTGATCGACGGGCTGGTCGAGGGCGACCTGATCAACCAATTCGTGCCGGGCGCCGTTGCCGGTGGAGAAACGGGCTGCGAGTTGCAGCCGGACGGCAGCGAGGTCTGTTTCGGCCCGAGCATCTCCAGCTTCGGGATCTCGAAATGACCCTGCTGCACCTTGAGGGAGTCACCCGCACCGTGCAGCTCATCGATGCGCCGCCGCTGACGATTCTCTCCAGCATCGACCTCGATGTCGATATCGGCGACCGCGTCTCGATCGTGGGCCGGTCAGGCTCGGGCAAAACCACCCTGCTCAACCTGCTCGGGCTGCTCGACAACCCTACGAGTGGCACAATGCTGTTCGAAGACCGCCCGGTGCATTCGCTGTCCTCCGGCGCCCGGGACCGGTTGCGCGGTCGTGCGGTCGGCTTCATCTTTCAACAGTTCAATCTGCTGCAGGGCCGCACCGCCCTTGAAAACGTGATGACTCCGCTGCTCTACGCGGAAGGTCGTCAGTTCTGGCAGCGCGCCCGAATCGCCACCGAGATGCTCGAACGGGTCGGCCTCGGCGACCGGCTCGGTTCACTGCCCGACCGATTGAGCGGCGGCGAGCAGCAGCGCGTGGCGATCGCCCGCTCGCTGGTACGCGGTCCACGGTTGATTCTCGCCGACGAACCCACCGGAGCACTCGACCTTGAAACCGGGGAAACGGTGATGGATCTCATCGACGACGTCGCCGCCGAATCCGGGGCAGCGCTCGTCACCATCACGCACGACCCGGCCATCGCCGCCCGAGCCTCCCGGCATCTGCGGCTCGACCACGGCGTGCTCCAGGTCATAAGCGCGGTGCCGGCATGAAGCGTGTCGCGAGCAACCTGGTTGGCTCCGTCATCGAAGCCTGGCAGGAGGTGAGAATCCACAAGACCCGCGTCATGCTTTCACTGATCGGCGTGGCCGTCGCCGTCTGCGCCATCACAACCGTCGTCGGACTCGGCGCGGTCGCCCAGCAGGCGACCCTCGAATCGAGCGAGCGGTCGGGGGGTCGCGCCGCCAGCCTCTCCTTATTCGCCTCGACGAACGACGGCTCCACCCCGACTAAAATGCCCGAAATCTGGCGCACGGCGCTCGAACGCTACCAAATCGACTACGCCAGCCGGGTGGTCAACACTAGCCAGACGGTGCAATTCGCCGACGGCGCTGTCCCGGTGCAGACCGTCGGCGTCGATCTGCCCTACGGCACCATGCACCGCATTACCCTCGAGAAGGGCGTTTGGTTTACCGACGAAGACCAGGCCAGGCTCGCGCCAGCCGTGCTGGTCAACTCCATCTTCTGGGACCGCCTTGGCCGACCCGACCTGCGCACTCATCCAACTGCGACCCTGGTGGGCGAACGCACTACGACAGCCGTCGTAACCGGTGTCTACCCTGCACTCTCGTGGGAGACCGAACCTGCCATGTACATGCTCGCCGATGCGCTCATCGCCATTACGCCCGTCGTCACCGACCCGAACCTGCAATTCGGACCACCGTCCTACGAGCTGTGGGTGCCGGTCGACGTGTCCGAACAGCTAGTGACCGCCCTGCAACGTGACGTGCAGGGCGCTCTTGGCGCTGAGGCATCCGTTCAGGTGAACCGGCAGGACTACGCGGCGTACATGGACGGCGACCCGTACCTTTCGCTCAAGCTCACCGTCGGCGCCATCGCCGGACTCGTGCTGCTTCTCGGTGCCCTCGGCCTGGTCAACATCGCTCTGGTCACCCTCAAGCAGCGCATTCGGGAGATTGGCATTCGGCGCAGCTTCGGTGCAACCGCTGCCCGGGTGTTCTTCGCGGTCATGATGGAAAGCGTCGTCGCGACCGTTGTCGCCGGAATTGTCGGGGTGATCGCCGCCGTGCTCATCGTCAAGAGCCCGCTCGTTGAAGACTTCATCAGCCAGGGCCAGGTCACCGATTTTCCCCCGTTCCCGGTCGAAGCGGCCGTCGTCGGCTTGGTCTGCGCGACGGTCGTCGGCGCCCTGGCCGGGCTGATCCCCGCGCTGGTGGCGGTGCGGGTAAAGGTTATCGACGCCATCCGCTATTGACATTGAGCGGATGCCGCCGGACGGCCTTCGCATGCTAGTCACCGAGGCCGTGGGCGTGGGGTCGGCCGAATGTCGGTGCTGCTTGGTAGCGTTATTCCATGGCTACGAGCACTAAGTCGTCCGGGCGTGCCCGCACCCCGGCAGCGAAGGGCGCTCCGGCGCGCAAACCGGCAACCCGCGGGGCCGGCGCGACCGCCGCACAGAAAACCGTCAGGTTCACCGCCGTCGACGTGAAACCGAGCCTCGGTGCCCGTGCCTGGATGGGTCTGGCCCACCTCACCGGCGGCGCCGCCCGCGCCCTCGGCCCCGAAAAGCTCTCGAAAGATGAACGCCGCGATGGACTGCCGTTCTTTCTCGTACTGCTCGCCATCTCGGGAGCCGTCGTTGAATGGTTTCTCATCAACGACGTCGTGGCGCAGCAGCTCGACGCATACACCTTCGGCGGATTGTTCGGCCGGGTCGCCTTCGCCCTGCCGGTCATCCTGCTTCTGTTTTCCGTCTGGCTGTTTCGCAAACCCAGTTCCGTTCACGACAACGGTCGCATCGGCATCGGGCTCAGCCTTCTCCTCGTGACCATTTCGGGCCTCTGCCACATCTTCGGTGTGCAGCCAGAGCCGCAGGACGGCATGCCAGCCCTCGCGCTGGCCGGCGGGGTGATCGGGTGGATGATTGCCGCCCCGCTGATCCTGCTGACCACGTCGATCGGCGCCACGATCGTCGTCATTCTGTTGTTGCTGCTGAGTTTGTTCATCATCACCAAAACGCCGCCGAATCGCATCGGTCAGCGTTCCCGCGAGCTCTACGACTGGCTGTTCGGCGCGCAACTGACCGACGACGAAGAACGCGCGGCCGCGAGCAAGGGTGCTAAATCGGGCAAGACCGCTCAGGTCGAACTCGACGGTGTCGACGACGAAGACGGCCAAGAAGGCGCATTGCCGTGGTGGCGCCGAAACAACAGCAAGCGCGAGGAAGACCCTGACTTCGGCAGCGCATTGTCGACCGAATCCAAACCTGGTCCGCTTGAGGCCGACCCGCTCAGCGTGCTTCTCGGCGGCAATTCGTCCCGCGGCGGTTTCGACAGCGCCATCGAATCGGAGGTCACCGACCACACCGCGCCGCCCGAACGCGACCACTACGGCACCGAGGTGCTCGAAGACCTGCGCAAGGCCGAGCTCGCCGTCAAACGGTTCACCGGCGAGGTCGACCTCGGCGCCGGCCCGTCCACCGGCCTGCACTCCGACGACCCGGCTGGCCACACCGAAGTCCTTTCCGGCTTCGACGATGTCTTCCCCGAACTGAGCCAGGCAGTGGATGCCGACGGTGCGACCCTGCCTCCCCTCGCTTCAGTCGATCCCCACCCGGCCATTCCGTATCTCGTGCCGGCGGCATCCACTTTGACGGCCGGGCCGCCAGCCAAGGCTCGCTCGGCTGCCAACGACGACGTGGTCAAATCGATCACGGAGGTGCTGCGCCAGTTCCAGGTCGATGCCAAGGTCACCGGGTTCTCCCGTGGTCCAACGGTCACCCAGTACGAGATCGAACTCGGCCCGGGCGTCAAGGTCGAGCGAGTCACCGCCCTGAGTAAGAACCTCTCCTACGCGGTCGCCTCCAACGAGGTGCGCATTCTCTCGCCGATTCCCGGCAAGAGTGCCATCGGTATCGAGATCCCCAACATCGATCGTGAAATCGTCACCCTCGGCGACGTGCTGCGATCGAGCACCGCCACCAACGCCACCCACCCGATGACCATCGGCGTCGGCAAAGACGTCGGCGGTGGCTTCGTCATCGCCAACCTCGCGAAAATGCCCCACTTGCTCGTGGCCGGCTCTACTGGTTCTGGCAAGTCGAGCTTCGTCAACTCCATGATCACGAGCCTGCTCATGCGCGCGAAGCCAAGTGACGTGCGCATGGTGCTGATTGACCCGAAACGGGTCGAGCTCGCCGCGTATGCCGGCGTGCCGCACCTGATCACGCCCATCATCACGAACCCGAAGAAAGCGGCCGAAGCGCTGCAGTGGGTCGTGAAAGAGATGGACATGCGCTACGACGACCTCGCCAGCTTCGGCTTTCGCCACATCGACGATTTCAACAAGGCCGTCGTTAACGAGGAGATTGTGCTGCCGGTCGGCAGCGAACGCAAGCTCAAGCCTTACCCGTACCTGCTGGTTGTTGTCGACGAGCTTGCCGACCTGATGATGGTTGCTCCGCGCGACGTCGAAGACTCGATTGTGCGCATCACTCAGCTCGCGCGCGCCTCCGGCATTCACCTCGTGCTCGCCACGCAGCGTCCGAGCGTCGACGTCGTCACCGGGCTGATCAAAGCCAACGTGCCCTCCCGGCTCGCCTTCGCCGTGACGAGCGTCACCGACTCCCGGGTCATCCTCGACCAGCCCGGCGCCGACAAGCTCATCGGCCAGGGCGACGCACTGTTCCTGCCGATGGGGGCCTCTAAGGCCGTGCGCGTGCAGGGCGCCTGGGTCACCGAAGGCGAGATCGAAAAGGTCGTCAAGCACGTCACCATGCAGGCCAGGCCCGACTACCGGCCCGATGTCTCCATGGTCGCCCCGCGCAAGGAGATCGACTCCGATATCGGCGACGACCTCGAGGTGTTGCTCGCCGCGGCCGAACTCGTCGTCTCCACCCAGTTCGGGTCTACGTCCATGCTGCAGCGCAAGCTGCGCGTCGGTTTCGCCAAGGCCGGCCGTCTGATGGACCTGCTCGAATCCCGCGAAATCGTTGGCCCGTCCGAGGGGTCCAAGGCGCGCGACGTGCTCGTCAACGCTGAACAGTTGCCGAGCGTGCTTGCACGACTGCGCGGCTCCGACGATGAACAGCACGCGCTCAAGGCTCAATCCGACGATTCCCGTGCAGCCACGGCGTCCGATCCGCGCTACGCCGACGACCCGGTGGAGAAAATGTCGCAGGGGTATCCTGAGGTGGACGGCACCGAAGACGACGAGGATGCCTGGAAACTAACGGGCAGGGACTGAGCCATGGCATCACCGCAAGCATCCGTCGTCCGCCCGAGCAACTGGAACCTGCCCAACCTGATCACGGTCGTGCGTATCCTGCTCGCCCCCGTGTTCATTTGGATGCTGCTGACCGCCAATGGCCCACACGACGCTCTGCGCTGGGCAGCCGCGGTGCTGTTCATCATCGCGATCGCCACCGACGGAATCGACGGAATGATCGCCCGCCGCCAAAACCTCGTCACCGACCTCGGCAAGATCCTCGACCCGATCGCCGACAAGATCCTCACCGGCGGCGCCCTGGTCTGCCTATCCATCCTCGGCGAGTTGCCCTGGTGGGTGACCATCGTCATCCTGGTGCGCGAAATCGGCATCACCGTGTTCCGATTCGTCATGCTGCGCGACCGGGTCATCCCGGCCAGCCGCGGCGGCAAACTCAAAACCGTGTCCCAGTCGGTGTCGATCTCGCTCGCGCTGCTGCCGTTTTGGCTGGTCTTCGGCGAGTGGGTGCACTGGCTCAACACGGCCACTATGACCATCACCCTGATCCTCACAGGGGTGACCGGCCTCGACTACCTGCTCTCGGCCTGGCGACTGCGCAAACACGACGATGCCTGACCCGGCCGATTCGATCGATCTTCCCGACGGCACCCTTCGCGCCCGCAACGTTCCGAGAGATCTGCAAGTGGATGCTACGGCGGAGTTGATCGCGCAGCTCACCGCCCGGCACCTCACAATTGCGGTCGCCGAGTCACTGACCGGCGGGCTGCTCGTAGCCGAACTCGTGCGCATTCCCGGGGCATCCGTAGTGGTGCGCGGGGGAGTCGTCGCCTACGACTCGGACCTCAAACGGAGCCTGCTTCAGGTCGACAGTAGTGTGCTCAACGTGCACGGCCCCGTGCACGCTGACGTGGCCAAGCAGATGGCAGTCGGGGTACGCACACTCCTCGCCGTGAACGACGTGCGGGCTGACGTGGGTGTGTCCACCACCGGCGTAGCCGGACCGGGCCCGGACGGCGGCCACCCGGCCGGAACTGTGTATATCGGACTCTCCAAGGGCACGGGCTCCTGGGCCGTTCCACTGCAACTCGAGGGGGACCGGGCCGAGGTTCGCGCCGAAACAGTGCGCCAGGCCGTCGTTGCTGTGCGTGCGCTGATAGCCCAGGATGACGCGGAATAGTTCGTGTTACGGGCTGGTTACCTCGAAGGCATTCACAAGCAAAGCCCAATGTTTCTCGGTTAGTGTCAGCTTGTCAGATGAATGACGTAGTGTTGGCACCAACTGGGAGTCCGATAGTTTGGGTTCACATTATTAGGCATAAGAAGGAGGTTCCGATGATTCTTGTTCGTCAGGAAATCGGCGATGTGCTCAGGGACTTCCGCCTGCAAAAGGGGCGTACCCTGCGTCAGGTCGCAAGCAAAGCCAGCGTCGCGCTCGGCTACCTCAGTGAGGTAGAACGTGGACAGAAAGAAGCTTCTTCGGAGATTCTTGCGTCAGTGGCCGATGCACTGGAGACTCCGATTTCGGTCATCATGCGTGAAGTTGGTGACCGTCTCGCTGTCATCGAGGGAATGGACCAATTCCCCGACACGGTGCCAGAGGACTTCGTCACCACGTTCGATTCCAATTTGATGGTGCGCTAGTCGCCCTCGCGCAGTCGATTACAAAACACCACCGCCGACACCTCGTGTCGGCGGTGGTTGTCTGTCAGGAGTGCTGTGAGCCAGTGCCATCCAGGGGAGTATCATGCGGTTGAGTGAATTTCGCACGGCACTGAAGCTCGAGTTCGGTGAAGCCTACGGGCGTGTACTGACACGCGACCTGGTGCTCACGCCTCTGGGCGGGCGTACGGCCGACCAAGCCATTGCCGCCGGCGTACCCGCTCGCGACGTCTGGCTAGCGCTCTGCGTAGAGGTCGATGTGCCGCGCAGTCGCTGGTACGGTGCCGGAATCCCCGCGCCTCGCCAGTAAAGCACCAGCCGATTGGTTCTGGACCGAGTGCCGTTGGCAGACTCGAGCGTTGGGTTCGGCGGACATTTCGACACGGCAGAAAATACTCTCGAAAATGCTCGAATACCTGTTCGGGATTGATAGGCTCCTTCACAGCAGACAATCTGACAGATTGTTCACCGTTCGATCGCGTTCCCGGCCAATGTCGGAGGTGCGGCGTACAGTCGAATTTGTCAGAGAAAGTCGGCGATTGCCTTGTCGAAACAGGCATCGGGGTCCTCCCGATGAGCGGGCCGACAGCCTATAGGCGCCACCGTGCACGTCCCGAAGCTCCGTTCAAAGCTAGCGATCGTGCAGAACCCAGGAGAAGAAGACCATGGCATCACAAGCGAACCGCGAGAAGGCCCTCGAAACCGCCCTCGCGCAAATCGACCGTCAGTTCGGCAAAGGCTCGGTCATGCGCCTCGGCAGCGACGAGCGTGCCCCCGTTGAAACCATTTCGACTGGGTCGATTGCCCTGGACGTCGCACTCGGCGTAGGCGGACTGCCGCGTGGCCGCATCGTGGAGATCTACGGTCCGGAATCCTCGGGTAAGACCACGCTCACCCTGCACGCCATCGCGAACGCGCAGAAGAATGGCGGCATCGCCGCGTTCATCGACGCGGAGCACGCCCTCGACCCGGAATACGCCAAGAAACTCGGCGTTGACATCGATGCTCTTTTGGTCTCGCAGCCCGACACGGGCGAGCAAGCCCTTGAAATTGCTGACATGCTCGTGCGAAGCGGGTCCATCGACCTCATCGTTGTTGACTCGGTTGCTGCCCTCGTGCCGCGTGCCGAGATCGAAGGCGAGATGGGTGACTCCCACGTCGGCCTCCAGGCTCGTCTCATGTCGCAGGCGCTCCGCAAGCTCACCGGTGGTTTGAGCCAGACCAACACCACCATGATCTTCATCAACCAGCTGCGTGAAAAGATCGGCGTCTTCTTCGGCAGTCCTGAGACCACTTCGGGCGGTAAAGCACTCAAGTTCTACGCCTCGGTGCGCCTCGACATTCGTCGCATTGAAACCCTCAAAGAAGGAACCGAAGCCATCGGTAACCGCACCCGGGTCAAGGTCGTCAAGAACAAGATGGCACCGCCCTTCAAGCAGGCCGAGTTTGACATTATCTACGGCATCGGAATCTCTCGCGAAGGCAGCCTGATCGACTTCGGAGTAGACCAGGGCATCGTCAAGAAGTCCGGTGCTTGGTACACCTACGACGGCGACCAGCTCGGCCAGGGTAAAGAGAACTCGCGCAATTTCCTGCTCAAGCACCCCGAGATGGCCAACGAGATCGAAAGTAAGATTCTGATCAAGCTCGGCATCGGCCCGGAGGGCATCGCGGCCAAGGCCGCCGAGAAGGCCGCTGCGGCCATTGTCGCCGAGGCCGAAGCGAAGGCCAAGGCAGAAGCGGATGCCGCGGCGATGCTCGATGGTGGTCCGGTTGCCACCAAGGCACCGGTAGCGCGCAAGAGCGCCTAACCGACACCACCGCACGACAACGAAAGGCAGGTCACGGGAATGGTTCACTTCGAACCCAAGAATGACGCAGCAGAACGTGCAGACGCCGGTTTGGCTCCCGTGACCTACCTGCCCGGCGCGGCCCCGGGAATGAAGCGCCGGTCTCCACTGCAAACAGGGCCCACCGAGCCCGTCGCTGAAGCTGAGACCGACGCTGAAGCCGGCGCTGAAACTGACGCTGATGCGCTCGACCAGCGTGAGCGGGCCGAGAAGGTGCTATTGCACCGGCTCCGGGGCCGCTCACTTTCCATCGTCGAGGCCTTGCTTGTGTTGAACGGCACCGGGGTCGACTCCGGCGAGGCGAGCGAGATCATAGAGAAGTTCATTCAGCTGCAATACCTCGATGAAGCCAAGCTCGCCGATCAGATCATCCACAGCCACAACGTGCGCAAGGGTCTCGGTCGCACCGCTGTCGAGGCTGAAATGCGTCGGCGCAAGCTCGATCCGGGCGTCATGATGGACAAACTCGAGGAGCTTCCCGACGACGAAGCCGAACGCGCCATCGACCTGGCCACCAAGCGTATTGGTCAGATGGAACGCTTTGACGATCAAACCATCGACCGCCGACTCACCGGGTTTCTCATGCGCAAGGGTTATGGGTCGGCCGCAGTACGAGTGGCGGTCAAAGCCGCAATGGACAGCCGCGGTGGCGGTGACGGCTCGCGTGTGCGCTTCCGCTGATATTTCCGCTCGTTATTCCTGACCGGGCGTCGTACACGGCGCACACACCGAATTGCTCGCGTAAACTATACCCACTATGAGTATCGTCGCCCCCGCACTTGCCCGCCGAACCGTGATCACCCCCTCGGTAGCCGCGATCGACGCCTCGGGGCGTGCGCGCACCTATGAGGTACGCACCTTCGGCTGCCAGATGAACGTGCACGATTCCGAGCGCTTGAGCGGCTCGCTCGAAGCCGCCGGCTACGTGTCGGCGAACGGTGGCGAGGCCGACATCGTCGTGATCAACACCTGCGCCGTGCGCGAGAACGCCGACAACAAGCTCTACGGCAACCTCGGCTACCTGGCCTCAGTCAAGCGCAAGCATGAGGGCATGCAAATCGCCGTCGGCGGCTGCCTCGCGCAGAAGGACAAGAACACCATCCTCGAGAAGGCGCCCTGGGTGGACGTCGTTTTCGGAACGCACAACATGGGCTCTCTTCCGAGCCTGCTCGAACGGGCCCGCCATAACGGCGAGGCGCAGCTCGAGATTCTCGAGTCGCTCGAAACTTTCCCATCCACCCTGCCGACCAAACGTGACTCCAGCTACAGCGGCTGGGTCTCCATTTCGGTCGGTTGCAACAACACCTGCACCTTCTGCATCGTGCCCGCTCTGCGCGGCAAAGAAAAAGATCGCCGTCCAGGCGAGATCCTCGCCGAGATCCAAGCCCTCGTCGACGACGGCGCCATCGAGGTCACCCTGCTTGGGCAGAACGTCAACTCCTACGGCGTTGAGTTCGGCGACCGCCTCGCCTTCGGCAAGCTGCTGCGCGCGGCCGGAAAGATCGAGGGACTGGAGCGCATCCGCTTCACCAGCCCGCATCCAGCCGCGTTCACCGACGACGTCATTGACGCCATGGCGGAGACGCCCTCCGTCATGCCCCAGCTGCACATGCCGTTGCAGTCCGGGTCCGACCACATCCTCAAGTCGATGCGTCGCTCCTACCGCTCGGCGAAGTTCCTCGGAATCCTCGACCGCGTGCGTGCACAGATGCCACACGCCGCCATCAGCACGGACATCATCGTCGGCTTCCCCGGCGAAACCGAGGAAGACTTTCAAGAGACCCTGCGGGTCGTCGAACAGGCTCGCTTTGCCACTGCGTTTACCTTTCAGTACTCGATTCGTCCGGGGACCCCGGCCGCAACGATGGCCGACCAGATTCCCAAGGCCATCGTGCAAGACCGCTACGAGCGTCTCGCCGCACTGCAGGAACGTATCTCCCTCGAAGAAAACCAGGCCATCATCGGCCGCGAGGTTGAACTGCTCGTCGCTAATGGTGGCCGCAAGGACAGCGAGACCCACCGCCTCAGCGGGCGCGCCCCCGACAGCCGGCTCGTGCACTTCGACGTGCCGGCCGGTTCGCCGCGTCCGCGTCCCGGCGACGTGGTCACCGTTGTCGTCACCCAGGCCGCACCGTTCCACCTCATCGCCGACTCGACCGACGGCGCGCCCCTCCGCATCCGTTCCACCCGTGCAGGCGATGCCTGGGACCGACTGGAAGCAGAATCCTGCGGCGTTCCATCACACGGTGGAGCAGGCGGCGGTACTGGTCCGGTCTCGCTGGGCCTGCCAACCATCGGCCTGCGAGTCGAGAGCCACTCGAGCACCATTCCCATCTACAACGTGAACGACGACGAGCGCTAGGAACGGTGTCGCCTGAAAGCCCCGTGCCACCCGAAACATTGGGGTCAGCCGCGTCGCCGATACTGATTGCGATCGTCGGATCGACCGGCACCGGCAAGTCTGAGTTGTCACTTGACCTGGCCGAACGGCTGATTGAGCGCGGCCAGCCGACTGAAATCGTCAACGCCGATGCCATGCAGCTCTACCGCGGCATGGACATCGGCACGGCAAAACTCACCCTCGCCGAACGCCGCGGCATTCCGCACCACCTACTCGATGTGCTCGAGGTGACCGCCGAGGCCACCGTGAGCAATTACCAAACGGATGCCCGTGCAGCGGTCGCCGAGATCATCGCGCGTGGCGCCGTGCCGATCCTGGTCGGCGGTTCAGGATTGTATGTCTCCTCGGTCGTGTTCGACTTTCGGTTTCCCGGTACTGAACCGGAGCTTCGCGCCCGGCTCGAAGCGGAGTTGATCGACGTTGGACCCGGCCTGATGTACACCCGGCTGCAGGCCGTCGACCCGCAGGCTGCACAGCGCATCGGCCCGCGCAACGGCCGCCGCCTCGTGCGGGCGCTGGAAATTGTCGAACTGACCGGTGCCCCGCACCTGGCCGCGCTCCCGGACGAGCCAGTCTATTGGCGCCCCAGCATCTTGCTTGGCCTCCGCACCCCGCGCGAAGAACTGACCCCTCGGCTCGACGCCCGAGTCGAGCGTATGTGGACGACCGGCATCGTCGATGAAGCTCGCTGCCTGCTCGCGGACGGCATCGAGGACGGCGTGACGGCGAGCCGCGCCATTGGCTACGCCCAGGCGCTCGGCCAAGTACATGGAACGCTCAGCCAGGCCGACGCAATCGAGACAACTCAGCAACTCACTCGTCGGTATGCCCGCCGACAGGTGAGCTGGTTCAAACGCTATGCCCACACGCACTGGATCGAATCCGACGCTGCCGACCGGGCCGATGACGCGCTCGCGCACGTCGACCGGGGCGTTTTGACTGCACAGCATCCAGCGACCGCCCCGTAAACTGGCGGCATGGGCATCACTCTGAACTTCACCAAGGGCCACGGTACGGGTAACGATTTCGTGCTGTTCGCTGATCCCGACGGAAAATTGGAACTGACGCCGGCGCAGATTCGTGCGGTGTGCGACCGCAAGTTCGGAGTCGGTGCTGACGGCATCATTCGTGCCGTGCGCAGCCAGAACCTACCCGACGGTGCTGCCGCCCTCGCCGAAGACGATGGGGCCGAGTGGTTCATGGACTATTGGAACGCCGACGGCACCGTCTCGGAAATGTGCGGAAACGGCATCCGCGTCTACGCCAAATTCCTGATTGAAAACAACCTGGCCGAGCTGCTGCCCGGCGACACCCTCATCATCGGCACCCGCGGCGGCGTGCGCGACGTACAGCGGAATGCGTCAGGTTTTCAGGTCGATCTCGGCCGGTGGAAGCTCGACGGAACCGAGCCGCTCGTGCGCACCAAGAACCTGCCCGTCGCCCGTCCGGGCCTCGGCATCAACGTCGGCAACCCGCACACGGTCGTCGCTCTCGCCGACGACGACGAGCTGGATACCGCGGACCTCACTTTCATCCCGCAGCTCGACCCAGAACCGGTCGGCGGCGTCAACATCGAATTCGTGGTGCCGAACGACCCGCTCGTCGTCAATGGCGTGGGGCGGTTCCGCATGCGCGTGCACGAGCGTGGCAGCGGCGAAACGTTGTCGTGCGGAACCGGTGCGGTCGCGGCCGCCCTGGCTACCCGGCACTGGGCCGGGAAAACGGCACCGCATCAGTGGCGGGTCGAGGTTCCCGGCGGCGTGCTCGGGGTGCGGATGTTCCCGGCGGAGGACGGCGAGCACGTGTCGCTATCGGGGCCGGCTGAACTGGTCTTTGACGGGGTACTGAATTTGGGCTGACGGCGGTTTCTGGTCGTGGGGCCGTGGTGGCGGCGTCATCCGACCCTCGCTCAAGCATCGTGGGTGCTCAGGGTGCTCAGGGCGCTCCGCGAAAAACGTGACCGGCGCCCTACTAGCCCGCGAAGCTCGTCACTCCGCGAAAGGCCCCGCCGTCACGGTCAGTTGCGAGTCGGAGGAGGTTACTTGCGGTGCACTTGGAGTACTCGGAAGCCCTTGCTGATGGCCTCACGGGTGGTCTCGAAGGTGTCGGGGAGCTCGGCAGTCAGCCAACGTTGGAGTGAGTCGGAGCCAAGGTTGCGCTGGACGACGAGCCAAGCATCCGCTTCTGATTCGAGGCGGGGCAGCCAATTCTGCATCAGGCCGTGTAGTTCGTCCTTGCCGACCCGAATGGGCGGATTCGACCACACGGTGCGAAAGCTGATGTCTGCGGGCACGTCGGCGGCGAGCACGGCCTTGACGTTGGTGAGTCCGAGGGTGGCGGCGTTGGTGCGCACGAGGTCGAGGGCGCGCTCGTTCACGTCCACGGCCCAAACGGTGGCCTCAGGGGAGGCCAGGGCGAGGTGGAGCGCGATTGGGCCCCAGCCGCAGCCGAGGTCTAGAAAGTGCCCAGTCAGGGGCGGATCGGGGGCGTACTTCAGCAGCACCTCGGTGCCGGTGTCGATGTGGGCGGGGCTGAACACCGAGTTGGCGGTCGTGAGTTCATGATCTTGCCCGTGCAACTGCACCGTAATCTGGCGGGTTTTCAGTACGGTGCCGGGCGCCGGAGAAAAATAATGGTCGGACGACATAAGAGGAACCTTTCAACTTCGTTGAACTAAGGTTAATGGGATGAAGGATTCAACGGCGCCCCGCGGCAACGACGCAGTAGAAAACGAGCCCGTAGAACCGGCACTTGACGCCGACGATGTCGTCGCGCGCGTGTTGGCCAGCGCCGACAGCAAGGCTGCCGGCTATTCACTCTTCCGCAGCGGATCGGCTCAGGCCCTGCAAGCGCAGTCTGCCGGCGAGTATGACGGCAGCGACCACGACGGTGACCAATCCGAACGTGCCGACCGTAACGCCCTGCGTCGCGTCGGCGGCCTGTCCACCGAGCTTGAAGACGTCACCGAGGTGGAATACCGCCAGCTGCGCCTCGAAAACGTGGTCCTGGTGGGCGTCTATACCCACGGCACCGTCGACGACGCCGAAAACTCCATGCGCGAACTGGCCGCCCTGGCCGAAACGGCCGGTGCAACCGTGCTCGACGGTTTGTTGCAGCGTCGAGCCACCCCCGACCCCAGCACCTACCTCGGCAAGGGCAAAGCTCAGGAAGTCGCCGACATTGTCAAAGCGCTCGGCGCCGACACCGTCATCGCCGACACCGAACTCGCTCCCAGCCAGAGGCGCGCCCTCGAAGACGTGGTCAAGGTCAAGGTCATCGACCGCACCGCTGTGATCCTCGACATTTTCAGCCAGCACGCCAAGAGCCGGGAGGGCAAGGCGCAGGTCGAACTGGCCCAGATGGCCTACATGCTGCCGCGCCTGCGCGGCTGGGGTGACTCGATGTCTCGCCAGGCCGGTGGCCAGGTCGGTGGCGCCGGGGCCGGAATGGGCTCGCGTGGTCCCGGTGAGACCAAGATCGAACTCGACCGTCGCCGCATCCACACCCGGATGTCCAAGCTGCGCAAGCAGATGGTTGAGATGAAACCCGCTCGCGAGGCCAAACGCGCCAACCGCAAGCGCAACACCGTTCCCTCGGTCGCGATCGTCGGTTACACGAACGCCGGCAAGTCCAGCCTGCTGAACCGCATCACCAAGGCCGGAGTGCTCGTCGAGAACTCCCTCTTCGCGACCCTCGACGCCACCGTGCGCAAGTCGACGACCACCGACGGCCGCTTGTACACCCTCACCGACACGGTCGGCTTCGTGCGCAACCTGCCCCACCAACTGGTTGAGGCGTTTCGCTCGACCCTGGAAGAAGTCGCCGACGCAGACGTGATCGTGCACGTCGTCGATGGATCCCACCCCGACCCGGTTGCGCAACTGGCGACCGTGCGCGACGTTATCTCCGAGGTCGGCGCTCGGGACATTCCCGAATTGGTCGTCTTCAACAAGAGTGACCTGATCAGCGACGACGACCGGCTCGTGCTGCGCGGCCTCGAGCCGAAAGCGACGTTCGTCTCGGCCCGAACCGGTGAGGGCATCGAAACCGTGCTGGCCGCGGTGGCACTGCTGCTGCCGACGCCGCAGATCGAACTCGACCTCCTCATTCCTTACGACCGCGGCGATCTGATAGCGGTGCTGCACGATCAGGGCCGCATCGAGACGACCGAATACGTCGAAGCGGGCACCCACGTGACGGCGTTTGTCACCCCGGAGATCGAGCCCCAGTTCGCCCCGTTCGTCATTCTGTCCGCGCTCTCTGCGTAGCTTTCTGCTTCAAGTCGGGCGTGCTCACGATGAAACGGTCTATTCCGCGGTTCCTTGTCTTCCTCGTCGTAATGGTGGCACCGAGTTCCGCTCTCATACTGGTCCTTTC
The DNA here is from genome assembly GCF_002929805.1 of Cryobacterium sp. Y50. Lineage (GTDB taxonomy): Bacteria > Actinomycetota > Actinomycetes > Actinomycetales > Microbacteriaceae > Cryobacterium. The sequence continues at coordinate 42,448 of NZ_PJJM01000102.1, read as the reverse complement.
GGCCAGTCTTGGTGTGGACGCCTCAATTCAGGCGTGGATTCCGATGGCGCTAGGTGTGCTCTTTGCGATTAGTGCCTTCGTGGCCTGGCTGGTTCGACCAAGTTGGAAACAGCTCACATCGCAATGGACGGAGTAAGTGGGTCTGAAGCCGCCGTTTTCGGGAGGGACCGGGCCATGAATGTCGCTTGTAAGCTGAACCCCGAATGGGAATGGCTACTAAAGCGCAGGCATGTGCAAGGTGGTGGTGGCGCGTGAGTACACTCAATCGACAGAATGCAGCAGTCTGCGATCCCGGATCGGTGATACTCACGATGCTTCTCGGGGTTTGTCTCGGCGTGGCCTCAGCGGCTGTATATGCCATCGGGTCACATCTCGCGGTCGCACTCGCAAATCCTTGGGCTGCGGCTCCGCCGCTGATGGTTGAACTCTTGTTCAGCACATTTACTGGCCTTCTGTTCAGCCTGGCCGCTCTCGTTGGGGCGTCTCTCGCTTTGGGTATATTCGATCATCGTCTGCAAACTTCACGCGTCGCCCAGGGCATCATTGCGGGTATCGGCACCGTTCTCCCTGGACTAGGGCTTTTCGCCTACTTTGGCCAGAGCGCAGCCATCGGTTTTGGTGGCATTGTCGGCGTGCTCACTTTCATCGCAGGTGCCTCATTTACATTGATGTACGTCCGGTCGCGGGCACACGTCGCGACCGACCCGCATCGGCGGCAACGCCACTGAATGGCGGTGCCGCCGACGCCTACCCGCGGAACCGCCTACGGGACCATTGCGTGTGCGTCGTCTTGGACGCGGAACAGCAGTCCTGCAAAAAGCAGAAAGACAGCGGCACCCAGCCATTCGCTTATGCCTCCGGGCTCTGATGCAACGAATAACGCGCTCACCCCCAGCCAAATCAGTACCCCGGCCAAAACCGCGAATAAGCGCATGCCGTACAGCGAGATGAACACTAGGTAGTGCGCTCCAACGATGATGAGTGCGGCGGGGAAGAAAAGAACGGTCTCCTACGTGCCGAGGGCGATTGCAATCAGTATCCCGAACGGTACGGTGAACGCGTACTGCAGAGGTAGTGCCGCTGATGGATGCCCCTTCGGTAAAGCGATTGGGCCGCCCAGCATCTTCATGAGCAGAGTGCTCAGCGGGAAGATCAGCATGCCGCCGAAGAAGAGCGCAGCCATGCCAGCACTGACGGGGCCCCAGGTGAACACCGCGCTGGCCGCCGCCCAGACGACCGCGGACACCACCGGTCCCGGGAATCCGGCACGGTAGATGCGACGCACATCGGCCTGGGCTTGTGAAACTTCCATGTCATCCCCAATGATCGAGCGATTGAGCGAACCGCAAATACGGATGCAGCCCCGAGCCGATCATGGTGCACGCTCCGCTACCGCACCAATCAAAAAGGTGCAGCCGCGCTCGCCCGTACGTTGGCTGACTAAGGAATCGGGATCGTTTATGGAGGAATTCTTTGAAGTCTGGACCTCGCAGCAACTGGGCATCCACACGAAAACCGTGGCGCTGTACAACATCGATGGTTTCTGGGGCCCGCTCATAGCTGCCATCGATGCCAGCGTGGATGCAGGATTTCTCCGACCGACTTACCGGGCCGCACTGATCATTTCTGACAACGCTCTGGACCTATTGAATCAGCTCAAAGTCTGGAAACCGGCACCGCAGAAGTGGAATGAATCAGGCACAACGAGGGTGGTCCCTTTCGCGTAATTTCGCACCCATGCGAGCATTCGGCGACTGTGTCGCCGATCCTATTTGGGAAACCCTCTGGGGGACGAAAACAAGCATGGAGTCCACGATGGACTTTCGGCCACAGTGTGGCTATCGGTGCTCGAGAGCGAGCTTGACACCAAATCCGATGAGAACAGTTCCGGCGCACCGGTCAATAATGCGAAGCGCGCGGGCCTGGGCCAGCCATCGACGCGCAGAGTTCGCCCCGACGATGATGACGGCGAACCAGACCAGGCTCATGAGCGCGTGAACGGCGGATAGAAGCAGCCCCATAGCGAGCGGCGAGGTGCCTTCTGGAATAAACTGAGGGATTGTTGCGATATAGAACACGCCAATTTTGGGGTTGAGCAGGTTGGTCCAGGTGCCGGTACTGAATGATCGCCATAGCGAGGCCGATTCGGTTGTCGCGGTGGTGGCGTGACCGTTGCCCGTGCTGTGGAAGCTCTTGACAATCATGCTGACACCCAGGTAACCCATATATAGCGATCCGCCGATAGTCACCATTTGGTACGCAAGGTGAGACGCCGCGAGTAGCGCGGCGGCCCCAAGCGCTGCAGCCGCACCCCAGATGAGCGCGCCGGTTGCGATTCCGAAAGCTGTCACGACGGCTTGACGCCGACCCCGCACGAGCGCAGAGCGGAGCACCAGAGTCGTGTCCAGTCCGGGGATGACCGTGAGGATCGCGGCTACTGTCGCAAATCCGAGTACCGCTTGCGAGATCGTCACCGCATCATGCTACGTGTACACCTGCGGCCTTTGAACACGATTGCGCACGTGTCGCCCAACGACTGAAACCGGACGGCCGCACAAAACGCCATCCATACCCTTCGTGTCCGACATCAGCTGACGCTCACCGTCGGTCGAATTCTCGCCGACCTTCTCGCGACGGCGAAACTCCCTGCCTCGAACGTTTGCGTCCTTGCCCAATAGATGCCGTCTGACCGCCGAGATGACACGAATTGTCATATTCGAATCGTTCGACGTCGGTGTTGTTACTGTCGAATCAATCGTTGCCGACGGAATTCATTTCCTTGGCATGGAGCGACAGCCGAGCCCGGCATCCGCCCGCGAAGAACCGCCAGCATGCTGGCGCGTACGCGGCCACCCGGCCATCACCCGCTGTACTGCTTCTGCCGAATGAGGAACCATGACCACGACAGGAATTTCCGCGTGCAACGCCCGCCCGGCGTTCTCGTTCGAGGTGTACCCGCCCAAATCGGCGGCCGCAGCATCCGCTCTCACGCACACCATCGACCGCCTGGCCGCAGCCGGCCCCGAGTTCATCTCGGTCACCTACGGTGCCAACGGCTCCTCGCGCAACTCTTCTCTGGACGTGCTGCGCTACATCAAGGACCACACCGAAGCGGATGCGATGGCGCATCTCACCTGCGTCGGCTCCTCGCACGCAGACGCGAGCCGCCTCATTCGGGAGTTCCTCGACGCCGGCATACGCAGCTTTCTGGCCATTCGCGGCGACGCACCGCAGGGCGCGGTCGAAGGCGACAACACTTTTCTCGGCGATCTGCACAGCGCGGGGGAGCTCGTGCAGCTTATTCACCGCGTGCAGACCGAACGGGTGCCGTACATCGAGACGGTGATTCCGGGCCTGCCCGGCGCCCGCGGGGTGAAAACGGAACGCAGCAAGGTGCGCATCGGAGTCGCGGCCTTTCCGAACGGACACCCCAACTCCCGGTCGGTCAGCCAGGACATCGACACCCTGCTGGCCAAACAAGCGGCCGGTGCCAACCTCGCCATCACCCAACTCTTCTTCCACGCCGACGACTACCTGAGCTTCATCCAGCGGGCTCGATCGGCCGGGGTGCTCTTTCCCATTCTTCCCGGCATCATGCCGGTGACCAGCCCGAACCGGTTACGCCGAATTCTGCAGCTCTCCGGCGAGAAGTTGCCTGCGGAACTCTGCATCGAGCTCGAGGTCGAACCGACCGAGGAAGGGCAGCGCCAGATCGGCATCGACTACGCCGTGCGCCTCGGGCAGGATGTGCTTGCGGGCGGCGCCCCCGGACTCCACCTCTACGCCTTCAACCAACACGAGACCGTGCTGCAGGTTCTCGAGGGGTGTGGGGCACTTCCAGTGCCGGCAGCCATGCTCTAGGCCTCACGCCCGCTTCAGCGTGCAGGCCCCCGTCACGTTCGATCTTTTTAACCATTCCAGCGACCAATGCTCCAATGAAGGAATATCCATGCCCAATTCACCCGCATTTCCCACCGGTACCATCCTCGGCTACCCGCGCATCGGTCGGCGGCGCGAGCTCAAGAAGGCCGTCGAAGCATTCTGGTCTGGGGCGATCGACGCGGTCGCTTTAGAGAGTGTGGCCGCCGAGCTGCGCTCGGCCACCCGCGAACGGCTCGTTGGCCTCGGGCTCGGCCGCACCGACTCGTCGATCCCCGAGTCGTTCTCGTACTACGACCAGGTGCTGGACACCATTGTCGCCGTTGGAGCGATTCCCACCCGGTTCGCCTCGCTCGTCGGTGCTGATGGAACCCTCGACCTGGCCGGGTACTTCACCCTGGCCCGCGGCGAGGGCGAGAACCTGCCGCTTGAGATGACCAAGTGGTTCGACTCGAACTACCACTACCTCGTGCCCGAGATTGGCCCGGAGACCGTGTTCTCGTTGGTCGGTGACCGCATCGTGCGCGAGTTTCTCGAGGCCAGGGCGGCCGGCTTCCTCACCCGTCCGGTGCTCGTCGGTCCGGTCACCTTTCTACTGCTCAGCAAGGCCAGCGATGAGGCGCCGGCCGGGTTCTCCCCGCTGTCCCGGCTCGACGACCTCCTTCCTGTCTACGCAGCGCTGCTATCGCGGCTAGCGGATGCCGGCGCCGACTGGGTGCAACTCGACGAGCCGGGACTGGTCAGCGAATCGATCGACGTACCACGCGGGGACACGCTGGCGGCGATCGCAGCCGCTTATGGAGTGCTCGGTCGACTCAGTGGCCGCCCCGCCCTGTTTGTCGCGGCGCCCTACGGAAGCCTCGATGATGCCCTGCCGGTTCTTGCCGACACTACCGTCGAGGCGATCGGCCTCGACCTGGTGCGGGGCACTCTGCCGCAGGCGGTGCCCGGGCTGGCCGCCAAGACCCTCGTTGCCGGGGCGATCGACGGGCACAACATCTGGCGCGGCGACCTCGCCAGCGCTTTCGAGCGCGCCGAGAGCGTGCGCGCGCTGTCCGACTCCGTCACCGTATCCACCTCGACCTCGCTGCTGCACGTGCCGCACGACGTGCTCGATGAGATCTCGTTGCCGCTCGACCTGACCAGCTGGCTGGCCTTCGCCGACCAGAAGGTGGGCCAGGTTGCCACCCTCGCGTTCGGTCTCGCTGCGGGGCGGGCGGCCATTGCCACTCCGCTCGCGGATGCCGCTGCCGCGCTGACCGCGCGCCTCGCCGCTCCGGGGGTACGCGACGGTTCGGTGCGAGCGCGTGCAGCCGCACTCACCGACGCCGATTTCACCCGTGGCGACTACGCCGATCGCCTGACCGCTCAGAATGCTGCGCTGCAGCTACCGCCGCTGCCCACGACCACGATCGGATCATTTCCGCAGACCGCCGACATTCGCCGGGCCCGCGCCCAGTTTCTCAAAGGAACCCTGCCAGCCGATGACTACCGCGACCTGATGCGCGCCGAGATCGGCCGCGTCGTCGCCCTGCAGGAAGAGATCGGACTCGACGTGCTCGTACACGGGGAACCCGAGCGCAACGACATGGTGCAGTACTTTGCTGAGAACCTCGACGGGTTCGCCGTGACCGAGAACGGCTGGGTGCAGTCCTACGGCAGCCGCTGCACCAGACCATCCATTCTGTGGGGCGACGTCTCGCGCCCGGCCCCGATCACGGTGGACTGGTCGGTGTACACGCAGAGCCTGACAGCCAAGCCGGTTAAGGGCATGCTCACCGGACCGGTGACGATTCTGGCCTGGTCGTTCGTGCGTGACGACCAGCCGCTTGGCGAGACCGCTCGCCAGGTCGCCCTTGCACTGCGCGATGAAATCGGCGACCTGGAAGCTGCGGGTATCAAGATTGTTCAGGTTGACGAGCCGGCCTTGCGGGAGCTGCTGCCGCTGAAGAAGAAGGACCACGCCGACTACCTGGACTGGTCGGTCGGCTCCTTTCGGCTGGCCACGGCCGGGGTCGCGAAAGCGACTCAAATTCACACGCACCTCTGCTACTCGGAGTTCGGCGTCGTCATCGAGGCTATCCGCAACCTCGACGCCGACGTCACGAGCATCGAAGCGGCCCGCTCACGCATGGAGGTGGTACGGCAGATTGAGGCCGGCGGGTTCAACCACGGTATCGGGGCCGGCATCTATGACATCCACTCGCCGCGAGTACCTAGCGTCGACGAGCTGACGACCCTGCTGGACACCGCCTTGGAGTCCATCCCCGAACGCCAGGTGTGGGTGAACCCGGACTGCGGCCTCAAGACGCGTGGCTACGAGGAGACGGTGCGGTCCCTGCACAACATGCTGGCTGCGACCCGGGTGGTGCGCGATCGCCGCGCTGCCGATGTGAGAGCTAGCGTCACCCGGTAGCTCACCCGCGTACCTGGCGCCGGCAGGCAGTCTTCAGGCCCGATCACCGTTTAGTGATCGGGCCTCACGCCGTGCTTTGGTCGTTCTCTTCTTTGCTTGGATCTGGCTCGCTAGACCGAGCGCAAAACGGCGACGACTTTGCCGAGGATATCGGCGTAGTCGCCAACGATGGGTTCGAAGTTGCTGTTGCGCGGCAGCAGCCAGGTGTGGCCGTCGCGCTTGCGCAGCACCTTTACGGTGGCTTCGTTGTCGAGCATGGCCGCCACGATCTCGCCGTTCTCCGCGGTTTTCTGCTGGCGAACGACAACCCAGTCGCCGTCGCAGATCGCCGCATCGATCATCGATTCACCGACGACCTTGAGCATGAACAGTTCGCCCTGGCCGACGAGCTGACGGGGCAGCGGGAAGATCTCGTCGATCTGCTGATCTGCCGTGATCGGAATGCCGGCAGCGATACGACCGACGAGGGGAACCATCGCAGCGTCGCCGACCTGCACGCCCGGGTGAAAACTGTCCTGGTCGCCGGTTCCGATGTCTTCGGGCGGGCGTTGAATCTCGATGAGCACTTCGAGAGCGCGGGGACGATTCGGGTCGCGGCGCAGATAGCCGCTTAGCTCAAGCTGGTTGAGCTGGTGAGTCACGCTCGACAGCGAGGCGAGGCCGACGGCGTCACCGATCTCACGCATGCTCGGCGGGTAGCCGCGTGAGCTGACGGAACGCTGAATCACGTCGAGGATGGCGAGCTGGCGCGGGCTCAAACTCTTGCGGCGCCGAGTGCCGGCCTTGTCGCGGGTACCGCTGGTGTTTTGTGTCACGAGGAGCGCTCCTTGAGTCGGTCCCGCGCGGATTGAAGGACGTCTCGCGGGAATGTCGGTGGTATCTGGTTGAGTAGCAATCAAGCAATTGACCTATCGAAAGTTTATCCAGTTCTCGGCCCTGAAACAAACACTTATTCGAGTGTGTTGCGCGATTTTCCGGGCAGAGACGAGAAAAAGCTTGCATGTTCGATTGTTCGAAGTTATATTCGGAACATAGTTTCGTATTCGGTCCTCCCGGCCGAGGGCCGAATACGAGACTCGCAGCCCGCCAACCTTGGAGGTTTGACATGACCACAGCATTTGCTCCCGCAGTTTCTCTCTCGCCCGTCATACGTCTTCGCCTCACCCGGCGTGGGCGAGTCGTTTTCACCACGCTCGCTGCATTGCCAGTTGTCCTGGGCGCCCTCGCATTCGCCGTCAATGGGGGAGGGGCCGAAGCCTCTGGATCTGCTAGCGGCATCGATCTCGTGTCGTACACAACCGACTCAGGCATCCTGGCCACGCTGGCCTATTCGCCGACCGACGTCGGTTCAGCCCGATTCATCACGGTCACACCCGGCCAAACTCTCTGGAACCTTGCCGAAGAGAACTTTCCCGCCGCCGACCCGCGCGACGTCGTCGCCGACATCAAGCGCCTCAACGCATTGTCCGTAGAAACGCTGCAGCCGGGTCAGCGCCTGGAACTCCCCGCTAACTCCTAGGTAGCGATGGGCAGCAGCACGTGGCCTTAGCATGGAGAGGGTGACCAGTCTCGAAGATCTTCCCCTCCGCACCAACCTGCAAGGCCGTTCGCCATACGGTGCCCCGCAACTGCATGTTCCGGTAGCCCTGAACGTGAACGAGAACACGCACGCCGTTCCCGAAGCTGTGGCCCGCGACATCCTCGCCGGCTTGGCCGAGGCCATCCGTTCAGTGAATCGGTATCCCGATCGAGAGTTCACCGCTCTGCGCGAGGCGCTCGCCCGATATCTTGGCGAAGGACTGACCGCCGACAATATCTGGGCGGCCAACGGCTCCAACGAGGTGCTGCAACAGGTGCTGCAGGCCTTCGGTGGACCGGGACGCAGCCTATTGGGCTTTGCCCCGACCTACTCGATGTACTCGATCCTCGCGTCGGGAACGGACACCACGTGGATTGCGGGAACGCGCGACGCGGACTACGAGCTGTCACCGGCTACCGCCGTGAGTGAGATCGTGCGTACCGACCCCGATATCGTCTTTCTCTGCTCGCCGAACAATCCCACGGGCACGCCGCTATCCCTCGAGACCATCGCGGCCGCCTACGATGCGACCGACGGCATCGTCGTAGTTGACGAGGCGTACGCCGAATTCGCACCCGTCGGCACGCCGAGCGCGCTCACCCTGCTGCCCGGTCGGGAACGCCTGCTCGTCTCCCGCACGATGAGCAAAGCGTTCGCCTTCGCTGGTGCCCGAGTGGGCTACCTGGCCGCCGATCCGGCCGTGGCGGATGCCCTGCGCCTGGTTCGTCTGCCGTACCACCTGTCCGCGCTGACCCAGGCGGCGGCGAACGCGGCCCTCGCTCACAGCGCCGAGATGCTCGCGATGGTCGATGACATCCGCGGGCAGCGTGACCGTCTCGTCGTCGAGCTCGCACGTCTGGGCTATGCCCCGCACCGTAGCTGGAGCAACTTCGTACTGTTTGGGGGAGTAACCGAACCGCGCGAGACCTTCGAAGCGCTGCTGGGTGAGGGAATCCTCATTCGCGATGTGGGCATCGCTAACCACCTGCGCGTGACGGCCGGCACCGAGCAGGAGACGACCCTGTTCCTCGACGCCATTGCCCGACTTGGTCGCAGTGACCGCCCCGGTCAAACCGTGCCCGCCCAAGCCGAATAAACTAGACCCATGAGCTCACCTGCTGACACTCCCGTGCCCCGCGTCGTACACCTGCAACGGGAGACGAGTGAATCCAGCATCGATCTGTCGCTGAATCTCGATGGCACGGGCGTGAGCGACATCCGCACCTCGGTGCCGTTCTACGACCACCTGCTGACGGCGTTCGCCAAACACTCCCTGACCGACCTCACGGTGCGCGCCTCCGGCGACATCGAAATCGACGTGCACCACACCGTCGAAGACGTTGGAATCGTACTTGGCCAGGCGATTCGTCAGGCGCTTGGCGACAAGTCGGGCATCTCCCGCTACGGAGACGCCCTCGTGCCCCTCGACGAGGCGCTCGCCCAGGCCGTCGTCGATATTTCCGGCCGTCCCTATCTCGTGCACACCGGCGAGCCGGCTGGCTTCGAATTCCACCTCATCGGTGGGCACTTCACCGGCTCTATGGTGCGTCACGTCTTCGAAGCGATTACCTTTCACGCCGGCCTGACGGTGCACGTCACCTTGCTTGGCGGACGCGATCCGCACCACATTGCCGAGGCCGAATTCAAAGCGTTCGCCCGCGCCTTTCGACTCGCCAAAGCCCTCGACCCGCTGGTGCACGGCATCCCGTCTACCAAGGGAGCCCTATGACGAACGTCGTCGTCTTCGACTATGGAACCGGAAACGTGCACTCCGCCGTCAAGGCGCTCGAGTTGGCCGGCGCCGAAGTCATTCTCACGAGCGACCGCATGACTGCACTAGAGGCCGACGGTCTCGTCGTGCCGGGGGTTGGAGCGTTCAGCGCCGTGATGGCAGCGCTCAAATCCGTGCGCGGTGACGACATCGTCGACCGTCGTCTGGCCGGCGGTCGCCCGGTGCTCGGAATCTGCGTGGGAATGCAGGTCATGTTCGAGCACGGAGTGGAACGCGGCGTGGACACCGAGGGCCTCGGCGAATGGCCGGGAACGGTCACCGAACTTCCCGCGAAGATCCTGCCGCACATGGGTTGGAACACCGTCACGAGCGCACCCAACTCCGAATTGTTCCGAGGCATCGAAGATGAGCGGTTCTACTTCGTGCACTCCTACGCGGCGCAATCCTGGACGCTCGAGGTCATGCCGCCGTTTCCAGAGCCCCGGCTGACCTGGGCTGATCACGGGGCTCCGTTCCTGGCGGCGATCGAGAACGGACCACTCAGCGCGACCCAGTTTCACCCGGAAAAATCGGGGGAGGCAGGCATCCGTTTGCTGAAGAACTGGATCGGCACGCTGCACAGATAGCCCTGCGCGCCTAGACTTCACAGTTCAATCCACACCACAGCCACGGCCCCTGCAATTGGTCGCACAGCGCGACCGCACCAATCAAGGACATCAATGAGTGAGTTCAACAAGACACCGAGGCTCGTCCTCCTGCCCGCCGTCGATGTGGCCGGCGGCAAGGCTGTGCGCCTGACCCAGGGCGAGGCCGGCACCGAAACGAACTACGGTGACCCCGTCGACGCCGCGGCCGACTGGGCACGGCAAGGCGCCGAGTGGATTCACCTCGTCGACCTCGACGCGGCCTTCGGCCGGGGCACCAACACCGGTGTGATCAAGAAGGTCATTCGTCAGGTCAAGGGCGTGAACATCGAGCTTTCCGGCGGTATCCGCGATGACGAATCGCTTGAAGCGGCACTGACCACGGGCGTCAAGCGCATCAACCTCGGTACCGCAGCGCTGGAAAACCCGGAGTGGGCGGCGAGCGTCATCGCACAATACGGTGAGGCAGTCGCCGTTGGCCTTGATGTACGTGGAACCACGCTGGCCGCGCGTGGCTGGACCAAAGACGGCGGGGACCTCTGGCAGGTTCTCGAACGGCTCGAAACTGCCGGGTGCGCCCGCTATGTGGTGACCGACGTCACCAAGGACGGCACCCTGCAAGGCCCGAACATTGACCTGCTACGTCAGGTACTCGACCGTACGCGCAAGCCGGTCATTGCCTCCGGCGGCATCTCGAGCCTCGATGACATTGAAGCGTTGCGCAAACTCGTACCACTGGGGCTCGAGGGTGCCATCGTGGGCAAGGCGCTCTACGCCGGCGCGTTCACCCTGGCCGAAGCCCTGGACGTCGCGGGGGACTAATGGTTCGGGCGCGAAACCTCGGCTCAACGGGAGACCCCTCGGGTGGGCCGGGCTCGGGGCGTTCAGATGACGCGAATGAGCCAGCCAACACGGCCGACTCGGCCGGCCAGCCATGGGCCGGCCGTGAATTCGAGGCCAATCCCGATGCCGGTGATGACGGGGTCGCGCCCGCCGCTCTTGCTGCTGCCGTCGCCCGTTTCCAGGCCCGAGAAGCCGGCGAAGAAACCGTCATTGACGCCATTCGCTCTTCGAGGCTGCTGATTCCGCTGGTGACCAGGCTCGGCGATGCTGCACTGAACGCGCGCGGGCAAACAATCGACAAGACCCAGGAACTATCGATTATCACAGTCGCCGGCCCGGACGGCCGCACAGTGCTCCCCGCCTTCTCGTCGACCGCGGCCATGACGGCGTGGAACCCTCTCGCCCGGCCCGTTCCAGCGGATGCCGTGCGTGTCGCCCTGGCCGCCGCGCAGGAAAACACCGATCTGGTCGTGCTCGACCCGACATCGCCCGGCGAATTTGTCGTTCGGCGGCCGGCGCTCTGGGCGATCGCTCAGTCGCTGCCGTGGACCCCGAGCTACGCGAGCCGCTTCATCGCCGACGCCTTCACTGCATCAATCGCCACGGAACTCTCGGTGCTCTCGGTTCAGCTCATGGCGGGTGACCCGCTGGCGCAGCTCAAGGGTCCCGAACTCGTGGTCCAACTGGAATTGATCGACGGCCTCACCCAGTCGGACCTTGACGCGATTCTGAGCCGCCTCGGCACCCGGTGGTCGGAGAGCGAGATCATCACGACCGGCGTGGATTCATTACGAGTCAAGCTCGTCGCTTCCGCGTAGGGTTCCAAGTGAAATCCGAATGTCGGTGGTGTGAGCGACAATAACGGTATGAGCGACGTTCTTGAACGATTCTCCCCGGCAACTCGGGCCTGGTTCACCGAGGCCTTCGCGGCGCCGACAGCCGCGCAGCTGGGAGCCTGGGACGCCATTTCGCTTGGTTCGCACGCCCTCGTGGTGGCTCCGACCGGGTCGGGCAAGACCCTCGCCGCGTTCTTATGGGCCATTGACCAGCTGGCCAGCGAGTCGGCAGTGCCCGGCACCCGAGTGCTGTACATTTCGCCGCTCAAGGCACTCGGCGTTGACGTGGAACGCAACCTCACCGCTCCGCTCGTGGGAATCACTCGTTCGGCCCAGCGGCTCGGTCTGGTACCGCCGCAGGTCACGATTGGCGTGCGCTCGGGAGACACCCCGGCCGCCGACCGGCGCAAACTGGTCAGCTCGCCGCCGGACATTCTTATTACCACCCCGGAGTCGCTATTTCTCATGCTGACCTCGGCCGCCCGCGAATCGCTGCGCGGCGTGCAGACCGTCATCATCGATGAGGTGCACGCGGTCGCGGCGAGCAAACGCGGCGCCCACCTGGCCGTGTCCCTTGAACGACTCGACGCCCTGCTGAGCCATCCGGCTCAACGTATTGGGCTCTCGGCCACCGTGCGGCCGCAGAGTGAGGTGGCACGATTTCTCGGCGGTGCAGCTCCCGTGCAGATCGTGGCGCCGCCCGCGTTGAAGCGGTTCGACCTGCGGGTGGTGGTTCCGGTCGACGACATGAGCGACCTCGGGCCGGTACCGCAACGCGAGGGGGTCACGTCGGCCGCGGCCCCGCAGACCGGGTCGATCTGGCCGCACGTCGAGGAGGCCATCGTCGACGAGGTGCTCGCGCATTCCTCGAGCATTGTGTTCGCCAATTCCCGCCGGCTCACCGAACGCCTCACCGCCCGGTTCAACGAAATTTATGCTGAGCGCCTGGCCGGAGAGGAGGCGTCCGCTCTCGTGAGGGTGTCGCAGGGTGACGCCGGTATGGTGGGCACACTTCAGGCCGCCAGGCCGCCGGCCGAGCTCATGGGCGCGAGTGGCGAGAGTGCGGGGGCCGAACCGCTGCTCGCGCGCGCGCATCATGGTTCGGTCAGCAAAGAGCAGCGCGCGCTCATCGAAGACGACCTGAAATCGGGGCGGCTGCGCTGTGTCGTCGCCACGTCGAGCCTCGAACTCGGCATCGATATGGGCGCCGTCGACCTGGTTGTGCAGGTGGAGTCACCGCCGTCGGTGTCGAGCGGGCTGCAACGGCTCGGCCGGGCCGGGCATCAGGTGGGTGAGATTTCGCGCGGAGTTATCTACCCCAAGCATCGGGCCGATTTGATTCACGCCGCGGTCGCCGCCGAGCGCATGGTCGCCGGAGCCATCGAATCGCTGCGGGTGCCGACGAATCCGCTCGATATCCTGGCACAACAGACGGTCGCGGCCTGCGCGCTCGAACCGATCGACGTCGAGACTTGGTTCGACACCGTGCGGCGCAGCGCACCCTTTGCAACCCTGCCCCGCTCCGCCTATGAGGCCACCCTCGACCTGCTGGCTGGCCGGTATCCATCAGATCAGTTCGCGGAATTGCGCCCGCGCATCGTCTGGGATCGCGACGCCGGCACCCTCACCGGCCGCCCCGGCGCGCAACGGCTGGCCGTCACCAGCGGTGGCACCATTCCCGACCGTGGTCTATTTGGTGTCTTCATGGTCGGCGGAGAGCAGGTCACCGGCAAACGGGTCGGCGAGCTCGACGAGGAAATGGTCTACGAGTCGCGCGTGAACGATGTTTTCGCGCTCGGCACTACGAGCTGGCGCATTCAGGAGATCACGCACGACCGGGTGCTCGTCGTGCCAGCCTTCGGGCAGCCCGGGAGGCTGCCATTCTGGAAGGGCGACGGGCTGGGCCGACCGGCCGAACTCGGCCAGGCTATCGGCGCGTTCGTGCGCGAGGTCGGCAGCCTCCCGGACGACCAAGCCAGGGACCGCTGCGCCGTGGGTGGCCTCGACGAACGGGCGATCAGCAACCTACTGGCTTTTCTCGGCGAGCAACGCGCTGCGACCGGGCAGCTGCCGACCGACCGCACGCTCGTGGTCGAACGCTTTCGGGACGAACTGGGGGACTGGCGGGTCGTGTTGCATTCCCCGTACGGCACCCCGGTGCACGCACCGTGGGCGCTCGCAGTCGGTGCTCGAGTGCGCGAACGCTATGGAATCGATGGCTCCTGCGTGGCGAGTGACGACGGCATCGTCGTGCGCATTCCCGACACTGAAACCGAGCCGCCCGGCAGCGAATTGTTCGTGTTCGACCCCGACGAACTCGAACAGCTGGTCACCGAGGAGGTCGGCGGCTCTGCTCTGTTCGCCTCCCGGTTTCGCGAATGCGCCGCCCGGGCTTTGCTTCTGCCCCGCTACAAGCCCGGCGCCCGCTCGCCGCTCTGGCAGCAACGCCAGAAGGCCGCCCAACTGCTCGACGTGGCCCGCACCTTCCCCACTTTTCCGATCATTCTCGAAACCCTGCGGGAATGCCTGCAAGACGTTTACGACCTGCCTGCCCTCGGGGTGCTGGCCCGGAAGATCGCCTCACGCGAGCTGCGCCTGATCGAAGTCACGACCGACACCGCCAGCCCGTTCGCGAGTACTCTGCTGTTCGGCTATGTCGCAGCCTTCATGTATGAGGGCGACACCCCGCTGGCCGAGCGGCGGGCGACCGCCCTCGCTATCGACTCGAGCCTGCTGGCCGAACTTCTGGGCCGGGTCGAACTGCGGGAGCTTCTCGACCCGGCAGTCATCGACCAGACCGACCGGGAACTGCAGCGGCTCACCCCCGACTATCGGGCCAAGGGCGTTGAGGGTGTCGCGGATCTGCTGCGCACCCTGGGGCCACTCAGGACCAGCGAGGTCGCCGAGCGGATGCTTATGCCCGCGCCCGAATCGCCGCCCGCGCACGATGCGATTGGCGTGGAGGAGGCCCTGCTCGCCCTCGTCGATGCCCGCCGCGCCATCCGGGTCAACGTCGGTGGTGAGGATCGCTGGGCGGCGATCGAAGATGCCAGCCGGTTGCGCGATGCCCTCGGCGTTCCCCTGCCGATCGGCGTTCCCGCCGCCTTTACCGAATCCGTGCCTGATCCGCTCGGTGATCTGGTGAGCCGCTATGCACGTTCCCACGGCCCCTTTACGACGGATGCCGTCGCCGACCGGTTTGGCCTCGGCACGGCCGTTGTACAGATCGCCCTGGGCCGACTCGCCGACGCCCGACGAATCGTGGCCGGCGAGTTCCGACCGAACGGCAGCGGCCTGGAATGGTGCGACGCTGAGGTACTGCGGCGGCTCCGTCGTCGTTCCCTCGCGGCGCTCCGGCACGAGGTTGAACCGGTCGACCAACGGGCGATCGGCCGGTTTTTGCCGGCCTGGCAGCACGTGGGCGGAAAGCTGCGCGGAATCGATGGGGTGGCATCCGTTGTTGAGCAGCTGGAGGGGGCACGTATTCCGGCATCCGCGTGGGAAACGCTCATTCTGCCCGCCCGGGTCAGTGACTACCAACCCGGAATGCTCGACGAACTCACCAACGCGGGGGAGGTGCTCTGGGCTGGTGCGGGAACGCTCGCCGGCAATGACGGCTGGGTGAGTCTGCACCTCACCGAAAC
Organism: Cryobacterium sp. Y50; assembly: GCF_002929805.1. Lineage (GTDB taxonomy): Bacteria > Actinomycetota > Actinomycetes > Actinomycetales > Microbacteriaceae > Cryobacterium. Next base: position 26,875 of record NZ_PJJM01000102.1, on the reverse strand, counting down.
CGCCCAACTCACCCTGCCGGTGCCCATCGATGTCGAAACGACGCCGCTGCAGCAGGAGATTCTGGCGACCCTGGGCAGCGGGGGTGCCTATTTCTTTCGGCAACTCGCCGATGCCGTCGGCAGCCAGGATGACCCGGAAATGGTGCAAGCGCTGTGGGACCTGGTTTGGGCCGGGCTGATCAACAACGACACCTTCGCCCCCGTACGGTCGCTCCTGTCCGGTGGTCACACCGCCCATCGACAGAGCCGGGCCGTGCCCCGGGCGCGCCTGCACCGTGGACGGTCGATGCCCCGGCCGAGCCTCCCGAGCCGCGGTGGACCACCGACGGTGTCGGGTCGCTGGTCGATTCTGCCCGTGGCCGATGACTCACCGACCCGTCGCGCGCATGCCCTGGGAGAGACCCTGCTCGAACGCTACGGAGTGGTGACGCGTGGCGCGGTCATAGCCGAGAGTGTTATCGGTGGATTCTCCCTCGTCTACCGCACGCTCACCGGATTCGAGGAGATGGCGCGCTGCCGACGCGGCTACTTCATCGAGGGGCTCGGCGCTGCCCAGTTCGCCACCGGCGGCACCATCGACCGGCTGCGCACCTTGGCCGCCGGGGTAGCCGACTCGTCGGCCGGGCATCCGGCTGTGGTGACCTTGGCCGCGACCGACCCGGCGAACGCCTACGGCGCCGCCCTGCCGTGGCCGGCATTACCCGGCGATACCACCCATCGCCCGGGCCGGAAGGCGGGCGCACTCGTTGTGCTCGTCGATGGCGCCCTCGTTCTCTACGTCGAGCGCGGCGGCAAAACCGTAGTTGCCTTTGAGAGGGATGAGACCACGCTCGTGGCCGCCACTGCGAGCCTGGCCGCTCTGGTCACGACGGGTCGCATCCAGAAAATCGCGGTCGAGACGGCCAATGGTGTGTTCGTCATCGGCACCGAGGTGGGTGCGGCTCTGCGCGCCGCCGGATTCACCGAGACTCCGAAAGGGCTGAGGCTTCGTGCCTGAGGGCGATACCGTCTATCGCACGGCCCGAAACCTCGACCAGGCGCTGCGCGGCAGCATTCTCTCCGGCTGCGACATCCGCGTGCCGGCATTCGCGACCGTCGATCTCACGGGCCAGACCGTGCACGAGGTCGTCAGTCGGGGCAAACATCTGCTGCACCGGGTCGGCGAGACGAGCATCCATTCGCATCTCAAGATGGAGGGCGCCTGGCACCTGTATCGACCCGGCACGCGGTGGCAGCGGCCGGCGTTCCAGGCCCGCATTGTGCTGCAGACCCCGGACTGGGTCGCGGTCGGGTTTGAGCTCGGTGTGCTGGAGTTGATTCCCACCCGGGCCGAGTCGGAGGTGGTCGGCTATCTCGGACCCGACCTGCTCGACACCGAATGGAATGCGGGCGATAGCGCCGAAGCTGCCACTCGCCTCGCTGCAAGGCCCGAACAACCGGTCATTCTGGCCCTCGCCGACCAGCGCAATCTGGCCGGGCTCGGCAACGTCTATGTCAACGAACTCTGCTTTTTGCGCGGACTATTGCCCGCCCGGCCCATGGCCGACGTCACCGACGTCCCCGGGCTCATCGCATTGGCCCGGCGCTTGCTTCTGGCCAACAAAGACCGCGACGAACGCACGACCACCGGCAACCTACGACGCGGAGCCCAGACCTGGGTCTACGGGCGAGGCGGTCAGGCGTGCCGACGCTGCGGCACCCACATTCAACGCAGCACCCTCGGCCGCAGCGATGTCGAGCAGCGCAACACATTCTGGTGCCCACGCTGCCAGAGCTGACTCAAGCTGCGCGGAACGGATGCCATCAGTCGGGGTGACCGGCGACATCCGTTCGTAAGGCAAGGAGGTCAGTTGACCGGGCCGGTGAGCTTCTCGCCGGGGCCTTCGCCGATCGCGTCGGGAATGGCGGATGCCTCGCGGAACGCCAGCTGCAGTGAGCGCAGCCCGTCGCGCAGGCTTCCTGCATGAATACTGGAGATGTCCGGGGCGGCGGCAGTGACCAGTCCGGCGAGGGCCGTGATGAGCTTGCGCGCCTCGTCGAGGTCGATTTGGGCGTCGGGATCCTCGGCCAGCCCGCACTTGACGGCGGCCGCGCTCATCAGATGCACCGCGGCCGTCGTGATGATCTCCACTGCGGCCACATCGGCGATATCGCGTGTTGCCTGTGCTGCGTCCTGCTCAAAACCCGTATCCTGCTCAAAACTTTGGCTCACTGCATTCCTCTGCTACGATCGTTATTAGTTCCGAGACAATAGTCTCGGTACGAAAGTGGAGAATCTCCCACCCGCGCATACCGCTTCATCAAGGTTACCGGGTAGATTGCACTCCGCCGTAACGTTATGGCCTCCCTCGGGAAGGTAGCAGCGTGAAGGTAGACAGGGTGCCGTGTGGAACACGTCAACGAAAAAGTTGGTGTGGAAATCGCGTGATTTTCCTCTCTTCGTCCCCAGTCGGCATCCGCTGTCTGGTTGTGATCACGAAGTTAACCAAGAGGAGAGACGCATCAGCGATCCCCGTACAAATGACCGTATACGCGTCCCCGAAGTTCGTCTCGTTGGTCCCAACGGCGAGCAGGTCGGGGTCGTGGCGATTGATGTTGCCCTGCGCCTGGCACAGGATGCCGACCTCGACCTCGTCGAAGTCGCACCCGAAGCCAAGCCGCCCGTGGCCAAGATCATGGACTACGGCAAGTTCAAGTACGAGGCTGCGCAGAAGGCCAAGGAGGCCAGGCGCAACCAGGCGAACACGATCCTGAAAGAGGTTCGTTTTCGTCTCAAGATTGATACGCATGACTACGAGACCAAGCGCAAACGCGCCGAAGGCTTCCTGAAGTCCGGTGACAAGGTCAAGGCCATGATTCTTTTTCGTGGCCGTGAACAGTCCCGGCCTGATCAGGGCGTACGACTGCTCCAAAAATTTGCCGAGGACGTCGCCGAGTACGGTTCCGTGGAATCTACTCCGATGATCGACGGTCGAAACATGGTCATGGTGATTGGCCCGTTGAAGAACAAGTCAGAAGCCAAGGCTGAGATCAACGCCCACAAGGCTGCCGAGAAAGCAGACAAGGTCGCCGATAAGGCAGACAAGGTTGCCGACAAGGCAGCGAAACAGGAGGAACCGAATGCCTAAGATGAAGACCCACTCCGGAACCAAGAAGCGTTTCAAGGTCACCGGCAGCGGAAAGATCATGAAGCAGCAGGCCGGACTTCGACACAACCTCGAAGTCAAGAGCACGCAGCGCAAGTCCCGTTTGAACCAGGACCAGGTGCTGGCCAAGTCAGACCAGAAGGTCATCAAGAAGCTTCTCGGTCTGTAACACCAGGCCCCGTAACGAATAAGGATTTGTAAAAAATGGCAAGAGTAAAGAGGGCCGTCAACGCCCACAAGAGTCGCCGCGTTATTCTCGAACGCGCCAAGGGCTACCGCGGTCAGCGTTCACGCCTGGTCACCAAGGCGAAGGAGCAGCTCACTCACTCCTTCACCTATAGCTACCGTGACCGTCGTGCACGCAAGGGTGACTTCCGTCGCCTGTGGATTCAGCGGATCAACGCTGCATCGCGCGCGAATGGCCTGACCTACAACCGTCTGATCCAGGGCCTCGGCCTGGCTGGTATCGAGGTTGACCGTCGTATCCTCGCCGACCTGGCCGTCAACGAGGCAGCGACGTTTGCCGCCCTCGTTGAGAGCGCCAAGGCAGCCCTTCCCGCCGACACGTCGGCACCGAAGGTCGCCGTCAAGGCGTAATGCTCTACCTCGATTGACCACCACCGGCTGCCTCCTGGGCGTGAACGTGGTGAATCGGTCAGAGTTCCACAGCGAGGAGCGGGCGACCTGGTAGCCCGCTCCTTTTCTGCAAGTAAACTTGCCACATGCTTGATAACCCACGTTCACCGCGCGTCCGTGCCGTCGCAAAACTTTCCAAGCGCGACGCACGCCTCGAGTCCGGCCTTTTTCTCCTCGAAGGCCCACAGGCCGTCTCAGAAGCCCTCACCTTTCGCCCAGAGCTCGTCGTGGAGCTGTTCGCCACGCCCACCGCGCTCGACCGCTACACCGACCTGGCCCAGAAAGCTGTAGACGCCCAGGTCGAGGTGGAGTTCGTCTCCGAAGAGGTACTCGAGGCCATGGCCGATACGGTCACCCCGCAGGGCTTCGTGGCTGTCTGCCACCAGTTCCCCACCTCGGTGAAGAAGATCTTCAACGCCAAACCCAAGCTCGTCGCCATTCTCGAAGAGGTGCGCGACCCTGGCAACGCTGGCACCATCATCCGGGCAGCGGATGCCGCCGGCGCGGACGCCGTCATCCTCACCGGTCGCAGCGTTGACCTATACAATCCCAAGGTCATCCGTTCCTCGACCGGCTCCATTTTCCACCTCCCCGTCGCCGTAGCGGCCGATCTCTCCGACGTGCTCGACCGCGCCCGTTCCGCCGGTCTGCAGCTGTTCGCAGCCGACATCAAGGGTTCCAACCTGCTTTCCGCCCGCAATGAAGGGCTGCTCGTTGCTCCGACGGTATGGTTGTTCGGCAACGAAGCTCGCGGCCTGAGCGACGAAGACCTCGCCCGGGTCGACCGCAGCATTAGCGTGCCGATCTACGGCGAAGCCGAGTCGATGAACCTGGCGACCGCGGCATCAGTTTGCCTGTACGAAAGTGCATTCGCCCAGCGCGCCTGACCTGCCCTTCCGCACAAAAACCCGATGCCCGGACAGCTCCGTCCGGGCATCCGGCATGCCAGGGGCGAGTGTGCTCGGGCCTGGCCGAGCCGACCCTTTTTCTGCGGCGGCCGAGCCGCTGAACGGGCCGGCTGGTGCCCGGTCGGAGACCGCCGGCTGACCGACTACATAGCACAGACAACGGAGGCCTGGACTGTTACAAATGCGTTACTGTCCGGGAATTTGGCACCCCTCATCTGATGATCTGTTCTAAGTTGGGGGGTATGGAGCCAATAGATTCGTCCCCGGCCACCTCGAATATCACCGTTCGTCGGGGCGAACCGCTAGTCGTCGTCAAGGACATCAACAAGCACTACGGAGAACTGCACGTTCTCAAGAACATCAACGCCGTGGTCAACCGCGGCGAGGTGGTCGTCGTGATTGGACCGAGTGGGTCGGGAAAATCGACGCTCTGCCGGGCCATCAACCGCCTCGAGACCATCGATGACGGCGTCATCACCATCGATGGCGTCAAGTTGCCGGAAGAGGGCAAAACCCTGGCCCACCTCCGTGCGGACGTCGGCATGGTCTTTCAGGCCTTCAACCTGTTTGCGCACAAGACCGTGCTTGAAAATGTGACCCTCGGTCCGATCAAGGTGCGCGGCCTCAAAAAAGCAGACGCCGAGAAGAAGGCGATGGCACTGCTCGACCGTGTCGGAGTAGCCAACCAGGTGCAGAAGATGCCCGCACAGTTATCCGGTGGCCAGCAACAGCGCGTCGCCATTGCGCGTGCCCTGGCAATGGATCCGAAGGTCATCCTTCTCGACGAGCCGACCAGTGCCCTCGACCCGGAGATGATCAATGAGGTGCTCGAGGTCATGGTCGACCTCGCCAACGACGGTATGACCATGATCGTCGTGACGCACGAGATGGGCTTCGCCCGCAAGGCCGCAGACCGCGTCATCTTCATGGCGGAGGGCGAGATCGTGGAGGAGACCACGCCCCAGGAATTCTTCACCAACCCCCAAAGCACGAGAGCGAAAGACTTCCTCTCCAAAATACTTGCCCACTAATCGGTGGACAGGGTTTACACAGCAGCAGTACCAGCAATCAGGAGAAAAACCATGAGACTCAAAAAAGGTCTAGTGATTTCGGCCGTTGCGATCGCAAGTGCGCTCGTGCTCAGTGGCTGCGCGGACTCGGGTGCCCCCACCGGCGACGCCGCCCCCGTGGAGACGGCGGTGTCGTTCCCCGAGGGAAGCACCATGGCCCGCCTGGCCGACGCCGGTTCCATCAAGATTGGAACCAAGTTCGACCAGCCGCTGTTCGGCCTGCTCGGCCCCAATGGCGATCCAGTCGGCTTTGACGTTGAGATGGGAAAGCTCATCGCAGCAAAGCTCGGCATTCCGGCATCGGGCATCAATTGGAGCGAGGCGGTGTCTGCCAACCGCGAGCCGTTCATTGAGAACGGCCAGGTCGACCTCGTGATCGCGACCTACACGATCAACGACGCCCGCAAGGAGGTCGTGTCCTTCGCTGGACCGTACTACTCCGCCGGGCAGGACCTGCTCGTACTCGCGGGCAACCCGGACAACATCACCGGTCCGGAGGACCTTGCCGGCAAGAAGGTGTGTACCGTGAGCGGTTCCACGTCGGAGAAGAACATCGCCGAGTACACGACGGACATCATTGCCTCGGATACTTACTCCAACTGCCTCGGTCCGCTGCGCAGCGGTGAAGTCGCCGCAGTGACCACCGACAACGTGATCCTGGCTGGTCTGGCTGACCAGAACGCCGGTCAGTTCGAGGTCGTCAACAACGCATTCACCGAAGAGCCCTACGGCATCGGCCTCGCGCATGACGACACCGAATTCCGTACGTTCATCAACGACGTGCTCGAGAAAGCGTATGAGGATGGTAGCTGGGTCTCGGCTTGGGAATCCACCGCAGGCACCGTGCTCGACACCCCCACCCCGCCAGCCGTCGACCGCTACTAGGTCGACCCCTGCTAATCGCTAGCTAGCTCGCGCTAACCAGCATTGAGCCGTGGCGATCCGCCCAGGGGCGGGTCGCCACGGTGACGAAATCAGCATGTTCCACGTATTGACAAACAGACAGACAAAAGACGAGGAGGTGAGTTGTGGACGCAGTCATCGACAACCTGCCGCTGTTCCTGGAAGGCTTCCGGAACACACTGGGCCTGCTCATCATCGCCGGCATCGGTGCATCCGTAATCGGCCTGATCGTCGCCGCCATGCGCATCTCACCGATTTCGTCATTTCGCGTGTTCGCAACCGCCTACACGGAACTGGTTCGCAATACCCCGCTGACGCTCGTACTGTTCTTTTGCGCCTACCTCCTGCCGCTGCTGGAGTTCAGCCCCGGATACTTCCAGCTGGCAGCCATCGGGCTCACGGTTTACACCTCGCCCTTCGTCGCCGAGGCACTTCGATCCGGCGTCAACGGCGTGCACGTGGGGCAAGCCGAAGCAGCACGCAGTGTGGGCCTCACCTTCGGGCAGACGCTCACCTTCGTGGTGATGCCCCAGGCCATCCGCATGGTGGTGCCACCACTGATCAATGTGCTCATCGCTCTTACCAAGAACACCTCTGTCGCCGGTGCGTTCTTCGTCTTCGAGCTGTTCGGTGCCGCCCGTAAAGTGACCAACGACCGCGGTGATGCCGTTATCCCTATCCTGCTTGCGGTCGCAGCGTTCTACCTGGTGATCACCATTCCTCTTGGCCTTATCGCTGGCAGGATCGAGAAGAAGGTGGCGGTGCTCCGATGAGTTCTGTACTGTACGACGCCCCCGGGCCGAAGTCCCGCGCGCGATCGCGTCTCATCTCCGTTCTCGGAACGATCGTCCTGGCCGGTGGTTTTCTCGCCCTGATCGTGTTGCTCGGCCTGCCCAAGATCAGCGCCAACGGGGCGGTGGAGCCTGGCTTGTGGGATATCAGTCGCTGGGACGTCTTCAACGACCTGCTGGTCTGGCGTACCCTCGGGTTCGGCGCGCTTGCGACCTTGCGTATGGCCGCGGTCGCCGCCGTCTTCGCGCTGGTGATCGGAGTGCTGTTCTCCTTTGGGCGTTTGTCGGCATCTGCTTGGATCCGGGTGCCCACCACTGTGCTGCTCGAATTCTTCCGCGGTATGCCCGTGCTGCTCATGATGCTTTTCATCCTGCTGGTGTTCGCGACCGGGTCGTTCTGGGCGGGTGTGGCCGCCCTGTCGGTGTATAATGGCGCCATCATCGGTGAGGCACTCCGCGCTGGGATCAACGCCCTGCCGCGCGGGCAGCGAGAGGCTGGGCTTGCCATCGGGCTGACCCCGGTGGCCACGCGGTTCCGCATCGAGTTCCCGCAGGCCTTTCGCCAGATGCTGCCGATCATCATCGCCCAGCTGGTGGTGTTGCTCAAGGACACGTCACTGGCCTTTATCGTGGGCTACAACGAACTGCTTCGGGCCGGGCTCAACCAGCTTGCCAACTTCTTCGGCGAACAGTACAAGTTCTCGTTTTTCTTCATTGTGCTCGCTATCTATCTGACCATGAACCTTTCACTGTCCTGGCTGGCACGCAGAATTGCCAAGCGCACCGGGCCGCAGGCGGGCAGCGTCACCGACGAGGACTCGACACCTCCGGCTGACCCTGACCGGGTCGACCCGCAAGCGCTGGGTGCTCGGAGCAAAAGCCAGACCTTCTAAGGCGGGTAAACTCAGGGACTGTGTCTGATTCCGCTGGTCCCATCGACCCACCCGCCATTACCGAAGAGGCAGTGAACGCCGCGGTTGACGCGGCATTAGCCGCCATCGCCGTCGCCACAACGACCGCCGCGCTCAAGCTTGTGCGCAGCGAGCATGCGGGGGAGTCGTCGCCATTGTCGAAGCTCAACGCGCTGATGCGCAGCGTGCCCGGAAACCAGAAGGCTGCCGTTGGAAAGCTTGTCGGCCAGGCCCGCGGCACCGTCACTAAGGCGTTGACCGCCCGCGAAGACGAGATCGGCATGGCTGAAGCGGCCGCCCGGCTCCTCGCCGAAACGGTGGATGTGACAGCTGCGGCATCCGCTTGGAAAGCCGGGGCGCGGCATCCGATTTCGCTGCTCAGCGAACGAGCCGCCGACGTGTTCGTGGCCATGGGCTGGGAAGTGGCCGAGGGGCCAGAGCTCGAGAGCGAATGGTTCAACTTCGACGGGCTCAACTTCGACGAAGACCACCCCGCCCGGGCCATGCAAGACACCGTCTTCGTCGAACCGACGGACGCCCATCTTGTCCTGCGCACGCAAACCTCGCCCGTGCAACTGCGCGCATTGCTGAGCCGGGAATTGCCGGTCTATGTGGTTGCGCCCGGACGGGTGTTTCGTACCGACGAACTCGATGCCACGCACACGCCCGTGTTCCACCAGATCGAGGGCATTGCCATCGACAAGGGCCTCACCATGGCCAACCTGCGCGGCACGCTCGATCACTTCGTGCAGGCCCTGTTTGGTCCAGAAGCAAAGGTGCGTCTGCGCCCTAATTACTTTCCGTTCACCGAACCCAGTGCGGAGCTCGATGTCTGGCACCCCACCTTCAAGGAAGGTGCACGCTGGATCGAGTGGGGCGGCTGCGGCATGGTGCATGCCAACGTGCTGCGCGCCGCCGGAATCGATCCCGAGGTCTATTCTGGGTTCGCGTTCGGGGTCGGCGTTGAGCGCGCACTGATGTTTAGAAATGACGTAAAGGACATGCACGACATGGTCGAAGGCGATATTCGGTTCAGCCAGCAGTATGGGATGACGGTCTAATGCGGGTACCACTGTCCTGGCTCGGCGAATTCGTCGACCTCGCCTCCGGTACCACGCCGGAAGACGTGCATGCGGCGCTCGTGAGTGTCGGCCTCGAAGAGGAAGACATCCACCGATTCGAGGTCTCCGGCCCGATCGTGGTCGGCGAGGTCCTCGAATTCGTCGGCGAAGAGCAGACCAACGGCAAGACCATCAACTGGTGCCAGGTGCGCGTAGCGCCCGACGGCGAACTCGCTGCCGACGGCGGCCCGGCCATCCACGGCATCATCTGCGGCGCACACAACTTCGCCGTCGGCGACAAGGTCGTCGTGACCCTGCCCGGCGCTTCGCTGCCCGGTCCGTTTCCAATCGCGGCCCGAAAGACCTATGGCCACGTCTCCGACGGCATGATCGCCTCGGCTCGTGAGCTCGGTCTCGGCGACGAGCACGACGGAATTCTGCTGCTCTCTTCGCTCGGCATTGACGCTCCGGTGGGAACGGATGCGATCCCGTTGCTCGGCCTGGATGACAGCGCCGTCGAGATCAACGTCACCCCCGACCGTGGCTACGCTTTCTCTATTCGTGGCGTCGCCCGCGAATATTCGCATGCCACCGGAGTGCCGTTTCGCGACCCTGCGCTCGCCCTGACGGTCGTGGCGCCGGTCACCCGCTTTCCGGTCACGATCGACGACCAGGCTCCGATTCGGGACCGTGCCGGAGCGAGCGTGTTCGTGACTCGCGTTGTGCGCGGAGTTGACCCGACCCGGCCGACTCCGGCCTGGATGATCGCGCGGCTGGGACTGGTCGGTATCCGCTCGATCTCGCTGGTCGTCGACGTGACCAACTATGTGATGTTTGAGCTCGGCCAGCCGTTGCATGGCTACGATCTCGACAAACTGCAGGGCGGTATCATCGTGCGGCGCGCGACCGCTGGTGAGAAGTTAACCACGCTCGACGCGGTCTCCCGCACGCTCAGTGTCGAGGACCTGCTGATCACCGACGAATCCGGACCTATAGGTTTGGCCGGCGTGATGGGCGGGGCGAACACCGAGATCAGCAAGACGACCGTCAACGTGCTGGTCGAGGCCGCGAACTTCGACCCGGTGTCGATCGGACGCTCGGCCCGCCGCCACAAGCTGCCGAGCGAGGCGAGCAAACGGTTTGAACGCGGCGTCGACCCGCGTGTGGCCGCTGTCGCTGCCGCCCGCGTCGTGCAGCTGCTCGTGGACCTCGCGGGGGGAGTCGCCGACGATCTCGGTTCGGTCTACGATGAGGCTCTGGTGCCACAGCCGATTCTGCTGCCGACCGGGTTCGTATCGGGCCTGATCGGCCTCGCCTACACCGGCGACGAAGTGCGCGATGCCCTGGTCGACGTCGGTGCTTCGCTGGCCGAAGTTGACGGCGACCTGCAGGTCACCCCGCCGAGCTGGCGCCCTGACCTCACCGATAAGTGGACCCTTGCCGAGGAGGTCGCCCGTATCGTCGGCTACGACCGCATCCCCTCGGTGCTGCCCGTTGCACCGCCCGGCCGCGGCCTGACCCGTACGCAGACTTTGCGCCGCACTGTCGCACACACCCTGGCGGCCACCGGTCACACCGAGGTGCTGACCTACCCGTTCGTCTCCGAGCGGGCCAACAATCTGTTCGGCGTGGCCGTTTCATCGGCTGTTTCAGCTGGTGAAGCGGATGCTGGCGCCGGTGTTGCCGACGCGGGTGCGGCATCCGCTACCCCGGTTTCGGTTCCGGTTTCTGTGGTGCAGGTGAAGGTCGCGAACCCGCTCGACGGTGAGGCGCCGTTCCTGCGCACGTCCATGTTGCCGGGCATGTTACAGATCGCACATCGAAACCGTTCACGCGGACTGGTTGACGTCGCCATTTATGAGCAGGGTCCGGTGTTTCGGCCCGAGGCTGGAGTGAGCTACGGCACGGCCGTGCTCCCGGCCGGGGCGCAGCGCCCGAGCGCCGAGGCCGAGGCGGCGCTGAACGCGGGAATTGTGCCGCAACCGCTCCTGGTCGGAGTCGTTCTTGTTGGCAACGACGTGCGGCACCAGCCGGGCCTCCCCGCGGTTGCCGCGGGTTGGCAGTCAGCGTTGGCCGCCGTGCAGCAGGTGGCGCTGGCTACCGGCGTGCGCATCGAGGTTCGCCAGGGGCGGCACCCGGCGATGCACCCGGGCCGTACTGCGGAACTGTTCGTGACCGTGCCGACCGCGGTCGCAGCGGCTTCGACCGATTCGGCGTCGACGGTGGCAGGCTTAACCGTGTCGGTCGGGTTCGCCGGAGAGCTGCTCCCGGCGGTTGCCGACGACTACGACCTGCCCGCTGTCGTTGCCGTCGCGGAGATCAACCTCGCGCTCGTCTTCGCGCAGGCCGACGGCGATCTTTCGGTCACGCCGATCCGTACGATGCCCGCCGCCACGCAGGATCTCTCGCTCGTCGTTTCGGCTTCCGTGCCGGCTGCCGACCTGCGTTCGGCCGTCGCGGAGGGTGCCGGCGATCTGCTCGAGAGCATCGAGCTCGTCGACGACTATCGCGGTGCCGGGGTCGACCCTGGTCAGAAATCGCTCACGTTCGCGCTTCGTTTTCGCGGCGAGGAGCGTACGTTGACCGCCGCCGAGGCGAGCGCCGCCCGCCTGTCCGGTGTCGCGTTGGCCGCAGACCGCTTCGGAGCGGCCCTCCGCGAGTGAGGCTGGCCTGAAGCGGATGCCGCGGCCCGACCTTCGGGGTCGGCCCGCGGCATCCGCTCGTCGTGGCATGTGTTTGGGAAGTTGGCACTGGTTTGAACACGTGCTGGCTTCTCAAACGAGTGCCGCGAGCCATATCGGGAACGCGACGGCGAGTGGATGCCCCGCCCGTTACGCTGCGCGCCGCCGGGCAAACGGGGCTGCCGGGGCCGCGCTAGGTTTAACCCATGGTGTTTTCGGTGGCAGTGGCGGGCGCGAGCGGGTATGCGGGCGGCGAACTGCTGCGGCTGCTCGCCGGTCATCCTGAGTTCGAGGTGCGCACGGTTACCGCGCACAGCAACGCCGGGCAGCGCCTGATCGATGTGCAACCATCGCTGCGTTCTCTCGCGCGCCTGACCCTCGTCGACACGACGTCAAAGAATCTGAGCGGCCACGACGTGGTCTTCGTGGCCCTGCCGCACGGAAAATCCGGCGAGCTCACGGCGCACCTGCCCGCCGAGACCCTCGTCATCGACTGCGGAGCCGACCACCGCCTCGAAAATTCCGAAGACTGGGCCGCCTTCTACGGCGGCGACTACTTCGGCGCCTGGACCTACGGCGTACCCGAACTACCCACCGCCCACGGCAAGCAGCGCGACAAAATCGTCGGCGCTCGTCGAATCGCCGCTCCCGGCTGCAACGCCAGCACCGTCGCCCTCGCCCTGGCCCCCGGAATCCAGGCCGGCGTGATCGAAGCGCAGGACCTCGTCGCCGTGCTTGCTGTCGGCCCGAGCGGAGCCGGAAAGAGCCTCAAGCTTCCGAACCTCGCGGCCGAGATCCTCGGTTCGGCCAACCCCTACGCTGTCGGCGGCACCCATCGCCACATTCCCGAAATCGTGCAATCACTACGCTGGGCCGCCGCCGCTTCTGTTGATAGGACTGGCCGATTCGCCACCAGCGACGCGGCCGCAACGACGAGCCCCGCCGCCACTTCGGCGAAAGACGCCACCATCTCCTTCACCCCGGTGATCGTGCCGATGGCGCGCGGCATCCTCTCGACGGCGACCGCCCGCATCGTGCCGGGCACAAGCGCCGCCGCGGTGCGCGCCGCCTGGCAGAACGCCTACGCCGACGAACCGTTCGTGCACCTGCTGCCCGAAGGGCGCTTTCCGCGCACGGCTGACGTCCTCGGAGCCAACACCGCTCTGATTGGCCTGGCCATCGACGAAGCAGCCGGCCGAGTGGTCACGATCACCGCGATCGACAATCTGGTCAAGGGCACCGCCGGCGCTGCCATCCAATCCGCCAACATTGCCCTGGGCCTGACCGAAACGCTCGGTTTGACCCTGAATGGAGTTGCTCCGTGAGTGTCACCCTTCCCGCTGGTTTTGTTGCTGCCGGTGTCACCGCCGGCCTGAAAAAATCTGGCGGGCTCGACCTCGCCCTCGTGCAGAATCTCGGTCCGCTGCAAAACGCCGCGACGGTGTTCACGAGCAACCGCTGTCAGGCCAACCCCGTCATTTGGAGCACCCAGGTCATGAGCGACGGCCGCGTCAGCGCGATCGTTCTTAACTCCGGCGGCGCTAATTGTTACACCGGCAGTATCGGCTTTCAGACCACCCACGCCACGGCCGAAGCCGTCGCGACTCGCCTCGACATCTCGTCCGGCGACGTTCTGGTTTGCTCTACCGGATTGATCGGGGAACAGCTCGACCTCGACCTCGTCACCGCCGGCGTCTGGGACGCCACCCTCGCTATCAAAACGGATGCGGCCACTACGCCCGCCGCCGGCCTCCTGGCCGCGCAGGCGATCATGACCACCGACACTCGTCCGAAGCAAGCCTCACATACCTCGCCTCACGGCTGGAGCATCGGCGCCATGGCCAAAGGTGCCGGTATGCTCGCGCCGGGCCTGGCCACGATGCTCGTCGTCATCACTACCGACGCCGTGCTCGACTCGGCCGACCTCGACACAGCACTTCGCACGGCGACCCGGGTCACCTTCGACCGCCTCGATTCCGATGGCTGCATGTCGACCAACGACACAGTGAGCCTGCTCTGCTCCGGCGCGAGTGCCGTCCTCACCGACCACGTGGAATTCACCGCAGCGCTCACCGACATCTGCCGCGACCTGGTCCTGCAGCTGCAGGGTGACGCCGAGGGCGCCGCGCATGACGTGGCGATCACGGTCACCAACGCGGTCTCCGACGATGAAGCCGTCATCGTGGCCCGCGCCGTCTCGCGCAGCAACCTGTTCAAATCAGCCATCTTCGGCAACGACCCGAACTGGGGCCGCGTGCTCGCCGCCGTCGGCACGGTACCGCTCAACGCCGCCGCCTTCGACCCGTACGGCATTGACGTCGCCATCAATGGTGTTCAGGTGTGCACAGCAGGGGAGCCCGACCAACCGCGCGAACTCGTCGACCTCTCGGGCCGAGCCGTCACCGTGCTGATCGACCTGCACGCGGGCAGTGAAACGGCCACGCTGTGGACCAACGATCTCACCCACGACTACGTCGAAGAGAACAGCGCGTACTCGAGCTGATCATGACCGAAACACCGAGAACTAGCGCCGACGAGACCAGCCAGGCCGAGGCATCCGTTAAAGCGGCGACGCTGATCGAAGCGCTGCCATGGCTCAAGTGCTTTCACGACCAGATCATCGTTGTGAAGTTCGGTGGCAACGCCATGGTGAGCGAAGAGCTTCAGCGTGCGTTCGCCGAAGACATGGTCTACCTGCGCTACGCCGGTATCCGCCCGGTCGTCGTGCACGGCGGCGGCCCGCAGATCTCGGCCATGTTGGCGCGTCTCGGCATCGAGAGTGAATTTCGCGGCGGCTACCGGGTGACGACGCCCGAAGCGATGGACGTGGTGCGCATGGTGCTCACCGGCCAGATCAACCGTGACCTGGTCAGCCACATCAACCAGCATGGCCCGCTCGCCGCCGGACTCAGCGGCGAAGACGCCGGCCTGTTCCGTGGAAGACGCCGTGGCGTGGACATCGACGGCGAAGAGGTCGACCTCGGATTGGTCGGCGACGTCATCGGCGTCGACCCCGAAGCGGTGCTCGCGCAGCTCGCGGCCGGCCGCATTCCGGTGGTCTCGTCGATCGCGCCCGATACGGATGTCCCGGGCCAATCCCTCAACGTCAACGCCGACGCTGCTGCTGCCGCGCTCGCGATCGCGCTCGGCGCGGCCAAGCTCGTGATTCTCACCGACGTTGCGGGGCTGTACCGAGACTGGCCGAACCGGGATTCGCTGGTGTCGATCATCGACGTCACTGAGCTGCGAGACCTGCTGCCTGCGCTGGAATCGGGCATGATTCCCAAAATGACGGCCTGCCTCGACGCCGTTGACGGCGGCGTCGCTAAAGCCGCGATCATCGACGGGCGAGTGCCGCACTCGATCCTGCTTGAAATTTTTACTGGAAGCGGCATCGGCACGGAGGTAGTACCCGCATGAGTTTGTCCGCAGAAAAACCCTGGCAGAACCGGTTCGCCGACGCGATGATGCGCACTTTCAGCCCTCCGCTGGCGATGCTCGTGCGCGGTGAGGGCTGCTACGTCTGGGACGAGAAGGGCACGAAGTATCTCGACTTTTTGGCCGGCATCGCTGTGAACTCGCTCGGCCACGCGCACCCCGAGGTCGTCGCGGCCGTGACCAGGCAGATCGGCACGATCAGCCACGTCTCCAACTATTTCGCAACCCCGCCGCAGATTGATCTGGCCGAACGTCTCAAGCGCATCACCGGCGCCGGCGAGACGGGCCGGGTTTACTTCTGCAATTCCGGTGCCGAGGCCAACGAGGCCGCGTTCAAACTGGCCCGCCTCAACAATAAAGGCCACCGCACCCGCATTGTTTCGCTACACGATTCCTTCCATGGCCGTACCATGGGAGCCCTCGCACTCTCTGGCAAACCGCACATGCGCGAGGCCTTCGAACCGGTGCCCGGCGGTGTCGAACACATCGACAGCACGATCAAGGCGCTCGAAGCGACCATCGACAACACCGTTGCTGCACTATTTCTTGAACCGGTCAAGGGCGAGGCCGGCGTCATCGATCTGCCAGATGGTTATCTGAAGCGTGCGCGCGAACTGTGCACCGAGCACGGCGTGCTGCTCATCCTCGATGAAATCCAGACCGGCGTCGCCCGCACCGGCGCCTGGTTCGCTTATAACCACGCTGATATTCTTCCGGATGCCGTCACCATGGCCAAGGGAATGGGCGGCGGCGTTCCTATTGGCGCGCTCGTCACCTTCGGCTGGGCCTCCGAGCTGTTCAGTCGGGGCCAGCACGGCTCGACGTTCGCCGGCAACCCGCTCGTGACCGCGACCGCCAACGCCGTACTCGGCGTGATCGAACGCGACGATCTCGCCGCCAACGCCGCCCGCCGCGGCCACCAACTGCGCGAGATTATTCTCGGCTTTCACTCGTCATTGATCGAAGAGGTGCGCGGACGTGGCCTGCTACTCGGCGTCGGCCTGACCGAACCGGTGGCGTTGAAGCTGGGCGCGGCCGCGCTCGCCCAGGGCCTCATCGTTAACGCCGCCAACGAGACCAGCATTCGCATTGCGCCGCCGCTGATCGTGGGCGACGCCGAACTCGCCGACTTCCAAGCGCGGTTCGGGCGTGCCTTGGCCAGCCTTTAGTCTCTGGCGGCCAGAAGTCGGGCGTTACCCGCTGATCGGCTGAGCGGCTCAGCTGCACCTGAAGTCGCTGACCGCGGGTCAAGGACTTGCGGGTGCAGCATTTTCGTCGGGGAGAATCGAATCGGTTTCAGCACCCACGATACGCAGCGCGAACCTCCCATAGTGCCGAGCCACGTCGATGTCGGATATTCCGCCGTCCTGGTGGAACCACGCTTTGGCGTTGTTGCCCATCTCGACCACGGCAAAGGCCGCCACGTACGGCACGTCAATGTTGAAACGAGTCTCTGCGCAGCCCAGCTCGATAATCTCGAGGATGCGCCCGGTATAACTGCGTCGTTTATCGATCACACGGGTTCGATTCGGCTCGTCCAGGCAATAAATCTCGGCGCGACACACCGTCACATCGTCGGGATGACGCAGGGACTGCAGCACGAGAGACTCCGTAGCCCGAAACAGCCGCGTGCTCGCGTCGGCGACGCCGTTCAGAGTGTGATCCATGGCCTCGAGGGCGCGATCCATCGTCGTCATCATGATCTCCACCAGGATGTCCTGCTTGGACTGCACGTGGTTGTAGAGGCTCGGGGCCACGACCCCAAGCGCGTCGGCCAGGTCGCGCATCGACGTGCCATGATAGCCACGGTCGGCGAACAGGCTCGAAGCCGCTTGCAGCACCGCCGCGCGATTCAAGGTTCTTGACCGAGTCATAGTTCACGGTATACCGTAACGAATGAACATTCGTTAGTTTAGAGTGTCATTCCATTACAAAGAGGTAATGATTCTCATGACTCAAATTCTGCAAGCTCCCGCCACCTCGTGGCCGCTTCGGCGCGTCGCCGCATCCGTTCTCATCGGCACCACGATCGAGCGGTCCGACTTCATGCTGTACGGCTCCGCCGCAGCCTTGGTCTTTGGGGTGCTGTTCTTCCCACCCGCCGCCCCGGTCACCGGCACCCTGCTGGCGTTCTCTACCTTCGCGGTCTGCTCCCGACGTATGCGTCCATCGGTGCTTGGGCCCCGATTCTGCTGGTTCTGATGCGACTCATCCAGGGATTTAGTACCGGCAGCGAGTGGGGCGGCGCAGTGCTGACCGCCGGCGAATACGCACCGCCCAGTAAACGCGGTCTGTACTGGAGCCTGCCGCAGGTCGGCGTTCCGGCCGGGCTGCTGCTCGCCACGATCGCGATTCTTGGAGTGTCGCAACTTTCGAAAGATCAGTTCATGTCGTGGGAGTGGCGGGTCCCCTTTCTGATCAGCGTCGTCTTGGTGGCGATCGGCCTCTCCATCCGGCTCAAGCTCGAAAAGACTCTGTCTTTGGTGAACGTCAAAGCCACCAAGAGTGAGGCGAAGGTGCCGCTCCTGACCGCAATCACGACCTACCCGAAGCAGATATTGCTCACCACCGGATCGATGATCAGCACGGGCGCCTATCGCTGCATCGCCAACACGTACTCCAGCACCTAAGCCACCACGGCCGACGCAAGCTGATTCTGGTCGGCCGGTTCAAGTTTCTCGTAGCTGGAATGAAACCATCCGATTAAAGGAGATTGTGAATGCTGTCATACACCAACGCGCCATCGGATCAGCCGCTGCTGGAGTGCACGATCGGGACGCATTTCGAGCAGACCGTCGCCCGATTCCCGACGCGTGACGCGCTGATCGAGGTAGTCACCGGGCGAAAGTGGACGTACGCCGGTCTGAACGCGGCCGTGGACGCGCTCGCGCGGGGCCTCTTGGCGTTGGGGATCGCGCGCGGTGACCGGGTGGGAATCTGGTCACCCAACTGCGCCGAGTGGACCATTGTGCAATACGCCACCGCCAAGATCGGTGCGGTGCTGGTGAACGTGAATCCAGCCTTCCGGCTCGGCGAACTGGAATTCGTGGTCAACCAATGCGGCATGCGGATGCTCATCACCGCACCATCGGATCGGTACAGCGACTACACAGCCATGGCAAGGGAGGCCCTGCAGAGCTGCCCGGAGCTTCGAGAGCTCGTGTTCATCGACGGCGACGCCTGCCAGGAGAACGAGTACACCTACGACCAGGTGGTCGTGGCGGCCACGGACGTCGCCCCGGTCGCGCTCGCCGCCCGCATGGCCGACCTCGAGGCCGCCGACCCGATCAACCTGCAGTACACCTCCGGAACAACAGGCTTTCCCAAGGGTGCCACGCTCACACACCGTAATATTCTCAACAACGCCTTCTTCATCGGCGAAATGCTCAACTACACCGAACACGATCGCGTTGTGCTGCCGGTGCCGTTCTACCACTGCTTCGGCATGGTGATTGGTAACCTCAACATCTACTCGCACGGGGCCGCAGCCATTCTCCCGGGTCGCAGCTTCGCTCCGGCATCTACTCTGCAAGCCGTGCAAGAGCACCAGGGAACCTCGCTCTACGGTGTTCCCACCATGTTCATCGCCGAACTGGCGCTGCCAGGCTTTGCTGATTACGACCTCTCGACCCTGCGCACCGGGGTGATGGCCGGGACAAGCTGCCCGGCCGAGGTCATGAAGCGCGTCATCGAAGAAATGAACATGAAAGACGTCGCCATTTGCTACGGCATGACCGAGACATCCCCCGTGTCCACGATGACCCGTCAAGGGGACAACATCGAACGCAGAACCTCAACCGTAGGCCTGACGATGCCCCACCTCGAGAATAAGATCGTCGATCCGGACACCGGCGAAACGGTGAAGCGCGGCCAGATCGGTGAGCTCTGCACGCGCGGATACAGTGTTTTGCAAAGTTATTGGAACCAGCCCGAGATGACGGCCGAGGCGATTGACCAAGACGGCTGGATTCATACCGGGGATCTGGCCAGCATGGATCAGGACGGGTATGTCGCTGTCGAGGGCCGGATCAAGGACATGGTGATCCGCGGTGGGGAAAACATTTATCCACGGGAGGTCGAGGATTTCCTCTACCGGCACCCCTCCATCCAGGACGTGCAGGTGATCGGGGTGCCCGATGAGAAGTACGGCGAGGAACTGGTGGCCTGCATCATCCTCAAGCCCGGGGCCGCAGCACTTTCCGCCGATGACGTGGCGGAGTTCTGCCGCGGCAGTCTGGCGCACTTCAAGATCCCGCGCTTCACGAACGTGCGAGACAGCTTTCCCCTGACGGTTTCCGGCAAAATCCGAAAGATCGCCATGCGCGAGGAGGCCATCGCCAGAATGGGCCTGGGCACCTAACACTTGCCGGTCGAAGACGAGCTCAGCCCGATCCATCATCGGGTCGGACTGGGCACAGGTACCCAACCAGGTGACAAAAAATGACCTGACCAGTACTTTTCAAAGTTTGAACGCGCCTGACCTGAAAACTCCCGCTAGGGTGGATGAATCCCACTTTGCGCGAGTCCGACCCGTTTCGCATGCCGCGCAATACCGTCAATTCTTCGAAAGTGACACCGTGACCCGCCATTTCCTGCGCGACGACGACATCTCCCCGGCCGAACAGGCCGAGATTCTCGACCTGGCCCTGGAACTGAAGCGAGACCGATTCGCGGTGCGCCCGCTCGCCGGCCCGCAGACCGTCGCGGTCATTTTCGACAAGTCCTCAACACGCACCCGGGTGTCCTTCGCGGTCGGTATCGCCGACCTCGGCGGCAGCCCCCTCATCATCAGCACCGCGAACAGCCAGCTCGGTGGCAAGGAGACCGCCGCCGACACCGCTCGCGTGCTCGAACGCCAGGTCGCCGCGATCGTCTGGCGCACCTACGGCCAGGCCGGGCTCGAGGAGATGGCGCTTGGCACGACGGTGCCCGTCATCAACGCGCTCAGTGACGATTTTCACCCCTGCCAGCTGCTCGCCGACCTGCTCACCATCCGTGAACACCGCGGAGATTTGGCCGGCCAAACTCTCGCATTTCTCGGCGACGGCGCCTGCAACATGGGCCAGTCTTACCTGCTCGCCGGCGCCACCGCCGGCATGCACGTGCGCATCGCGTCCCCGGTCGGGTACACCCCCACCGATCAGGTCGTAGCGGATGCGACGGCCATCGCTGCCTGCACCGGCGGCTCGGTCGCCCTGTTCACTGACCCGCGCGAGGCCGTCACCGGTGTCGATGTGGTCATCACCGACACCTGGGTGTCGATGGGTAAGGAAGAGGAGAAGGCCACGCGACTCGGTGACCTCGGTGAGTACCGAGTCGATGCGGCTCTGTTGGCCCTGGCCAAGCCCGGCGCGCACTTCATGCACTGCCTGCCGGCCGACCGCGGCTACGAGGTGACCGCCGAGGTCATCGACGGCCCGCAGAGCATCATCTGGGATGAGGCGGAGAACCGCCTGCACGCCCAGAAGGCCCTACTGGTCTGGCTGCTCGCCCACAACGTGGCCTGACCGCCGCGCCCGTGCCCATCCGCTCTGGAGCCGGCGCGGCCCAGGCCCGGCAACGCGGCCCGCGATAGATCATGGGCCCGTTTTCCGGCCCCGGGCGCAGAAAGAGTATCGGTTCTCAGCGGGCGACAGGGGCCAGCGCCCCAGCACGTAAACTTTAGTCAGATCAAGATTTTAGGGAGAACCATGGCGGAACGCGTTGTACTCGCATACTCGGGCGGACTGGATACCTCGGTCGGTATCGGCTGGCTCAAAGATGCCACCGGTAAAGAGGTCGTAGCCCTCGCCGTCGACGTGGGGCAGGAGGGCGAAGACATGGACGTGATCCGTCAACGCGCCCTCGATTGCGGCGCTGTCGAATCCATCGTCATCGACGCCAAGGACGAGTTCGCGAACGACTACATCGTGCCGACGCTCAAGGCGAACGCTCTATACCAGAAGCGTTATCCGCTCGTTTCGGCCATCAGCCGTCCGCTGATCGCCAAGTACCTCGCCTCGACCGCCAAGGAACTCGGCGCGGACAGCGTCGCCCACGGCTGCACCGGCAAGGGCAACGACCAGGTTCGCTTCGAAGCGGCTGTCGCCGCCCTCGCTCCCGAACTGACCTCGCTCGCCCCGGTGCGCGACTTCGCGCTGACCCGGGACAAAGCCATCGAGTACGCCGCCAAGCACGACCTGCCCATCGTGCAATCCAAGAAGAGCCCGTACTCGGTCGACCAGAACGTCTGGGGTCGCGCCGTGGAAACTGGATTCCTCGAAGACCCGTGGAACGCACCGATCGAAGACCTCTATACCTACACGCAGGACCCGTCGGTTACCCGCGCCCCGACCGAGGTTGTCATCTCCTTCGAGCAGGGCGTGCCCGTCGCCATCGACGGCAAGAAAGTCACCCCGCTCCAGATGATCCAGCTCATGAACCGCCTCGCCGGCGATCAAGGTGTCGGCCGCATCGATATCGTCGAAGACCGCCTGATCGGCATCAAGAGCCGCGAGATCTATGAGGCTCCGGCCGGTATCGCCCTGATCGCCGCCCACGAAGAGCTCGAAAACATGACCCTCGAGCGCGACGTTGCCCGCTACAAGCGTGGCGTCGAGAGCAAATGGGCTGAGCTCGTCTACGACGGTCTCTGGTTCTCCGGTTTGAAGAAGAGCCTCGATGCGTTCATCGAGGACACGCAGAAGTACGTGACCGGCGACATCCGTTTGAAAATGCACGCTGGCAGTGCCGTCGTCACCGGCCGTTCGAGCACGACCAGCCTGTACGACTTCAACCTTGCCACTTACGACACCGGCGACTCCTTCGATCAGTCCATGGCCAAGGGCTTTATCGAGCTGTGGTCGCTGCCGAGCAAGGTCGCCGCACGACGCGACTCCGCCGCGAAGTAGGGCATCTGTGTCGAGTGAGAAGAATGCGAACCGCGCCGGCAAGGCGGGCGCCCTCTGGGGCGGCCGTTTCGCCGGGGGACCGTCGCCGGAATTGGCACGGCTGAGCAAGTCGACCCAGTTCGACTGGATGCTGGCCGAATACGACCTGCAGGGCAGCTGCGCGCACGCCAGGGCCCTCGCCGCAGCCGGATATCTCACCGACACCGAATTGACCCAGATGGTCGGCGCGCTCGAAGAACTCGAGCGCGCCGTCCTGGCCGGCGAATTTCAGCCGACCGAGGCCGATGAAGACGTGCACTCCGCCCTCGAGCGTGGCCTCATCGACATCATCGGCGTCGAAGTGGGCGGCAAACTTCGCGCCGGCCGCAGCCGCAATGACCAAGTCGCAACGCTCGTGCGCATGTGGCTGCGCGACCATGCCGCAGTCCTCGCCTCCCTCGTCATCGAACTGATCGATGCCCTCGCCACGCAGGCCGAAGTTCACGAAACCGCCATTATGCCCGGCCGCACGCACCTGCAGCACGCCCAGCCGGTGCTGCTCGCCCACCACTTGTTGGCGCACTGCTGGCCGCTGGTACGCGACCTCGACCGCTTCGTGGACTGGGGTCGGCGAGCGGATGCGTCCCCCTACGGTTCTGGCGCCCTCGCCGGCAACACCCTCGGTCTTGACGCGACGCGAGTGGCGACCGATCTGGGCTTCTCCGCCGTGGTGGAAAATTCCATCGACGGCACCGCGAGCCGTGACCTGGTCGCCGAATTTGCCTACATCACCGCGCAAATCGGCATCGATATGTCCCGCCTGGCCGAGGAGATCATTCTCTGGAACACCCGCGAATTCGGTTTCGTCACCCTCGACGACGCTTATTCCACCGGCTCGTCGATCATGCCGCAGAAGAAGAATCCCGACATCGCCGAGCTCGCCCGTGGCAAGTCCGGCCGAATGATCGGCAACCTTACCGGGCTGCTCACCACGCTCAAGGGCCTGCCACTCGCCTACAACCGCGACCTGCAGGAAGACAAAGAGCCGGTCTTCGACTCGATCCAGACCCTCGAAGTACTGCTGCCCGCCTTCACCGGTATGGTCGTGACCATGACTTTTCACACCGAGCGGATGGCCGAGCTCGCGCCGCAGGGGTTTTCCCTCGCAACGGATGTTGCGGAATGGCTGGTTAAACGCCACGTTTCGTTCCGCGATGCGCACGAAATCACCGGTTCGCTGGTGAAGTTCGCCGAAACGAACGGACTCGACCTGCACGAGGTCGACGACGAGGCGCTGCTGGCCATTTCGCCGCACCTTGTTCCTGAGGTGCGAGAGGTGCTCACCATTCGCGGATCGGTCGACAGCCGCGACGGCGTCGCCGGAACCGCCCCTGTGCGGGTCGCCGAGCAGCGCGCCCACCTGGTCAACCGGGTACGCGACCTGACGACAGCGCTCAGCCGGTAGCCGTGGCATTCGCGCCGGGCCTGCTGGAGAGTCAGGACGATGACCATGCCGCTGACGAGAACCGTGTGCCAGAAAACATCATGGTTGGTGAGGCTGCCGCTGATGTTCAACAGAAGGTGAAAGAGCACGCCGGGCAGGATGCTGCGCGTTATTGCGACCACGTAACCCCGCGCCTCGCCGCCCAGAGAGAATTCAGCGAAAACCAACCGGGTTGAAGCGCGAGTGCACGGCTCAGATACCGGTTGCTCGATTTCATTCTCAGATCTACTGTGGAAATCCCATCGCAACGACCGCGAAGCAAATGAGCGCCCACGAGATACTGGTGAGTGTTCCTAAGATCCTCATGGCGGGGACGTGATTGGACGATGAAGTGTATTGTCCGAGCGCTTTTATGCCCAGAAGTATCGCTGCCACTTCAGGAAGGCCGAGAAGGAGGGCCAAAACAAACCCAAATCGCTCGATCATTCCGATCCACACGGTGGCGGGAAGAGCCTCACCAGCCGGGGCAGGGTCCTTGCGCAGAGCGAGCTTCAAGGTTGCTTGAACTACCGGACCACCTCCCATAGTTGCTGATGCGATCGCTGAAATTGTGACCCACCAGCGAAGTTCCTGTTCAAACGGTGTACCCAAGGCAGCGACAGATAAACAACCGCCGAGGAGCGCGAGCACCGCAACACCACAGAGGGTTGCTGCCACCGAGCGGCGGCTGAATGTTCCAATGGTTCCAGCAACGCCAGCAGCGGTCAGAAGTACACAGGCGAGCAGGGTCACGATACTGACATTACTGGCTGAAAAGTAGGACAGGAGACAGAATAGGGGCGCGTTCTGGCTGCCTCCCTTCGGCCGCACCGTAGGTGGCTTGTTTCTGGCTGGTAATCTGAACGCGTGTCAGACCCAACCATCCTCGCCCAGCAGACCAATGACCCTTCCTTCGATTCCGTCTGGGAGGAGATCAAGTGGCGCGGCCTTGTACACGTCTCCACCGACGAGAGCGAGCTCAAAACGCTGCTCGATGGTGACCCGATCACCTATTACTGTGGATTCGATCCGACCGCGCCGAGCCTGCACCTGGGCAACCTCGTGCAGCTATTGCTGATGCGTCGCTTGCAACTGGCTGGACACCATCCGCTTGGACTGGTCGGCGGATCCACCGGACTCATCGGGGATCCGCGCCCGACCGCCGAGCGCACCCTGACCCCGACCGACACCGTCGCCGAATGGGTCGGCTACCTGCAGGCTCAGGTTTCGCGGTTCTTGAGCGCAGAGGGCGACAATGCCGTCACCCTGGTGAATAACCTGGACTGGACCGCACCGCTCAGCGCGATCGATTTTCTGCGCGAAATCGGAAAGTACTACCGCGTCGGTACGATGCTCAAGAAGGATGCCGTCAGCGCGCGCTTGAATTCTGATGCCGGCATCAGCTACACCGAATTCAGCTACCAGATTCTGCAGGGCCTTGACTACCTCGAACTGTTCCGCAGCTACGGCTGCGTGTTGCAGACCGGCGGCAGTGATCAGTGGGGCAATCTCACGAGCGGAACTGATCTCATCCGTCGGGCGGAAAACGGCAGCGTGCACGCGATCGGTACGCCGCTCATCACCAACAGCGACGGCACCAAATTCGGTAAGAGCGAGGGAAACGCGGTTTGGCTCGACCCGAACCTGACGAGCCCTTACGCCTTTTACCAATTCTGGCTGAACACCGACGATGCCGACGTGATCTTTCGGCTCAAGGTATTCACATTTCTGTCCCGCATCGAAATCGAGAGGTTCGCCGAGCTCGTCGAAAACGAACCGTTTCGTCGTGAGGCGCAACGCCGACTCGCCTTCGAGGTGACCAGTCTCGTGCACGGCCAGGCGGCGACGAATGCTGCCCTCCACGCTGCCGAGGCGCTGTTCGGCCAGGGCGACCTTGCCGAACTCGACCCCGATACCCTTGAGGCCGCGCTGCGCGAACTTCCGCACACGACGACGGCGCCGCACGCCACCGTGTTACAGTTGCTCGTCGACACGGAGTTGTCGAAGAGCCTCGGTGACGCGCGCCGCGCGGTACAGCAGGGCGGGGTCTACCTGAACAACGAGAAGGTCACGAGCGTTGACTTGACCATCGAAGGATCAGTGCTTCCCGGGGGAGTGGCTGTACTGCGCCGCGGCAAGAAGACCCTCGCCGGCATTTTCGTGGAGTAGCTTTCGCGAGGTGTGAGCTCGGTAGAGGGATCGGGCAGGTGCGAGTGGCAAAATGTCGAAGTGGACACTCTTCGAACCGAGCGCTTGCTGCTGCGCCCCTGGAGCCTCGATGACACCGGCTTTGTCTTCGGGCTGTACTCGTTGTGGTCTGTGCAGCAACACATCGGGCTGCATCCGCGGGTGATGACCGATCGCGCCGAAGCGATCGCGGTGATTACCCGGTGGCAGGGAATGGATCACCCCATTCACGCCATCAGAGCCGTAACGGATGCCGACACCGGCGAAATTTTCGGCAACCTGCTGCTCAAGTCGATTCCGGCATCGAGCCCGGTCACGCCGCTTGAACCGTCGGGGGATACCGAGATCGGCTGGCACTTTCACCCGAAAGCATGGCACCATGGCTACGCGACCGAGGCTGCATCCGCTGTACTAGCCGAAGGCTGGAAGACGGGACTCGACCGGGTGGTGGCCGTGACCACCCCGAGTAATCGCCCGTCACAGCGGGTCTGCCTGCGCATTGGTATGACGCATAAGGGGACAACCGACCAGTACTACAGCTCGGTGAGCGAGCTTTTCGTGACCGAGGCTCCGACGAACTAGCGCTCCCTGAGTGGATGCGGCACCCCACCCCATGCGCGTCGGCCTGGTAGCAGCGTCGTGTATGGGCTTGTCTGCGGAATGTTTCCATTTCGTTGATCGAGCTTGTCGAGATGGCCATCGGACCGGCATGGGGTGGTTTGCGGTCCTGGTTTTGTGGTTGGTTGGGGGGTGGTTTTGGTTTGGCGACACGCCCGGGTGGGGGGCGTTTT
>NZ_PJJM01000063.1 GCF_002929805.1 Cryobacterium sp. Y50 | reverse complement strand
TGCCGGCATCTTGTTCGGTGCAAATCTGACCATTGCGTTCTCCTTACTCGGGATTCGCAACGACCAGTAGAAACGGCCCCTCGTCGGAGTCGCCGTGGAACCACGCCACTTTCTGTTCGATGACCTCTCGCCGAATCATGCGGTTCGACGGCTTGCGGTCGAGCCAGACGTAGTATCCCGATCGGGACACTTCGAGCAGGCGGACCATGCGGGTGATGGTGAAGTTGGTCTTCTTACGCCAATCAGTGCGAACGCTTTACGCTCGTATCCGACGCTTCCTGGGCGAAGAAGATGGACGCTTTTTTTAGGAACGCCCGATCAAGTTTCAGGTCCGCGTTCTCTTTCCGCAACCGAAGCAGCTCGGCCCGTTCCGACTCGGTGACTCCGGTCTCGCCGGTGTCATTTCGGGCCTTGAAAGCGCTGACCCACCGGCCCAGCGAGGCCTCGTTGATGCCGAGCTCGCGGGCCACGGTCGCGACCGCCCTGCCGGTGTTGATCACCAGCTTCACGGCCTCGTCTTTGTACTCAGGAGTGAACTCCCTGCGTGTCTTTCCCATGTGAACATTCTCTCTTGTGAGGTGTCCACCCAACGGGGGCAAGGCCAATCAGAGATTCAGGTTCGTTCGTCGGGATTCGCTAGCGGCTTGTTTTCCGTTCGACTTTAGTGGTGACGGCACCGACGACGCGGGTAATGATGATGTCTTCGACGAGTCCGTGGATGTTGATCACCTCGCGGCACAGCTCGTCTTTGAACTCCTGGGTGAAACGCCTACGTGCTGCGATCAGACTAATCTCTATTTCCGGTACACCCTCATTTAGGGCCCACTGTCCGAGATATCTACAGCAGCTCAGCAGGAGGTGGCCATTTTCCGCGGTTGCCTCGAGCTAGGTGAGACGGGTTTTGTCATGTTTCCTACCTACCTGAAGAACGAGGTGACCTGTGGCACGTACGTGACCAGGACCAGGACGACAATCGACGCTGCGTAGAAGGGTACGAGCGCCTTCACCGTTCGTTCGATGGGCACCTTTGCAATCGACGACGAGATGTACAGCGTCGTTCCCACCGGCGGGGTGAACAGGCCGACACCGAGGTTGAGGATCATGATGATTCCGAGCTGTATCGGGTCCATGCCGATCGCTGTTGCGAGCGGCATGAATACTGGGGTCAACAACAGGATCGCAGGCGAGAGGTCCAGGAACGTGCCCACTAGCAGCAACACCAGGTTCAGCACCAACAGGATGAGGAACGGGGAACTCACGTTTTCGATAAACATCGTGGCGAGCTGCTGCGGAGCCTGCTGTACCGTGAGAAACCAGCTGAGCGATGATGACATCATGATCAGAAGCATGACGACACCGGTCGAGGCTGCAGCGTTGACTATTGATCGCAGGAAGTCCCGCATTGGCAGGTCGCGGTAAAATACGACGCGCACGATAATCGCGTACAGCGCCGACAACACAGAAACCTCGGTCACGGTGGCGATCCCGCCGAGCAGCACCACTCGGATCATGATGACGGGCATCAGGATTGCCGGCATTGCCAGCAGCAGGTCCTTCAGCAAGGACTTGATCGTAAACTTCAGCCGAGTCCGAGGGAACCCCTCTTTGACCGCGACAGTCCAACACACAATGGCGAAAGCGAACGCGAGGATGACCCCTGGTACGATGCCGGCTACGAAAAGCGCGGCGATCGAAACCCCCGAGGCGGAAGCGAACAAGATCATGGGGATCGAGGGAGGCAGGATAATGCCGAGGATCGACGTCGAAGAGTTTACCGCAGCGGCGAAGGGCGCCGGGTAGCCGACTTTCGTGCTCCACGGAATTAGCACAGAGCCGAGGCCCGCCGCATCGGCGACGGCCGAACCAGAAACTCCGGAGAACACAACGGATGTCGCGATGCTGGTTTGGCCAACCCCACCGCGGTAGCGGCCGACAAGCTTCGTTGCGAGTCCGATAACGCTCTGCCCAAGCTTCCCGCTGGCCAGGAGGTCTGCCGTGAGGATGAAGAACGGAATTGCCAAGAGCATGAAGTCGCTCGACGGTGAATATGCGGTTTGGGCGACAATTTGTAGTGGGAAGTCACCGACCAAGGCCAGTCCGACCAGCGTTGCAAGTAGTAGCGCGAACGAGACGGGAATGCTCAGCGCGAGAAGCGCGAACAGCACAAGGAAAGCGATACCTACTTCAATCATTGATTTCCTCCTGGTGATGGGTCCCACGGAACGCCGTCCACAGCCGGCCCGCGGACTGGACCGCCAGGCTAATGGCCATGTAGATGAACGCGGAGTAACTTCCGATCATCGGCCAACCGAGAATCGTCGACTTCTGATATGAGAACGGCGTTATCAGCAACGACGCGACATCGACCAGGAAAACCAGGGTGAGCGTGCTGACCAGCCACACGCCGGTGTCCAACCACCGGCGCTTGCGGCGGGAAAGCTTGCTGACGAAGAAATCCACCGCGAGATGCCCACCTCGACCCATAGCGATGACGACACCGCCGGCAATCAGCCAAGGGAACAGGTAGGTCGGTATTTCGATCGCGAAGTCCAGACTCGAGTTGAACCCGAACCTCATGACGACACCGATCACGAGCAATGCACCGATCACAATCGTGGTGCCGATCGTGACAATGGCGCCCACATACGTGGCCCACAGGTTGACGCGATCGGTTACGAAGGATAACGGGTCTGGCTGCTCGATTGCCTGCGCGTTGTTCGGATCAAAATCCGGTACAGCGGCGGGCACCTCGACGGAGGATGTCATGTGTTGTACGTCCTAACGGGTGGCGTCGGCTTCGTCCACGAGCTTGCCGACGATCTCGGGGAATTGGCTTTCCCATTTGTCGTAAACACTCGCGGTCGCGGTACGGAAGGGATCCAGTTCGGGGCGAGTGATTTCGATTACGCTCTCGAACTCGTCGTAAATTTCATTGATTTGGGTGACCATCAAAGAGCGCTGTTCATCGCGCGCTTCGTTGGCTGCTATCTGTACTGCTTCTTGCTGTTCCGCCGTGAGGGTGTTCCAAGTGGATAGGCTGATGATGAACGGTGTCACTTCATACTTGTGACCGGTGATCGCAAGGTACGACTGCACCTCCTGAAGCTTGGAGGACTTCACATTCGTGACGGGGTTCTCCTGGCCGTCGACGGCACCCTGCTGTAGTGCAAGGTACAGTTCACCGAAGGCCATCGGCGTTGGGTTGGCACCCAGCGAATTGAAGATGTCGACCGTCATCGGGTCTTCGGGCGTGCGAATTTTCAGTCCTGCGACGTCTTCTGGGGTGTTGATGGGGCGCTTGCTGTTCGTAATGTCACGGATGCCGTTATCCCACCAAGCGAGCACCTTGAACCCAGAGTTCTCAGCAAGCACCGCGATATCGTCGCCGATTTCCCCGTCGACCACCTCGTAGGCGTGCTCCGAGGAGTCGAACAGGAACGGCAGGCCGAATAGTGCGATCTCCGGAACCAGTGCTGACACCGCTCCCTGTGAGTTGGCGGTCATGTCGAGGGTGCCCGACGTGACGGAGACCATCATTTCCGCGTCGGAGCCCAGCTGCTCGGCCCCCTGGACCTGAACTTCGAGTGTGCCGTCGCTCAACTCGGCCAAGCGCTCACTGAAGATCTCCGCGGCAATTGTGCGCGGGTTGTCTGGGGCGGCACCGTGGCCGAGCAGCAGAGTGCGCGGCTCGTCTGCGGTCGCGTTGCCCCCGCCGCCAGCGCATCCGGCGAGGATCATCACCGCGCCCAGCGCTATTGCCGATGCCTGCAGTTGCTTTGTGCGCCAATTCCTTGTTACGTCCTTGAATACCATGCGAGCCATTTAGTGCACCTCTTTGTGTGTTCTTGCTTTCGTGGTTGGTTTGTTGTGGGTGGGACAGTTAGTGGATGTGGGAGCCGCCATTGACGTCGAACGTCGCACCTGTTACGTAGCCGACCTCCGGGCCTGCAAGGTATGCGATCAGGTTGGCGACGTCAGACGTTTCACCTCCTCGGGCGACAGGGATTTCCGCAACTATTGCCGCACGTTGCTCGTTGGTGAGCTTGCCCGCCGTGATGTCGGTGCCGATGAACCCGGGTGCAACCGAGTTAATGACAACGCCGTGGTGGCCGATCTCTCTGGCAAGTGCGCGGGTCAGCCCGAGAATGGCTGCTTTTGCCGCCGAGTAATGCGTCCCGCCGAAGACCCCACCGCCGCGCTGCGCACTCACGGAG
Source organism: Cryobacterium sp. Y50 (assembly GCF_002929805.1). Lineage (GTDB taxonomy): Bacteria > Actinomycetota > Actinomycetes > Actinomycetales > Microbacteriaceae > Cryobacterium. The sequence goes on along the minus strand of NZ_PJJM01000063.1, from coordinate 27,564 downwards.
GAGAGGTTCACGATTCGCCCGTAGCCGCGTTCGATCATGCCGGGCAGGAAGGCCTTCGTGACGATGAAGGTCCCGGTCACGTTGACTCGGAAGATGCGCTCCCATTCATCGAGCTCGATGTCGAGGAACCGGGTCGGCGAGGTGATTCCCGCGTTGTTGACCAAGCCCGAGACCGCGGGAAGATCAGATGCCTCGATGGCGGCGACCGCTGCCGCCACGGATGCACCATCCGCTACGTCCACCTTCGCGGAGAAAGTCTTGACTCCGTGCTCAGCTGCGATGACCTCAACGGTGCGGCGAGCGGCCGCCCCATCGAGATCGAGGACCGCGATGGCATATCCGTCGGAAGCGAGGCGCAGCGCCGTGGCACGCCCGATGCCTCGCTCGGAGCCGGCACCAGTAATGACTACGGTCTGGTCGACCGAATTGGGAATGAGTGATGACATGACTACCTTTCGTTGGTGGTGTTGAGGAGGAGAAGAGCGATGAGGTCCCGGCTGCGGGCCGCATCAGACACGCGTTGCGCGCTCGTAATGTCGTGGGTCTCCAGCTCAAGGACGTAGTGACCGACGAATCCGGCCTGTTCAAGAGCCGAGATGACGCCAGCGAAATCTGCAACCCCGCGGCCGATTCCGAGGTTGATATCGCCGGGGACGGCGTCGCGCAAATGCACTCGCTCGATCCGGTCTGCGATGTGGATGGCCCATGCGACTTCGTCTTCTTCCGCAGCAACGACGTGGCTGATGTCGAAGACCACGCCGAAACGCTGGGGGTCCAGCCGTTCGAGGAGCGAATTCGCCCGGGTCACATTGTGGCTGAACCGCCCGAAGTGAAGCGCTTCCACGAGCACTCGAACACCGGATGCCGCGGCCCGGTCGGCAACCACCGTAAGGTTCTCGGCAATGCGGTCAAGATCGCGCCTTTCATCTGCCATCGGCTGCCAGCGTGGTGCACCGCAGGGCAGGATGATGGCGGCACCGAGCGACGCGGCGAGTCCGATTATCGGATCGGCGATGGCGCCGAACTCCTCCGCGTCAAAATCCGGGTGGTTGAGCTCGCCGATGTCAACGTTGATAGCACCGGCTTGGAGACCGCGCGCGCTCATCGCGTCGCCGTATCGCGCGGCGGTGCCGCTGAACGGGACGGGAACGTGCGAGCACACGGCAGGGATACCGCCGAGATCGATCTGGGTGATCCCAAGCGTGGTAATCGCGTCGAGGGCCTGGTCCAAAGTCATTTCGCGAAAACTGATGGTCGAGCAGCCGATGCGCTCGAGCATCGCGGCGTGGCTTTGTGAAGTCAATGTCATCTCTCCATTGAGGAACTCGGGCCAGTGAACATGGTTTCGGTCTGATTGTCAACCGTCCGACTGTCGACAGCATGGTACGGTAAGAGTAACAGGTCGCGATGGTGAGGCTCACGTGCACACCAGCCGTAGATTATCGACAGAAAGGTGCACAGATGAGCACTGATGCGCTCTCTCTCCGTGGAGTCGACCGGCAAAGCCTGCGCGAGCAGAGTGTCGAGCGATTGCGTGAAGCGATCGAAACGGGCGTACTCGCCCCCGGTCAGCGACTCATTGAAACGCAGGTCAGTGAAGCGCTTTCCGTGTCACGTGGCACATTGCGGGAAGCGGTCATGGTGCTGGTCTACGAAGGCCTTGTCATTTCAGACGGCCGCGGCCGAATCCACGTTCGGCGCATCACCCGCAAGCAGATTCAAGAGATCTTCGCCGTGCGTGGAGCTCTCGAATCGCTGGCTGCCAGGTCGCTGGCGGCCGTTCCGAATCGCGAAGCGGTGGTTGCCAAGCTGCGGAAGGCGATCGAGCCACTGCGCGACACAGATGCCGATCTCCCGGGATTAATGAACGCCGATCTCGGCTTTCATCGACTCATGGTGGAACTCACCGAGAATGAGACGCTGCTTGATTCTTGGGAACACATCTATAGCCGTGTACGCGCAACGGTCACCCGTGCCGGGGTGGAACTCGCACGGAGCAACATGAGCTGGAAACGTCATGAACCGATCATCAGCGCCATTGAGGCTGGGGATGGGGAGGCCGCCCGCGCCGTGATCCTCGAACACATGGAGGAAACGGTCGCCCGCATCTCGAGCTTGGTCTTCATCGGTGACAACGAGTCGCCAGAAAGTGGGAATCTTGTCTGAACCATCGCAGAATGCGACCACTGATCTTCTACAACTCACCTCGGTAAGCGATGAGCTCGAGGCCGAGATACGACAGGTTGCGACACGCATCCGCAGGCGCGTTCTCAAAATGGGCGAGGTGCAGGGCCAAGGGTATGTAGGACAAGGCCTGGGCTTCGCCGATGCCCTTGCGGTCGTCTACGGTTACGCCGCTAGGAGCCGAACCGGCCAACCGGAGTGGGATGGCCGCGACCGTGTACTGCTGTCTATCGGGCACTACGCGATCGCGCTATATGCAGCTCTGGCCGAGGTCGGCTATGTGGCCGAGGATGACCTCGAAACATATGGGATGGACGACAGCCGACTACCCATGTCTGGCATGGCCTCATACACGCCCGGGATGGAAATCTCCGGTGGCTCGCTAGGGCACGGCCTCGGCATCGGCGTCGGAATAGGCTTGGCATTTCGCACCCAACGGAAAGACAACCGAATTTTCGCGCTGGTCTCCGATGGCGAGCTAAATGAGGGTTCGACTTGGGAAGCGGCGGCGGCGGCGGCACACCACAGGCTGGGCAACCTGGTCGCCGTTGTTGACATGAACGGACTTCAGGCAGATGGTCCGACTCGAGATGTTCTGGGCATGGGCCCCGTCGACGCCAAATGGCGCGCGTTCGGCTGGGATGTCCACCACGTCGACGGAAACAATATAAGAGCATTGCTCGAGGCGTTTTCTGCACTTCCCGCAGCTGATTCGGACAGGCCGACTGTCATCCTTTGCGACACGGTGGTGGGCAAGGGTGTTCCGTTCCTCGAGTCGCGCGAACGAAACCACTTCATGCGAATTGACCAACACGAATGGGCGCTAGCGAACATCGCTCTTGCCGAAGGGAGCCAGGTATGAACACCCCCGCGCCGCGCCTCACTACATCAGCAATGATCGCGTCCATCGCGGAGGAAGGCCAAGCGACGCGGAAAGCGCCGTTTGGGCAGGCGCTCGCCGATCTCGCCGACGGTCGCACGGACATCGTCGGGCTTTCTGCCGACTTGGCGAAATACACCGACATGCACATCTTCCGCGACCGGCATCCGGACCGCTTCTTCCAAATGGGGATGGCAGAGCAGGTACTGCTCGGAGCTGCCGCTGGCATGGCCGAGGAGGGGCTTGTCCCATTCGCGTCCACCTATTCGGTGTTCGCAACTCGCCGGGCGTACGACTTTCTCGCGCTGGACATCGCGGAACCGAACCTCAACGTCAATATTGTGGGCGCGCTTCCCGGGCTGACCACTGGTTATGGCCCTAGCCACCAGGCGACGGAGGACATTGCTATCCTGCGCGGCATTCCAGGTCTGGTCATCATCGATCCTTGTGATGCCGTCGATATCGAGCAGGCGGTGCCAGCCATGGTCGCCCACCCCGGCCCGACATACCTCCGGTTGCTGCGCGGCGCCGTCCCGGTCGTGCTGGACGAGTACGATTACACCTTCGAGATGGGCAAAGCAAAACTGTTGCGCGACGGTGGCGACGTGCTCTTCATCTCAAGTGGGTTGATGACCATGCGCGCGCTCGAAGCGGCACGGAGGCTTGAGGCGGACCGGATTAACGTCGCCGTGCTGCACTCCCCCACGATCAAGCCACTTGACTTGGCGACGATCGCTACGGAGGTCGCTAAAGGTCGTCCCGTGGTTGTGCTGGAGAATCACTCGATCGTCGGCGGATTAACCGAGGCCATCGCCAGTGGCCTGGCGCTGCGCAAAACACCCGTTCCCCTGCACAGCATCAGTCTTCCCGACGCGTTCCTCGACGCGGGCGCCTTGCCTACCCTGCACGACCGTTATGGACTGTCCGTCACGAAAGTCATGGAACGGGTCAAGGGCATCCTCGCCTGACATTGCGGCTATCCCGGTACGATCACGGGCGTTCGCTATGTTTCACCGGAGTTACGGTACCAGGAAGAGGCGAGAATGCGCGACAATATCGTCGTCTGCGGGCCGGTGTCCTGGAACCACACGCCAACCGTACTACGAGGCGGGCGCGACCGTGCGCATCAGTTAGCTCGTCACCTTAGAGTGGGAACGCGTCACGCTCGAGGACATCGCCCAGCCACCTGGCCGGGCCGCGTTCGTGCGGGTGTATGTGTCGGGTAAGGAGGCGAGCGCGACCTACAACAAGGCGTGGGCCAGCTGAAATCGTGCGGCGTAACTGGTTGGCCGAATTCCTGAGCCGGAAAACGCTCCCGACAGGCACCGGCACGGTCGTCACCCACGAACTGACCGTGCACCGCACCGCAGTGGGCAGCGCCGTCCGCCGTGCTGTTAGGCCTTGAGCGCGGCGGGTATTGGGTACGCGGACGAGCTCGCCGCGCTGCTGGCGCACTACCCCACCAAGGCGCAGCACGTCACCCTCGCCGTGATCCTCGGTGGCTTCGAGGACAACACCAGCAAGAGCACGCGGTGCTACCCCGACAAGGGCTAAGCGGCGTATTTCCAGCAGCTGGCCGCCTGGGGTTACGGCCTCAGCGACGTCGAGCAGATTGTCGTTGACGCGCCGACCGGAAAACCTGCGAGCATACCTCGTGACCTGGCCCTGATCGAGGACGCCGATGAGGTGGATAGTCAGAATCAAACCATAGAGTAACGAGCAGTCCGTCGTGGCAATCCCCCACTGTCACGCCGGATATGTCCGGCCTCGGCACGGAGACCGGAACCTCGCCCCGCACACCTGGCTATTCGAAGGTATCTTGCCCGGAGTAACCGCAACGGGACTGCCCCCGGTTTGGTTGACTCCTGATCTGTGGAGATTCGTCTTCGCTGGAAGAACGACTCCATCGCGGCGTTGTCGCCGCAGGCGCCGACTCGCCCCATTGACCCGGTGATGCCGTTGTTCTTCAACACCCGCACGAACGCGTTCGACCGGAACTGCGAGCCGCGGTCGGAATTAAGCCGAATTCGGTTTAACTCCGACAGGGGCACCCAATATGCCTCCGCTCAGATCACCGCATTCGCCGCTGAGAATGGCATCACCCGCTCGATGGGATTGACCGGTATTTGCTGGGACTGTGAGACGCTGAAAACAGAGTTCTACTACCGCCGAGTGTGGCCCACCCGCGACCGAGCCACCCGCGAAGTCGGAGCCTGGATCGAGGACCGCTACAACCGCCGCCGTCGCCACTCCTCGATCGGGCATGTCACGCCTGTGGACTTCGAGCTGCAATACTCGTCACAGGCCGCAGAGATCCAGCTCGCCGCTTAACCCGTATCCACTTTCCGGGGTCGTCAAGGCCACTCACCCAATTTTCAGGTCAGGACGGGGTCTCCGGCGACAGAAATGGATGCGTGTCGTTGGGCGCTCAGACGCCGGCCGAGCAGACGGATAGAGAGGGTGAGGCCATAGGCGATAATGAAGTAGATGCCCGCGATCACGATGTAAACCTGTAGCAGGGCGTCCGACAGGTACGCCCCAACCGTGCTGCCTTGCCTGAGAAGTTCCGGGTAGGTCACAATGAATCCGAGTGACGTGTCCTTGAGGACAATGACCATTTGGGCGAGAATCGCAGGAAGCATTGCCCGCACAACCTGCGGAAAAATAACTAGACGCAACACTTGTAGCCGAGAGAGACCGAGCGCAGTGGCCGCGTCGGTTTGCCCACTGGGCAGGGCTACGATGCCTGCCCGCAGTATCTCGGCCAAAGCGGCACCGTTGTAGAGTCCCAAGCCGACGACCACAAAGGGCAGGCCGGAGGTTTCGAGTTTGGCATGCAGAGACAGGAGGAACGGGATCCAGATCAGTAGCAGTACGGGCATGGCGCGGAAAAACTCGGTGTAGACAATTGCAATGAAACGAATGGTGCGATGGTGGGACAAGCGGCCGGCAGTGACGATGACACTGATCACGATGGCCAGGACCACACCACCGACAGCAGCGAGAAGGGTATTTAGCAAGCCCGGCAAGTAGGACCCGGTAAAGATGCGCCAGTCAAGCGCCTGAGCCCATCGAGCGAAATCAAAGAAACCGGCGGAATCGAGCGGGATCGCTATCACGGTGGCTGCGGCCACGAACGCGACGGCGACGGCGACGCTGAACACGCGCACCTTCCGACGCCCGCGCGGGCCGAGGGCGTCGAACAACACGCTCTGTGTCATCGGGCAAACACCGCCCGTCGTTCTAGACGGCGTACCATCCACGCCGCTGGAAGATTAATAATGAGGTAGCCGCTGGCACTGCCGACGATCACCACGATGGTGGAGACGTTGTCGTTGACCAGCTGAGCGGTGCGCGCTGAAATCTCGACTACACCAATGACTGAGGCCAGCGCGGTATTGCGGGTGAGCGCGATGAACAGACTGCCGAGCGGGGGGACAACTGAACGGATGGCTTGCGGCAGCACGATAAGACCCAGCGATTGTGGGAAAGACAAGCCGAGAGCACGGGCAGCCTCGGCCTGGCCGACGTCGACGCCGTTCACGCCACCACTCAAAGTCTCGCAAACGAAGGCCGCAGTGTAGAGGCCCAAGACGAGCACTGCCCAGGTCATGGGCGATAATTGCAGGCCGGTCTGAGGTAATCCGAACACCGCCAGGATGAGAATCACCAGCAGTGGCAAGTTGCGAAATAATGCCACATAGGCACCTGCCGCCCACCGAGCGGGTGGCACTGGGCTGACAAGCGCCGCCGCCAACCCAGTGCCGACCACCAGGGCGAGCGCGAAGCCGGCCAGCGATAGCTGCAAGGTCACCAACATGCCCTGAAAGAACTGCACCGTCACGTCAGACATGTCTGGTGTCATGTTTCGTCTCCTCGGTAATTGAAAACCTTGGTGGGATGGGAGTTGTTTTTAGTACGGAGCGACCGCCGGCTGAGTGGGTACGTCGGGGTCCGCCTCGCCGATCGTCTTCGCGTAGGCTTTGACCCAATCACCGTTCTCCCGCGCGAGTTCGAGAGTTTCGTTGACGAAGGATCGCAGTTCCGGACTACCGTGCGCGAATGCGATGCCGTATGGCTCGCTGGTGAATGGGTCGCCGACGACCCTGAAAGCGTCTGGGCTGTTACTCAGGTAGCCGAGCAGGATCACATTGTCGGTGCTGAGCGCGTCGTAGGTGCCGTTGCGCACCGCTAATGCACAGTCGGCGTAGGCCTTGAGAGGCGCGGATATGTCTGCTTCAGGGTTGAGTTCCTGCAGGTTGGTCAGCGAGTTCGAGCCGACCGTAACGCAAACCTTCTTGCCAGACAGATCCGACAGGCCGCTGATACTGGTGTCGTCCTTCTTTGTCAGGATGTCCTGGCCGGCTTCGAAATACGGTCCAGCAAAATCGACGATCTCCTTGCGTACATCGCTGATCGTGTAGGTGGCGGCGAGCATATCAATCTTCCCGCTGTTTAGGTACTGCTCGCGGTTGGCTGAGATCGTTTCGACGAATTCGAGTTTGGACGGGTCGTCACTGCCGAAGATTCGCAGCGCGACCAAGCGCCCCATCTCGGCATCGAAGCCTTCAATTTCCCCGCTCGCGGGATTGCGCAAACCCATCAACGGCTGGTCGAACTTCACCCCCCAGGTCAGCTTGCCGCGGTCCTTGATTTCCTGAATCGCAGCCGGCAGCGAGGCAGCCTCAGCCATTGCGTAGCCGTCCGCTCCAGAGGTGCCTGTGCTGTCGCTGCTAATTTTGCTGCTGCTGCACGCTGTTGCCAGGGTGATGACGGCGACTGCCGTTGCCAGAACGCCGAATAGTCTTCTTTGACGCATGGAGTTACCTTTCTTTGGTGGTGAGTCTCGGCCGGCGGCCGAAGGTTAGTGGTGCAGGATTCGGGACAAGAAGTCTTTGGCCCGTGCGGTGGTGGGATTCTCGAAGAACTCCGCCGGCGGCGCTTGCTCGAGGATTTGACCCTCGTCCATGAAGACGACGCGGTCGGCCGCTCTCCTGGCGAAACCCATTTCGTGTGTGACAACAACCATCGTCATGCCGGAGCTCGCCAGGCTGGTCAGGACATCGACTACTTCATTGATCATTTCTGGGTCGAGTGCGGACGTCGGTTCGTCGAACAGCATGAGTTTGGGTTGCATCGCCAAGGCTCGTGCGATGGCGATTCGTTGTTGCTGTCCGCCTGAGAGCTGGGCTGGATAGGCGTTGGCTCGGTCAACGAGTCCAACCCTCTCAAGCAGCGCGAGCCCGTCGGAACGTGAGGTCTCACGGCTGATGCGCCGCACATTCCGCGGAGCGAGCATGATGTTCTCCAGTGCGCTCATGTGTGGGAACAAGTTGAAAGACTGGAACACCATGCCAACTTCGGCACGGAACCGAGCGAGCTCGCTTCCCTCTTCAGGTAGTGGAACGCCATCGAAAAGAATAGTGCCGCTGTCGATTGATTCGAGTCGGTTGATCGTGCGACACAACGTTGATTTACCCGATCCGGACGGTCCGATGACGACCACGACTTCCCCTGCGTGCACGGAGAGGTCCACATCGCGCAGCACATGTTGGGTGCCGAAGTACTTATTAACCCCTTGCATCTGTACGAGAGGAGGTATTTGGTTCACGTGCGACTCTGACACTTCACTCATCCGGTGCACTCCCCGAGCGTTGTTGTGACTGGCTGGGCTGCTCACATTCCCACCGTTTCTTTTTTCATTGTGTTCTCGCTCATCCATTCGCGGTCGACCGCGAATCCGAGACCGGGCGCGACAGGCACATCCACAGAGCCCAATACTGTGACAACGGGAGGACGTATTATGTCGCGCCGATAGTATTTCTCTGAGCCTGAGACATCTGAAGGCAGCGTAAAATTCCCTAGCGACGAGATAGCGACGTTTGCCGCACGGCCAATGCCGAATTCATGCATGCCGCCGCACCAAACCGGGATACCGTGATCGCGGGCAAGGTCATGTGCCTCCCGAGCCTTTGTTAATCCGCCCATTCGTGAGACCTTGATATTGAGTATCTTGCCGGCCTGCAGAGCGATCATGGTTCGAAGATCATCGATGGTGGAGACGGACTCATCCAAACAGACCGGAGTCTCGAGTATCGCTTGAAGTCGGGCGTGTGACAGAAAATCACGCGGTGAAAAAGGCTGTTCAATCATGGTCAGACCCAGATCGTCTAACTTTCGCAGTTGGTCGAAATCCGTCTCTGTGCTTTGATACGCGCCGTTAGCATCGACGTGCAGATCCTGCTCAGGAAATACAGCGCGTACTTCACGCACTGGCTCAACGTCCCAACCAGGCGCGATTTTCAGCTTCACGCGCGCGTAACCTGCCTCTACGTGCTTGTGAACCTGAGCGATTAGTTCGTCGATTGTCGGCTCGATTCCCAGCGAAACCCCCGCTTTGACCTGGTGCCGGTTGCCCCCTAGCGCCTTTGACAGCGAGAGCCCTTTCATCGTTGACCAGAGAACCCACGCCGCAGTGTCAACGCCTGCCTTTGCGAATTCATGCCCCCGTACTTTGCGCCAGAGCGCCTGAACCTGTGCTGGGTGGTCCCAACTGATACCGAGGATCGACGGCAATAGGTAGTGTTGCGCTATGTACCATGTAGTTTGGACGGTCTCCGGCGAATAATAGGGGGCAGACGGCGACGCAATTTCACCCCAGCCAGTGGCACCGGATTCATCAACGAGCTCCACGACAATATGGTCGAGATGATCTTTGCGATGTGAACTGGTTTCGAAGCTGTGCACCAGGGGCAGTCGAACAACGTGCAGTGTGGCTTCAACGACTCTCATATTCTCCTCCTCAAAGGTGAGACTGGTACAAGCACGAAATTGGCGATTAATTTTCCAAATAGATGTCTAGCTTTCGACCGATGCGTTCCCTCTCAGCGATGCGGCGCCGTGCTCCCTTCGAGCTGGCTGTCGTCAAGGTGCTCAACAAGTGAATTGTGGACGCGACTGCCGTTGGTGAGTCCGCGAAAGACGCGCTGCCGGTTGGGACCACGACGCTCTCAGCAGCAGACTTGACCAGCGGCGATTCGGCGTCGTCGGTGATAGCAACCAGAGTTCCCCCTGACTCCACGAACTGCTCAGCGATGAGGAGAGTCTGTCGTCTGTATCGACGGAATGAAAAAGCCACTAGAACATCTGAATCGCGCACATCACTCAATACGTCCAAGGCGCGAACGACAGTGCCATCCACAAGAGTGACCTGCGAAAGACCTGCTGACATATCGGCAGCCAAGAGATTAGCGTAAGCAAAGCTCTTCCCCGCGCCAAGGACAAAGCGTCGCCGGGCAGCTACAACCATGGCGGCGGCCCGAACAACAGATCCGTCCTCGGTCAAGCGTTTGAACGAATCGGACAGATTCTGCAATTCTTTTTCGAACAATCGAGCTTGAAGGGCCACTGCGGAGGAATTACTCTGCATGCGCGCGCCGAAACGATCACCGGGGCTTACTAGTTGGCGATTTTCCTCGTAAGACTCTGGAGCTGCTGTTTCCATAACGTGTCCCGTCATCGGCTCGGATCGCTCTGTGAGAGCAGGTACACAGCAGTTTGAGAGTCGACACGACGGCACGAAACAACCGAAAATCCCTCGTCAAGGAGCTGCCCAAGCGACATGGCGAGCCTGTCTTGGATCATGTCTTGATCGGACGAAAGTTTCTTCGGTTCCACCGTTACATCGGCGGGGATGGGGACGACGGCGCTGTGTCCCATTCGAATGGCCTGTCCCCATTGAGCTGACTGGTATTGCTTTTGTGACGGCTCAAGGAGAGTTCGCCGTTGAGCGACTTGCTCATGACTTTCTGCCAAATCCCAATCGACTGTAATGCGGTTGCTACCCGAAGCGCCGTAGTAATCTCTTGAGAACCAGCGCCCCACAGCACCAAGTACGTCAAGGTTGAGGTGTGCGTTTCGGGCGTAGATTGGGTTAAAAGACCAGCGCATATGAACGAGTCCGTTCCTGAGTGCACTATCTCGCTGCGCCTGCTTGAGGATGCGACCGAGGCCTTTCCCCTGGAACTGGGACGCTACGACGACGGCCTGCGAGTAAAGGTATATATCCCCATCCGACATTCCAGTAAACCCATAGGCGAAGCCGACTAATTCGCCGTTTGCAGACCATGCTCCAAGGACGGTCCCACCGTGAATGGCCAGTGCTTTGAGTAGACGAGGATTCAGACCACTTTCTGGGCCGTTGTAGCCGAAGACTTCACGATAGAGCTGTGACGCCTGCTCCAACTCTTTAAACTGAGAAAGCTCAGCAACTGTAACCGCAACATCCGTCTCCACCAACAGTGCTTACCCTCTCTAGATCACAGCAATACTTGGACGCTTGAATCATACGTTACATATATTTCACTATTTACCTGACGAGCACAAGGTATTTTACTATAGAAATTAGTGGATACGATATGTATATTCACGCCAAAGATGACAGAATGGGTCGCCATGCACGAAATGAGTCCTGATGTCGCAACGTCGCTCGAAAGGTCAATCCGGTACAGGAAAGAGCCAATTATGAGTCGACTTCAACGCCTTGTGAGCCTTGAAACCCCCAGCGGTGCGAAAAAATCGCTCGACCACTTTGCCAAGGACCTAGCAACTAACTTCACATCCCTGGGCGCCAGCGATGTATCGCTTACCCCGACGAGCACTGGCAGTCACGTTATTGCGAATTTTCCTGGCAGGACGGGCGAACGACCGCTGCTCCTGATCGGACACAGCGACACGGTATGGCCAGTGGGAACCCTTGACAGCACAGTTCCGTGGACAGTGAATGGCGACATTGTCACTGGTCCCGGTGTCTTCGATATGAAGTCCGGGCTAGTTATTATTGAGGTGGCTCTTGCTGCGTTGCGAGATGTCGGCGCCACCCGCCGCCCAGTGCGGATCATAGTGTCGGCCGATGAAGAGGTCGGATCTCCGACATCGCGAGAAATCTTGCTTAAAGCGGCACAGGGCATAGAAGCCGCCCTTGGCTTTGAGTCACCCCATCCTGACGGAGCCCTAAAGATAGGCCGTCTGGGTAGCACGAGAGTAACGTTGTCCGTCGTCGGCCGGGAGGCTCATGCCGCGCTAGAACCCGAAAAAGGTGTCTCCGCAATTGATGAACTCGTTGACCAACTCATAAAAATACGCCAGCTGGTGGCATCCTCCAATGATTGGGGATGCGGAACGACACTGCTCAATGCCGGAGCTATCACAGGCGGGAACAGGGCGAACGTCGTCTCGAGTCACGCAGAGGCGTTGATCGGACTCCGATTTGAGAATAGCGAGGTAGAGGGAAGGGTCCTCAGTGACCTCGATCGACTTCGGCCATTTCGAACCGGCGCATCAGTTGGTATTGAAGTGCTCACTCATCGGCCGTCGTGGCAGGCCAGTGCAGCCGATCACGCGCTGCTTACGCGTATCGAAACCATCGCAGCTGCACTCGATCTGCAGGTCGACGGCCGGCCTGCGGCTGGGGCTGCAGACACAAACTTCGTCGGCGCGATGGGTATCCCAACTCTTGACGGATTTGGTGCACGTGGTGGGGGCGCCCATGCCCCCACAGAGCATATTTTTTTTTCTTCGCTGATCGAGCGCGCGTTCTTCCTAGCCGCCACGCTGCACTCGATATGACGGTAATTTGAGCTCTCCTGACTCTTCCGTTCTGTGGGTTAATTCCGGCCAGGTAGCACCGTTTTATGCCCGCCGAGGCTGAGCATGTTAACNAACTGAAAACAGGGCCACTCTCGTGTGGTTCTAGTGTGCCGTAGTCTCGGCGGGTTGGTGTTGCTTGAGCCGGTAACTGTTGCCTTTGAGGCTGATTACGTCGGCGTGGTGAACGATTCGGTCGATCATCGCGGAGGCGATGGTGAGGTCTCCGAATACGTCTCCCCAGCGGGCGAACGGTAGGTTGCTCGTCATGATCAGCGATGCGTGTTCGTAGCGCGAGGACACCAGTTGGAAGAACAGGTTCGCGGCGTCTTGGTCGAAGGGGATGTAGACGACCTCGTCGACGATCAGCAAGCTGTAGCGGCGTAGCCGGGTCAATTCGGCGGCAAGTTTGCCCCGCGAGTGGGCTTCTTGAAGTCGGGTGACCCAGTCCGTCGCAGTATGGAAAAGGACCCGGTGGCCGGCTTTAGCGGCCTTGATCCCGATGCCGACGGCGAGGTGCGGTTTCCCCGTTCCGGGAGGCCCGAGGAGGACTACGTTCTTCGCTTCGGTGAGGAACACACTCGTGCCCAGGTGCGCGATAAGGTTTCGGTCGGCAGAGGGCTGGTGCTCAAAGTTGAAGTCCTCGAGGGTCTTGTGTCCAGGGAATCGGGCGGCCTTGATTCGCAGCCCGGCGCCGGAGGCTTCGCGTTCGGAGACTTCTTTGGAGAGCACTGCGGCGAGGTATTCCTCGTGGGACCACCCCGCGTCGCGGGCTTGGTCGCCGAGGCGGCGGAACGCTTCGCTGATTCGGGGTGCTCGGAGGGCACGGGCGTAGTACTCGATCTGCGAGGCTGCTTCCGGGCCGATCATGACGCGACCGCCAGCACGGTCGGCGCCGGTTCAAGGTCGACGTTGAAGAGTTCGTCGTAGCGAGTCAACGACGCTATTTCGACGGTGGCTGTGCTCGGGGGCCGGCGGGCGCGTTGAGCTTGGAACTGGGCCCGCAGCTCGGCCGCGCGGAGTACATGTGCGGGGTCTGTGACGGTGAGCTGCCGAGCCCACTTCCGGCGGTGCGCCGCGATGAGGACGCCGTCATGGTGGACGGTGACCCGGTCAAGGCTCGCCGCCACGTCGACGACTCGGCCGATCATGGCGGGGTCGACGGAGTAGTCGTTGCTGAACGCGCGAACATAGTAATCGCGTGGCAGTCGGACGCTGTTGCGAAACATGACCTCCGGTGCCATCGGCGGGAGCCCGCGCATCGCGGCCCGGTCCCTGCTGATGAGGTCATTGGGTCGACCTCGGCGGGACCGAGAGAGACGATTGTTCGCCACCGGTAACCACGCGGCGAGCTGCTCGTTGAAATCATCGGGAGAGGTGAAGGCGCGGCCCGACATGAAGCGGCTCCGGAAGAAGCGATTCATTCGTTCGACCATGCCCTTGGACTCGGGGTCGCGGGCTTTGAGCAGTTTGATCTGGGTGCCGAGGGTCCCGGCGAAAGCGGCGGCGGGCTCGGTGAGTTTTCCACGGCCGATGCCGGTCTCGTTATCCCACGTCAACCGCGTCGGAACTGCTTCAGCTTCCTGCAACAAGGACCACATCCCGCCGAGCAGATCCGGCGTCGTCCGCGATGGCAACATGCGCGCTTGGATGAACCCGGAGAACGTCGACGTCATCACCAGCACCGGTGGCGCAGCAGCCTGGCCATGTCCCAGCGGCAGGTCCTCGTGCGGGAACCAGAGATCGCACTGGATCTGGAATCCGGCAGGATGCACCAGTCGATCCGCAGGATCCGGCACCACATACTCCCGTCGGAGCTCAGCGACCTTGGCCCGAAACAACGACGGAGATCCCGACCAGCCCACCCGTTCCGCTGCGGTCGCGGCCGGCATCGTCGGTGTGGCCGCGAGTAGCACCCGCACCTGACTGGCGAACGCGTCGAAACTGGACCCCGACGGCTCCCGCTGATACGTCGGGGACCTACGCAAGGCAGCACACGAGCTCAACGAACGCCCCCGGAAAACCCTCGACTGGGACACCCCCGCCGAACGCTTCGCTAAGCTGCTAATCACTGAATAGACCACCCGGTGTTGCAACGACCGCTGGAAACCGCCGCGTATCTGGCCCTGTATTCAGTTGGCGTTAACAGAGCATCGCGAGTGCCATGAGGGCGTCGGGTGATGTGAATCCGTCGAATATCCGACGCTAAGGTTTCTGGCGTGTGGCGTTCGGTAACGATCCTTCGCAAGTCACCCTGGGCAGGATCAGCGAGTCACGGAATCACGCGGCGAGTTTTGTAATACTTGCGGTGTCCGCGCCTCTGTGACGTGTTACCGGGTTGGTGATACGTTGCTGGTATGAAAATTGGATACGCCCGTGTCTCCACCCGGAACCAGCACTCCGAAGCCCTGACCGGGACCAGCCGCGAACAGGTTGTTCTTTGGTAACGCGAGCCCAGCAGCCACGTCCGTCACCCCGAAATCGGCATAGATTCGCCTGAACTCCGCGATCAACATGGCTTCCAGTACACTGACGTAGTTGGCGACGGCCAGGCCTCCCATATTGTGAATTGCTGCCCGTCGTGCGTTTGTTAGCTGCATAGCCCCGGCCGTTCCGGTGAGCTGCAGGGCCGAGATCACGTGCTGCGAGACTCTCGTCGCCCGACGGGATGTCCCTTTGACTTCAGTCCACCGGACACTTTGATCGGTAGTTTACCGTCGCGAAACACCCAGCCTTCGTCAAGGGCGCGGCGTCCGCACCCATTGCCTGGAAACGGCGTGTCAACGGCGTCGTCCACCCAACGGTGTCAAGGACACATGTTCCTCACGGAATCAGGAAGCGTCAGGCAAGCGCAACGAGAAGCCCCGCTGCAAGCGCGGTACGCTCTACCATTCCGTCGATACTGATCCACTCATGTCGCGCGTGGGCCCCTGATCCGACCGGTCCTAAGCCGTCAAGTACCGGAAGTCCGAGCGCTGCCGCAAAGTTTCCGTCACTAGCTCCGCCAACCGACACCTCACGCAACTCGAACCCGAGAACAGCGGCAGTGGAGTACGCGACCTTAAATAGCTCGCCCGTTGCTGCGCTTCGCTCCATGACCGGACGATTCCAGCCGCCTGTGATGGCGACGGTTGCCCGCGAATCTGCCGTAGTGAGCCCGCCGAGAACAGCGTCGATCCTGTTTGCTTCTGAATTTGATGTGACCCTCACATCTAACTCGGCGGTAGCGTGACCCGCCGTAACGTTTGTGCGGCTGCCGCCCGAGATGGTTCCCACATTCAGTGTCGTTCCGAGGGCGTGGTCACTGGCTGAATGAAGCTTCAAGACTATTCGCGCGATCTCATCAATCGCGCTTGTGCCGGCGAGCGGATCCAATCCGGCGTGTGCTTCAATCCCCGTGACGTCGATTGTGAAGATACCGACGCCCTTACGGGCAGTTTTCACTGCGCCGTTCGCGGCCGACTCGAAAACGAGCACGGGCCCGCCGCCGGAGACGGCTCTTTCGATGATCTGACGCGACGAGGGGCTACCAACCTCCTCATCGCCGTTCAGCACGAGTCGGATTGCCGGGTTGGGTAGTCCACATGCTTTGAGGGCAGCGACGGCCCAGGCAAACTGGATGAGGCCACCCTTCATGTCGAAGGCTCCGGGTCCCGTGAGACGATCGCCATCGATGGCGACTGGCCAATTCGTTAGCGTGCCAGCGTCCCATACGGTGTCGTAGTGGCACAGCACGCTGACGGATTTGTGCGACCCTTCAGTAGGGGGCAGATCCCATACGACTGTATCTCCGAACCCTGACGTTGAGAATGCCTGGCGTTCGACGGGAGCTCCAATCAGCGCAGTAAGCCACCCCTCGATCCATGCCAACCCTTGTTGCAGCAGTTCCGGATCATCGGAGGGTGTCTCGTGATCGATGTACTCCGCCAGGTCGGCGACTAGATTGGATCTATTCGTGTCGATCCAGTCATGCGCGCGGTCGCGTGTCACCGTGTCACCGCCGGGTCGAGCTGGTTCAGCAGACTTTCATTCATCTCTATTTCTCCGCGTTCTAGCTGTTCGATGTGGTTAACCATCGCGTGCAGGTATGGGACTTCGATGTTGGCTTCAGCTGCGGCAGCCAGTACAGGTGCATATTGCGCGTGGACTTCCGTCGGGCGTTTGCGGACGGCGATGTCTCGCCAGATGCCTGACCGTGTTTTGGTTTGGGTTGCCAGCCAAGCAACGAGACTATCGATTGCTCTTGTATTCACGTCCGGGTCGACTCCGAGCCTGAAGGCGGCGGGGTCGAACGCATCGAATCCCTCGAGCTGTAGCTGACGATGGTCTGCGACGGCGATGACCTCAGCGGCGAGGGCGTTCATGGTCGGGCGGTGGCGGTCGATGAGGACACTCATGTCCTGGTCGGCCAGAGCGGTGGTGACGAGCATGGCTCCGAAGGCGAGCTTGGCCCACAAGAAACCCTCGACGTTATCCGAGACAATCGGTCGCCCCCAGTGTGCTAGATCGTCGGCAAGCGCCCGAACTCGGTCACTCGTGCCGCCGGCATATTCTCCGATCGCTATTCCCCCGTGGCCTCCGTCTTTGATAACTCCAGGTTCGATTACATCGGCAAAGAGATCAACAAAGGCGATCACAGTCCGGTCTGCTCCGATGAAGGAGGCGATCGTTTCCTCGTTGAGACCGTTTTGCATCGAAGCAACGAAACCGTCCGTGGTCAACCGTGGTGTGATCCAGGCAATCGCCGCCGGGGTGGCCTGCGCTTTTACCGCGAGAAGGACGCGCGTTATTCTCGTAGGTGCATCGTCCAGGGTGAACACGGGAATGCGTGCGACGAGCCTTCCACCAGGCGTGAGAAGCGTGATCCCGTTTTGCCGGATTGCTTCGACGTGACCAAGATCGGCGTCGATGAGCTGGACCGGGATACCTTTGGCATGAAGATGAACGGCAATGGTGCCGCCTATAGCGCCTGCTCCGACGATCGTGTAAGGGAGGTTATTCATACGTCTTGTTCCTCTCGTGGGTAAGTAACGTCGACCGTGGTCCAGCTCAGGGGCAGGTTGTGCGCGCCAGTCGACGATCCACCGTCGATTCGCAGGATTGTTCCGGTGACCCAACCCGCTTCGGATCCGGAGATCCAGACGACCGCCCGGGCGATGTCGTCCGGCGTACCGTCTCGGCCGAGCGGGTTACCCGAGACGGCTGCTGCATACTCCGTTGTGACTGGGTTAACGTCGCTGGCTACGGCGATGAAGCCTGGCGCGACGGCGTTGACTCTAATTCCATGTGGACCAAGTTCAAGCGCCGATGCCCGCGTCATCATCTCGAGCGCGCTCTTGGATGTGCTGTACGCGGCAGCGCCGGGACGGGCCCGTAGTGCCGCTCCCGAGGAAATATTGACTATGGATGCTGTGGATTTCGCGTCGATCACGGCATTTGCCAGAGCGACCGTCGCTAGGAGCGGAGCACGCACGTTGATGTTTTGCACGGCATCCCACGTGCTGGGTGTCAGGTCGAGAAACGGAAGCGCTGGATAGATCCCTGCTGAGTTCACCAGGATGTTGACGGGTGAACGCGTCCAGGCAGCGTCGACCGTGCGGCGCGGGGCGTCTGCATCCTGCAAATCTTCTGTGATTGTCGCGACTCCTGCTGCGCCGGCCTCGCGAACAACCCTAGCTGCGGCGGCGAGTGCGTCGGTTCGATAGTCGACAAGGGTTACATTGGCACCAATGCCACCAAACCTGACAGCGGTCTGGAGCCCGATTCCACTCGCCGCACCGGTGATAAGTACGTGGTTCAATTGATGACCTTGCCCTTGGTCTCAGGCATCGTCAAATATACGATAAGCCCAATGAGCGCGGCTGCGGCGCAGTACACCCATACGAAACTGCCAAGCTCATTCTGATTCAGCCAAGTCGTGATGTATGGAGCGGTTCCTCCGAATATTGCAACAGCAAGGGCATACGGGAGGCCGATTCCGGTCGCTCGTACTTCCGCCGGGAACTGTTCAGCCATGATCACGGCGCAGTTGGCGGAGTAGCCGAGAAGAAGAATCAGCCCGATTATTTGGATAATGAGGAGAACCCAGAAATTGCCATTGAGAAGAGTGAATGCGGGCCAGGCGAAAATGAGGAAACCGCCCGCGAACATGGACATCGTGGGCTTACGCCCGATTTTGTCGGACAAAATGCCAGCAAACGGCAAGAGAAATAAGAAGATTACGATGCCAACCACGTTGGCAAAGAGCGCTTGGCTAAGCGGGATGCCAGTGGTGACGGCGGCGTAGGTGGGCATATACGACGCCCACATGTAGTACAGCAGTGTGCCGGCAATCGTAATACCGAAGACGCGGAGGGTCGCCTTAGGGTGCTCGACGAACATGGTGTAGACCGCACTGCGACGCTTCTCAGTCGGAACAGCCTGGGCACGGGCCTTAGCGTTAGTGAACGAATCGGTTTCCTCAACGGAGACGCGAAGCCACAACCCTATAACTCCGAGTGCTGCGCCAAAGATGAATGCGGCACGCCAGCCCCAGCTGTCGACAGCCTCCGCTGAGAAGGTGCCCGTAATAAACGCACCGATGGCCGAAGCGATCAGGATTCCCGCACCAACGGAAACTTGCTGCCAGGACCCCGCGAAAGCGCGGCGTTTGGGTGCGGCTGACTCCACGAGGAAAGCTGACGATGATCCGAACTCACCCCCCGCCGAGAAGCCCTGAACTAGTCGGGCTATCAGCAAGATGATTGGGGCGGCGATACCAATGGTGGAAAAATCCGGCGTGAGGCCCACTACGAGGGAGGCGCCGGCCATCATGCCGATTGTCAGCACCATTCCCTTCTTGCGGCCATGCCGGTCAGCGAAAGCGCCGATCACCGCTGCGCCGACAGGACGCATCACGAAGCCGACCGCGAACACTGCGAGTGTGGCCAACAAAGCGACCCCCGGGTCGTCAGCGGGGAAGAAATGGCGAGCAAAGATTGATGAGAACGTGGTGTAGATCGCCCAGTCAACCCACTCAACGGTGTTGCCGATAGCACCGGCGAGAACGGCTTTGCGCCCTCGGGGTGTGAGTTTCGTCTGGTGAACATCGGCGCTTGTCGCCCCAGACGACATAGTGGTATTCGTCATGTGCGTACTTCCCCTTTGATTGGTCAGTCAGTGTTCATAGACGTGGAATGTCATACGTAAGAAGGTTCGAGAAGGTCGAGTCGTTGCTCTCAGGAGAAGATATTGGGAGACACGTGGGCGGCCAAGCCGGCATGCGTGGTGAACCAAACGTCCGGGAAGGTTCGGATATAAGTGAGAAGCTCGTCTAACATCGACATTCGTGAGCGGTGACCGATGATGTGTGGGTGCATCGTCAGCTCGAAGGTCCCCCCTTCGGCATATGACGTATCGAACTCATCGCGCCAGATGCGGCCAAGTTCGCGCGGTGCCATATACGGGCGGAGCCCGGAGAATCGATCCATCATCAAATACGGCGCATCGTCCCGGATCCATTCAACGGGAATCTCCACAATCCCCGTTTGGCTCCCCCTGTGCAGGAGCTCATAGGGTTCATCGTCGGCCATAAGCGACGAGTCGTACCCGAACCCGAGCTCTTGGATGACATCGAGGGTGGAGTCGGAGAAGTCCCACGAAGGCGTACGGATTCCCACCGGCCGAACACCGGTCTGGCCCTCGAGCACGGCGATCGCACGGCCCAGGAGATCGAGCTCGTTGTCAAAGCTAAGATGTGTGTTGCGCTCGTGGATCCACCCATGCACGGCAACTTCGTGTCCGTCCGCGATGTATCTCGGTGCCTCATCTGGGCGGAGCAGCGCGCAGACGGCAGGGATGAAGAATGATGCGGAAATTCCGTGCTTGGTGAGGAGATCAAGGATACGCGGCACGCCGACGCGCGCACCGTATTCCCCTTGCGCCATGCGCCCGGGAGAGACCTCGCCGTCGCGCAACGAGGGCGTCTCGTGGTCGGAATCGAAGGAAAGCGCAACGGCGACGCGAGCCCCCCCGGGCCATCTTGTTTGGCCTGCGGCGGGGAGCAAGTTGGCGCCAGCGCGTACATTTTCCACGACGCCGCGCCAAGTAGATTCAGGCCAAGTCCACGGCTGTCCGGTTAGGTCAGTGGCAGAAGATTCTGTGGTTTCACGCACTGGAGCTCCTTGATATGGGTACGAAACGACTGTCGACGATTGGCGTCCACATCCGCTTATGCGTGGTCATCTGGATGGTGAGATCGACCTCTCGAACTCCCGGAAGGGCGCCGAGCACGTGTGTGGTGAAGTCATAAAGATCGGCAAAGTCAGCAAGAAACACTTGGCCGATGAGGTTGTACCGACCAGCCGCAGCCGCGGCATAGTGCACGGCTGAGTGCTGAGCGAGCTGCCGTGCTGCGGCACCGAGTTGGTCAGGAGACACGGAAATCCAGAGCATGAGCTCAGTCTCAATACTCAGGAGATGAGGAGCAAGCAACGGCCCAATCCGCAACCGCCCCGAAAAGAGCAATTCATCGATGACCCGGCGAGTCGTCGCCTCGCTTCGGCTTATTGCACGCGCGACGTCGATAAGAGGCGTCCGTCCGTCCGGGATGAGTATCTCGACCACGGCACGCTCCAGCGAATTGAGGTGCGTTCTCGCAGGTACTACCCCTTCGATGGCTTCAAGGTTGGGGGCAACCGCATTGCCAGTGTATTCAGTCGCCGCCTTCCACCCGATCTCTCCCGCTCCTTCGAGCGCTCCAGGGAAGGCATCGAAGGGAACCGTGAAGGTTCGGAGGACCGGGACCGCTTCCGTGCGAATGGACGGGTCTGCGAGAAGTTCCTGAAGAAGCCGCTCCAAGTCGGCAAGCCTGGGTACAACGAACTCTGCAACGCAGTCGGCCGAACCAGTGAGCGTGGAGACGAATCGAACTTCGGGCCGACGAGAGAGCGTCGCGACAACGGAGGCGGTGGCCGCCGACCCACATTGGATTCGTACCATGGTGGCAATTCCGAGGCCCGTCGCCGAGGCATCAACAGCGCCAACGACGTGAATCGCTCCCATATCGTGCAGCCGGGCGTACCGACGTTGAACAGTTGAGGGTGACGATCCTACAACTTGAGCGATCGTCGCCCAAGAATCGCGACCGTTCGCAGCAAGTGCACGGACGATGAGCTGATCCAGCGCAGTGAGCTGCACCGGCTCCGCTCCGACAAATTCCATATATCGACGTTATACCTCAACTTTAGAATTATAAAGTCTTTTTTCAATCAAATATTTTTGTTTATATACGGGTTTCACCCAAGAGACGGAGTTTCCAACCGATTGCTCACCGGCAACGTCTCAGACCAAAGTAAGTAGTGTCACGAAGAACGCGTCGACGACGATCAAACCCGCGAGTCATCAAACGCAAGATCTCGAAATGGTCCATCAAACGCCTCCACCACGCCCAGTGGCCACAACCCCGCCACGAACCAGAACGGTATTAAAGCTAAATGAAAACCACCGGGAACACCGTTAACGAGACACTGCCAATAAAGACGACCGTGATATTAGAACGCTCGCCTGTATTGTTTTGGCCAGATTTGTTTTGGATCGGATTGGTTCAGACGGAAGTAGAAATACGGATCCCTGAGCAGGGCGCGACCAATAATAACGGCCTGCGCGTCACCGCTGGCGAGAATATCGGTGACAAGTTCGAAATCATCGATGCCTTGAACGGGTGCCGTCGGCAGTCCTGTTGCATCTGCGATAACGCGCGAAAACTCGACGTTGAGGCCGGGGCGCTTGGGGTATTCTGCATTGCGTTCCAGAGCGCCCGAGGTGACGTCGAGCAGATCGATCCCGATCCCGGCGAGCTGGCGACCGAATTCGACAGCTTCATCGATGTCAATCCCGCCGTCGATCCAATCGGTGGCGGTGAGGCGCAGGAAGACCGGCTTCTGCGCGGGGAAAACACGGCGCACCACAGCCGCCACCCGTAAGGGCAAACGCATGCGGTTCTCCAGCGTTCCACCGTATTCGTCGTCACGCTGGTTCGTCAATGGAGAAAGAAACTGATGCAGCAGATATCCATGCGCCGCGTGAATCTCCACGAGATCGTATCCGGCGCGATCCGCGAGTTCTGCTGCTCGGGCAAAAGCGACAACGAGCTCGTCGATGTCGGTGACGTCCATTTCACGAGGAGACGCCAAGTCCCCGTACGCGATGGGCGATGGAGCTATCACCGGCCATCCCCCATCGTCGACTGAAATCTGGCTGTTTTGCCCATTCTGTTCCCACGGCACCATTGACGCCCCTTTGCGCCCGGCAGCCTGAAGCTGAACCCCGGATACCGCGCCAGACGCGCCAATAAACTCAGTGATTTTACGATGAGCGACCACTTGATCCTCAGTCCACATGCCCAAATCGCCGGTCGTTATCCTGTGCTGCGCACCCACGGCGGTCGATTCGACCATGACGAGACCGACCCCGCCGACTGCCCGTGAGCCGTAATGAACCAGGTGCCAATCGGTAGGCACCCCGTCCGATCCGGCGGAATATTGGCACATTGCAGACATCCATACCCGGTTCGGTATCGTCAGTGCCCGCAACGTCAACGGTTCATCAAGCCGGGCACCCCGAACAGTCGAATCGAGAATGGCTGCATCAACGATATCTGCGGGTGATGTTTTCGGCATGGCTGAGGTCCTGTCAAGTTATAAAAATCGGATGTCAGGCCGGCAGCCATGACACATGGTCCTACCCCCTTGATGCTATCTAGTGTCCTACGTCAGCATTTCTTCGACGAAGTTGCATCTCTTCCATAAATCGTGTCCGGCACGACCACCTCGGAGACGCGCCGCCTGACCCCAGTGGTGTACTTGGTGGTTAGGCGGCATCGCCGAGGTACTGCCACCGATTCTCCGGATTCAACACACCCAAATCCACCAACTCCCGCGCCGAACGATGATCACCACGCTGATCACTAGAACGCGGATACCGCGGCCACACCCGCTCACCCGACGCATTCACATCGTGAAACAACGGCCGGCTCGACACGTCCACCCGTTTCGGCCGCCGCCGCGGAACAGCATTCATCGTCGCCACCTCCGCTTGCCACCACTCCCACACCTCACGCTCGGCCCGATACCGATTTGCCCGATCCACAAGCAACCCAGCCACCCCCACAACGCGAGCAGCCACGTCGCGCAGATCCCGTTTCGCCCGCGCCCACCCCACCACATGCTTCACAATCAATCGGGGGAGTGTCTCGGTAACGGTGTTTCCGGCGTTTTTCATTAATGGGATTCTGCGTTCGGCCAGCGGTCACGGAACGTGAAGGCGAAGGCGTTGAGAGCTGGCTTCCAACGCATCGTCCAACGGGCTCGGCCCACTCCGGTGGGATCGAAACCGCGAGTGACCAGATACAAGCATTTCGAAGCGGCCTGTTCAGTGAGGAAATGTCCTCGAGCCCGCACCGCCCGCGGGTATCGGGCGCTGAGCGACTCTGACGCCTGTGCAGAGCGGATACGTCGACTCGCCACGAGCATTCTTTGCAAGAAGCGGCGCTAACGAAAGTTTTTGTCGTAACGTCCGAAGTCAGCGCTGATAGTTATTTTCAGCATTAACCCCAGAGTGAGGTCTCGTGGTGGATATGACACCAACATCGTAGTCTGTGCATGTGCTGTTTCAGCAGGGACGATTATCTTGACTTGTTGTTACGGATGAGCCTGATGTGGGACCGTCGTGCCAACGTCGGGCACTCCTCTGTATCCATCACGCAACATGAATCGTGTATGGTCTGCGAGACGCAGAATACGCTCTGGGATAAGTGACAAGATTTGATTCTTTCGGGGAATCGGGCGTGTTGTCACGTATTCGAACATATAAATGACATGGGCTTGTCGGGTACATGCGGGTCTGGAAGGCGGACGGGTCGCAGAGCACTGGTCTTCAACGGGATGGGCTTCTGGCTGCCGGCGTCGAGTCGGACAACCTTTACGAGGACCATGCCTCCGGCAAGAAGGACGATCGCCCACACCTGGCTGCGTGTCTGAAGGTACCCCGGAAGGGCGACACTCTCCTGGTGTGGAAACTTGACCGACTCGGCCGTGACTTGTGCCATCTGGTCAACACGGCGCATGATCTTATCGATCGAGGCGTCGGCCTCAAAGTCCTCGCTGGCGAGGGTGCCGATCGACACCACGACAGCATCCGGGAAGCTTGTCTTTGCGGCTCTCGCCGAGTTCGAGCGAGCGCTCATGTTAACGCCAACTGAAAACAGGGCCACCCAGCAGTATGAAGGGTGATCACATTGGATGATTGGGCGGAGATTCGCCACCTGCATTCGACAGAGAAAATCTCGAAGCGGGAGATAGCACGACGACTCAGCGTGTCTCGAGGAACGGTCGACCGGGCCTTGGCCCCGGCCTATCAGCGGGCAGGCAGTGGGTCGAGTTTCGACGAGTTCGCGTATGCCGCACGGGCACTGTTGGCGGCCACGCCAACGATGCCGGCGGCGGCCATCGCGGAACGCGTCGGCTGGTCAGGATCGGAGTCGCTGTTCCGGTCGAAGATCGCAAAGATCCGGCCCGACTACCGGGTCCCGGACCCCGTTGACCGGCTCGTGCACCCGCCGGGCTTCCAGATGCAATGTGACCTCTGGTTCCCCCACGACGACATCCCCCTCGGCCGCGACCAGGTCGACCGGCCACCCGTGCTCGTGATGACGTCAGCGGCGTCCGGATTCATCCAAAGCCGCATGCTGCCGACACGGATGACATCAGATCTGCTCGGCGGCATGTGGTCTCTGTTCGAGGAAGCACAGGCCGTTCCCTCGCGGCTGCTCTGGGACAACGAGTCCGGGATCGGGCGCGGGAAACTGACCGAGGCCGCCGCCGCGTTCGCCGGCACGCTCGGGTGCGAGATCAAACTTTTGAAGCCCCGCGATCCGGAGTCCAAGGGCATGGTCGAACGCATGAACAGGTTCTTTCGGGGCAGGTTCATGCCCGGTCGCACATTCGCGTCTCCGGCGGATTTCAACGCCCAGATGGCCGACTGGTTGCCGATCGCGAACAGCCGGTTTTCCCGTGCCCGCCGAGGCCGCCCGATCGATCTCGTCACCACCGATAGGGCCGCGATGCGGGCGCTGCCGCCAGTGGCTCCCGAGGTGCTGTTTCGCAACATCGTGCGCCTACCAAGGGATTACATGGTCCGTGCCTTCAGCAACGACTACTCCGTCGACCCTGCCCTCATCGGGCGTCTCGTCCACGTCACTGCGGGCCTGGACACGGTCAACATCCACCACGACGGGCTCCTCGTGAGCTCGCACCCGAGGCAGTGGGCGCGGCAGCTGAACATCATCGATCCCGCTCACGTTACTCGGGCTGGTGAGCTGAGGAATCAGCACCGGAGCCAAGGCCGGAAGATGCCCGTGTTAACGGTCGTGGAGACCGCGTCGCTGGATCACTACGACACCCTTTTCGGCCTCACACCCGACGCGCCAGCCCCCGTGGCGGTCGCCTCGTGAGCGGCGCAGTGGTTGGCGGATCCGAGACCGCCTCGCAGATCGAGTACTACTCCCGGGCGCTCCGGGCGCCGCGGATCAGCGATGCGTTCCGGCGCCTCGGCGACCAGGCCCGCGATGCGGTCTGGTCCCACGAGGAATACCTCGCCGCGGTCCTCTCGCGGGAAGTCTCGGAACGGGAAGCGTCGGGGTCAGCGATGCGGATCAAGGCTGCACGGTTCCCAGGATTCAAGACGTTGGAGGACTTCAATTTCGACCGTCAGCCGTCCGCCGACCGGAACCTGATCGCGCATTTGGGCACCGGGGTTTTCCTCGCCGAGGGCAAGAACGTGGTCCTGTTGGGGCCGCCAGGGACCGGGGAAACGCATCTCGCGATCAGTCTCGGCGTCAAGGCCGCACAGACCGGCCACCGGGTCCTCTTTGATACCGCAGTCGGTTGGGTCAACCGCCTCCAAGAAGCTCACTCCCGCGGGAAACTCGACGCAGAGCTCAAGCGACTGCGCCGCTACAGCGCACTAATCGTTGACGAAGTGGGCTATATTCCGTTTGATCAGGACGCTGCGAATCTGTTCTTCCAGCTCGTCTCAAGCCGCTATGAACAGGCGTCGCTGATCTTGACGAGCAATCTGACTTTTGGTCGGTGGGGTGACGTTTTCGGTGACCCAACGGTGGCGTCAGCGATGATCGATCGGATCGTTCATCATGCCGATGTCATCAGTCTCAAGGGTGCCAGTTATCGGATGAAGAACCACCAGCTGCCGTCAACTACGACATAGTAGAAACTACACAACCGTGGCCCTGTCTTCAGTTGGCGGGCGGTTTCTAGTGGTCGTTGCAACACCGGGTGGTCTATTCAGTGATCAGCTTAGCGAAGCGTTCGGCGGGGGTGTCCCAGTCGAGGGTTTTCCGGGGGCGTTCGTTGAGCTCGTGTACTGCCTTGCGTAGGTCGTCGGTGGTGTAGGTGGAGAGGTTGGTGCCTTTGGGAAAGTACTGGCGTAGTAGTCCGTTCGTGTTCTCGTTTTAGCCGCGTTGCCAGGGGCTGGCGGCGGCGCAGAAGTAGACGTCCATGTTTGTGCCGAGGCGGATTGCGGTGTGGTGCGCCATCTCGACACCTTGGTCCCAGGTCAGAGAGCCGCGTAGGTGTGCGGGGAGGGCGTTCATCGCGGCCACGAGGCCGTCGCGAACTGATTCGGCGGTGTGATCGATGGGCAGGTGCACGAGGATCACGAAGCGAGTCGTGCGTTCCACAAGGGTGGCGATCGCGCTCCGGTTGTGGGCGCCGGTGATGAGGTCTCCTTCCTTACGTTGTTGTGGTGGGTGATTTCGGGACTGTCGTAGTGTGTCGATCACCCTCGGGTGGCGGGTATGG
>NZ_PJJM01000078.1 GCF_002929805.1 Cryobacterium sp. Y50 | reverse complement strand
ACCAACGAATCCACCGTCCTCGTCGCCAAAGACTGCCACGCCAACCCCCACGGCCCCGGCTGCTAACCCCAGTTACGGCGGTCAGGGCACTACGGCAGCAGGCGGTCCCCGGCCTTCTTGGGCAGCCGCGCTGCCGCAGTGCGGGTGATTGCGGCAGCGGCTTCGTCAGCGACAGCATCGAAATCAACGTCGTCGATCGACTGAGAAACGGATGCTTCCGCTGCTGATCGCGCCGCTGCGGCAGCTGTCGCCGCGGACGAGGCCATCGACGTAGACTGCGATGTGGCCGACGGCGCGGCCGCGGCCGACACCGAGGTCGGCGTCACCCCGGACTGTGCTGAAGCAGCGCCCGTTGCGCTCGAGGGAGTCGGCGCAGCGCCAGCGGTCGAGGGGGCTGCGCTGCTGTAACTGGGTGTCGCGTTCCGCAAAGCGGCTCCCGCGGTGCCGCCAAGCAGGCCACCGAGCAGGTCCTTAATGCCGATCCCCATGGTGGAGCCGAGCACGGCGTCGACCTCGCTGAAGCCGGACGCGACGTTTTTGGAGAGTTGGCTGGCGCCATCCGTTGAAATAACCGTGAGCTGGTCAATGTTGCCCATCGGCGCCGCGAGCTCGTGCGCGATCTGCGGGAGCATTTCGACCAGGCGCAGCTGAATGAGCGCCTCAGACTGCTGAGCGACGGCCTCGGCTGAGAGCCGGGTGGCCGTCGCCTCGGCGGTACCGCGGGCGAGAATGGCATCGGCCTCGGCCTGGCCCTCAGCGCGCGTGGCGTCGGCGTTGGCGACACGGCTGTCACGATCGGCAGTGGCCTTGGCGACGGATGCTTCGGCGGCGGCAATCGCTGTCACACGAATGCGATAGGCGTCTGCGTCGGCGATGGCGTTGACCTCGGACTCGAGCTCGGCCTTGCGCAGGCTGGCCCGGCGCTGGGCAGTGAGTTCCTGCTCCTGCACGATGGCCTGCTGCGCCTTCGCCTCAGCAAGCGGCTTCGACGCGGCGGCCTCGGCGGAGGCCTTGTCGGTATCGAGCTGCAGCGCGGCCTTACGCAGCGCAAGCGTGTTCTGAGCTTCTGCGATGGCCTGCTCGGCGGTGATCAGGGCTTCCTGCGACTCGCGGTTCGCAACGTGCTCGGCTACCTCGGCCTGACGACGCACCTTGGCCTGCTCGGCACGGCCGATGTCGCGAATATAGTCGTTCTCGTCGGTGATGCCCTTGATCTCGAACGAGTCAACGTCGAGCCCCTGATTGGCGAGCGATTCGCGGGCTGTGGCCAGCACCGACGTACCGAGCTCGTCGCGCTTTTGAATAACGGTCATAACGTCGGTCGCACCGATCGAGGAGCGCAGCGATCCGCTCAGTACCTCCTGCGCGAAGCCGTCAATGTTCTTGTCCTGTCCAAGAAAACGCTGGGCGGCGGCGCGAATGGCGGCCGGATCGTCGCCGACCTTGACGATGGCGACGGCCTCGACGGAGAGCGTGATGCCGTTGCGGTCCTGCGCGACGGCCGTGATCTCAATCGCGCGGCTGCGCAGGCTGATCTTGAACGCCTTCTGGAAGAACGGCGTGATGAACACGCCCTGCCCGTGCACGACCCGCTGGCCGGATTCCTCGAGCGTGGCGCCATCGACGATGGTCTTGCGGCTCTTCTTGCCCGTGATAATGAGGGCCTCGTCGGGCCCTGCGTTTTTATAGATCGTCTTGGCGTAAATCAGGCCGATAAGCAGAACCACGACAATCGTGAAGATGATCCCGGGGATCGGGCTGAACAGAAAATCGAGCATGGGGTCCTTCCGAGGAGCCGGCGCGTACATCGTTTCCGCGAATCGGTCAGACGACCTCGACGCAGAGCTGTTTCTCCAGTGTCGCAGGCCACAGCGCCGGATGCGAAAGATGTCGACAATAAGCGGATGCCATCGGTCGGGCCGAACCGACAGCAGTCGCCCCCAGCCCGCCGTGGGCGTAGAAGACAATTGGTACAACGCCGTCATGCTCGGCCACAAAGGCGGCAGATGCGTCGCAAAAATGGCGTCGACATCCTTCTTCGTGGTCTTGAACACTCCAATCGATGAAACTTTACCGCCACCGGGGTTGACCACGTGTGGGCGAAGGTGGTCGAGTCCACTTGGAGACAGCGAGGGCTGCCGTGTAGTTCAGGGCATCGGTTCGGGCATGGCTCCGTTCCTCTTCATTCAATTCATGCTGGAACAGGGGTGGGGCGTAACGACTATGGTGCTCCAGCGTTATTGCCGCGTTACTTCGTCCGAAGCCTTGACAGACCACGCCTGCGGTTGCGTCTTGCAGGCAGAAACGGATGCGGTGCCGGCCGCCGTGATAACTGGTACCGATCCCGAGCCTGCTGGCGCGCCGCTCGCTCGCCCGAGCGATCCCGGGCTCAGCGCTTGTGCACGTTCGCTGAGATCTTTCTGATCGTTCCGTCCATGCCCGCACACTGGCCGGGGAGCTCACGGCACCGTGCTGGTGAGCGACCATCGGGGCCGAATTCATCACTCGTCAGCGTACGTCCACAGAACCTGCGGCACACAGGTGGTTCTCACCCGGGCCTCGTTTATGATCAACCGGTGACTGAAACAGCCCTCTCCCGCCCGTTCCGGCCCCAGTCTCGCTGGGTGCGCAGCGTTGGCCTCATGATTTTCTTCAGCCGCTGGCTGCAGGCGCCCCTTTATATTGGCCTCATCATTGCGCAGATCATCTACGTGATCGTGTTCATGGTCGAACTCATCAACCTCGGCGGCGACATCTGGACCTCGTTGACTGTGCCGGGGGACGACGGCAGCATCCACGTCGAAGAAGCCGCGATCATGCTCTCGGTGCTCGGCCTGATCGACGTAGTCATGATCGCGAACTTGCTGATCATGGTCATTATCGGCGGCTACGAGACGTTTGTGTCTCGCATCCGTTTGGAGGGTCACCCTGACCAGCCGGAATGGCTCTCCCACGTCAATGCCAACGTGCTCAAGGTCAAGCTCGCCATGGCCATCGTGGGCATCTCGTCGATCCACCTGCTCAAGACCTTCATCGAGGTCGGCGACCTGGCCGCGCGCGGCACCCCCGTCGATAACAACCCGACCGAAACCATCACAGGCAACATCTACACTTGGGACGGCGTGCTCTGGCAGGTCATCATTCACATGGTGTTCATCCTCTCGGCGATCGCACTGGCCTGGATCGACCGGATGTCCCAGTCCGGTCACGCCGCCCCGAAACCTACCCCCGGGCCGATCCTCGCTCTCGAGCCGTTTCCGGCCCTCACCGCCGCACCCGCACACCGCGAACTCGAAAACCACGCTGCTGGGGCATCGACCGGAGTCGCCCTGCATCTCTCGCAGCTCGCTCAACTGCGCGAGGCCGGCGTGGTGACGGATGCCGAATTCCTCGCCAAGAAGACGGAACTGCTCGCCCGCTTCTAGCTAGAACGTCACGAGGCCGTGGCCCCGAAACTGGGCCCGCACCCGCTCCTGTAGCGCGGCATCGGGCGGCAGCACGCCGTGCAGCGGATACGGAATCGCCAGGCGATTCCATGTGTCCGCGCCCATCTGATGAAACGGCAGCATCTCGACCCGGGTGACGTTCGGCCACCGGGCCGCGATCTCGGCGACCGCATCAACGTTGTCGACCGCGTCGGTCAGCCCCGGAACGAGCACGAACCGCACCCACACGTTGATGCCACGCTCGCGCAGTCGGTCGCCGAACGCAATCGTCGGTGCCAGCTCGCGCCCGGTCACCTCGCGGTAAGTGTCGGGGAGGCCTGACTTCACGTCGAGCAGCACCAGGTCGGCGTTTTCCAGCAGTTCGTCCGTGGCACTCGCGCCGAGGTACCCCGACGTGTCAAGAGTGGTGTGCACACCGAGTTCGTGACACTCGGCAAACAGCCGCGCCACGAACGCGGGTTGCAGGAGCGGTTCTCCGCCGGATAGCGTCACGCCGCCGCCGGTCGCCGCGAACACGGCGCGGTAACGACGGATGCGCGCGAGCACGTCGTTCATCGACGTGAGTGCGCCGTTGCGCATCTTCCAGGTATCCGGATTGTGGCAGTACTGACAGCGCAACAGACAGCCGGAGAGAAAGTAGGTCAGCCGGGTGCCCGGTCCGTCGACCGACGTGACCAGCTCCCAGGAATGCACACTCGCCACCGTGCCATCGCGGATCGCTTCCAACTCTTGATGGTGCAGGTCGGTCGCCGCGGCAGCGCTGGACGCGGCGCAGGTCAGATCCAGTTGGTGCAGGTCATCTGCGGTCGAAGCTCGGGCAACGGATGCTGCGCGCATCGCCCGTCTGATGGCATCCGCTTTTGACGGACCGTCGGTGACCCGTTTCACCGGACCCAGACGGTGCGCTCCAAGATTGACCACGGCTGACACGGCTAGACGCTCGTGTGAAAGGTGCGGCTGATGACGTCGCGCTGTTGCTCCCGGGTGAGGCGCACGAAGTTTACGACGTAGCCCGACACCCGAATGGTGAGCTGCGGGTAGTTCTCCGTGTGTTCCATGGCGTCCTCGAGGGTTTCGCGGTTGAGCACGTTGATGTTGAGGTGATAGCCGTGCGATAACGTGTAGGCATCGATCAGGCCGACCAGATTGGTGACCTGCTCCGCGGGAGTGCGGCCGAGCCCGGTCGGCACGACCGTGTTGGTCAGCGAAATGCCGTCCTGCGCTTCGGAGTATGGCAGTTTTGCCACGCTCAGGGCCGATGCGAGCATGCCGTGGCTGTCCCGGCCGTTCATCGGGTTGGCTCCCGGCGCGAACGGGGCGCCGGCGCGGCGTCCGTCAGGCGTGTTGCCGGTCTTCTTGCCGTAGACCACGTTCGAAGTGATCGTGAGCACCGACTGGGTGTGCACGGCATTGCGATAAGCGGGGTACTGGCGAATCATTGCCATGAAGGTTTCGACGATGGTGACCGCGATCGCATCGACCCGGTCATCGTCATTGCCGAACGCGGGGTAGTCGCCGTCGATCGTATAGTCGACGACGAGGCCGCTGGCGTCGCGCACCGGGCGCACGGTGGCGTACTTGATGGCGGCGAGGGAATCGGCGGCGACGCTGAGGCCGGCGATGCCGCAGGCCATTGTGCGCAGAATAGTGCCGTCGTGCAGGGCCATCTCCAGGCGCTCGTAGGCGTACTTGTCGTGCATGTAGTGAATGCAATTGAGCGCGTCGACGTAGGTTGCGGCGAGCCATTCGAGGCTCGCGAGGTAGGCCGCCCAGACCGTGTCGTAGTCGAGCACGTCACTATCCAGGGGCGCTGTGACCGGGGCGATCTGCTCGCCGGTCAGCTCGTCGCGGCCGCCGTTGATGGCGTAGAGCAGCGCCTTGACCACGTTGGCCCTGGCGCCAAAAAACTGCATCTGCTTGCCGACGCCCATCGGCGAGACACAGCACGCAATCGCGGCGTCGTCGCCCCAGGCCGCACGAATGAGGTCTTCGGACTGGTACTGAATGGCCGAGGTATCGATGGAGACCTGCGGGCAGAAGCGTTTGAAACCGTCCGGCAGAGTATCGCTCCAGAGCACGGTGAGGTTCGGCTCGGGAGCCGGGCCCAGGTTGTACAGCGTCTGCAGAAACCGAAACGCGCTCTTGACGACGTGGTTGCGGCCGTCGAGACCGATGCCGCCGAGCGACTCGGTGACCCAGGTCGGGTCGCCCGAGAACAGCTGGTCGTATTCGGGGGTGCGCAGAAAGCGCACGATGCGCAGCTTGATCACGAGGTCGTCAATCAGTTCCTGCGCCTGGCTTTCGGTCAGGATTCCCGCCGCGAGATCTCGCTCCATATAAATGTCGAGAAAGGCGCTGTTGCGCCCAAACGACATGGCAGGGCCGTTTTGCTCCTTGACCGCACCGGGATAGGCGAAGTAGAGCCATTGCACCGCCTCGGTCGCGGTACGCGCCGGCTGCGTGACGTCGAACCCGTAGTGCGCCGCCATCTGCACGAGTTCTTTCAGGGCGCGTACCTGCTCGGCGTTCTCCTCGCGGGAGCGAATGATCTCCTCCGTGCTCGGCTGCGCGTCGAGTGCGGTGCGTTCGAGTTTCTTGGCCGCGATCAGGGCGGTAACACCGTAGAGCGCGACGCGGCGGTAGTCGCCGATCATGCGGCCGCGACCGTAGGCATCCGGCAGTCCGGTGATGAGGTGGCTGTGCCTGGCCCGCTTGACGGCGGGCGGGTAGACGTCGAAGACGCCGTCGATGTGCGTTTTGCGGTACTTCGTGAAAATGGTTTCGAGTTCGGACGAGACCGGGTATCCGTAGGTTTCCAGACTCGTGGCGACCATGCGCCAGCCGCCGAAGGGCATGATCGCACGCTTGAGCGGGGCATCCGTTTGCAGACCGACGATGATCTCGATCGATTGGTCGGTGCAGCCGGGGGCATGCGCGGTGATCGACGCCGGGGTGGACGGGTCGACGTCGAGCGCGCGCTCCCGGGGGAACATCTCCGATAGCCGAGCCCAGAGTGCCAGGGTGCGCTCGGTGGCGCCGGTAAGAAAACTCGCATCGCCAGTGAACGGCGTGTAGTTGTGCTGGATGAAATCTTGAACGTCAATGCCGTGCTGCCACGGCCCGGCGGTGAAGCCGGCCCAGCCGTTGATAGCGCTGGTAGGGGCATCGGTTGTCGTGGCACGCGGGTTGTCAAGAAGGGTCATGCTTCCACGCTATCGACCGGGCCGGGCCCTGTCTCGGGCCGTAAGCCCCGACTTTCCCGCAGATTTTTCGAGCGGATACTGCTACCGCTTGAGCCCCGGAAACTGGTCGTCGCGCCATTCATCCGGCAGCCGGGCGCCCACGAAGGCCGCGTCGGCTTCGCGCTCCCGCAGTTCGACCCGGCGGATCTTGCCGGAGATGGTCTTCGGGAGGTCGAAAAACTCGACCCGCCGCACGCGCATGTATGCGGGCAGCCGGGTGCGGGCGTGCAGCAGTATCTTTTCGGCAGTTTCGGCCGTCGGCTCCCAGCCCGGGGCGAGGTGAATGTACGCCTTGGGAATGTTCAGCCGGGTCGCGTCCGGGGCCGGAACGACTGCGGCTTCGGCAACCGCGGGGTGCTCGAGCAGCACGCTCTCCACCTCGAACGGTGACACCTTGTAGTCGCTCGACTTGAACACGTCGTCGGTGCGGCCGATGAAGGTGAGGTAGCCGTCGGCATCCACAGTGGCGACGTCGCCGGTGTGAAAGAAGCCACCACGAATGGCGTGCGCGGTCAGATCGGGTTCATCGTGGTAGCCGGTCATCAGGTTGACCGGACTCGTCGACAGGTCCAAGCAGATCTCACCTTCCTTGGCGGGAAGTTCGGTGATCGGGTCGAGCAGCTTGATCGAGACGCCGGGCAGGGGCAGGCCCATCGACCCGGCTTTGAGCACCGATCCCGGTCCGTTTCCGACGATCGCGGTGGTTTCGGTCTGCCCGAATCCGTCGCGGATGGTCAGCTGCCAGCCGTCGTCGATCTGGCGAATGACCTCGGGATTGAGGGGTTCCCCGGCAGAGAGCAGCTCGCGCAGGTTGACCGGCCGGGGGCCGAGATCCGCTTGAATGAGCATGCGCCAGACCGTCGGCGGTGCACAAAACGTGCTGATCTTC
Source organism: Cryobacterium sp. Y50 (assembly GCF_002929805.1). GTDB lineage: Bacteria > Actinomycetota > Actinomycetes > Actinomycetales > Microbacteriaceae > Cryobacterium. Next base: position 50,470 of record NZ_PJJM01000078.1, on the reverse strand, counting down.
GCGCGGTGCAGCTGCGCGATGAGGGCGTCGGGAGCGAATTTGGAGTAGTTGTAGACGAATACGGTCGCCTCAGCGATCCACGGGGCGAAGAAGCAGCTCCAGGCGTGCTTGCCCCAGCCGGGCGAGCTGATAGCGAGGTGCACATCGCCGGGGCGCAGTCCCAGCCAGTACATGGTCGACAGGTGACCGACCGGGTAGGAGGTCTGCGAGTGCAGCACCATTTTAGGCTTGCTCGTCGTACCGGAGGTGAAATAGATCAGTGACGGGTCAGCGGATGCCACGACCGTCGCGATGGGTTTCGGCGTGAGGCCGTAGGCCTCTGCGAAGTCGGCCCAGCCGGGCCGCGGTGCGCCAACGCTGATGCGGGTGTAATCGCCGGGAACCTCGTCGAACTTGGGCACATCGGACGCGTTCGCGATCACGTGCTTGACGCCACCACGTCGTACCCGGTCAGTCAGGTCATGTGTGGCGAGCACTGCACTCGTCGGCATGATGACTGCGCCGACCTTCATGATGGCGAGCATCGCCTCCCAGATTTCGAGCTGGTTGCCGAGCATGAGCATAACGTGGTCGCCGCGACCAACGCCCTGCCGGACCAGCCAGGTAGCCACTTGGTCTGAGCGGTAGGCCATCTCGGCGAAGCTGAACTTCTGCTCGTTGCCGTCTTCCTCGACGATCCACAGGGCGATCTTGTCGTTGCCTTGAGCGAGCACATCGAACCAGTCGGTCGCCCAGTTGAAGTGCTCGCCGACGTCGGGCCAGCGAAACTCCTGCGCGGCACGGGCATGATCGTCGCGCAGCGCCAACAGCTGGTCGCGGGCAGCCTTGTAGTTATCTGTGCTCGTGTTGATTGTGCTCGTGCTCACCGGATGAGTCATGCGATGTTGTCTCCTCTTGGCGAATCGTATTGCCAAAGCGAAACGGCAATAGTCCATTCTGACAGGACCGCGGAGTCGGGCCAGCCGCTGACGTGGCAACGGCCCAGTTGATCGTCTGCGCCACTACCGCGCGTACTCCGCTGTTTGACGGCAGGCTGGCGCCCACCGACTGCTGCATCGTCGCCGTCCCGACAGAACGCCCCCGCGTCTTCAAGAGCACCGAGATGTCCTGGGAAGATTTGGTCATCGCGGCCGCCGTCTACCGGGCCGGAACGCGCGCGGAGGCCTAGCGGGCCTGCGATTTGCGGGTGGCTCGCTGGCCTATCGTTAAAGGGTGACCTACTCGATTCGTTCTCTCGATGCCGCCGATCTACCGCGCCTGCTCGCGCTCAACAATGCCGCCGTTCCCGCGGTCAACGAGCTGGATGCACCGGCGCTGGCCGCGCTGGTCGAACTCAGCCACCTCGCGGTCGCTGTCGTCGCCGACGATGATGCGGCCGCAGAGGTGCTTGGCTTTGCCATCCTCTTTGTCGCCGGCGCCGAGTACGCGAGCGAGAACTATCGCTGGTTCTCCCAGCGATCCACCGATTTTCTCTATGTCGACCGTATCGTCGTGGCCGACGGTTTTCGCGGGCAGGGGCTCGGCCAGGTGCTCTACGACGCCATCTTCGGTGCGGCCCGCCGCGAACTGCTCGCCGAGGTGCTATGCGAGGTCAACCTCGAACCGCCGAACCCGGGATCCCTCACGTTCCACGGCCGCCTCGGCTTCGCTGAGGTCGGCCAGCTGTCGACGAAGGGTGACACCGTCGTCGTGAGCTTGATGGCGGCATCCGTTTAGCGGGGCAGACGGACTGTTCTGTATACACAGTTTGGCGACGAATTCAAGGGGCAGCAAAGAACTGTGATTCACTCTATGGTCTTTCTGACGCGAGCTACCGCTTGCGCAGAACTGAGCTAAGGGAAACCCCTCGAGGCGACTCACTTGCCCGTTTTGCAAATCACCAGCTGACCTGAAACCCAACCCCGCGCAGGCTCTGCGCATCACTCTCCCCCTCTATGTCCTCAAGTGCACCGGCTGCGAGCGCACCAGCATTCGCGTCGAACCGGCCCGTCTGCCCCCCGCCCTGGCAGCGCACGCCTCGGCCTGAACTTTTTCGACTCCGGAAACGACCGATCCCGGCGAGGCGCGCAAATGGCCCGGCGCTAAGCAGCGGCCGGGTGTACACAGGCCGTGCCGGTCACACCGAAATGGATGCCGTCGTCCTGGTCAGTTGCGCCAGCGCGCCCTCTGCATGGTCGCTGAGTAGGCCCTCGGCCAGCGTCCCGTCGCCGTTCAACACGGCCTCGGCGATACCGCGATGCTCCACGATCCACTCCGCGTCGACCCGATAGGAGTCCGAGAGTACGGTCTGGCACATTCGTGTATCCGTCATCAGAATGCTGTGGATGCGAGCGAGGCGGGGGCTGTCGCTCAGGGCAATCAGGCGTTCGTGGAACGCTAGATCGGCGTCGCTCATAGCGGCACGGTCGCCGGCGGCCGCGGCCTGACAGAAACTTTTGCAAAACAGTGAGTCTCGGGCGCTTTGCCGCAACGACAGAATCCCGGTTAGGACGCTACGCTGGCGGCATGATCGATGGAGACAGCGTTCACCGTCCAGACCGAGATTCGCAGCCCCACAAAACCGCCGACGCGGACCTCGCGCCAAACCATCGCGGCACCCCGCTACCCAGCTACGTCAACGCGTGGGTGTCGACGCAGCGTTGGTTCAGCAACAAGGGTCGCGTTCCCGCGCTACGCAGCATCGGGCATTTCGCCCTCGACTGCGCCGAACCGGGAGTCACCATTCGCGTCGACTTGGTGCTCGACACAGCGAGCCTCACGCTCACGCTGTACCAGTTGCCGACCACCGAACGCGTCGAGGAATTGCCCGGCACTGGCAACGCCCTGATCACCGTGCGCCAACCCGGCTCGTTGAACGCACGGTACATTTACGATGCGGCCTACGATCCCGCCTTCGCTACCATTTTGCTCGCCTTTATGGAGCAGCAGGGCATGTCCGCGTCGACCAAGTCGTCGGTGGCTGACCGCTCCGCCGCCGGCGCACGCGGCGAGGACCTGCGCCCGCGATCCAGCGCCCCCTCCAGCACGACGGTCGCAACCGTCGTATCGAGTCGGGTGCTCAGCGGAGAGCAATCCAATACCTCGATCATCGTGGAGCGCGTTGACGCGACCGGAGCCCCGGCGGTGCCGATTATTTGCAAGGTCTTCCGCATTATTCATGCTGGAGAGAATCCGGATGTGACGGTACAGGCCGCGCTGGCCGGTGCCGGATCAAGTCGGGTCCCCCTGCCGTTCGGTGCTGTTCTCGGCCAGTGGGACGATCCGGCCGAACCCGGCCAGCGTGCGGTCGGCCACCTGGCATTTGCTCAGGAGTTTCTGCCCGATGCACCGGATGCCTGGCGCACGGCCTTGATCGCCGCCGCCGCGGGAAGTGACTTCACCGGCCAGGCCTTCCGGCTGGGCCAGGCCACCGCCGACGTGCACCACGATCTGGCGCGCACACTGCCGACCCTGGAGACGACCCCCGAAGTCATTGCCGCGGAAATGGCCAAGATGAGACTGCGCTGCAGTCAGACCCTGCACGAAGTTCCTATGCTGGCCAAATACCAGTGCGCCATCGAAACGGTGTTTGCCCGGGCGGAATCCGCCGCGTGGCCCAGACTCCAGCGCATCCACGGTGACTTTCACCTCGGGCAGGTTCTCGACGTGCAGGGCCGCGGCTGGGTGCTGCTGGATTTCGAAGGTGAACCGCTGCGCACTCTGCGAGAACGTACCCGGCCCGATGTCCCGCTGCGCGACGTCGCCGGCATGCTGCGATCCTTCTCCTACGTGTCCGGAGCGATGACGGCGACCACGGCCGAAGCCGCGGCCACCCTCACTTCAGCCGGTTCGTCGACCGATGCGATGACGAAGAATCTACCGATGATTTCCGAATGGGCAACGGCCTGCCGTGGCGCTTTCCTCGACGGTTACGCGGAACGCTCCGGTCTCAAACTGGCCGAGCAGGAAGCACTGCTCGATGCCTTCGAACTCGACAAAGCGCTCTACGAGGCCGTCTATGAAAGTCGCAACCGACCCGCCTGGCTGCCGATCCCGCTCGCTGCGGTCAAACGGCTGGTCGGCGCGCCAAACTGATCGTGGTCCGCGCTACCTAACTGTGGGCCGCCGTCCGCGACATGCGCCGGGAGTTCGCGCTGATCGGACTCCTGGCCTACCTCTGTGTCCGGGGATCCCGCAGGCAGATGAATGCGCAAATTCAGCCGACGGATGCCCTTCAGCGCGTCCGCAGGCACGGCCACGTTCACCGGCAGCCCGGCAGCCCGGCAGCCCGGCAGCCCGGCAGCGTTATCGGAGTTCGTGTCCGCGGCGAGCGCGGGGATCTCGATGCGGGAGCGGCCAACGATGGTGCTCGGAGCATCCGCTCTGGACACTTTCTCGACGAGTCCCGTCACGGTGAACGGTCCTGCCGCCGCAGCCTCGGCGAGGCAGGGCCGCGGGTCGTCGGCGGCCAGGCCGACAGCTCACGAGGCCGAACTCGACCGCTTCGGTTTGGGCTTGGCGCGATCCCGGCTGGCCTCCACGCTCTACAGTTTAGCCTCGATGAGTGCCCGCAACTCGTCTTGGTAGTCGTCGTCGAAGGCCTTGTCGATGTGGTCGCAGGGAACGACGTTGGAACACACTTCACACCGACGTTGATAGCGGATGCGTCCCCCATCGGCATCGTGCACCTGGTGCAGCGAGACGTCGTGATCTTCGGTAGCGCTGTACACCTTAACGGGCATGTTGACGAGTCCGAAGGTGATCGCACCGGTCCAGATGCTTCTCATGCGACCAGTACACACCCGATCGAAAAATCCGTCGACCTAGTCGACCCCAAAATTTGGGAGCACAGTTGACGCATGAACGCCAGCAGCCCGGTGGCATCCGTCGAAGGACACCGCATCACGCTCACTCACCTGAACAAGGTGCTGTCTCCAGAGACGGGTACCACCAAGGCCGACGTACTCGGCTACTACGCGGCCATAGCCGACGTGCTGATTCCGCACGCGGCCAATCGGCCGGCCACCCGCAAACGCTGGGTGCACGGTGTCGGAACGCTCGACGACCCCGGCCCAGTGTTCTTTCAGAAAAACCTCGAAGCGGCGACGCCGAGCTGGGTGAAACGGCGCGAGATCCAGCACAGGGACCATGTCACCAGCTACCCGCTGGTCAACGACCTGACCACGCTGACCTGGCTCGGCCAGATGTGCGCCCTCGAGATTCATGTGCCGCAGTGGCAGTTCGGCCGTACCGGTACCCCGCGCAATCCGGACCGGTTCGTGCTGGATCTTGACCCCAGACCGGGCGTCGGGCTGCTCGAGTGCGCCGAGGTAGCGCGCTGGGCCCGGGCAATTCTGCAGGACATGGGGCTGGAAGCGATGCCGGTGACCAGCGGGAGCAAGGGCATCCACTTAAATGCGGCGCTCGACCTGTCGTACACCTGCGACCAGGTGTCGGCGGTCGCGCACGAGTTGGCCAGGGCGCTCGAGGCCGACCACCGCGACCTGGTCGTGAGCGATATGAAAAAGGTGCTGCGACCGGGAAAGGTGTTCATCGACTGGAGCCAGAACAACGCCGCGAAGACCACGATCACGCCGTATTCGCTGCGCGAGCGCAGCTATCCGATGGTCGCGACCCCGCGCACCTGGAAGGAGCTCACCTCGACCGAACTGCAACAGCTCGACTACAAGCAGGTGCTCGCCCGCCTGAAGCGGCGGGACGACCCGCTCGCACAGCTCGGTGCCGGGTCATTCGAGCATACGCGAGGGCGGCCGCCCCCGACCGCGTCACGCCGGACCGCCTCACGGTATACCGCGACAAGCGGAACGGGAGTAAAACGCCGGAGCCTGTGCCGGCATCCGTTTCGGGCGACACAGCCGGACAGAGTTTCGTCATTCAGGAGCACCATGCCCGCAGCCTGCACTGGGATTTCCGGCTCGGACACGACGGGGTGCTGGTGTCGTGGGCTCTGCCGCGCGGCGTGCCGGTGTCACCGACCCCGAACCGGCTTGCGGTACACGTGGAGGACCATCCGCTCGAATACGGCGGCTTCGAGGGAAATATTCCGGTTGGAGAATATGGTGCCGGCAACGTCACGATCTGGGATCGCGGCGACTACGACCTCGAAAAGTGGCTCGATGATGAGGTGATCGTGACCCTGCACGGCGAACTCGACGCCGGACTCGACGGCACTGCCCGGTTCGCCCTGATTCGCACGCGCGCCGAACGCGGGGCGGCGAACAACTGGCTGATTCACCAGCTCGGGCTCGAAGGGGTCATGGCCAAACGGCTGCACGCCCCTTGCAGCGTGGGGCGCCGGTCGCGAGACTGGCTGAAAATCAAACACTTCCGTACCCAGGAGGTCGTGGTCGGCGGCTGGCGGCCCGGCAAGGGCAACCAGTCGGGCACAATCGGATCCCTGCTACTCGGGGTTCCCACCGACACGGGCCTGCGTTACGTCGGCCGGGTCGGAACCGGGCTCGCCGCGATCAGCCATCTTTATCTTGGTTACCATTTGGCAACGGATGCCCTCGCCTCACTATCGATCTCGCTCGTGCTGCTCGGTGGGGTGATCGCCTGGGACACTCGTCAGGCGTCCCGCGGACTACAACCGGGCACGGCGGGCGCGAACGAAGCAGTAGAGGCCGTAAGCGATCAGGCCGACGCCGATCAGAATCAGGGCAATGGTTCCGAACGGCAGGGCGGCGAGAGCTTTGAGCGCCCCGTCGAGCCCGGTGGATTTGCTGGCATCATTGGTGACCGCGGCGACGCCGACGAGGATCGCAACCACGGCGAGCGCAATGCCCTTGGCGACGTAGCCGACGACGCCGAGGGCGATGACCGCGCGGCCGGCCGATCCGCTCGGCACGGCGAGGTCTGACCGAAACTTCTGCGCGGCACCTTTGTAGATGAAATAGCCGCCGACACCGAGCACGGCCACACCGACCACGAACAGCACGATGGCGCCGCCCGGCGAGGACAGCAGCGACGAACTCGCGCTCTGCGTGCTGCCGATCGAGCTGGACGCACCGCCCAGGGCGAAGGTCAGCGCCGTGGTGCCGAGGGCAATGGAGACGATGGCTTTGGCAATGTTGGCCAGACGACGCGCCCATTTTCGTTTGGACTCGCCCTGCATCACGAATGCGGAGACGACCAGCCACAGCCCAAGGGCGAACATACCGACCACGACGGTCCAGAGCAAAAACACCCCACCCGGGCCTGAAGCCAGCTGGGCGAGTGCCCCGCTCTGGTCGGCGGAGCCGCTGCCTGCACCGATCACCACGGTAATCGCGATCGACCCGATCAAAATGTGCAGCAGCCCGTTGACGGCGAACCCTAGCCGTGCCAACAGTTGCAGTGCCGAACTGTTACTCGCGTCGCGAGCGATGTGTGTCGCCGATGAGTTCTTCACGGGCTTAGCCTAGGTCGACGCACACCGTCGTGCGCAGAAATTTTCCGTAGCCGACGTACCGACAAGTGACCGGGTGACGCCGTCCCGAAATTCCGCGTCACCGGGCACGAAGGCGACCGCGGGCTCGGCAGCGACATCGGCGATGTTGACCATCCAGTTGGTGCCGAATTTGTCGACTACCATGCCGAAACTGTCGCCCCAGGGCGCTTTGTTGAGCAGCGTCGTGACGGAGCCGCCCCTCACCAGCTTCTCCCGGTACCCGGTCAGTTTGACCTCGTCCTCACCGCTGAGGGAGACGGTAACGCTGCTGCGCGTGGGGAGTTCCCTGCTTTTGGGGGTGTCGGAGGCCATCAGCGAGAATCAGCTCGGAGTGGTCCGCTCGGAGTGGTCCGCTCGGAGTGCAAGATCTTGTCCTTCTCGGTCGCGTTGTCGCGAAAGCCGAGGTACCGCTTAGGCAACTGCTCAGGGTTCGTTCTCCTTCTATGTCGGGTTGATGCTGTGAGTATTGCCCCGATCCGCGTCTCTGACGAGGTGCCGGGGCCGGGCGGGTACAGTGTCGGCATGAAGCTGATTGCCATCGACCCACCCACCCGCAGCTTTTCGCGCTGGCTGACCAACGAAGAAATAGCTCGGGTGATCGCCCACAAACGCGGCTGGCGTCAGGCGCCCGACGGCAGCGTACTGGCCGGCAAGATTCGCAAGACGCGCATCAGTACCTCGCTGGAGCACCTCGGCGCCGCCGCCGTTGCGCACGGCTGGGCCAGCCGGCCGCGCACCGAACCGAGCGACAGCAGCGGCCCCACCCACATGATGTGGGGCATCATCGACGCCCGCACCGACGTCGAAATCGCCGAACAGCTCAGCGAAGTGGTCTAGGGACCGCCTGAGGCGCGTAGCGTGGAGGTATGAGCCTGAACCCCAGTTATATCAAGCCCGGCCTGGACTTCAACCGCGACACTAATTACATCGAGGACCGCATCACGCGGGATGGCCGGGACGGGTGGCCGGTCGAGGCGGGTCGCTACAGGTTAGTCGCAGCGCGGGCCTGCCCCTGGGCGAACCGGACCACGATCGTGCGCCGCCTGCTCGGCCTCGAGGGCGTCATCTCGCTCGGCCTGCCCGGGCCGACCCACGACAAGAACAGCTGGACCTTCGATCTTGACCCCGACGGGCTCGATCCGGTGCTCGGCATTGAACGCCTACAGCAGGCCTTCTTCGCCCGTTTTCCCGACTACCCGCGCGGTATCACCGTGCCGGCGATCGTCGATGTACCGACTGGCAAGGTCGTCACCAACAACTACCCGCAAATCACCCTTGATTTTGAGACCGAGTGGACAGAGCACCACCGGGCTGGCGCCCCCGACCTCTACCCCGAAGCCCTGCGGGCCGAGATCGACGAGGTCGCCAACGTGATCTTTCACGACGTCAACAACGGTGTCTACAAGTGCGGCTTCGCCGGCAGCCAAGAATCGTATGAGCGGGCCTACGACGCCCTCTTCGCCCGACTGGATTGGCTCGCGGAACGTCTGGCCGGGCAGCGGTATCTCATGGGCGACACGATTACCGAGGCGGACATCCGCTTGTTCACGACTCTGGCACGCTTTGACGCGGTGTATCACGGGCATTTCAAGTGCAATCGAAACAAGCTCAGCGAGATGCCGGTGCTGTGGGCTTATGCCCGCGACCTGTTCCAAACGCCCGGTTTTGGTGACACGATCGATTTCGACCAGATCAAGAAGCATTACTACGTGACGCACGGGGACATCAATCCCAGTGGCATCGTGCCAAAGGGACCGGATGCTGCCGCCTGGCTGGCCCCGCACTCTCGGGCCGACCTCGGTGGCCGCCCGTTCGGCCCCGGCACCCCACCCGAGGCACCGCTGCCCGACGAGCGGATTGTGAACTAGTCACTTCGGGCTAGTCGGGGCGGCGAGCGAGGCTGGGCTGCACCCGCGGCGGCTCCCCCGGCATCTTAGGAAAGTCCGGCGGAAACGGCAGCTAGCCGAGGCCGCCGGCCAAATCACGTTCCCACCACGAATAGAGAGTGTCGATCGAGCCAGGCTGCTCGTGCATGGCGGCCCACGGGTCGCCCTGTTACCGCAGACGGGTCGGCAGGGTGAGAATAGTGAACGTATGCGGGTCGGCCTAGGCGAGGTCGCTCCACCCCAGCGGACCGGACACCGGTGCGTGCGGCAGCGGCCGTGGGCTGTAGGCGCCGGCCATGGTGCGGTCACGGTTGGCCTGGTTATCTTCGATGAAGATGCGCTCGCCGCACTTTTCCTTCCTCCAGTTTGTGGTCACCTGGGTGGGCACCCGTCGTTCTAACTCGCGCGCCGCGCCAATGACCGCGTGTCGCATGTCAAGAAATTCGCAGGTCGGGGTGATCGGCGCGAACACGTGCAGTCCGCGATTTCCGGATGTCTTCACAAACGCGGTCAGACCGGCCTCGGCCAGCAGATTCTTCAATTCGACAGCGACCGGAATGGTGTCGGAGAAGCCCGTGCCCGGCTGCGGATCCAGATCGATGCGCAGTTCGTCGGGATTGTCCGAGAGTTCGGCCCGGGACGGCCACGGGTGGAACACGATCGTGTTCATCTGCACGGCCCACACTGCGGCGGCCGGTTCGTCGATGACGAGTTGCGGATGCGTGCGCCCACTTGGGTAGATCACGGGAACGGCCCGCACATAGTCAGGCGCGCCCTTGGGCGGGTTCTTCGAGAAGAACTGCTCGCCATCAATGCCGCCGCTGAAACGTTGCAGTGACAACGGACGGCCGCCGTTGGCCCGCACGAACGCCTCGCCCACCTCCATGAGGTAGTGGGCGAGGTCGAGTTTGGTGATTCCCGGTTCGGGCCAGAGCACCCGTTTCGGGCTGGACACGCGCACATCGCGCGGACCATGCGGGCCAGCAACCATCAGAACCACTGCATCAGAGCTCATGCGCACACTTTAGCCAGATTTTTTGGCCGCGCCAGCCTTCAGCTGTCGCTTCCGGCGGCTACGGGATGTAGTTGAATTGGTCGGGGTTCGGGCCGGTGCGCTCGTCGCGGTTCAGAGCAGTGATCGCCGCAACATCTGCTTCGGTGAGAACGAAGTCGAACAGGGCGAAGTTTTCGTCGACTCGGCTGCGGGTGACCGACTTCGGGAAGACGATGTCACCCCGCTGCAGGTGCCAGCGCAGGGTGACCTGGGCAGCAGTCTTATCGAGGCGGTCGGCGATTGCCAGGATCACCGGGTCGGAAAGAACTGCTCCCTGCGCGAGCGGCGACCAGGCCTCGGTTGCAATGCCGTGCTCGGTGTTGAATGCACGCAGCGAATCCTGCGTGAGGTACGGGTGGACTTCGATCTGGTTGACGGCCGGCACGGTGTCGGTCTCGTCGAGCAGACGCTGCAGGTGCTCGCGCTGGAAGTTGCTCACGCCAATGGTGCGAACGCGGCCGGATCGCTGCATTTCCTCCATTGCCTTCCAGGTTTCGACGAAGTCTCCAACAGCCGGGAGCGGCCAGTGGATGAGAAAGAGGTCAAGGTGATCGAAGCCGAGGGCATCCAGGGTGCGATCGAAAGCGGCAAGAGCATCGACACGGTCATGGAACCCGTTGTTGAGCTTGCTCGTGACGTAGATCTCAGACCGGTCCAGCCCAGACTCTGCGATGGCCTCACCGACCTCTTTCTCGTTACCGTACATCTCTGCCGTGTCAATGTGTCGATAGCCGGCCTCAAGAGCCGCGCGGGTCGCCGCCTTCGTCGTCTCCGGGGTAATTTGGTAGGTTCCGAAACCGAGCTGCGGAATACTCGTACCGTTGTTGAGGGTGATGGTGGGAACTGCAGTCATTGGTGTTTCTCCTGGTTAGAAATGTGCGTGCGACGATACGTGAATAGATCCAGTTTTCCAGTGGCCGTCCTACAAATGTTTCCGGCCCGCAATGGAGGCTAGCCGGGAAGTCGGAGTTGTCATGGTCAACATACCTAACTGCGTGCACGTGGAGAGGAAACCACTCACCCCAGAAAGATATTCCGTGTGCACAATGACCGAGGTACGCTCTCAGCCCGCACACATCGGTCACGCTGCAGCGCGCGATGTTGTTCACACGGTAGGAATAAAGTCACGGGTCCTACCTGACGCATCAAACCTCGCGCGGCCTTGTCTTCGTGGCCTACCTCGCTGACACCTGGTCATCGGTCCAGGCCGTCATCGTCGCCGCCCGATTCGGCCGCTGGTCGGTTCTGGTCAGTTCACTCGCCTGCATGACCGCGGGGTACTGCTCACCCGTTCGGCCGTGCTCATACTCGTTTTGGTCGGCGTGTCGCTGGCCATGGCCGGTTTCGTTGCGGCACACGCCGTGCCCCTGCTGCGACCATCGAACCCGGAGCAAGCACAACGCGTCCTCGCAGGTTGCCGACCTAGCATCGAATCATGATTGAGCGAGTGAACCGTGACCCTGTACGCCCCGGCCAGGAATCCGTCTGGGACTATCCGCGCCCGCCCCGCGTCGAACATACCGGTGAACACGTCACTATTGAACTCGACGGCGTGACCATCGCCGACACGAGTGATGTCGTGCGGGTGCTCGAGACCAGCCATCCGCCGGTGTACTACCTGCCGCGTAGCGCACTCGCACCGGGTGTGCTGCAACCCGCACCGGGCCATAGCTACTGCGAATACAAGGGAATCGCCGGCTACCTCTCGGTGGGCTCGCGCGCACGGGCTGCCTGGTTCTACCCCACGCCCACCCTGGGTTACGAAACGCTGGCCGATCGCGTCGCGATCTACCCGGGGGCGATGCACCGCTGCACCGTCGACGGTGAAACGGTGCAGGCACAGGACGGCGACTATTACGGTGGTTGGATCACCACGAAGATTGTCGGGCCGTACAAGGGTGCCGAGGGCACCACTGGGTGGTAGCTGTTAGCGAAAAATCGTTACTCACGATTTCACGGGTCGAGTTACCCTCAAACCAGCTTGGCATCCGATGTACCCGACTAATGAAGGAGCTGCTGTGAACCGCGACGAGGTTGACGAACAGATACTCAATCAGTGGACCCGCAGACTCAGCCAGGCCCTCCAGATTTTGGACCTGGAGGTAGACAACCATCTCGTGCTGAACGTGGCCGCTGAAGCCGCCCACGCTGTCAGCCCCATGGCCGCCCCCATCACCACGTTCATGGTCGGCTACGCAGCCGGTCTGGCGGCCGCCAATTCGGCGATGTCCTCGCAGACGGCCATTGCCCGGGCAGCGGAAGTTGTCATCACTGTCTGTCAGCAGCCCCCGACCGAAGGTCCCGACAAAACCGGCTGGGTGAACACTGCGCAATAACGTTCACGATCAGGCCGCACGCTCCAGCCGGATGATGACGGCCTTCGACACCGGCGTGTTACTCCCGTCGGCGACGCTATCGAGGGGCACGAGCACATTCGCCTCCGGGTAGTACGCGGCAACGCAGCCGCGCGGTGTCGGGTAGGCGACGAGCCGATATCCTCGCAGCACACGGTCGACGTTGTCGCTGAACTCGCTGTGCACGTCGACCAGGTCGCCGTCGGTGAAACCGAGGGCAATCAGGTCCTTCTTGTTGATGAAGACCACGTGGCGACCTTTTTTAATGCCGCGATAGCGGTCATCGAGGCCGTAGATGGTTGTGTTGAACTGGTCGTGACTGCGCAGCGTTTGCAACACCAGCCGCCCTGCCGGTAGTTCGAGATACTCGAGGGTGTTCGTGGTCAGCATGGCCTTGCCGATTGGAGTGTTGAACGTGCGCGAGTCCCGCGGTCCGTTCGGCAACATGAATCCGCCCTCCTGTCGGATGCGTTCGTTATAGTTTTCACACCCCTCGATCACGTGGGCGATGTGGTCACGGATGCGGTCGTAGTCGGCCTCGAAACCCGCCCAATCGACCGCGACTCGGTCATCGAGGACAGAGCTTGCCAGGCGCGAAATAATCGCGACCTCCGAGAGTAGATTCGGTGCGACCGGCTTGATCTTTCCCCACGAGGGGTGCACCGCACAGACCGTGTCCTCTACGGAGACGAACTGCACCCCGCTGGCCTGCTCGTCGATTTCGGTGCGCCCCAGGGTCGGTAGTATCAGTGCCTCCTTGCCGGTTACGGCGTGCGAGCGATTCAGTTTCGTAGAGATCTGTACGCTCATTTCGGTGCGTTGCATGGCGGCTTCAGCAATGCCGGTGTCGCTCATGGCAGAGACGAAGTTGCCGCCAAGCCCCAGCCACACCTTCAGCCTTCCGTCGCGCATGGCACGCACTCCGTCGACGGAATCAACGCCGTGCTTGCGTGGCGGGTCGAAACCGAACTCGGCTTGCAGGGCGTTGAGGAAGGCCGGCGGCATCTGCTCCCAGATGCCCATTGTGCGGTCACCCTGCACGTTGCTGTGGCCGCGAATCGGTGAGGCACCGGCACCGGGTTTACCGATGTTGCCGCGCAGCAGCAGCAGGTTGATGATTTCCTTGATGGTCTCGATGCCTTTTTTCTGTTGCGTCAGCCCCATCGCCCAGGTAATGATCACCCGATCAGCGCCCAGGTAGCGTTTTGCCAATTCGTCGATTTGTGCCGCGCGCAGGCCGGTCGCGGCCAGTACCATCCGCTCATCGAGTTGGGAGAGATGCTGGCGCAGCTCGATCAGCCCGTGGCAGTGTTCGTCAAGAAAAGCCTGATCGAGGATGGTTCCTGGGGCAGCGTCCTCGGCGTCGAGCACCCGCTTCGAGACGGCCTGCAGCAATGCCATGTCGCCGCCGAGGCGAATTTGCAGAAACTGGTCTGCGATATCGGTGCCGTGGCCAATGACTCCGCGCACCCGCTGCGGGTTCTTGTAGCGGCGCAGACCAGCCTCGGGCAGCGGATTGATGGCGACGATCTGGGCGCCAGCATCTTTGGCTTCTTCGAGCGCGGTGAGCATGCGCGGATGATTGGTACCGGGGTTTTGTCCCATGATGATGATCAGATCGGATTTCGCAAAGTCGTCGTAGCTGACCGTGCTCTTGCCAATGCCGACGGTCTGGCCCATGGCCCAGCCCGTCGATTCGTGGCACATATTGGAGCAGTCCGGCAGGTTGTTGGTGCCGTAAGCGCGCGCGAACAGCTGGTAGGCGAAGGCGGCCTCGTTGGAGGCGCGACCACTGGTATAGAACGCCGCCTGGTCGGGCGAGTCAAGGCCCTTGAGCTTGGCGGCGATCACCTGAAAGGCCTCGGCCCAACTGATCGGGCGGTAGTGGTCGCTGCCGGCGGGCTTGTAGACGGGTTCGACCAAACGGCCCTGCATGCCGAGCCAGTATTCGCTCTTGTCCCGCAGGTTTGTCAGGGAATGTTCGGTCCAGAAGTTGGTCGGAATGGTGATCGGGGTGGCCTCCCAGGTGACCGCCTTGGCACCGTTCTCGCAGAACTCGAAAGTCTTTCGCTGGCCCGGGTCGGGCCAGGCGCAGCTCATGCAGTCGAAGCCGTCTTTCTGGTTCATCGCCAGCAGAGCCCGCATCCCCCGCCGGGCGCCCATCTGGGTGATCGCTGGTTTCAGGGAGTTCAGCACTCCCGGTACGCCGGCTGCCCACGCTTTCGAGTGCGTGATCTCGATATCGTCGTCGGTGACGTCGTCGATTGGGGGGTCGCTGCTCATGGGGCACCGCTCTCGTCGTCTTCTTGTCGGCCATACGGTCGTCGCTGGCGACGATACACCGACACTGGTGGCAGCATCCGTTCTCAATCGAAGAATTTGATTTATACCCCCAAGGGTATAATGTAGAGATTCTTCCCCAACGAAAGGCGCCCATTATGTGCAGAGCTGTCACCTGCAAGACCTGCCAGAAGACCACCTGGGCCGGGTGCGGCCAGCACGTCGACCAGGTAATGAAAAATGTGCCGCGCAGCCAGCGCTGCGAGGGCCACGTCAAGGAGAAATCTACTGGAGGCTTCTTCGCCCGCTTGCTCGGCCGGTAGCAGCCGCGCTCAGGCCGACGCCGATGCCGATGCCGATGCCGTAACCTCAACATGTTCCGGGCCCGGGGTTCAAAGACACGCCCAGTAACTCGGTCGTTTCACCCGCGATTCGATGCGCGCACCATGATTGGTGGCGTCCTGGTCAAACGCTCGACTGAACACTTACACTCAAAGCACATGACTTTTCCGGAAACTGGCGGGGCCGCATCGCGCTCGCGCCGCTCGCTGCCACGACTGCTCGGCCGGCTGGCCCTCGGCGCAGTACTGCTTTTGGCTGGAATCAGCCACCTCACGTTCAACCGGGAGGCATTCCAGGCTCAGGTTCCGGCCTGGGTTCCGCTGGACGCCGACCTGGTCGTCGTACTCTCCGGAATAGCCGAAATAATACTGGGAATCGCGTTGCTAACTCTGCACCGGTGGCGGGTACCCGTCGGCTGGGTCGTCACCGCGTTCTTCGTGGCAATTTTTCCCGGCAACATCTCACAGTTCGTCACGGCAACTGACTCCTTCGGACTGAATTCAGATATGTCGCGGGGCATCCGCCTCGCCTTTCAGCCGCTGCTCGTGCTGTGGGCGCTCTGGGCTACCGATGCATGGCGAGCCTGGCGCAGCCGGGTTGCGGTCCAGCCTCCGTCAAAGCGATAGCAGGAGTATGCCCGCCATCGATATTGTGGGTCAAATGGACCCGCTAACCTTTCGTCGCGCCACGACCGATGATGTTCCGGTCTTACTGGTCTTGGTGACAAGCGCCTATCGGGGCGACGCGAGCCGCCAGGGCTGGACCTGTGAGGCCGACCTCATCGACGGGCAGCGCCTCGACGCCGACGTACTTCGTGGAGACCTCAGTCGCGCTGACAGCCTCGTTCTTCTCGGCGAACGCGGAGGCGAGCTGGTCGGGTGCGCGCATATCGCGAAGGATGTGGGCGATACGGCCTATTTCGGTATGTTCGCCGTGCGACCGACCGGGCAGAGCCAGGGCGATGGCAAACGTATCCTGGCCGAAGCTGAACGCCTGGCTGTCTCGGAATGGGATTCAACCGTGATGACGATGACGGTCATCAATGTGCGAGACTCCCTCATCGCGTTCTATGAGCGGAGAGGCTACCAGCGAACCGGCGTGCAGAAACCCTTTCACTTCGACACACGCTTCGGAATACCCAGGCGCGACGACCTACATCTCGAGGTGCTCGAAAAAGTTCTGCAGCACGGCTAAACACCCGCCTCTTGGAGGCGCGAGCATAAGCCGGTGATTGCGCCCCGTTCGGGTTGTGACGTGTGACAGGCCGCTTTGCGCGTCAGGGCGCGGTACTGATGGGGCGTGAGCGCAACCACAGGCCTGACGAGGGATGAAACGGCAGCAGGAAATGTAGGAGGAGTCCGGACAGCGCCGTGACGGTTACCGCTCCGATGGCGCCGAAATTCGTGAACTGTGCCTCAACGTTGACCCCGGCCAACGTCGTCACGGTCCATCCGAGCGCCCACAGCGTGGCCATGCCCAGGGTCCACAGCCAGCGTCGGCGCGTGCGCGGCGGTAACCCCACGGCCTGCGCGGCACCGAGCACGATCCCGGTGATCGCTCCCATCAAGGCCAACTCCGGAAGCGTCGTGCGATAGTCGACCACCGTCGAGCCCAGGAGCAGACCCAAACCCAAACCAATTCCGGTCAGCGGAACCCAGTTCAGCGGATTGAGGCGACGCCGACTGACCAGAACCTGACCGAAGCCAATGACGACCCCACAAACCGCGCCACCGATAAGGGCCGATACGGGGTTACTCACGCGCCCTCCGACGGCCGTGCCGGCGAAACCCGCGATCGGGAACGCGAGAAATCCCACGCTCCACAGCAACCAGGTTGAGAAGAAGGTGGGGTTTCGGAAACTGGGATTGCGATGGAGTCGCCGCATTGTGGTCACGTTTCTGCTCCAGTCCAAGGTACTTGGTGAGTTCAGCCCAAGCCATTGAGAATGAATCTCGGACCGGTATGCAAACATGCTACGCCCAAGCCAGTGCGGCCCGACAGCGTGCAGGGATAGCAAAACAACGAGGCACCTCATCGGCGAACGCCGCTTTGGTATACGTGCGTTTTCGCACGAAGCGCCGACCGGACTACACGGCCGACGCTTCGGCCATAAGTACCTCCGGGGATGCCAACGGGGTGATATAGGAGTAACCGGTGGCGGTGTTCTTGGTGATCGAGAGCACCAACTGCATGTGCGGTTCCAGGGCCGTGACCTTGTCGAGCGGAGCTCCGACGATGAGTTGAAAACCGAGGCCCTTCCATGCGGCGACCGCACGCCCGGCGAACTCGGCATCGGATTTCACGAAACCCTCGTCGAGAAAGACCGGGGCAAAACGCGGCCGGGTGCGGCTCTCATCGCCGAGCTGAAAGCGCAGGGCGGCGCCGACGACGAAGGCCACGAGTTCCTGCGACTCGCCACCGCTCTTGCCGCCGAGGGAGGAATAAGTACTCACCTCTACGCCTTCGCACGTCACGCGCACTGCGGTGATTTCGACATGCTGGCGCACGTCGAGCAGCAGGTCCCGCTGAGAGTTGTTCAGCCCGTCGGGCCGGCGAATCAAAGCCATGAACCGCTGCAGCCGGGTGAAGCGATCCTCGGTTTCATCATCGGTGAATTGCTCAGTCGCGCCCGAAGCAAGCACCTTGAGTTCCTTGCGGAACGCGGTCGCGTCGTCTCGGTGAAGGCGCCGCAGGGCGATCTGTAGGCGGTCCCGGCCCGCGCCGAACGGTAGTGTCGCGAGAATCTCGTTGATCGGTCGCAGCCGGTCTTCGATCTCCTCGATCGCCGAGTTGAAAGCGCCGGTGAGCGGCACGAGGTCTTGCCCGCTCCAGGCGGAGAGCCGGCGTTTCCATTCCTGCCGCCGCTCCGACAGGCCGAGGGTGCGGATCGCGTCGAGAATGTCGGTGTAACTCGCGACTGATTCAAGCGCGACGCCGATGTTCGGGTCTGGCCAGCGGCTCTGGAAGGACTCGAAGATGCCGATCATGGTCGCGCGATCACGTGCCGCGCTATCTCGGTCTTGCGTCGACTGCGCAATCAACCGCTCGCGCAGGCGTTTCAGGCCGGCGGGAAAGCCGGCGAAATCGCTCGGGTCGGTGACCAGCGCGAACTGCTCACTCAGGTGTACGGCATGCTCGACCGCGAGCACGAGCGCGTCGTCCTGTCTGATCTGGTCCAGTCTCCCACTGACTCTGTCTTGCGCGTCAACGATGCTGCTCTGCTCTGCGGCGAGCGTTGCGCTGGTCTGGTCGGCCGCGTGCTTCTGCTTCCCTGCGACATCGAGTTGGAGAGCCAGCCGGCCCTCTTCATCGTTCAGGGCGCGCAGAATATCGCTGCCGGCGAGCATCCGTTCTTGCTCGGATTTCTTGCCCGCAATGCGCTCAGCGGCAGCCGCAACGTCGATGGTCGACCAGTCGGTGTCGAGAATATGCTGGTGAGCGGTTTTTTTGTTGCGAAGATCAACGAGACCGTCCGCGACACCAGATGCTCGCCCAGCGGCAGCATCGGCTACCCGTCCCTGCACTGCGAGTTCCGACGCAATGTCGTCTAGCCTGGCGCGGCTGGAGAATCCGATGATCGATTTCTGACCCGCGTTCACGCCGTGGGCGCCTCGGGAACCATTGCGCGTCTGCCCGCTCGAAGTCACCCGTGCGCCTGCGCCCCCCAGCTCGGACGGGCTGGCCACGCACAGGGCGTCGAGGTTGGTGCTCCGAAGTCGCGCCTGTACCCAGCTGCTGAACGGCGAGTCCTTGACGTCGAGCTTGCCCGACACGTAGCAGGCGTCGCCGTCGGCCACGACGTGCGGCTTTAGCGCGACACCCTCAAAGTAGATGCGCAGCGGCAGCTGCAGTGGGTCGATCGCCGCGCTGAGCTGGGCGAGCCGGGTCTCATCGACGAGCAAAACCCTGACGACCGAGGCGAGGATTACCTCGGCGGCCTGCCGCCACTGCTCTTCACCGGCGGCGAGATCGATCAGTTCGGCGACGAACGGCAGCTCATCGACCGGAATGCCCGCAGCTTCGGCAATCAGCAGGCGGGCCTGGTGCAACTGCTGGGGTACGAGGCTCTCGCGTCCGGTCAGAAAGGCACGTTCCTGCTTGAGTAAGCGGATGCCCTCCTCCACCGGGTACGACTCGCGTTGTAGCGCAGTGCGGGTCGCCTCCAGGGTAGCCTCGGCGGCGGCGAACCCGGCGGCGAATTCCTCGGCGGCGCGCTGGGCGGCCGCAAAGGAAGCGAGCGAGTCGACCTGCAGGGCGAGATTCTGCACCCGATGGTCGAAGCCTGCGCGCTCCCGAGCCACGTCATCGTGCTGGTTGCGCAGCTGGGTGAGTTCGTTTTGCAGGCGTTCGAGCACGTCGCCGCCATTGTTACGCTGCTGCTGTTGCAACTCGGCCACCCGGTTTTTCAGAGTGGTTTCACCGTCACGCGCCCAGCTCAGGGCCACCTGGTTGTCCCGGCGAGCGACCCGGTTGGTGTCGGCAGCGGTCTCGAGCAAGGCTTGCTCGGTCTGCAACTGCCACAGCACGAACGGGGTATCACCGGCCCGGTGCACGCCGAAGGTGTCGACCAGGTCAGCCTTGGCGGTCGACACTTCATAGGCACTGTGCAGATCGGGTAGGCGTTCGAGCACCTGCGCCTTCTGCGCCTCGGTTACCATGGCGCCGTAGGAGCGCTCGAGATCTTCGAAGTGGTCGACGGCCTTGTCGGCGGCCGAAAAGGTCGCTGGCTCTTCCAGCACCATCGACTTGTACAATCCGTCGACCGTTTTCACCTGCTGGCCCGCCTGAATGCGGGCGAGCAGGCGCAGCGCCTTGCTGCCCTCACCGTTGGCGCCGATGCCGAGCCGCGTGTACAGCGTCTGGGCAAAAGCCGCGTAGGTATCGAAGACGTCGAGGCCGTCGAAGTGGGCCTTCAGGGCGCGCTTGTCGAACCGATTCTCGGCGATGGCGGCGAGGTCGCGCAGGTCAAGGCATCCATCTGTCGTGGCCATTTTCATGGTGACGTCGGCGAATTTGTTGGCGCCGCGCGGCACGAAATAGGCCCGCAGCACGGTGAAGCGGCGTTGGTTGTCGTCGACGAAGGTCATGGCGATAGCGCCCCAGGTAGCGGCCTTTGCGCCACGCAGCACCTGGTCGGTCAGCTCGTCGGTGCCGGCTTCGCGGTTGGCGTCGGTCTTACCGCGCAGGTAGGTCATCAGATTGCGCTGGTCGACGCTGCGCGCCCGGCCGGAGCCGGCGTCATTCGAAGCGCCGTTGAACGGGGTGTCCGAGGGCATCATGAGGGCGAGATAGGCGTCGAGCATGCTGCTCTTGCCGGTGCCGGAGGCCCCGGAAACGAGCGTGGCCGAGGCATTGAAGTCGATCTCGTGGTGGCCATGAAAGCCACCCCAGTTGACCAGTTGCATCGATTCGGCGCGCCACTGGGTGGTGCCCTCGGTGGCGCCATCGATGTAGAACAGCGGGGAATCGTTCATACCAAAGGCTCCATCAGCGGTTCGTTATTTTCGGTGCGCAACCACTCGAGCAACTCGCGCAGGCGCTCCACCGGCAGCAGTACTTCGATCACGGCGGAGATGCGAAAGCGGTCGGGGTCGCTGGTCTTCAGCAACACCCGCGCCTTGGCGAGGCTGTCGACGGCGGCCGTCGCCTTGCGCGCGTCGCCGGACAGGTCGGTCGCGTGCTCCGGCCGAAAATGGGCAACGTTGTCGACCAGGTTGTCGCGATCGACCAGAACAATTTCGAGGCCGTTGGCGCGTTCGCTGCGAAAGCGCTGGCGAAGCAGCACGAGCAGAATGGTTTCTTCGCGGCTGTAGGCAACGTCGTGCAGCAGGGTAGGAAAGCGTTCGCCGCCCTCCCCGAGGGCCTGCCGCTTGAAGGCGATCTCGTAGTGCAGGTCAACGTGCAGGTCGAGAAAGACGTCGTTGAGCCGCGATTTAAGCAAGCTCTGCGACTGCAGCAGGGTCTGCCACTCAGCCGGCTGCAGCGCCGACGAAATATAGCGGTGCTTGAGCAGCAGCACCAGCGTGCGGCGCTGCTCCACGCTCAGGCCGCCCTCATCCCCCTCGAACAGCGAGAGGCTGGCCGGGTCGCTGTCGATGCCGGTGTCGGCCAGGTCGTCAATCATTCTCAGAACCCAAATTCTGGGCGGCCAAAGCCGCCGTGTCGTCGTCGGTCAAAATGAGGCGCGGCACCTCGAAGAAACGCACTGAGCCATCCGGTCGCACCGTTTCAAAGCGCTCCAGGCCCGCCGCTCCCGGACTGAGCTGGGCGGCGAGCTGCAGCAGGCCGAGAATCTCGACCGGCCGACGCAGACTCGCGTCGAGTCCGTTAAAAGCGCTGCCCACGGACGCCGCCTCCCCCGTTGCGAAAGCGGCCACGAGGGCGTCGCGCAGTTCTTCGAGCAGCGGCCCACCTTGCTGGCGCAGGGCATCGAGGCTCGGCGCCGCGGGCGCGGCGTCGGACACATCGGCCAATGCGGGCGGTGCGCGGTGGGCGACCGGATCGTAGAATCGTTCGTGCAGATGTTCCACGTCGAGGGTGCCCGGCATGAGTTCAGCCGTGACGGCGGAACGGGACCCGGCGGTCTGCATCCAGGTCGCGAGCTCCCGGTTCACGTCGCGCAGCACACGTTCAAGCTCGCGGTCTTTCACGACGTCGTGGTTGACGATGTGTTCGCGCAAAGTGGTAGTGAGCCCCTTGCGCTGGGTCAGCACGTCGTCGATGCCCTTGCGAATGAGGGTGACCGTGCTCATGAAGCTGCGGCGTTCGGTGCGACTGAGTTCGAGGGCGAACGGATGCAGCAGAATCGTCTCGAGATCAGCTTTCAGCCCCTGCAGCAGAGCGTCGTTGCGCAGCAGGGTGAACGCGCCCTCGAAGGCGCGACCCTCCGCGGTCGACGACATGAGGGTATCCGTTTTGGCGAGGTAGTCGTCGAGGACTTCGCTGATCGGGCGGTCCTCGCCGCGAAAGTCGTTGACGATCTGGCGGTGCATGGCCGCGACGGACTCTTCGACCCGTTTAAAGTCGCTCGGCAGCTGCTGAATGAGGTTGATGAGGTTGGCGTAGCCCTCGTGCATCTGCTCGTTAGAGGCCGGCGCAATGTCGCCGCCGTCGGAGAGCCGGTCACGTTCGCTGGTCAACTCGTGGATCTGCTGGTCGAGGCGGCGCACCCGCTCCTCGCGGTCTGGGTTGGCTTCGGTAGCGCGATGACGCACCGTGTCGACGATCGTGGTGAGGCGGGATTCGCTGATTAGCGCCCGATCTCGGGCGAGACCGTCGACGAGCAGCAGGGCTTCGAGGGCGTGGCTGGTGAGCGAGTAGTGCTCCTCCGGTCCCTGCCCCGCGTCGCTGATCTCGCGGTAGAGCCAGAGGTCGTTCATCCACTGCACGCAGAGAGCGCGACCCGTTTTCTCTGGCGCATTCAGGCCAATGCTGCGGAGGTCGGCGAGGTAGGCATCCACCTGGGTGTGCAGCGCCTCGCAGGAAACACTGCGGCGGTCACGACTGAACGAGCTCTTGAACACCGCGAGCACGAAGGGTGCCCACTTGCGGTCGAGCAGCCGCAGCGTGGGTTTGTCGAAGGCTTCGCGTACCCGCGCCAATTCGCCTGCAATGTTACTCACTAGCTCGTTCCCTTCCGGATTTCCACTTTAACCGACGCGGCCGGGTGCTCCTGACCTAATCAGCCGAGCAGGCGCGGCCGCTTCCAGCCGGCGCCGTGCACGTGCTGGTCGAGAAAAGCGAACACGGTCTCGTACCAGACCACCGCGTGCTGGGGCCCCAGCACCCAGTGGTTCTCGTCGGGAAAGAAGAGGAATTTGTGCTGGGTACTTCCATTAGCAGTCGCGTGGTGCTCGGCGAGTTCCGACCACAGTCGCAGGCTTTCGCCGATCGGCACCCGGTAGTCGTGGTCTCCATGAATTACGAGCATTGGTGTGACGATGTCACGCACCGCCCGGTGCGGCGAATTGTCGATCATGCCCTGCGCCGAGAAAATGCTTTGCCAGTACTGCGAGTCGTCGGTGGTTCCGTTGAACTGATCGAGCGACCACAAACTCGCGTGGCTGACGATGGCGCGGAATCTGTCGGTGTGGCCGGCGACCCAGTTCGCCATGTAGCCGCCGAAGGATCCGCCCATTGCCGCTGTGAGTGTTTCGTCAATCTCAGGGAGCTTTTCGGCGGCATCAACGATCGCAAGGAGGTCGGTATAGGGCTTGGCGCCCCAAGCGTTCCAGCCGCGCGCGATGAAGTCGAGGCCATATCCGGTCGACAGCGCAGGGTCGGGCAGTAGCACCGCATAGCCCCGGGCCACGGCGAGCAGCGGGCTCCACCGCCAGCTCCAGGCGTTCCAGCTATTCAGCGGGCCACCGTGAATCCACAGCAACAGCGGGGCCGGATGCTCCTGCGCGGCTCCCGCAGGCAGCAGCAGCCAGGCGCGCACCCGCGCTCCATCCTCGGCNGCAGGCAGCAGCAGCCAGGCGCGCACCCGCGCTCCATCCTCGGCTCGGGTCTCGACCTCGGTGATCGTGCCGGGGACATCGGGCAGCGGGGCGGGTGTGGCCAGCATCGTGACGGTGCCGGATCGGCCGATGAGAACGGGATGCGCTGGCGCGATCCAGGAGGAGCGCAACGCCACGAGGTCGCCGGTCTGGGCGTCAACGCAGACGTTGGTGTAGCTGAAGTCGTCAGTGGTGAGCTGCTCGGGCGCGCCGCCGTCGAGCGGCACACGAAAGATCGGACCCCGCCCGTCATGGTCGGCGGTGACGATGAGCGCAGT
Organism: Cryobacterium sp. Y50; assembly: GCF_002929805.1. Classification (GTDB taxonomy): domain Bacteria; phylum Actinomycetota; class Actinomycetes; order Actinomycetales; family Microbacteriaceae; genus Cryobacterium. The sequence continues at coordinate 26,349 of NZ_PJJM01000078.1, read as the reverse complement.
CGTGACGCCAGCGTGCGGTCCGACGGCGTGCGGCGCGTCGAAAATCAGGCTGGTCGGCCAGCGGTCCCAGTCGGCGGCGAGGCGACGCGGGTGGCCGCCATCGAGGTCGGCGACCCAGAGTTCCTGGTCGGCTGGGCCCACTGGGGTGCTCATAGCGGAGCGGACGAAGGCGATCTGTCGGCCGTCGAGGCTCACGTTCGGCGACTCAAAGTCGACCTTGGGCTCGTCGAACAGTACGGTCTGGGCGCCGGTGGCGACGTCGAGCGACACCAGCACGTAGCGGCCGGACCGTTGCTCGGCGACCCGCAGGGCCACGATGAGCGTGGATCCATCGGGGGTCAGGGCCTGGCCGGCGGTATCCATGGTGCGGCCGGGGCTGGGCGTGAGGTCTCGGGGACGAGGGAGGTCGGCGGGGTAGGGAGCGGGGGCATCCGCTTCGGTGCTACTGACGGGGCCCGTGATTGTGTCGTGCAGGTCGGCGAGGTCGAGCGCGAGCAGGTGCGGTTCGGCGGGCCCAAGGTCGTGGTCCCAGAACCGCACCGGGTAGCTTTCGTGCAGAATGGCCACGACCTTCTTCTCGGTGCGCTCCTTACGGGCGAGGGCATCCGCTTCAAGGTCAGCGGCGCTCGGCAGCAGGTCGGCGGCGATCACGAGCGAGGTCGCGGCGGTGGTCACCGCAGCGATGCCGGACACTCCCCCGGCTAGGCGAGTGATCGCACGGGCTTCACCGCCACAGGCTGGCAGTAGCCAGAGCTGGGCGGCCTCGGCGTCTTTGTCGAGTTTGTCGGGTTTGTCAGCGGCGGCATCGGCGCGGGCGGACACGAACAGGATGTCGCCACTGGCCGTGAACGCGGCCCCGGATTCGCCCTTCACCGACCGGGTCAGGCGGGTCGGAATGCCGGTGCCATCGGCGGACACCGACCAGAGTGCCCGCTCGTAGCTCGTTTGGTCGCGGGTGAGGGTGGCGACGGTCAGCACCACCCTCTGGCCGTCGGGCGAGAGGGCGAGACTCTCCACGCGGGGCAGCGCCACGTAATCGTCGAGGCTGGAAAAGGGCGTGGGGTGAGACTCCAATGTCATAGCTCCACGCTAGCCGACCCGGCCGAACGGCCAGCGGCACGAGCGTTCCTCGTGGCTAATTCAGGAGATTCGTCGGGTGCGCGACTGGGCGTCGCACCGCGCCGCGGGTCGGAACCGTCGCAGCTACGGCATTTCCTGATTAAGCCACGGCCGCGCGCGTCTGGGCGACAGGGTACACAACTGCGGAGATCTCACCCGCAGGAAGCAAGAACGAGGCGATCCGCCCTCTTCCTGGCCGATTCTCCACGGTTGCGCGCGTCCACCGAACGTCAGCCGAGCGCAGCACCGAGCGGAGCTTCCCCGACCAGGTACAGCCGCTGCGTAGCGCGGGTCATCGCGACATAGAGTGCCCCCGCGCCACGCTCCGAGGCCGCAAGAATCGCCGCCGGGTCGACGACGATGACCGCGTCGAACTCCAGCCCCTTGGCGTCCCGCGGAGTGAGCAGCGCAATCTTCCGGCTCAGGCCGAGCGCACCGACGCCGAGCAGGTCGCCGAATTCTGCGCGCAGAGTTGTTTCCAGGGCGTCGAGATCGGTGTCGACGACGATCACGGCGAGGGTGCCGCCGGCGCCCAGCGCCCGGTCACGGCGCACCGCCACCGCGGCATCCGTTACCGTCGCGACCGGCCACTCGCTCGACCGCACCGTGCGCGAAGGCGTGATCGGCAGATGGTGCGAGATCGCGACGGTTTCGGCTGCGGTGGCGATCTGGCTCGGCGTGCGATAGTTCACGGTCAACTCTTCGAGCCGCCAGCGGTCGGCCTCGGGTGAGCCGTCGAGCACCGGCTGCAACGCCTCCTTCCAGCTAGCGGATGCCGCAGCGCTGGCCGCCTGCGCGATATCGCCGACGATCGTGAACGACCGACGCGGACCACGCCGCAACACCAGCCGCCACTGCATCGGGGAGAGTTCCTGCGCTTCGTCAATGACGACGTGGCCGTAGGTCCAGCTGCGGTCTCGTGCGGCTCGCTCACTGGTCGTGACCCATTCGTCGAGTTCGGCGCTACGAGCGGCGAGGTCCTTGGCGTTGATCAGGCCCTTCACTTGCATGTTCTCGATCGCGATTTCGGCGTTCTCCACGTCACGCTTGCGCTGTTCCTTGAGCGCGCGCTTCTTCGCCTGGTCGACGGCGTTGTATTCACCGAGCAGCTCGGCCGCCTCGTCAAGCAGCGGAATGTCGGCGATCGTGAACTCGGCGTCGCGCGGGCGCGCCAATAGTTTGCGCTGGGCGAAACGCCAGCGCGGGGTCAGTTCCTCCAGCCACTGTGGCCGGGCGTAGAGGTCTTGCAGCAGTTTTTGCGGCGTCAGCGGCAGCCAGGCAGTGTTCAGCGCAACTCGCACATCGTCGGCCAGACGCAGGTCTTCGCGCAGCATAGGCAGGTCGGTGTCGTCCATCGACCGACCCTGCTGCTGCAGCTGCTCGAGCCACACCCGGGACAACGCGTTGATGGCCATCTTCACGAATGTGACCCTGGCCTCGTTGTAGGTCTTGCCGGTGCCTCGAGCGCGCGCGATCGCCTGGGAGACCAGCTCCGGCTGCAACACGATGCGATCGCCGTTAGCGACGATCACCTGCGCGGCGGCAGGCGTTCGCTGCCGGGAATGCACTGCCCGTGCCAGGAGATCGGCCATGAACGACTGGCCCTTCAGAGCCGCGACGGCCGGGGCATCCTCTATTGTCGCTTCGACGCCGGGAAACAGCTGCCCGACCGACGCCAACACGACGCCGGTCTCACCGAGCGACGGCAGTACGGCCTCGATATACTGCAGAAACGAGCGTGACGGACCAATGATGAGCACGCCGCTGTCACGCAGTCGATCCCGGTGCGTGTACAGCAGGTAGGCGGCGCGGTGCAGAGCGACGGCGGTTTTGCCTGTACCTGGGCCGCCCTGCACGACGAGAATGCCGGCCAGCTCAGAGCGGATGATGCGGTCCTGTTCCGCTTGGATGGTCGAGACGATGTCGGACATGTGCCCGGTGCGCTGCGCCGTGAGTGCCGCGAGCAGCGCGCCCTCACCCTGGTGCGTGATGGCCGAAGGGTCAGAGAGCAGGGTGGCGTCGAGGATCTCATCCTCGATACGGATGATGCTGCGCCCCTTGGACAGCAAATGACGGCGAGCCCGCGCGCCGAGCGGCGTGGCTGCGGTGGCCTGGTAGAAAGCGCTCGCCTGTGGCACCCGCCAGTCCAGCAATAGGGGTTTGTGGTCGGTATCACGCAGTCCGACCCGCCCGATGTAGCGATAGACGGAGTCGCCCGACTCGTCCGGCATGGTTTCGAGCCGGCCGAAGGCGAGCCGATCGTCGACCTCGCGCAATTGCACGATGCGGTCCTCATACAGACGGGCAAAAGTATCGCGTTCGCTGCGGGACTGGTGGTTGCCGCCCACGTCGAGGCGGCGCACCTCGATCAGCTGATGTTCGGCCTCTTCCGCCAGTGCATCCAACCGCTCATACAGCGACTGGACATAGTTCTGTTCCCGAACAAGCTCCTGGTCGATCACGCACGCACCCCTTAAACCGAAGCCTCTAGTTTAGTCGCGGTCGGTGTGGTCCTGGCTGTGTGTCTCAAGCCGCTCGAAAAGACCTGCCGGGCACGCTTCGTTCCGGTGAGATCTTGATCGGTGATCGTCATTTTGGTGGTATTGCTGAGAGTGACCAGGACACCCTTTTGAGCTCGAAATCCTGGTCGTTGATGGATACGCACGCATAGCCGAGAGAGGCATTCCGGTCAGGCTGTTGGACGATACAGTTACATTCCCGCTCCGCGGTGCTCTTTGTCACAGACGGTGATAAAGCTCCACGGCTGCCGATTTCTGGCTGGCCAGTCCACCGGGAAACCTCAATAAATTGTGTGAGCACTAGGATTACCGCGCCGTGTGGCCGTGCGATTGGATCACCTGAAACCGTTCCAGCACCACGAGCGTGTCGTCGTCGACCGTGAAGGTCGGGTCCTTGAGGCCCACCCGCAACTCCGTGCTGTGCCAGAAGGCCTCGTGAACGGTGCGCCAGGCGGCGACGGAGACGAATCCTTCGCCCTCATCGCGCGCATGCGCGACTCCGACGTTGGCAAGTCGAGTGATCTCGACAGCAATCGTCTGGATGATAGCCACCGCTGAATTGTGGGAATCCACGACCGTCTGCCAGGCCCCGATGACCGGCAGCGGTTCGTTCTCTCTCGAGTACTCCAGCAGCATCGAGCTGGTGGAGGTCTTCGTGCCGTCCATGATTGCGGCGATGAGCCGATCCCTCAGGGGGCCCGGAAAGGCGAACTCAGCAATCGGAAAGGCGCAGTGAGTGGTCATGGGGCGATCCTATTTGATGGAGATCACAAGTAAACCGCAAGATGTTCCTCGCGCGAAACTGCCTCTTCGGTGCGGAAGAATCCGTGACCAACCGTCCCAGGCTCAACGTCCCAGTGGTGGGATGCCCTCGCTGAATGCCGTGTCGAACGCCCGGGTGCGGTTGGTTGAACTGCTGGTGTTCAGGGTGATCGCGTCGGTGCTCGGCTACGTCACTTCCCATCAGTGTTCGGTAGAGGCTAGGTAGGCTCAGAAAGCCGATGGGGCAACCGAGACCGTCGAGAGTGAATCGGAGCTGACAATTGGTAGTCATCGCGCACTTGTCTGACCCGCACCTCGATGGTAGCCCCGAGGCCCTCAGTCGATTGACGCAGGTTGCCGATCATCTGAGAGGGCTCGCTATTCGGCCCGACGTTGTCATCGTGAGCGGCGACCTGACTCAGAGCGCGGGCAGCCTTCCTCCTGCCGATGAGACGGTGTTGGCCGCTCAAAACCTCGAGTCCCTGCTGGCTGCGCTGTCAATGGACGTTCCGGTGTTTTGCTGCCCGGGCAACACGGACGACCGTATGGCATTTGCGTCCCGTTTTGGACTATCTCCGCCGATTCCGGGGCCGGTGCACCAAGTCCATCGGCTTGGGCAGCTCGTCATTATCTTGCTGGATGTCACCGTGCCCGGCCACGGGTATGGCCAGGTGACCGATTCGATCCTTGCGTGGTTGGCGCGCCAACTTGATGCCTTAAGTGGAGACGAACGGGCTGTGCTCGTGATGCATCAACCACCCACGCCGCTCTATCACGCGGCCGTCGATGGCTTGTTCCTGCGCAGTAGCGAGGCGCTCGAGGCCATCATCACCCGGCATGAGCAAATCGTTGCCGTGCTGTGTGGGCACACCCATGCGGCGCTCACTACGACGTTCGCCGGTAAGCCGCTCGTGATCGCCCCCGGAATTCGGTCGGCGGGCGTCCTGTTGCAAGAGATACGTGAGCCCGGCTCCCCGTTGACTACCGACGACGTTCCGCCCGGCTATGCGATGCACGTCCTACAGGAAAATCACTTCTCGAGCCAGTTCCGGACCCTCGCACAGCGCTCACGATAAGTCCGTCCCGCAAGACGTTCGACGTACGGGCAGAACTTTATCCAGCTTTCACGAACTACATGCCAACGTATTTCCCCGTTACTCTGAGCCCATGACGACCACAGCGGATGATCAGGCTAAAGCGCGAGCTTTATGGCGCTGGACGGTGACAGCTGCCATGATCGCCGCCGTCTCAATTTTGTTGATCTGGGTCGCCCAATCGCTCCCCAGTATTTGCCCGGCAATTTACCCCGCGCCACCAAGCTGCGCTCCTGATGCACGCTCGGGTCCCGCACTTCTTGGCAGCGCCTCCCTCGTTGCCCTGTTTGTAGCGCTGTGGGTCACCGGCGCGGTACTTCGACCTAAACGCCGCGATAAAGCATTACGAATCCTTATGATCGTGCTTGTCGTGGCTGCCGTCGTCGCGCCTTTATGGACACTCACCAGTTCCGGGTTCACGATCGGTTAGCGTTGCACCTGCGGTATTCGCTCGTTGCTTTCATTTGGATACGCTGAAAAGTATGTCAACGGCTCACAACAACTCATCGCGACACAGGATATTGATCTTCGGGATTGTCCACAGCGTGGTCAGCAAGGATTTGACCAAGTCGAATGGTGGGGACCCCGAAACAACGCGGACTGTGATCAGAACATCGCAGCGTTAGTGGGCGAGTGGCACAGGCTTTCGCGACCGGTCGGCTTCGTGCAGCATAATTCCTCGAATCCGCTCTCCCCGCTACACCCCAGCAGCCCCGGTAATGCGTTGAAAAGCTACATATCCGGCACTCCGGATCTATTGGTTCAGAAAACGCTCAACTTAAGTTTTCACGGCACACCCGATCTTGACTCCTGGCTTCGAGAAAACGCTACCTCGACCATTGTGATCTGCGGCATCACCACCAATCACTGCTGCGAAAAGACAGTACGCATTGGCGAAAACCTGGGATATACCGTCTACTTTGCTGTAGATGCGGCGCACACATTTGACAGGACAGACCTCGAAGGTGGAATGATCAGCGCGGCGGAACTTTCCCGAAATGAGCACGTGGTCGTTGTCGTCGCTGCGCTCGTAGCCCCTGCAGGCGACGATGTGGACGGTTTCTGCATCGCGTGCCGTCCACAGGTGCACGGAGGGGGAATCGAGCCCGCTGAGAGTGAGGTCAGCGATGCAAAGAAAGTCGGTCACTTCCTGCAAATCTGGGGTAGTCGTCGGGGTCAGCTGGAGCAGGACTCCACGATATCGGTCGAGGAGATGGGCGCAGGCATCACTTCCCACTGGGGCCTCGCGCCTCCACCAATAGTCTTCGCAGGGCTATATGCCGGGGTTAACGATCCGTTCCATCCAGGTATCGGGACTGTCTAAAGCGGTGAATCCTAGATTGGAATACAAGCCGTGTGCATCGTTGGTTGAGAGCGCTATGCGCCTCAGCCCCAGGGGCTCACACTCCTCTAGAATTCCCGCGATGAGGGCTTTGCCAATACCTTGTCCGCGAACTGCGGGGTCTACGAAGACATCGCAAAGCCAGGCAAACGTAACGCCGTCGGTGATGACACGCGCGTAGGCAACCTGCCTGCTGGTATCGGTGTCGTACACGCCGAAGTTGTGCGAGCCGTCAATCGCTGCGTCCTGCCGTGAGCGTGATCGCCCAGGCGCCCAGTAAGACTGCTCACTGATCCAACGATGTACTTGGTCACGTTCTATCTCGGCAACATCTGAGGAGAACCGATAATTAGGATTCATCATCCCATCTAATCGTGTTAAAACGGACCCTGCTGCGGGACGTGACCGAGCTGCGCCAACCGCCAGTCCAACCAACACGGAAGTTGAACGCGCCACGCCCAGGTCTTTCAAAGGGTTCCTGTTGGGTCATGTAGTGCTGCGCGGACCTGTCGCCTTCAGGGAGTTGCCGAGGCACCCACATCTGCGGCGACCTGCTTAGCCTCGGATGTACTCCCGAACACAAGTGTCAGCTCAACGGAGGTCGGCGTGTCCACGCCCAGCGACTTCGCTAATTCATACGTGGTGACTCCCGCCCTGTCGCACGCACTGGCCGGGCCGTCCGAGCTCAGGGCTGGCGCGCTGCATGCACTGTCCACCGAGGACACCACCAGACGCAGCTGCAACGACTTCCCCGGCAAAGCGGCGGCACCCATAACAGCTGTCGCACGATCTGCTGGGGTCGTGACCCGTGGGGTCGTGTCGTCATTTATCCGCGCCACTGACGCTGTCGGTGTGTCGACACGGTCACTTTTGTCGTCGCGCCTGCACTCGTTCGATCGCCTTGCCCAGTTCGACGAACAGGAATATCGCAGCAGACAGGCCCAGGGTGTGCCCCCACTCGCGTACCCCGATTGGCGCGGAGCGGAACCAGAGGTTCATGAAGGGGGTATATACGAACACGAGTTGCAGTACGAGAAGCGTGCCAGTCGAGATCCAGATCGCTGGGTTACCGCGCAACACGGCAGACTTCAGACTTGACGCACGCAAAAACCGCGAGTTGAAAAGAAAAGCGATCTGGCTAAGAGTCAGCATGGTCACGGCGGTGGTTTGCGCTTGCGCAAGAAGGGACCCAACAGCAAGCTCCAGGAAGAAAACTGCGATAGTGGCACCACTGATTAGCAAAGCCACCCAGAGGATGCGGCCCAGGTAGGCCTGGCCAATGAGGGATCCGCCTGGTTTGCGGGGCTGACGTAGCATTATGCCGGGCTCGGCGGGTTCATAAGCGAGGGCGAGCGAGAGGATGATGGCAGTGATCAAGTTGACCCAGAGAATTTGCGCTGGCTGAAGAGGCAAGGTAAATCCGAAGAGCACGGCGACGAGAATGACCAATGATTGTGCGGCTGTGGTGGGCAACAAAAAAACGATTGACTTCTGCAGGTTGTCACGGATGCGGCGTCCTTCTTCAATGGCCCGCTCGATGGTAGCGAAGTTGTCGTCGGCGAGAACAATGTCAGCGACCTCTTTAGTCGCCTCCGTTCCTTTGATCCCCATTGCGACCCCGACGTCGGAACGGGTGAGCGCGGGGGCATCGTTCACGCCGTCGCCCGTCATCGCGACGACTTCCTTATGGGCTTGTAAAGCCTTGACGATGCGCAGCTTGTGTTCGGGACTAGTGCGGGCGAACACGTCGACCTCGCGCACGATCCGAATGAGCTGGTCCTGGCTCATCGCTTCCAGTTCGGCGCCGGTAATCACCCGCGCGTTCGCGTCGTGGGTGATGCCCATCTCACGGCTGATTGCTCGCGCAGTGCCCGCATGGTCGCCAGTGATCATCTTTACTCGAATACCAGCAGCATGCATGGTAGCGATCGCGTTGATCGCCTCCGGTCGGGGCGGGTCGCCGATGCCAACCAGACCAAGAAACAGCAGCCCGTTGCCAATATCTTCGATGTGGAGATCGACCATCGTGTCGGCTGCGGCGCCGCGTGCAGCGGCAAGCACGCGCAGGCCTTGCGCACTGAGATCGTCCACACACTTTTCCCAATACACCGCATCGATCGGCTCTGGTCTTCTGTCGATGCTGATCTGCAGGCTACTTGCCTTGAGTACTTCACCAGGCGCTCCCTTGAGAAGAATCTGCATTTTCCCGTCGGGGTCTTTATCGAGCATGGCCATAAATTTGTTGTCGGACTCAAACGGTATGACCACGATCCACTTCCAGCTGGCGGCCTCAAAGCTGGTTTTGAGGGCGAGAATTCGCAACGCGCCCTCGGTCGGTTCACCGACGACACGCCAGTGGCCGCCCTCTTCGGTAACGCGGGCATCGTTGCAAAGAGCCATGACCGTGACGAGCTCAGTCAGGTCGGGGCGGGTATCGAGTGTGGCGAGTTCGTCATCGACGCTGACCGTGCCAATGGGCCCGTAACCGATGCCGGTGACGTGGTAACGAGCGGCTCAGGTGACGGCGCTTCGCACCGTCATTTCGTTGCGAGTGAGCCTGCCGGTCTTATCGGAGCAGACGGTGGTAACCGAGCCGAGCGGCTCGACCGCGGTGAGTTTGCGCACGATGGCTCGACGTTTGGCCATCTGCTGTACGCCAAGGGCCAAGGTTATAGTGACAAGAGCCGGCAGGCCCTCGGGAATAGCCGCGACCACGAACCCGATAGCTGCCGACAGCAGATCATTGGCATTCTGATCGTGCAAAAGACGCCCGATCACGAGCATGACACCAGCTACGCCCAGAATGAGCAACGTTACCTTCTTTCCGAACGAGTCCAACTGCCGGGTGAGCGGCGTAGCCAGGCTCTGCACCCCCGTGAGCATGGACTGGATTCGGCCGATCTCCGTGTCAATACCGGTGCCGGTGACGACGCCGACGCCGACGCCACGACCGGTGGTAACGATTGTGCCCGAGTAGAGCATGCTGTGCCGATCACCAAGTCCCGAATCAGCCAGGACCGGGGTGGTCTTCTTTGAAGTAGGAACCGACTCGCCCGTGAGCGCAGACTCCTCCACGCACAGTGTGGTTGCCTCGATCAATCGCACATCGGCCGGCACCTTGTCTCCGGATTAAACTCGCACAATATCGCCGGGCACGAGCGCTTCCGCATCGACGTCAACCCACACAGCGTCGAGGCGAACATACGCGTGCAAGGACAGCATCCGGCGGATACCGTCCAGCGCCTTCTCAACTCGGCCTTCCTGCAAGAAACCAATCACCGCATTAATCACGGCTACGGCGAAAATCACTGCGGCATCGATCCAATCGCCAAAAATCGACTTCAGCACGGCAGCGGCCAACAACACATAAATGAGCACGTCGTTGAAGTGAGACAAAAACCGCACCACCGGGTTCTTCGTCAGCGGGGCAGCCAGCAAGTTAGGACCATAAACCGCCAGCCGTTGCTCTGCAGCGCTAACGTTCAAGCCCTCCGGCTTCGATTCAAGATCCGCAAGCACTTCCTCCACCAGACGCGCATAGGGATCGTGCGCTCGGAAGGGCGCCTCCGTCTGGGAAGTAATGCTCATGAAAGCACAGTCTCGTAAGGGCCACACGTCGAAACCCGGGTAATTGATGCATGAACTCGATATGTCGACCCGGCCGCTTCTGCAGAGTCATTATTTATTCTGCTCGGCGTTCGCGATGAGCAGAGGCATGTCGGCTGGGTGCGGCACGACCACGACCGGGCACGGCATACTGATCAGCAGGTCGTGAGCAACCGAGCCGAGTAACAGCCCAGCCATCATCCCCCGTTCGGGGGTGCCTACCACGACCATTTCAGCGTTCTCCGCCGCGTCGGTGATTACCAAAGCAGCAGATCCGTGTTCGAGGGTGTCTCGAACAACCACGGCCGCATGCTCGGCGCGGACCCGTTCGACCATTCCTGCCAGAACTTCAGCGTGTGCCATACGTATCTCGTTATACGGACTAGCCCCAGCGTCCAACCATCTGAGAGCGAGCAAGGTGGGGATACGCCACGCATGTACGACCGACAGTTCACGGCCGAGCCGCTCGGCTTCCCGAGCGGCGAAGTCCACCGCAAGGTAAGAGGTTTCGTCGTCATCCACGCCGACGACGACGGAACCGTTACGAGGCGTCCAGTCTGTGGGCACGATAACGAGGGGGCAACTCACCCCCGCTGCGATCTGGTGGCGCAATGTTCCATAGAGAGAGCCCGTGGCCTCACGCGTACCGATAACGAGCAGATCGGCATTAGCGGCAGAATTCAGCAACTCCTGGAGCGGTGCGCCTCGTCGTACCGACGTCATCACCTGCACAGCAGGCGCGTTGCGTCTCACTCGACTTGCGGCGTCCATTAACATCTGCTCGTAAGCAGGAATGACCCTGTCCTTCGTAATCGTCATCGGCAACCTTGCCAGATCGATGACAGTAATCAGTTCCAGAGATACCTGAATGGTGCGGGCACGCTCAATCACCCAGTCGAGCGCAGCGCGGCTTCCCGTACCGCCGTTTAGTGCGAGAACAATTGTCTCGGCCATACCGTTTCCTCTCCTCGATCTTATGGAGAATTAGTCTTATGGAGAATTAGTGCCCGAATAGGCCTCCAGTGTAACGGACACTGCTCGCCAGAACTGAGGCTGGTCCGGACGGGCGCCCCTGAACTGGTGCTACAAACGTCGCTCCTTTTTCCCTCGACTATGCAAGGCTGTGAATATGCGCAATGTGATTCTGGTTGGCGTTGATGGCTCGTCGAACAGCGATAGAGCTCTGGATTGGGCGATTGTCGAGGCTAATAGTCGCAATTGGTCACTGCGATTAGTGAGCACGTTTCCCTCAACTTTTGTCGCGGATCCCATTGTCGGAGCGAGCTATGCACTGGCCGCGAGACAAGAAGCCCAAGCCGTTCTGGACCATGCAACGAAACGCGCAGAAGCTCAAAATATCCGCACCGAAGCGCATGTGGAGTCCGGTGATGCCACCAAGGTTCTTGTCGAACATTCCGAAACCACCAAACTGGCCGTAGTCGGCAAGCGCGGCAGAGGAGGTTTTGTCGGGCGACTGTTAGGTAGCGTCTCCTCGGGCCTGGCGGCCCACTCACACTGTCCCACTGTCGTGGTTTTGCAGGGGCACGATACCACTGCAACCGAGTTGGAAGACGATCAAGGTGCTCGTGGTGTCCCCCGCAACGAACGCGGCGAAAAGAGCACGATGCAGCCAACCTTCTTCGAAGCAGTGCATGTAGAAGACCGGCCGCGGCAGCAGGATAACGTGATTAATGATCTTTCCTTTGCTGGTCAAATCGTGATCGCGGTTGACTCGGGTATGCAGAGCCCAGCGTTATGGGAAGCTGCAGAAATGGCGCGCATCCACGGCAAACCGCTTGCATTGGTGTCCGTGACAGGCACACCCGTCGGTGACTTGGTTTGGTCGCCGTCCATGGAAAATTCAGATCCGTATTATGAAGAGGAACTGGCAAAGTTGACCCGCGTCATCACTACGGTCGCAGAACGGTACCCCGACGTGAAACTCAGTCGACATCTCTTCGTGGGAAAGCCAGCAGAAGTTCTTGTTCAAACGACGCAAACCGCTGACTTGGTGGTGCTCGGGACCCGAGGCCTCGGCGGATTCCCCGGACTGCTCTTAGGCTCCGTTAGCCAAGCCGTGCTGCACCACGGACGATCGCCGATCATGGTTGTCCCCGAAGCGAACATGGTGAGTTAGCACCGAGTCTGCTATTGGGCTCCAGTCGCGCCAATTTGGTTCAGCTTGGAGTCTTGCAACCTGTGGGGTTTGACACACTCAGGTTGCGAGCGACTGTGCTCGCTTCTCCTTATAATATTCGCAGGCGGATTGCTCGACACTCCTGGACAGACCGCTCGACGGGTTATGCTACCCAATCTGATGGCTTGCGCGGGTGTGCGACTCACGCCGTGTATTGGCCTACTCGACGGTTCGGAGCGGTTCGCCAAGCTGATCGGCGCCTCGATCGCAGGACTGCTTGTGGCATCCGTAGGACCAATCGCGGCTCTCTTCGACAATGCTGCCACGTTCGCAGTTTCGGCTCTCCTGACTTGGGCATTCGTAACCGTTGTGCCTGCCTTGCTCAGCCGCGCTAAAAACGACAACGACCCGCCGCACACGTCCTACTGGTCGGACCTCGCCGAAGGATTTCGACTCGTCAGCCGTGACCCGTTGATGAGACTGATTGTCGGCCTTGTGGTCTTCACCAACCTCCTCGATGCTGCCCGTAGGTCGACCCTGATGCCTCTACGCCAACGATCGGTCGAGCGGCGCGGCCGCGTTGGGTGCCTCCGCCGAAAAGCCGAAAGCGGCTAGTCCAAGATCGCCAGCGACCGAGTCAGCCCGCAGATGCCAATCCCCGCGTGGAGTCATACTCCTTGACCTTTTCATTCGATGAGGTCACGGCCATTAAGTTTATGCGTGCGTCGTGTCGATGTATATCTCTCCCCGCCGATCATGGGAGTAGCGAGATTAGTTAGGTCGTTTGCGGTGGAAGGCTCTGGTGAGTACTCACCGCCAGACGGTTCCACACGTTGATCGCAGCGATGGCCATCAATAGCTGCACAATTTCCCTCTCCTCGAATGATTCCCTCACCTGCCCCCACAACGAGTCCGACACACCGCCGTTTCCGATGAGTGTCACCGCCTCAGTGAGTGCTATGGCGGCACGTTCGCGTTCGGAGTACACGTTCGGCGCTTCCTCCCATCCAGCCAACACATCGAGGCGACGCTGATCGATGCCCGCCGCTCGAGCTTCACGCCCGTGCATGTCCAGGCAGTACGCACAACCATTGATCTGCGACGCACGAATTTTCACCAGCGCCAACAAGGCTTCACCCAAGCTTCCCGCGTGGATGTACTTCTCAAGGGCAACCATCGGTTTATAAGCCTCAGGATCGACATCCCGGACGGAGAGGCGTTGCTCAAATGACATTGTCGTTATCTTTCTGTTTGTGTTTAAGGTGCGTGTACTTCGAGTGGCTCCTCTTGCGTATGTCGCCCGATGAAGTCATCGATCAAATGCACGACGGTGTCCAGCTGTTCATCCAAGGCGAAGTGCCCGGTGTCGAGCAGGTGCAGTTCAGCGGAGGGAAGATCATCGAGGTACGCGCGCGCCCCTGCTTCAGAAAAGAACTGATCGTTGCGCCCCCACGGCACAAGCATGGGAGGCTGATGCTCGCGCATCCACGCTTGCCACACGGGGTACAGCACGACATTGGACTGATAGTCATAAAGCAAATCAAGCATGATCTGGTCTCGTCCAGCTTGATCGAGCCAGTGTTGATCCAAGGTCCATACGTCCGGATCGACGGACTCTGGGCGTGCCGTTCCCTCGAGATGCTGGGAGCGTGTTGCGTCAGCTGTCAGCGCTCCACGGATAACCGGCTCCATCCCCTCGTGATTTATCCAGTACTGAACCACAGGCTGCATATTCGGCCCCAGCCCCACCTCATACGCGTTGCCATTTTGTGCGATGACCCCCTGAATCCAATTCGGATGCCGCGACGCGATGCGATACCCGATAGGAGCCCCAAAGTCGAAAACGTACATAAAGAACTCGTCGATGCCGAGGCTGACCAGAAACGCTTCCATGACCTCAGCGAGGTGATCGAAAGAGTAGACGAAGTCTCCGCCGCCGCTGCTCGAGGCGGGAGCGCTGCTGTAACCAAAACCCGGGTAATCCGGTGCGATGAGATGTACCCTATCGCTGAGCCGATCCATCAGGCGCGCATACTGGTGCGACGCAGCAGGGAAGCCATGCAGGAGTACGAGAGTCGGCGCATCCGCCGGGCCCGCCTCCCGGAAGAAGATCTCTACCCCATCGACGGAAATGGTGCGATGGCGCACCCGCGTGAGCTGATCAGTTTCCGTTGTGAATTCGCCCATACTGTCCTCGCTTCACCCGTCCATGCCTACAATTCAGACTTGCACTGGCAGTAGCTCATGTCAATATAGCTACGAAGTGATGCCACCCTTACCATCCATGACGCAACAGAAGGTGACCACATCTGCGCGCCAACTCACTTCTATCCGGGCTGCGGCACAGACCGCCGACCTCCGACCGTGGTCGCCATCACCAATGCCAGCAAGCACAGAACGTGGGCACGTTCGCGTTGGTATCCATAGTGGTGGCCGCGCACGGCTAGATTCTCGTCAGGGCCTCGCCCTTATGCATCGCCACGTGATCGGTCGTGTCGCTCGTGATCTCGTACTGCGGATCATCAACACTGCAGCGGCGAATGTGGCCTTTGTATTCCACGTCCTTCGTATGAATCTTCGTAATGGTGCCGCGCACATGGCCGGCCTCGGAGTTCCAGCGCACGTGATCGCCGACTGAGAATTTTTTTATCATAGGTGCACCTTCCGCTTTCACACTGTTGCCGAATCTCTTCACCATATTCGCTGTACTACGTCGCCCCGATCTGGATTGGCACCCTCATCGATCACTCTTCTGGTGGGTACCAGACACGGTCGCCATCGACTTTGGCAAAGCTGGTCAGTGTGTGCGGCTTGGTCGAGGTCAGACTCATGATGTCGAGAACCTGAAAGTCCCGCGCCAGTAATGCGTCTCCGATCAGTGATCGGTGACAACGCCAGGGCACAGCCTCGGCACACATGATCGCCACTGTCTGATTCCTCGCCAATGCCAGCAACTCGTCGACACCGGCTCTGAACTCGGACGTTTGCATGTAGTCGGCGTAGTTGCGAAAGCTTTTATTACGCCACGCTCCATTGATAGATGCTTCTGCCGCCGGGGTGTGTCGTAGCCCGCCGAGCTCGGGGAGCCGCTGATAGTCAATACCTGCCTCCGGCATGCTGACGATAAGTTCGTGTTCCGCAAATTGCGGGTTGTGACGAGACCCCGGAACGGTGCGCACGTCGACGAGTCGTTCGACACCGTGTTTAGTCAACATTCCAACGAACTCATCAATGGGATGAGTCGAATGCCCGATCGTGTACACGCAGATTGCATCCATGCTCCCATTCAACCCCACGTACTGAAGTCCACGTCAGGAATGTCAGATGTGCGCGCTCGACATCCGGCTCCGCAATAACGAGCGGGACCTCGGATGCTGGCCATCGCCCTGTTGCCATCCTGAAGCCGTCGCTAACCTGATCACGGACGAAGCTTCCTCGTTCCAGTCCACCGGTTCCACGAGCTAGGCGCGGATATCTCCGATAACACCGCGGCCAAAGGGAGTCCTCGAACGAACGGAGAAAGCATGCAACCGATCCCGAACCGTTCCGACCATTCACACGCGATTAAAACTGCAGGGCCTGGTGATGTCCCGTTGACAGTGTCAGTGCCGACCGGTGAAGCGCGAGCTGGAGTCATCGTGCTCCATGAGGTCTGGGGCCTCTCCGCGCCAGTTGCCGATCTCGTCGTCCGCCTGGCCGGCTGCGGTTATATCACGGCAGCGCCACACCTCTACCACCGCATCGAGGACCCCGTCGTCACCGATGGGAAGTTCAAAAAAGCCCGCCGGTACCACGACACCCTTACGGCGAAAGGGATCACATTTGACATCGAGAGCGCCCTAACCTGGATCCGCGCCCAGGGAGCACAGAAAGTAGCGATAATGGGTTTCTCTATGGGAGGGACCCTCGCAGTGTGGGCGGCAGCAACACTGCGCATCGACGCCGCCGTCACCTTCTACGGCGCTAGCCTGGCTTCGCCACGCTGGCCTGGCATCCTCAGCGGAATCGATGCCGCACGCGTGCTTAAGACCCCCTGGCTGGGAATATATGCCGGCAAGGACGCCAGCACCCCCGCTCGTGACATCCAACAGATGCGCGAAATCCTCACCCCCAATACCACGCAATCCGCTGTCATTGTCTACCCCAAGGCCCGTCACGGCTTTGCCCTGGACCCGGACCTTCCGCACCACGCCGCAGTCGAGGCAACAGACGCATTCGCGCGAACATCCCTCTTCCTGAAAACCCATCTACGCTAGGCCTCAAGCTGCCCCAGAAAATCGATAAGCACTTGGTAAGCAATCTGGTGCGGGTTCAACTATCTTAGAAAAATTTGTTTGGATCGCGTCCCGCAAGATAATGTTCTCCGCAATCTTCCCCAAACACGCCTGCTTCCGCGCGGCATCGGTCAAGGGTTGAGTTGCGCGCGGCACATAAACTAATCGTCGGAAGTGAAAATCACCGGGCGATGGCCTTAGCAGAAAGACCACAAGTAGCCGCAATAGACCAAGCAGGAGGACCCACAATGACCAGAATGTTCGCACTGATCTCCGTGCGACTGTCGGACCGCAGCATCGTGCGCTCCGCCAGCCAGACCAAGGCTCCTCTTACCTCCAGGCGGAGTGTCGTGCGTAATCGAATCATTGCTTCAGGGTTGCTGCTTATGGTTGGGGGGTTGTCAGGCTGCTCCTTCCTCGGACCCCCTCCCATACCTCCGACGGAGCTGGGATCGATAAACCTCGGCATGAACGCGGAGGTGGGTCCTGTCGAAGTCAGAAACCTGCTCCTAGTCACACACGGCGAGGCTGAGCCCGCACGCCTTATCGGAGTTCTCCTGAATGGGTCAGAGGCAGAAATCCAGGTAACGCTCTCAGACCAAGACGACAAGATCTCCGTTACCCTCGATCCGGGGCAACAGTATGCCTTCCAGGAATACCCGACTCTGTTCGAGACCGCTGATGACATAGCAGGTGCTGTAGCGGATGTCACTATCACCGTGGGAGCGGACACCGAATCAGTGCAAATCCCTATACGAAACGGCAGCCTGAAATGGCTTGAGCCGTACCTGCCCAACAGCACCAGCAACTGAGATATACGGATCAGCGGCGACATTCGCGGGATCACTGATGCTTCTACGACTACAACTAATGCCTCCGTGCCGGGATGATAGGGAACGGGACGGAACGGCGGAAACACCAACGATCTATGAACGAATACCGACGCGGTGAAAGCGCCCCCGCCACGCGACGGGCGCTCTTCGGTGTGCCGTCCATGGTCTGAGCCGTCCATAGCGTACCAATGCCACTGTTCGGGATTCTCCTCATCCCCACCACCTTGCGAAGATGCTCTACCGACGAAACAATTCGAATAATCCAATGATTCAAATAACGTCATAATTTGTCTTGGTGAGCAGTGAATAACTTTCTTGAATAACAATTATTTAAGCGGCTTAGAGTGGTATTACTGGCTAAAAACAGAGTTGACGTTATGCATTGATCAGTAAATTCGGGATAACGTTATACGTGTCCCGAGCACTGAGAGCAAGCGGCTAATTCGTGACTTCCTCTTCGTCCAGCACTCCTATCCGAAGCCGAGCCCCGCTAGTTATTACGGCGGCGAGTATCGCAGGGCTCGTGATCTTGTTCTTTATCTTCGCCGGGCTGTATACGGATGTCTTGTGGTTTGCCCAACTTGGCTTCCTCAACGTTCTGACCACACAGTGGATCGCTCACATCGTGCTGTTCCTGACCGGATTCGTGGCGATGTCTGTGCCCGTAGTCGTGAGCATTGGGCTCGCGTACCGCATGCGTACGACGTACGCGAAGCTCAACTCTCAACCAAACCGGTACCAGGAAGCCATTGAACCGCTGCATCGACTGGCGATGTACGCCATCCCGGGGCCGTTGGGGCTGTTCGCCGGTGATTAGCCCTTGGTATTGAGGTTTACATTGGGTGCCAGCCCGCCATAAATGTATACTTGCAATTGTTGTGTTCTTGCAACTATTGCATGAGAAGAGGGCGTAAGTGATTCATGACGAAGATTTCGACGCTCGCGCGGCGGACGCCGCGTTGACAGCTTCTCGTGCGCTGATGGGTGTGGTGGCTCGATCTGTCGCAGGCGTCCTGGAGATCGTGACGTTGCCCCAGTTTCGTGTTCTCGTGCTGTTAGATACCTCGGGGCCCTTGCGGATGGGCGTCCTGGGCGAAGCCATCGGTGTCCTTCCCTCCACGTTGAGCCGGGCCATCGATCGCATTGTCGAAGCCGGTTGGGTAAGGCGGACGACCAGACCAGCCAGCCGGCGAGAGGTACTTATTGAACTCACGCCCGCAGGACAAAACCTAGTCACTCATGCCCTTGAACAGCGCCGCGACAATATTGCCAAAATCCTGTCCGCCTTGTCGCTCGACCAAAAGTCTGCAATTGTTTCCGCATTTGAACTCTTTGCCAGGGCCGCCGGGGAGACGTCGTCGGAAGAATTGTTGATCCTTGGCATCTAGCCCGATAAGGGACCTTACAAGACTCTACCCACCACGGATGAGACCGTGACTCCGGCGTCACGCGTGTGAGCGGTCGAGGCGTACTCCTCCCGTTTTGTCGACTAATCGATCCATGAGGTAGCGATAATTTTAGACACTAATCTCGCTGTCCCCACGAAAACAAGAGGCAAGTCCCTCGGCGCATTCATGGGACTTGTCGGAATGAGTGTCGTCGCAGGCATCCTCGTGACGGCGAGTATCACGCCGGTCGTCGCATTGGCCGGCCTGAGTGCGACGAACACCATCACCGTCCTCGACAGCCTGCCGGGTTATCTGGGAATCGAGCAGCTCTCACAAAAGAGCAACATTTACGCCACCCAGAGCGATGGCACCCCCGTGCTGCTTGCGTCGTTCTACGACCAGAATCGGGTCGAGGTCGAATCGGATGCGATCAGCCAATTCGTGAAGGATGCCGCGGTCTCCGGGGAGGACCCTCGTTTCTTTGAGCACAATGGCATTGACATCCAGGGAGTCCTTCGCGCGGTTGTGCGCAACACGTTCAGCGATTCGTTGCAGGGAGGATCCTCGATCACGCAGCAGTATGTGAAGAACGTTCTCGTGCAGAAATGCGAGGTCATCGCCGATCACACGCAAAGCGACGCCTGCTACACGGCGGCCACGGAAGTTACCGCCGAGCGCAAACTTCGGGAGATGCGCTTCGCGATCGCCGTGGAGAAGAAGTACGACAAGGCGGACATTCTTCGCCAGTACCTCAACATCACGGGCTTCGGCGGGACGGTCTACGGTATTGAGGCAGCGGCCAATCATTACTTCAACACGACCGCGGCGGCGGTAACTCTGCCGCAGGCCGCAAGCCTCGTGGCGATCGTGAACAACCCACGAAAGTTTCAGCTCGATATGCCGGACAGTGACACCAATGGCGCCGCCAACGACTATGCCGCCAATAAGGTGCGCCGCGATTACATTCTCGGGGAGATGCTCGCCGAGAAAAAGATCTCTGCGGCCCAGTACGAGAGAGCGGTCGCCACCGTAATCGCCCCGATCATCACGGCGCCCAGTACCGGCTGCGCTACAGCTGGCGCCAGCGCCTACTTCTGCGACTACGTCGTGCACGCACTCCAGACCGACACCATTTTCGGTGAGGACGAAGAAACGCGGCTGCTCAATTTTCGCCGTGGTGGGTACGACGTGTACACCACGCTCGATCTGGACCTGCAGAGTGCGGCCGTGACAACCATGAATGAAAATGTTCCCAAGGTCTCCGACGCGGGAGACGTGGGCGCCGCCATTTCCAGCGTTCAGGTCGGTACCGGCCGGGTGCTCGCCATGACCCAGAATAAGGACTACAGCCAGGATCCGGCCGTGCTAAATTCCGGAGCAAATTACACCGCGATCAACTACAACACCGACTATGCCGCTGGGGGCTCGAGCGGTTTTCACCCCGGTTCAACCTACAAGGTATTCACTCTGGCCGAATGGTTGAGCGAGGGGCATTCCCTCAACGAGCGCGTCGATTCTGAGCGCACGTCACACTGGGGCGCTTTCCAAGACAGTTGCCGGGGTCCGCAGCGTTACCCAGGGTGGAATCCTCGCAACGACTCATTGAGCCAAAACCGATCCAATTACAGCGCGCTCGAATCGACCATCAATTCCTACAACACCGGATACCTGGGCATGGCGAAAGAGCTCGACCTGTGCGGTATCCGGAAGACCGCCGAAGCCTTTGACGTGCACCGAGCCGACGGCGATCCGCTTAGCCAAGGGGCTAGTTCCGTGCTCGGAACCAACGACATCGCGCCCCTCACGATGGCCGTCGCTTTCGCCGGCATCGCCAACGATGGGGTGACCTGTACACCTGTCGTCATCGATCGAATCGTAGGTGCGGATGACACCGAACTGCCCGTTCCAAAATCCGAGTGCAGCGCATCAGTTGAGCCCGCCATCGCGGGCGCCATGGCCTATGCCATGCAGCGCGTGATGAGCGAGGGCACTGCACGCTCGTCGTACTACCGGACCAGTCCCCGCGTTCCAATGATCGGAAAAACAGGAACAACGGGTGACGCCGCTGATACCTGGATGAGTGGCGCCAGCACCGAGGTGGCAACCGTGGCCGGTGTCGTGAGCGTCACCGGCTCTCTCAATCAGCGTTCTCTCTACTTCGACAGCGGATACGCCGCTACGGCCCGCCATCGGATGTGGCCTGACGTCATGTCCGTAGCCAATGCGAAGTACGGCGGAGACGACTTCGCCGACGCATCCCCCAGCGCCCTCCGCACGCTTCGTGTCGACGTCCCCGAAGTACGGGGCTCATCAATGGCAGAGGCACAAACGACATTGGAATCCGCAGGATTCACCTTCACCGACGGTGGGGAGGCAGCCGCTAACCAACCCGAAGGAACACCGATACGTTCCGATCCGGCTGCCGGTACCCGGGCGCAACTGGGTTCAACGGTCACTGTGGACTCCAACACCGGGGTGTAGCCCATGCCCGTACCGTTGGAACCGGAGTTCTCCACTCCAAACAAATTAGCCCCGACAGATTCCTCACCTTCCCCGGGCGTAGCGTAGTCAGGGATTTTTCGTAACTATCTCCGAACTCGTCGGAAAATCCCAGCCGCTCAGGGCTTTGCGCGCATAGCTCGCCGGTGGCCTGCAATCGGCCCAGTCAATCGCCAAGCTCAATCCCCGGGAGCAACTCGTTTGAATCGCTTTAGGATGACGTTATCAGTGACGTTTGTTATCGTGATGAGCGAGGGCCCACCGCTAATGCAGTGGGCTCTCGCCAATCTCGGACGCTGCCCAAGTCGTTACGCGTCAGATCGCGGCGAACTCGCTCGAATACTGCGCCTCTCTCCCCGCACTCGCACTGATTGCCGTTCTCGGCTTTGATCTACACTCGTCCTTTCAATTTCTTTCAGTTGGGTTGAGCTCGTAGGACGTGTCTGTGGATTCCACGGTCAACCGCGCCCACCAGAGCGGTTAGCCTCTGATCGAAGACGATAAGAGTCACGTCCCAGTTCCGCCGTAATGCGGCACTAGTTCGGGTTGTGTTGCGTTATCGACAGCGACCCGTGACCGGGTGCGACGACACACTTCGCGGCGTAGAGCGGCACTCCGCAGTGCCCCGCCGTCTGAGTAATGATGAGGACCGCCGCCGACGGCTTCACGTTCAACAGTTTCGCCCGCGTGGGGCCAGCATCGGTAGCAACGATCTGGCACACGGCGTTTGTGAAGACGTGACCGTTGGCCTGCATGGACGCGAGGAGCGTCCGTGGCTCGTCGGCGATCTCCAAAAGTTCGGATGCGATTCGCACGCTCACATCACTGAGATAGCGCCCAGCAGGGAGATGCTCTTGAACAGTCGCAACGGGAGAGCCATCTTGCAGCAAGACGCTCTCGCGGATCCAAGCGTTCGCAGTCGGGTCGAGCGCGAGCCGGTTGGATACGAAGTCTGTTACCTTCTCCAACTCGAAGCGCACCGGCTGCACAGTCATTGTCATGGTCGGGTTCGCTAAGACAACCTCAAATGGCCGCATCTGCTCCAGCCCGCCGCGCGGAAGGGAGTCCGTGACGAATCGCCCAACTCCGCGCCGGGTGACCAGCAACCCGTCTTCTTCGAGAAGCAGCAACGCTTCGCGTACGGGCGTGCGGCTGACGCCGAGCATTGCAGAGAGCTCTGTTTCTCTCGGCAGCATCTCGCCGAGCCGGAATGCGCCAGAGCGGATCCCCTCGGCAAGCCGAGTATAAATGGCAACTCGAATCGGTTGGCCAACGGCAAGGTGGAGTTGCTGTTGCAAGAACGGGTGAGGTTCCAAACGGGTCGTCACGCGACCTCCTTGCTGCCCCGACAGTATCATGTGTGACATCTTACTCAAGAGGTATAACCTCATACTGTAATCCTGACAATGGAGTCCACGTGAGTTCAAGTACCGTTAACACCGGATCACCGTCAACGACGAAGGAGCCGTTTCCCACTATGGCCACGAGTAGTACGCCGCACATTGATCCGAAAGGGGTGGACGTTGCCGAGACAATCCTGCTACCCGGGGACCCACTGCGAGCGAAATTCATCGCCGAGACCTACTTCGACGACATCCGGTGCTTCAACGAGGTTCGTAACATGTTGGGCTTTACGGGCACTTACCGGGGGCGTCCCGTGTCCGTAATGGGCACGGGTATGGGTATCCCTTCTATCTCGCTCTACAGCTATGAGCTGATCCATTTTTTCGGGGTTAAGAACCTGATCCGGGTGGGCACCTGCGGCGCCATGCAGGAGCGCATGAACCTTTACGACGTAGTCATCGCCCAGGGCGCATCGACCGACTCAAACTATCTGCACCAGTTCGACCTGCCCGGCCTATGGGCGCCGCTGTCTTCGTACCGGCTACTAGAGCAGGCCAAGCGGATCGCCGACCAGCGCGGCCAACGTACTCACGTCGGCAACGTACTCTCGTCGGACCTGTTCTACGGCGCCGATCCCGGTGCCATGGGCAAGTGGATGAATATGGGCCTCCTTGCCGTGGAGATGGAGTCGGCAGGGTTGTTCGCCAACGCCGCGGCCGCGGGCGTCGATGCGCTTGGCATCTTCACCGTCAGCGACCATCTCGTCACCAACGCCAAGACCACCCCTGCAGAACGGCAAACCGCCTTCACTGCGATGATCGAGATCGCGTTGGAATTGGTCTGATGGGCACGGCGACCAACGCTACGGATCCGTTCCAGGTTTTTAAACCAACCCGGGCTGTACCCATTCTGCTGTCCCTTTTCGTCTTCTCGCTGGTGCTGGACAGTGGCTTCAAGTTCCTGTCGCCGGCGCTAGCGAAAGATCTCAACCTGCCGGTCGACACCGTCAGCCTGCAAGCCACCCTGGCCGGCATCCTGATTGGTATCGGTGCCGTAGTTTACGCCGCACTAGCCGACTCGATCAGCATCCGAAAACTCATTATCTTCGCGATCATCGTGATGACGGCAGGTTCGATCGTCGGGTTCATCTTCCAGACCAATTTTTGGCTGATCTTGGTCGGCCGTCTGATTCAGACCGCCGGCTTGGCGGCCGCCGAGACCCTCTACGTGATCTATGTCACCAAACACTTCAAGGGCGACGAGCAGAAGAAGTATCTAGGCTTCAGCACCGCGGCTTTTCAATTTTCGCTGCTGATCGGCACCGTCGGCAGCGGCTTCATCGCGACCTACATCGGCTGGGCAGCCTTCTTTTTAATCACGTTACTTTCCCTATTAGCCATCCCAGTCGTGCTGCGCACAGTTCCCGCAGAGACGACAAACGCCGGCCACGTGGACGCGTTCGGGCTCTTCCTGATCGCAGTGTTCGCCACCGGAACCATCTTGTTCATGCAGAACTTCAACTTGTGGTATTTGCTGCCGGTCGTGGCAGGACTGATCCTCTTCGTCTGGCATATTCGAACCCACGACAACGCCGTGATCACCATCGCATTCTTCGCCAACGCCCAATACTCACTGATGATCATCGTCGTGTTCGTGATTTACTCGGTCCAACTGGGCTACACCTTCATGTTCCCGTTCCTCGTCTCCGACATTTACGGCTATAACCTCGGCGAGGTCTCCCTGCTACTGATCCCCGGCTACATCGCCGCAGTAATAGTTGGCTCGGCCACCGGCAAGATCGCCCGGTTCCTCACGTCCAAGCAAGCCATCACCATCGCGTTGATCGGGATTATCGTCTCGATGCTGCTCCCGGCACTGTTGGTAGACGCGTGGATCGGATTCTTCGTGATCTCGATGATCTTGTTCGGGATGGGCTTTGCGTTGATGTACGGTCCACTCGTCTCGACCGCCATTACGCGGGTGCCGGTCGAGAATTCGGGTATCGCCATCGGCTTCTACAACCTCACCATCAACATCGCCGTGCCAATTGGCATCGCCTACACCGCAGCCTTGATGAGGCTAGAGCCCAACCTGCTGGATGGCATCACCGGCGCCGACCAAGCGTCCTCCTACGGATCAGTCTTGTTAATTCTCGCGGCGGTCGCTGCCATCAGTCTGGTGCTCTACCGAGTCTCCATTGTGATCCTGGAGCGCCAGAGCACCGAGAAGCAGAACACTTCGAGATTGTGAAGAGATTGATTTCGCTCGCCATCGTGCCGAGCCAATCTCAGGTCAAGAGCCGGGGCCTCTGTTCAACATGCTTCGAAACGTCAGACGGTTTCTAGGGGTCGTAACAGCACAGTTTATGTGAGGTGTTGTCTGTGGCGTCGAGATTGGTCATGAAGATCTATGAGAACTTGTTCGGATTCGGATTCGGGAAAGTATGTCGGCGTCGGCCCCGTGTGAATCTTTAGGAATGGGTCGCAGACAGGGATATCGATGGGTCAAAGTCGCTGGCAGACGGGTACCCGTTTCGACGGTTGCCTCTGTGGGACGTTTTCTCGGTCAGGACGAACGTCTACCTATCGCGAATCTGAGGTGGGTGGTGCTGGTGTCCGGGCGATCGCGCGGGATCTGGGTCGTGCGGCGTGTCAGCGGCGTCCACGATCCGTCTGGAGCTGCGTGCGGAACGCACACCCGGTAACACACAACTATCGACCCTATGCCGCACAGAAACGGTGTGAGATCAGAGCGTGCCGACCCAAACTCAGCAAGCTCGATGATCGGCAGCTTGCCGCTGTCGTTGAGGAACGCTTGCGGAAGAACTGGAGTCCGCAGCAGATCAGTGACGACCTGGCAGTCGTGTTCGCCAGCCAGAACGAACTGCAGGTATTCCACTAGACGATCTATCAAAGCCTCTACCTGCACAGCCGCGGTTACGTCGGAGTCCGCCTGCACCGGTACCTACGACGACGGAATTTGTCAAGGTGAATGAGGCCGATCAGCTCGAAAATTGCGAGCCGCACATCTGACTGCTCCGGGTCAAATTCGCGACGAAGTGCTGCCCAGTGAACGGTCCGCCGAGGCTAACGACCAAGTGACTCCCGGGCTGCGCCCGTATGGTGAATTGGGAGGGTGATCTCATCGCTGGCTCGGCGTCAGGATCCTCGATCGCGACCCTCGTTGAACGCACCACCCGATTCGTCGCCTGAGTCCGCCCGCCGAACAGGCATAACGCCACGGCGCTCCATGATGCGCTCATCAGCGGTGTCGTGAGAGATCTTGTAAGCGATGTGTTGAGTGAGGTTGTAATCGATGTAGACAGATCACATGCCATCAAGAGCGACTCGCCAGCGAGAGCCGGACTGGAGGGTGTGTTGAGCAGACGAGTTCACGCCGTATCTTCCATTCAGAGCGACCTCGTGGACGCTG
>NZ_PJJM01000068.1 GCF_002929805.1 Cryobacterium sp. Y50 | reverse complement strand
TCACGCCCGGTCAGTAGAACCAGCACCAATCTAGCCAGCCAGCCCCAGGCCAGCCACAAGAAAGACTTACAGACGGTTCACCTTCTCATCGGTCGCCGACCTCCAAGACGCGATGGAACGCTACATCGAGAACTATAACAAGGACGCCAAGCCGTTCACCTGAACCAAATCAGCGGAGCATCTGCTGGGCAAGATGAAACGGAAACAAATAATTAACACGGAACACTAGTCGCCGCCGGCCGGCTCGCCCATGCCGTCCTTGTCTGGGTAGGGAATCATCCGTCGACGCCCGGGCGGTTGCGCCGGATTGGGTGTTCCGGCACGCATCGTGTATCATGGCGGGGCCTACCCTGCGTCACAAACGTGCTCACATTCCCGTGTACTGCACCTCAGTTGACCGGAGGACCATCGTCAAGTCGTTCAAATCATTCCCCCTGCTCGGCTGGATTATCCTGGCCATCGTCCTCGGTATCCTGACCGGCCCCGTAATGCCTGCCTGGCTTGGCGGGGCATTCATGACGTACAACTCGATCTTCTCCGGATTCCTGGGTTTCATCGTGCCTTTGATCATCCTGGGGCTCGTGATGCCCGCGATCGCCGAACTCGGCAAGGGCGCCGGGAAATGGCTCGGGATCACGGCCATGATCGCGTACGGCTCCACGATCCTGGCGGGAATGCTCGCCTACTTCGTGAGCCGTTGGCTGTTCACTCCGTCGCTGGCAGGAGCCGGCCTCGATGTGATCGGCGATGATTCCGAATCGGGTTTCAGCCCCTACCTCACGGTGGTGGCCACCGCCGGCGACTCGGCGACCGAGATCGTTCTCCCACCTGTCATCGGTGTCATGAGCGCGCTGGTGCTCGCCTTCATCCTCGGTATCTGCCTGGCCGCGCTCCACAGCAAGGTGCTATTTCGCGCAGCCGTGGAGTTCCGCACGATCATCGAGATCGTGATCCGGCGCATGATCGTTCCCGCACTGCCGCTGTTCATCTTCGGGATCTTCATGGATCTTTCCGCCAGCGGCTCCGCGGTGACCGTCGTCACGAAGTTCCTGCTCGTGGCTCTGGTCTCCTTCGGGCTGACGTTCGTGGTCCTGCTCGCGCAGTACTCGGTGGCCGGAGGGATGGCTGGCGTGAACCCGTTGAAGGCACTGTGGAACATGCGCGATGCCTACTTCACGGCGCTGGGCACCTCGTCGTCGGCTGCCACGATTCCGGTAACGCTTGCCTCGACGAAGAAGAACGGCGTCTCCGACTCGATTGCGGGCTTTGTCGTGCCACTGTGTGCCACGATCCACCTTTCGGGGTCGATGGTGAAGATCACCTGCTTCTCGTTCGCGGTGCTGCTGCTCACGGGCGGTGAAAGCAGCTTCGGTGCCTACCTGCCGTTCATCCTGATGCTGGGCGTCATGATGATCGCCGCCCCTGGCGTTCCCGGCGGGGCGATCGCCGCGGCCGCCGGCCTGCTCACGCAGATGCTGGGGTTCGGCGAGGCCGAGGTGGGGCTCATGTTCGCGGCATACATCGCTCTGGACAGCTTCGGCACTGCCACGAACGTGACGGGCGATGGTGCGATCGCGATGATCATGAACAAGCTCACCAGGGGCAACCTGGGCGCCCAGGCGCAGGATCCGGCAGACGCGAAAGTGGAAGTGGGAGAAGGCCGCGAGACCCCCTCGCACGCCCCGGCCCGGTAGCCCCTCTCCACGGCCGGTTGCCGGAATGTCACCAAGGTCCTCAAATACAGTTCCGGGCATCGCCGATAGGGATCGGCAATGCCTGGACGGGTCATTGGCCTGCCGAATCGATAGTGGTGTCGATCGCACGGACGCCGAGCCGGGCGAAGTTTGCGCCGTACGTGCTCATGGCTGAGTACCGCGCAGGGTACGGCAGCATCGCGATAGCCAGTGTGCCGCAGAGGGTTAGCAGCGCGACCGGCGTAGCAGTGTCCTTGTCCTTGGCCTTCACGACCCCGCTCATGGCTCCGATGGCGGATGCGCACAAATGGCAAAACCGGTGGTGATCAGCAGTGGCTGGTGGCCGGGCAGGCGGAACAGGCGCCCGAGCCAGAACGTGCTGCCGAAGGTGAAGAGCACGACGGCCGCGACCGAGGCGATGGTGACCCAGCCGAGACCGGCGATATCGACGAGGCTGAGTTTCAGGCCAAGCAGCACGATCCCGAGGCGCATGAAACGCTTCGCCGCGACAGAGAGCCCTGGCGCGAGAAATCCGGAGAGCGGCGCCTGCGCGGCTGGTAGCTGGGCGACGATGATGCCCAAAGCGACCGCAGCGGTGAGCAGGGGAACGGCGGGCAGTACGGCGTAAACTCCCCAGGCCGCAAGTGCGGCGGCGCCGGACACCGCGACGCCCGGCAGCCATGGGTGACTTCGGATCACAGCACGGGGCCTGGGGATCGCGCGAAGGAGGTCATGCTTTGGCGGGCACCATGAGCTCGCGGAATCGTTGCAGGCCAACGTTGCCGCCGGACAGGATGACGCCGATGCGCTGGTTCGGCGCGCGGTGCTCGCGGAACATCACTGAGGCGAGCGCGGTCGCCCCGGACGGCTCGAGCACGATCTTCAATCGGTCGAAGGCGAATGCCATTGCTTCGATGATCTGGTCGTCGGTGACCAGGTCGACGGCGTCCACGAGCCGGCGGTTCACGCCGAAGGTCAGCTCCCCGGGAATCTCGGCCCCCTGGCCGTCGGCGATCGTGTCAGGCACGGCGATCTGCACACGCTCGCCGGCAGCGATGGATCGCCGGGTGTCGTCACCAGCCTCTGGCTCGACCCCGACCATCCGGATGCCAGGGAAGAGGCCTTTCGCCGCCGTCGCACTGCCCGCCATGAGGCCGCCACCGCCGATGGGAACGCGCAGTTCGTCGAGCTGTCCGATCTCCTCCAGGAGCTCGAGGGCCGCCGTTCCTTGCCCGGCCATGATTCCGTTATGCTCATAAGGGGGGATGATGGTGAGCCCGCGTTCCGCGGCGAGGGTATTGCCCATCGCTTCCCGGTCGCCGGTGAAGCGGTCGTAGAACTGCACCTCGGCGCCGTAGCCGCGCGTGGCAGCGACCTTGGACTCCGGCGCATCGGCCGGCATCACAATGGTCGCGGTCGATCCGGCCATCGCGGCGGAAAGCGCAACAGCCTGCGCGTGGTTACCAGATGACCAGGCTGTGACTCCACGGTTCAGTTCGTCCGCGCCGAGGCGGGAGATCACGTTGTACGCCCCGCGGAACTTGAAGGCACCGATGCGCTGGAAATTCTCGGCTTTGAGAAAGACCCGCGCTTCGCACAAGTCGTCCAGTGTTCTGGATGTCAGCACGGGCGTGACATGAGCGATTCCGGAAATTTGTCGTGCGGCATCCCGCACCGAATCGAGGGTTAACATGCTTTAAGCTTACGGTTCTGCCGAAGCTTACGACTTCGCAGAGAGGGCTTCCCTGGCACTGGCGAAGGCATCGGTGCAGCGGATGATGTCGTCGCTGCTGTGCGCCGCAGACAACTGCACACGAATGCGCGCCTTGCCAAGCGGCACCACCGGGTAGGAGAACGCGATCACGTAGACGCCCAACTCAAGCAGGGCGTCCGCCATCGCAGCGGCCTCGTGCTCGTCGGCGAACATGACCGGGATGATCGGATGCTCGCCAGGCAACAGCATGAAGCCGGCCGCGCTCATCCGCTCACGGAACAGTTCGGCGTTGCGCTTCAGCGTTACCCGCAGCTCGGCGCCCTCGGCCACCAGATTCAATGCTTCGATCGATCCGGCGACGACGGATGGCGCGACGGCGTTCGAGAACAGGTACGGGCGGGCGCGCTGACGGAGCAGGTCTACTATTTCCTGGTGGGCACTGATGTAGCCACCGGATGCGCCGCCCAAAGCCTTGCCGAGCGTGCCGGAGACGATGTCAACGCGGTCGGTGACCCCGAACAGTTCCGGGGTTCCGGCGCCGGTTGGCCCGACGAAACCGACCGCGTGCGAATCGTCCACCATCACGAGGGCGTCGTATTGCTCGGCCAGGTCGCAGATCGCATCCAACGGGGCGAGGTAGCCGTCCATGGAGAAGACGCCGTCCGTGACTACCAGGCGGCGGCGGGCACCGGATGCCGCCTGCAACTGGGCTTCCAGGTCGGCCATGTCACGGTTCTTGTAGCGGTAGCGCGTTGCCTTGCTCAGGCGCACCCCGTCAATAATCGACGCGTGATTCAGTTCGTCTGAGATGACGGCATCCTCGGCGCCGAGCAGCACTTCGAAGATGCCGCCGTTGGCGTCGAAGCAGGACGGGAACAGGATGGTCGCCTCGGTTCCAAGAAGCGTGGAAAGCCGGTTCTCCAACTCGACGTGCTGGCTCTGCGTGCCGCAGATGAACCGCACGCTCGCCATGCCGAAGCCCCACTCATCGAGTGCGGTTTTCGCCGCGGCAACCAACCGGGGATGGTTTGCGAGACCGAGATAGTTGTTGGCGCAGAAATTGAGCACCGGCTTGCCCGATGCCCGCACATGCGACGACTGGGCAGACTCTAGCTGGCGCTCCGTTTTATATAGCCCGGCAGCGCGAATCTCGGTAAGTGTCTGCGCGAGCTGCTCGCGAACTGTTCCGTACATCTTCTCCTCCTTAGGTCCAGTCGATGACGACTTTGCCGCTGTCCCCGCCGCGGGCGACGGCGAAGGCCTGCTCCCAGTCGCTCGCGGGGAAACGGTCTGTGATGACGGCCGATACGTCAAGGCCGGTTTGCACCATGGCGTTCATGGCGTACCAGGTTTCGAACATCTCGCGTCCGTAGATGCCCTTGATGGTGATCATATGGCTGACGACTTTTGCCCAGTCGATGCCAATCGGTGCGCTGGGAAGGCCCAGCATTGCGACCCGTCCGCCGTGGGTGAGGTTCTCGAGCATCTCTAGCAGGGCGGTCGGATGCCCGCTCATCTCCAGCCCGATGTCGAAGCCCTCCGTCATGCCCAACGCACTCTGGGCTGACGCGACGCGGTCTATCGCAACGTTCACCGCGAGGTCGACCCCCATCCGCCTGGCGAGTTCTAGGCGGGCTTCATTGACATCGGTGATGACGATGAACCTGGCGCCGATGTGGCGCGCGACTTTCGCGGCCATCAGGCCGATCGGGCCTGCTCCCGTAATCAAAACATCTTCGCCGACGAGGGGAAAAGAGAGGGTCGTGTGCACCGCGTTGCCAAGAGGGTCGAATATTGCGGCCAGGTCGGGATCGATGGTTTCCGGATGCTGCCACACATTGCTCGCGGGAATTACGACGAATTCTGCGAAGGCGCCATCCCGGTTCACACCGACGCTGGAGGTGTTTATGCAGAGGTGCCGGCGACCGGCGCGGCAGTTGCGGCAGTGCCCGCAGACTATGTGGCCCTCGCCCGACACCAGCTCGCCCACCCGGACGCTGGCGACGTCTTCGCCGATCTCGACCACGCGGCCGGAGAACTCGTGCCCCGGAATGAGCGGGGCCTTCACGGCGCCGGCTGCCCAGGCATCCCACGACTCGATGTGCAGGTCGGTCCCGCAGATACCGGTGCGCAGCACGCGGATCTTGACGTCCCCGGGGCCCGGCGTTGGTTCTGGCCTCTCAACCAGGCGCAAGCCGGCTACGGCCGCGTCTATGTAGAGAGCTTTCATCGGTGATTTCCTCTCGTGCGTCCCTCGTGGGGCCGAGCTAATGAAACCATCTTTGGCCGGAGAATGTCAGGCGTCATTAGGAGTGTTCTTCAGCAGCTATCGCAGGACCTTCAGCCTAGCTGAGCTGGAGTGTGTTCGAATCAACCCAACCTTCACACGAAGCGGTGTTCACTACTTGACACGCTCGTCAGTGACTCGGCACCCGGATAGACCCGTACCTCTCGTACTGTAGTTACAAAACACTCTTCGCGGCGCCGTTCGATTTCTGCTGGGAGGGAGGCCAGTGACTGCCCGCGATACTTGATTGCCCGTCGCACATTTGGAAGAGGCACGAAAACTGGCCTTGCCCCCGTTTGACTGCGAGTTGGGCGATGATGCTCGTGCGCAGGTTCAGCCGTGACCCGTTGAGGGCTCCTTCATCGTCGACGAACAAGTCGATGTCCTCCTCGAGGCCGACGACGTCGAAGTTGTTGCACCCGACGCTCACGTCCAGGGCCTCCACGATGCGGGCCGTGTCGGCGCGTGCCCGGGCAGTGGCGGCGTCTGCGCGGATAGGTGTTCTCGTGTAGTCGTACGTTATGGCATTTCTCTCTTCTCCTCGGACAACTTGTTTTTTTGCCTTCCGGCAAAGAGAAATCGAAAGCGACCGAAGCGGTGAAGTGCCCAGAATTTCAGACGAAATAAGGGAGCCTGCGACCGCGTCTGAAAATCTGGGAACGCAGCCGCGCAGGAAGCTACGATGACCGGCCGGAATGGTCAAAAAAACAGCAGAGGAACAGTGCCGCACAACGGCTCCGCCCTGGCAGGACTTAGGGCGGCCGCGCCGCCGTTCCCTATGTTGCTACTGTGGTGGCTGTGGCTGTGGCTGTGGCTGTGGCTGTGGCTGGTGTTCTGGTGGGGAAGCGCGAGGGGACGCCCCTCGCCGGCTAGAGTGCGGCGGCGGCCGCTTCAATGATGATGCGTGCGCCGAACTCTCTGATCAGGCGGTGACACCCGGCACTGCTGGGAGAGGTGGCCTGGCCAGGGACGGCGCCGAACGGGTTCCCAGCGCGGCCGTGTGACCGGCGACGTTCAGCGAACCAGAACGCCACTCCGTCTTCACCACGAGCGTCGTCGTACTGCCGGCGGCGATCAACCGTTTTCGCATCCGGAATCTTCGGACCAGGAAGTCCGACCTGCTCGAAAATAATGTATCCCGCCGAGTTATTCTCGACGATTGAGGTCGGGATAGTCCCAATGCTCAGCTTGACGGTGCGCGGCGTTCTCGTATGTATATTGCGTAGCCGAGATCACTGCCGTGATGCTGGTGCGGATGCGCGTGTCATCGAGGTTGGACAGGGCGTGACTGAGCTGGTGTCCTGGGCTGTGTTGAGGCTGATCTCAATGCCTTCGATCTCGCCGAGCTGTGCGCGGTCCAGCGCGGTATCGAGGCGCTCGAGCAGGTCGGTGACGATCTGCTTTAATCACCTGCGCTGAGCCGGATCGAGCCTGACCATCAGAGCAGAACTCTCGGGTCACCACGTCGTCACAACTCACGCAGACCGGTCGATTGAGGATTAGGTGGGGATTAGACTGGTGGGCATCGATCCAGGGCGAGGTCGCGCAAGGAGGTCGCGGGTGCCGATTACGCGGACCGTGTTGGAAGTCGCCGAGCAGCATCCGGACCAGCTGGCGATCGTTGCGGCTGATATTCGGCTGACGTATGCGCAACTCGTCGAGGATTCCCGGTACATGTTCGCCGCCGTGGATGGGCTTCACCGGAGGCAGCACCTGCCGCCGGCACCTGCCGTTGAAACCGGCGGCATCCCGATCACGGCCGTGAGTATCGCATCAGCGTTCCATACGGCACGCATCATTGCGGGGCTCGCGGGGTTCCGCGCTGTGTCGGCGACTATCGACCCACGGTGGCCGCTGGAGCACAGGGTCGGCGTCATTCTTGCCACGGGAATCGGTGTGGTGATCAGTGATGCTACCGACCTTGCGGATGCCCTCGCCGCGCTCGGCTGGACCGGTACGATCCACCCGCTGGCGGACTTCATGCAGCGCGAGGCATCTGCCACGGCGGCGGCGACACCGACGGTGCGGCACGGCAACGAACCTTTCCTCCTCTTGTTCTCATCGGGCACGACGAGCAACCCCAAGGGATTCCTGAAGACGCGGCACCAGTACCGTGAGAACTTCGCGATCTCCAGTGCATACCTGGAACCATGGCCCGGCGTCGCAACGCTCGCGCCCGGCCCAGTGTCGTACAGCCTCACCCTCTACGCGCTGATCGAGTGCCTCGCCTCTGGAGGCAGCGCGCACATGGCGGACGTGTTCAATCCGCTGGAAATGGCCGCGCGCATTTCCGACGAGAAGATCACCCGCGTCGTTACTGTGCCTGCCGTCGTGCAGGCACTGGTGGATGCTGCCCGTCGTGACCCCGCCCGCTTCACTACGCTCGAGCTGATCGTCACTGGCGGCGCGAATTTACCCGCCGTTCTTCGTACGGGTCTGGCCGACGTGCTGCCCGATGTGCGGCTGATCAGTTATTACGGTGCAGCTGAGATTGGGTTCATCGGTGACAGCCGTGACGGTGACGGCACAACTATCAACATCTACGATGGTGTCAAGGCGAGTATTCGCGACAAGGATGGCGCCGAGCTGCCCGACAGCGAGCCCGGCACGCTGTGGATCCGGGTCGCCGCTTGCTCCGACGGCTACATCACCGGTATGACGGACACCGTGCTGAAAGGCTCCGACGGCTGGTCAACTGTAAATGACCACGGCCGGCTGGTCGACGGTACGTTGGTTCTGGTGGGCCGCGCCGGAGACATCGCCGTCACCGGCGGACACAAGGTGGCGTTACCGGAGGTGGAACGTGCATTCGAGGGGATGCCGCGTATAGGCGCGATTTGCGCGGTGGCGCTTCCTCACGAGCGGCTGGGCGCTATCATCGCACTCGTCATCGAGGGTGAAACGCCAAACAAGGGCCAGCTGCTCGCCCGCGCGCGGCACAACCTGGCACCGCAATTCGTACCACGCCGTTGGTACTGGGTCGAGCGGCTGCCGCGTACAGTCGGCGGAAAGATTCGCCGCGCCGCCACCGCTGAGCTCGTCGCGCAGGGAGAGGCCGTGCGGCTGTGAGCGATCAGCGCCGCGTGGTCATCACCGGACTCGGGGCCATCACCCCGAGCGGCTTGGATGTGCCGACGATGTGGGATGCCGTCCGCCACGGACGCAGCGCCATTACGACGCTTGACGATCCCGAATTCGCCGACCTGGCCGTGCATATCGGCGGGCAGGTGCACGGGTTCGAGGTATCTAGTGTCCTCGCACCCAGCCTGGCCCGTCGGCTGAGCCGCAGCCAACACTGGGCCGTCGCGGCCGCTGACCAGGCACTCGCGCAGGCAGGCTGGACGCCCGGAGCCGGCGAGATGCCATGGGACCCGGACCGGTTCGCGGTGATCGCCGCCACGGGCTCCGGACCTGTCACCGCGATGCAGCACGCCACCCGCGCCCTCGACGAGCGCGGCCCCCGTGCCGTGCCGCTGACCCTCGCGATCTACGGTGCACCGGACGCGGCGGCGGCCTTACTCAGCCAGCGCTATCAGGCATTCGGGCCGGCACAGAGCGTATCGGCGACGTGCGCGAGCGGCGCAATCGGTCTCGGGGAGGCGCTGCGTCGCATCCGCCACGGCTACGCCGACGCAGTCCTTGTCGTCGGTGTCGAGGACTGTCTAAACCCGGTAAATCTCGCATCGAACGCGAACATACACGCTCTGGCATCTGGGTACAAGCATGATCCCGCCGCTGCATCCCGCCCCTTCGATCGGGCACGCTCCGGGTTCGTAATGTCGGCCGGGGCAGCCGCCATCCTTCTCGAGTCCGAGGAGGGCGCGCGCACCCGCCGGGCTACCGTGTTAGCCCAGCTGGCCGGTTTCGGGGCGGCCAGCGATGCGTACCACCCGACCGCACCGCATCCACAAGGTCGAGGAGCGGCGCAGGCTGTGCGTGTCTGCCTTGCCGACGCAGGTGTCACGCCGGATGCCGTCGACCACATCAACGCACACGGCACCGGAACACCGGCCGGTGATGCCGCAGAACTGAACGCGCTGGATGCCGCGCTCGGTGATCGAGCTCGCAGCATCCCGATCAGCGCGACCAAGTCCAGCACGGGCCACCTCCTCGGCGCGTCGGGGGTGCTGGAGGCGATCATCGCCGTGCAGTCGTTGCGTGACGAGGTATTACCGCCCACTCGCAACCTCGACGACCTCGAGTTCGCAGGCTGGGATATCGTGGCGGGCGAAGCCCGCCGACAGAGTATTGACACGGTGCTGTCGAATTCGTTCGGGTTCGGCGGCCACAACGGCGCGGTACTGATCAGGCGCGTCAATGGATGACGAAGGAGCAGATATGTCAGACCGGGAAACCCGACACGCAGAATTGGCCTCGACGTACCTGCCCGACGACCTGTTGGGACGTTTCCGCGCGCGTGCCGACATCTACGATCGAGAAAACCGCTTCTTCGATGAGGACCTCGCCGAGCTCACAGCGCAGGGCTATCTCACCCTGTTTGTGCCGGAGGAGTTCGGCGGCGCTGGTCTGAGCCTCAACGAAGTATCTCGGCTGCAGCAGCGCCTGGCCACGGCAGCGCCCGCGACGGCCCTCGCTATAAACATGCACCTGATGTGCGTCGGGGTTGTACGTGCGATGTTCGAGCGCGGCGACCGGTCGCTGACGTACGTGTTCGACGAGGTGATGGCTGGTGAGATCTTCGCGTTCGGGGTAAGCGAGCCAGCCAATGACTGGGTACTGCAGGGGTCGAACACCATTGCTCAGCCGCAGGAGGACGGCGGCTACCTGCTGACCGGGGTGAAGATTTTCACCTCACTGTCACCGGTATGGACACGCCTGATCACCCACGGGCTGGACAGCACGGATGCCGACAATCC
Source organism: Cryobacterium sp. Y50 (assembly GCF_002929805.1). GTDB lineage: Bacteria > Actinomycetota > Actinomycetes > Actinomycetales > Microbacteriaceae > Cryobacterium. The sequence goes on along the minus strand of NZ_PJJM01000068.1, from coordinate 26,557 downwards.
GAGGCTCGTGTACGGGTTCATCGAGCGGAGCGCGGAAGGCATCAGCGTGTCGGACCAGTGGGACGTGCTCGGTATGCGCGCGTCGCAGAGCCGTTCGACGATCCTGGAGAACGTGCGGATGCGGCCGGAGAAGGTAGCTCGCAGAATTCCGACGGGACGATACCCCGATCTGTTGACGTTCGCGATCACGAGCAACTTTCAACTGCTGATCGGGGCTGTGTACACGGGTATCGCGCGCCGTGCGCTGGATCTGGGCGCCGCGGGGCTGAAAATCCGGAAGTCGGCCAAGAACGGCACTACCTACGCCCAGGTTCCCGAGTTCCGGGCACGCCTGGCCGACTCCCTCATGGCGTACATGGCCGTGCCCGCGCAGTTGGACGCTTACACTCGCGACTTCGACGAACTCATCGACCACGGCGCAGGCTGGCCGCTGCGTCTGATCAGCGCCCGCATCAACGCATCGAACGTGGCCCGGCACGCGACCGAGACCGCGCTGATGTGCGCAAGTGGCAGCGGATACAACAACAGCAACGAGCTCAACCGCCTGTTCCGGGATGCTACGGCCGGGCTGTTCCATCCGCCGAGTGCTGACGCCGCCCGACCGATGTACGCGGCCGCATTACTCGACGAGCCCACCATTGACTGACGGGCTTCGTCCGCCAGAGCTGATCCCTGTTAGCTGATCATTCCATCGTCCTGCCAGGGCGATTGAGGCTGTGTGCAATCTCTCCCGGCAGATCAAACCGGACGAGATCGTGGCATTTTCGGCACGAACAGAGGGGGAAAATTTTAGACGATTAGTCATGAAACAGATTCTCCTTACCGCTGTCTCAATTCACCATACGAGCGCAAGTCTCAGGAGACCGTCACCCGTGTGCTCCACGGCGTCATCATCGACTATTGCGAAACGAACTCTTTAGGGAAAGTAGAGGTAACATGACTGACAATTTCTACTCCAACCCGGCCGCCAGGCGGTGGCGAACGGATGCTGTGGGCGACTCGATCCTGCAATTCCACCGCAGCCTGCCTGACTATCGGCCGAGCCCGCTCACGGAGGTTTCCGCCCTGGCCGACGAGTTGAGGGTCGGCCGTGTGTTCGTGAAAGATGAATCGTCCCGATTCGGCCTGCCGGCATTCAAGATGATGGGCGCGTCGTACGCGGTGTCCCGCGTGCTGTCGGCTCGGGTGGGGTCGCCGGATGCGGCGCTTCCTCTGGACGAGTTGCGCGACCGGCTGACCGCGCAGGCGCCGTTCACCCTGGTCGCCGCGACCGACGGCAACCACGGCCGTGCGGTCGCCCATATGGCGCGGCTGCTCGGCCTGCCTGCGCGCATCTTCGTCTCGGCCTACCTGTCGAAGGTCCCCTGGGCGGCGATCGAATCGGAGGGTGCGGGGGTATTTGGGGTGGACGCACCGTACGACGGCGTGGTGGCTGCCGCCCGCGCCTATGTCGAGTCGGCCGGGGAGAGTGCGCTCCACATCCAGGACACCGCCTGGCCCGGCTATGGGCAGGTACCGCAGCTCATCGTCGACGGCTACTCGACCATCTTCAGTGAGGCTGACGCGCAGCTGGGGGAATTGGGGCTTCTCGCCGACCTGGTGACGGTTCCCGTCGGTGTCGGGTCCCTGGCTGAGGCGGCCATCCGCCACTATCGCTCGCGACCGGATGGAGTCGCCGCCGCTCCGACAGTGCTAAGCGTCGAACCCGAGAACGCGCCATCCGTCATCATCTCGCTGCAAGCCGGTACGCTCACCTCAGTGCCGACCTCGTACACGATCATGGCCGGCCTCAACTGCGGCACGCCGTCGAGCAACTCCTGGCCATATTTGATCGACGGGCTGGATGCCGCGGTCACCGTCTCGGAGGACGACACGCGCCGCGCTGTACACGACCTTGAGCAGCTCGGGGTGGACGCCGGCCCGTGCGGCGCGTCGTCCCTGGCGGCGATGCGCGCAATCGCAGGCGACCCGGGCAGACGCACCGCAGCGTCGCTGAGTTCCGATGCCGTGGTCGTCCTGCTGAGCACAGAAAGCCGCTCGGCAAATCCGATCTGAGCCGGCGGGTCCGCGTCAGACCCGCCGGATACCCGTCACAGATGGCCCAGCACGTCCAGTTGAAGCTGCGCGACGACGGCGACTACGATGCAGCTGACGACGATGATGGTCGGCACCCCGCCGTGGACCGAGCCGAATGTCCGAGCCATCCGCTCATCGAAACGGCCTTGGCTGGTACTGTGCAGGGTCATGGCCCAGAACAGCGGGACTGTCCGATCGTCTGTGAACTCCTGGGTGAAACGCCTACGTGCTGCGGTCATGCTGATCTCTCCTTTCAGGAGACCCTCATTTTAAGAGGGCCCACTGTCCGAGATACCTGCAGCAGCTCACACTCAACCGCTACGGACCAACTGAAGTAATACGCGTCCACTATGAGCCATGCCGAAAAATTAACGCACGAAGCCCAATTGAACAGCATTGCATCGAATGCTGCTTTACCAGCTTCTCTTCAGCGATGCCAGGCCCGCCAGCGTGCTTCGAACACATTGGTGCTGAAGCGCTAGGGTGCGCTGAGTAGCGCCGCGAGTTCCTCTAACGCATCTTCTCCGGTCATGTCTCGAACCAGCAGTGGCAGTTCGGTCATCGGCACGGTATGGAGGTGCTCACGGAGCTCTTGAAGACAAATATCTTCGCGTATCCTGCGTTCAGCAAGGAAGGCGCCGGCGTCAGCAGGGGAGCGGCGGTTGACAACAAGAGATGCGACATCGACGCCCAAACCGCGCAATTGCCTGACGATGTCAAGGGATTCGGCAACCGGCATCTTTTCGGCGAGGGTCACGACCACGAAGCCCGTGATGGTGCCATCGGTGATCGTCTTGTTCATGCGGGAAAACCGGTCACGACGGGCCACCAATGTGCGCCGCAGTTCCGATTCGGTTGCGGTCTCCGGGTTTTCACGGCCGACAATTCCTCGGGCTGCCGCGGCGAATCGGTCCGATCTGGAGCGGCTGGCGAGCAGCGATTCCGTCCACCCCGTCAACTTCTCCGGCAGGCTAAGCAGATGTAGCGTGTGGCCCGATGGTGCAGTGTCGAACAACACAAGGTCATAGGCGTCGATGCCGTGGTCTATGAGCTCGGCGATCCGTTCGAGCATGGCAGACTCGTAGCTGCCTGGCGCGGTTTTTGCGAGCTCGAGGTGTGCCTTCGCCGAACGGTGCAGCCGCTCGGGCAGGAGCTTCATCATCGTGGCGCTGACTGTCTTGAAATGGCGCTCGATGGTGGCGCGGGGATCTATCTCAACGGCATCCACACATCCATCGGAAGCGGTGAAAACTCGGGTGACAGCATCCGATAATGCCGTGTCCCAGATATGTCCGAGGTTGTGTGCCGGATCGGTGGAGACGAGCAGTACCCGACCGCCGTTCCGGGCACGCGCAAGCGCCAAAGCGGATGCCACCGAGGTTTTGCCGACTCCGCCTTTGCCTCCAACGAAGAGCACTTGTCGATCGCGAGCGAGTGTCAGCAGCATCCGATATGGTCCAATGGGGAGTGGGGGATTCCGATACGGCGATGCCAGGCATGGAAATTCTCCCAAACAGCAGGCATGAGTTCGGCGGTGTAATAGGCGGCCGGGTCCGGCACGCCAAGGGCTTCGCCCAAAACAGCAACCATGAACAGGTCATCTTCGGACTGCTGCTCCCGTTTGAACATCTGACGGTACGGCCCCACGTAGAACTCGTGCAGTCCCTCCCAGAACGCTGACCAGCGCCGGAAGGAGCCCTCCCGGCGCCGGTTCGTCGGCTTCGATCTCATCGAGATTTACGACGCCCTGGTGCCGGTCAGCTCTGCGTCAGCGTCCTCATCTTCGGGAACCATGTTCTTGGCCTCGCGCATTGCGATGATCGCTTCGGCGGCGACCCACACGCTGGCCACGATGATGATCACATCGAGCGAGAAGAGCATCCAATCTGGATCACCGGGATTCGCGAAACTGGCAAGCTGTACGATCGCTGCCCAGAATGCCATGACGAAAACGATCACGAGCGGTACCAACGCCGTGATGGGGTTGCGCCCCTTGCGAATCAGGATGACCACGATAATCGACAGGCTCAACGCCGCCATCAGCTGGTTGGTGGTTCCGAACAACGGCCAGATGCGTAGACCGCCCTCGCCTCCGACTCCCTGCGAGAACGTCAGACCGAGGCCGAGTGCCACGACGATAAGGGTCGCCGGGGTCTTTCCGATCTTCAACTTGAAGGCCTCGCCGGCTTCCTGGACCACAAAGCGCAGCAGTCGCATTCCGGTGTCCATCGTGGTTGCGGCAAACAGCACCGCCATGGTCGCCAACAGCGTGGCGCTCAGCGATGCAGGCAAGCCGATGCCGTTCTGCATCAGCGTCGAGCCGCCTTGGACAAAGGCATCGACTCCGGCTGAACCGAACGAGCTGTAGATCTCGTTCCACTCAGCTACCGACTTGAATCCACCGATGACTGCGAGGATCGTTCCCAGAGAGAGCAGTCCCTCACCGACAGCGCCGAAGTACCCGACGAAACGAGCATCCGTTTCCTTGTCGAGCTGCTTCGAAGTGGTGCCGGAGGACACCATGCCGTGAAATCCCGAGATGGCACCACACGCGATGGTCACGAACAGCAGAGGAATCATACTCGGCGTGCCCTCGGGAACGTTCATGTTGATGGCGGGGGCGACGATATCCGGTGGTGTTGCGGAGAACAGCGCACCCAAAAGCACGGACCCGAACAGCAAGATCAAGCCGACGAAAAGCTGCACACCATTGATATAGTCACGCGGCTGCAGCAAGACCCACACCGGCAAAAGGGACGCTATCGCCCCATAAACGAACAGGGCGACAATCCAGAATGTGGCCGGTGACATGCCCAGTGTCGATTCGGGGAGCACCACCGGCATCTTGTCGCCAACCAGGATGAGCGCATAGAGCGCTGCGACGCCGACGACGGTAACGGGCAGCAGGTGCCAGTGAAGCCGGTACACTGCCACACCCACCAGAAGGGCGACGACAATCGCACCCCACACGGGGATGACCGCTCCCGGTGTGCTGATGAGGAGGTTCTTAATGACGACGGCGAATGCCGCGATCACCATGAGCAGGACCAGGAAAATCACAACCAGAAACAGGTTGGCTCCGCGTTTGCCGATGTACCGGGCGGACAGGGCGCCGATGGAGCGTCCCTTGTTGCGCGTCGAGGCCCACAGCGTGCCGAGATCGTGCATCCCAGCGAAGAATACGGTGCCGAGGGTTACCCAGAGCAAGGCTGGAAGCCAGCCCCAGATCACTGCAATCGCGGGCCCGACGATGGGAGCAGCGCCGGCGACGGACGTGAAATGGTGGCCCCACAGAATGAACTTGTTCGTGGGAACGTAGTCCACGCCGTCTTTGAGCTCGTGAGCCGGGGTCACGAAAGCGTCGTTGAGTTTGAAGACCCTGTGTGCGAGATATTTGGAATAGACCATGTATCCAGCCACCATGACGGCCAGACCAATAATCATGAGAACTAGGGAACCCATAAAGTTCTCCCCCCTGTCTTGAGCCACCGTGGGCAGCTCTGTCCGATAGCGCGAGTGGACCGACACAAGTTTGCGATGATAGCCAAAGTAACGTCAATCAAATCTCTTCGAAGCTATCAGTTCTGACCGGAATTTTTCTAGTGCGAAAGCCTACTGTGGCTCAAGAACGTTGAATTTACGCGGTTTTTGACCCGATCGACGACGTTGAATGGGCGTTTATAGGAGAGCGAATTCCTCCAGGGGCACGCCCGGCGACAGCCCGGTATTTCTTATGAAAACTGGGATGCAGGGCTTTCACCTTGTGCAGTACGCGGCGGTAGCGCGGTGTCTACTGAACGAATTCGGAAACTTAGAACGGTCGCACCCCCGCCCGCGTTTCAACCCCCACAGCTGGCGAGACGGAATCCAGCAGTGGCGACGAAAGGTTCCACCGCTGCGGATAGAGCGAAACGGCGACCGCAGATGGAGGTGCCAGGTCGACCAAGCGTCCGGTTGCGATCTCCTCGGAGCGTTGCTGTTCGGGAAGCATGCCCCAGCTGAAACCTACCTGGATCGCTCGTGCGAAGTTGTTCGACGTCAAGATGGCCAGCGGTGTGCCCTTAACGGATGCTGACCGCTGGCCATGGCTCGCGCTGGTCGGCCAGGCTCTGGCTGATACCGGTGCAGCGGGAACCGGTCTGATCATCGCCTGCTCAGCGCTCAAACGCGTCTACCGTGACGCCATCGTCGCGGCGGCCCCTAACGTGCGGTTCGTGCACCTGGCCGGAACCCTCGACGTGGTCGGCAACCGGCACGAAAGGCGTAGTGAACACTTCATGCCGCCAGTCCTACTCCGGTCGCAGCTGGCGGCTTTGGAAGAACTTCATGATGACGAGCCGGGCTTATCTGTGGGCATCGATTGGCCCGTGTCGAACGTGGTCACGGAATCTAATGCCCGGTTGGGCGCACCAAAGCTGCCGGCATCCGTTCACATTGGTGTTGGCCAGGTCGGGCTGCCCGTGGTTCGGGTGAACGGGCCAGCCAGCGCAGCGGCGGTATATCTGCAGGGTGCGCACATGACGAGTTGAAGCCCGGAGGGACAGTCGTCGGTATTGTGGATGAGCACGCTGAGCGGATATGCCCCAGGCCGGCCCATTCGTGGGGGCGTGCCGATCTGCTTGCCGTGGTTTGGGCTGAATGAAACGGATGCGGCGGCTCCACCCCACAGGTTTGCCCGCCTCGCGGAATGGCGGCTGGTGCAGGTCAGCGAGGCCAGCGACGACGTCGTGCTGGTCTTTCGCTTGAGCGACAGCAAGCAGACCCCTCGGTCTGTGTGGTCGCACCGGTTCGAAGCTCTCTACACGGTGGCGGCCGGTGCCGAGCTCGGCCTCGCGCTGCGGGTGCGCAACCTCGATGATGTGTCCGTGACGTTTGCCGCCGAAACGGACCGGATTTACCTCGGCACCAGCGCTGAGGCGTGCATCTCGGATAGGACCGTGCGTATGCTGTCGATCACCACCGAGGGCTCGCAGAGCAGCGTGGTTTGGAACCCGTGGAGCGCTAAAGCGGCAGTAACGCCCGACTTCGGCGCCGATGAATGGACCGGAATGCTGTGCGTCGAAACCGCCAATTGTTGAACGACGAGATCATGCTGGCATCGGAGGAGACCCACGCCATGAGTGCTGTGATCGGGCAGACGTTCTGACAGGGGATGCCGCCGGAACGTCCCCGACGTGTCCTGTCGGCCGTCCCGCCCGGGGCGCCTATCGCAAACCTGAAGAATTCGGTCGGCCACCCGGGTAGCTGGGCTAGCGGCCGGAGGGAGCCCAGATTCTTCTGGTGGGACGGGAACGGGCACCGGGTTCAGGTCGGGAATCCGGCCGCGATGATGTCGAAGCCACGCTGTACGAGCGTGACGAAGTGTACGGGGTCGTCGTCGGCTTTCCAGATGGAGAAGGCGGAAATGAGCACAGCGGTCGCGGTATGAGTTAGTAATGCGGCGGTATACGGATCAAAATCCGTTCGGGTAGCAGCCCACCGGCGAAGCGCCACCTCGACGTGCTGGTGAGCGGTGCGGTGATACTGGTCGAGTTCTGGTTCCTCCTCGATGAGCCGACGGCGAACCGCGATGACGTTCTCATGGCCGGTGACGAAGGACACACAAACCGAGCCTAAGGCGGGCCATAGGTCAACCTGGTTATCGAGTCGTTCTAGCAGATAGGCGAGGCGGTCGGCGTCGTCGGGATCGGGGTCGAAAAGCGCCGCAGCTTTCGTGGGAAAGTGGTTGAAGAAGGTACGTCGGGAAACGTCAGCGGCCGAAGCGATGTCATCGACAGTCACGCTGGCAAAACCGTGCTCGTCGACCAGGTCGATAGCTGCGGTCTGCAAGGCGCGCCAGATTTTGCGTCGTTGCTGTTCTCGAATCGTCATGGAGAGCACTCTGAAAGATTACTGGCTTGGCGGGGAGCAGCGCGCTAGGCTTCAAAGGCTTGTTGCACTCAGTGCAGCAAGGTGGCCGCGCTGTTGGGGCTCGGTCGACCACCTAGTGAAAGGATGGCGTTCCGATGACCGGACGCGTTGAAGGTAGAGTCGCCTTTGTAACTGGAGCAGCCCGAGGTCAAGGCCGGAGCCATGCGCTTCGGCTGGCGCAAGAGGGGGCGGATATTATCGCCGTTGACATCTGCGAGGACATTGAAACCAACCACTATCCCCTGTCGACCGAGGCAGATCTCGCCGAAACAGCCCGATTGATCGAGGCGCTTGACCGACGAGTCGTGACGCGCAAAGCGGATGTTCGCGAGCCTGCGCAACTCGTAGCAGCGTTGGCCGACGGTATCGCCGAGCTGGGCAGAGTTGATATCGTCGTGGCGAATGCAGGAATCTGCCCGCTCGGAGCGGATGTTCCGGCACAGGGTTTTCTCGATGCGATTCAGGTCGACCTGATCGGCGTGATCAATACCGTCTCCGCTGCCCTTCCTCACCTGAGTGCGGGGGCATCCATTGTCTGCACCGGATCCGTCGCCGGGCTCATGGCGGGAGGCACGTCCACCCCCGCGAACGGTCCCGGCGGGGCCGGATACTCTCACGCGAAACGTGGCGTGGCACGCTTCGTGCACGATTTGGCACTGCAGCTTGCCCCGCACTCGATTCGAGTGAATGCCGTGCATCCGACAAATGTCGACACCGACATGCTGCAGAGCCAACCGATGTACAACATCTTCCGACCAGACTTGGAGAACCCGACTCGGGAAGACGCCGAGCTGGCATTTCCGTCTATGCAGCCCATGCCGATCGGTTACGTGGAGCCGGTCGATATTAGTAATGCCGTGTTGTTCCTGGCGTCGGACGAATCACGATACGTCACCGGACTTCAGCTCAAAGTCGATGCCGGGGCGCTCCTCGCGTCAACGACTTCCGGCGCTCCGGCGTAATTCTCTAGCTAGCGACGCCCGCGAAAATTGGGGCGACGCCCCTGGCGGCCAGGCCCGTGGCAGTTGTGGTCCGGGCGCCTAAAAGTACTGAGCGCCGGCGTCGATGCTCAAATGCTCCGAGGTGATCATGCGCGCGTCGTCTGAGGCCAGGAAGGCCACGGCATTGGCAATATCCTTGGCTTCCGCCGTTCCGTCCGGCAGAAAAGGCGTGCCCATCACGCCGAGCGCCGGGTTGCTCTCGCTGGCATGGGTGAGCGCCGAGACCATGTCACCCGAGCCCATCGGGGTGTTGACAGCCCCGGGATGCACGCTGTTCACGCGAATGTTGTCCTTACCCAGTTCTGCCGCGAACGACCGGGTCATGCCGGTGATGGCATGCTTGCTCGCGGTGTAATGCACCATGAACGGTTGCACCTTTTTGCCGGCATACGAGCTGGTGAGGATGATCGATCCGCCACCGGCTGCTACCAGGTGCGGCGCACCCACCATGACGGTGTTCCAGGCCCCTGTCACATTCGTGTCCATCGTCACCTGAAACATTTCGGGAGTCGTCTCGTTCCACCTGGCCGGAATGCAGATGCCCGCGTTCGCGACGATGATGTCGAGCCGGCCGAATTCAGCGATGCCCCGCTCAAGGATTCCGCGCATCCCCTCGAGGTCCCGCACGTCACCTTGTTCAAAGTGGATACGGTGGTCCTCCGCCTCGACCAGACGCACCGTTTCGGCCAGGTCCTCCATCGACGAGGAGTCGTAGGGCACCAAGGGGATGGGGCCGGCGAGGTCGATCGCAATGATATTCGCGCCCTCCTGTGCCAGCCTGACCGCGTGGGCGCGTCCCTGCCCCCGTGCAGCGCCAGTGATGAAAGCGACCTTGCCCTCGAGTCGACCAGTCATGAAGTTCGTCCTACCTGTAGATGTTGATGTGGCGATGCGATCGCTACTAGCGGGTCACGGAGTCGGCTGTGCTTTCAGCGCCGAGGATACGCGAGAACGTCGGCGGAATGTAGAAGTCCGCGGGTGACAGTTCGTGGATCGACGAATGGCCCAGGCCGAGAACGGCCGAGTCGAGGCCACCGCGCAGAATGTCGAGTACGTTCTCGACTCCGCCCTGGCCGTTCGCGGCGAGGCCCCACAGGTAGGCGCGGCCGATCATGACCGCGCGCGCGCCGAGCGCGAGAGCCTTGGCCACGTCGCTGCCTCGACGGATGCCGCCGTCGAGTACGATTTCCACGTCGTCGCCGACGGCTTCGGCCACCGAGGCGAGCATGCGGATCGTCGCTGGCGTACCGTCGAGGTTGTTGCCGCCGTGGTTGGAGACCGAGAGGGCCGTGACACCCGAGTCAACTGCGCGACGGGCGTCATCGATGCGGGTGACCCCTTTGAGCATGAACGCTCCGCCCCAGGTTTCGCGCATCCAGACCACGTCGTCCCAGGTGGGCGGCGTCGTCTGCAGCCACTCGCCATACGCTCCGAAGAACGTCGGGGCTGTACCGCCGGGCGGCGTGAGGTTGGGGGCCGTCAGGTCGGGGAGCCGACCTGACTTCAAAAACCGCAGCAGCCATTGCGGGTGCGGGAGCACGTTCGGCGCGAAGTCGATCATTGTCTTCAAGCTCATCTTCTCCGGAATCTGCGGGCTTCCCCAGTCGCGACCGTTGGAGAATGACCAGTCGAAGGTGGCGATGAGACCCTTCGCGCCTGCGGCCCGCGCCCGGTCCATTCGCTGCACCATCGATTCCCGCGAGCCCGACCAGTACATTTGGAAAAACGTATTCGGGTTGGCAGCGACCACGTCCTCAACGGGCTTGCTTGCGAACGAGCTCAGGCCCATGATGGTGCCGCGGTTAGCGGATGCCCGGGCAACGGCCACTTCACCGTCGGGGTGCACGGCTTGCACGCCCGTTGGTGAGATGATAACCGGCAAGGAAATGGGGATGCCCATTACGGTCGTTGACAGGTCGCGCACCGCCTGGTGCCCGGCAACATGCGGTGAGAAGGCCAGTTCACCGTATGCTGCCATGTTGTCGTCGATGGTCAGCCCGCGCTCAGACCCCGCAACGAGAGCCCCGTAGACGGACGAGGGCAGCACCTTCTTGGCTCGTCGTTGCGCTTCGGCAACGGTTTCGAACCACGCATTTTTTGCCATGATACTTCCTGCTTTCTGTAGTCGTTCAGGTTCTAAAAAGTTGGCCCAGGACCGGCGCTACATCACGGTGGGTGCGCACGAGATGAGCTGTACCGTGCCCCGTTGTCGCGAGCTGGCGGCCCAGTTCAATGTCTTTCTCACCGCTCACGTCGATCAGCACGTCGAGTCGAGGCAGCCGCGCGGCCAACTCCCGGGGATCCGGCCCGGCGTTATGCACGCAGTCGGACAGCAACACGACCCTCGCGTCCCGCACCGGCACGCGCGCGAGCTGACGCGCCGCAAGCTCGAGCGGAAACGCGATATTGGTGAGCCCGCGGGCCGGCATCTGCAGGATGGAATCGAGCAGGTCCATCGGTTTCACTTTCTGACCGAGCTGGAGCAGTATCGCTGCGTCCGACCAGAAGGCGATGACGGCGAGGGCATCGCCTTGGAGTTCGCCGGCGAGGGCACCGACCGTCGCCGCGGCGGTCTGCACCCGCTCGCCCTTCATCGAACCGGAGACATCGACGAGCAGCACGACTGACCGGCGCGTCTGCACGCGCTCCCGAACAATGATGTCCTCATCTTCGGGAATCGGGTGTTCGGCGAGCATTTCGATCGTGCGGTCGAGGTCAATTTCGTCCGAACCGCCCCGATAGGGGATGCTGGCGAGTTTGCCAGACCCACGGCGGGCCATCGCATCCGTTTTCGGCCAGGGGATGGCCAAGCGCGACGCGATCTGCCTGGCCTTGGCGCGCACGATGGGATCGATGGCGACAGCGTCGGCACCGGCCAGCACGATCTCGCCAGCCTCGTCGGTGATGCCCACCGCAGTGTGTCCAGGGGAAGATTTCGTTGTCGCGCCTGGTGTGGTCGACTGAGCGCGCAAGACTATACCGTTGCCTCCCATGCTGGGCTCGAACACGACCGGATCCTCCTTGAGTTGCTTGGGTTTGCGGCGCAGCGGGGTACTTGTGCGCTTCTGGCGGGATTCCCGTGAGATCGGGGTATCCGCCTCGATCTCCCTTCAGCCCGGCTCGGCAATGGCCGGGTCGAGGACAAAGCGGTCCTCCCAGATTTCGCGCAACACACGCTCGGGCGTGCTTCCCGCGGCCTCGTCGAGGTGGATGCGACCCGACAAGGAGACTGTCATAGCGTCGTAGACGAGTTCGGGGTAGCCCTCGTCATCGGGCGACCTGAGGTCACGCAGCAGGGACAATTGCAGCGCAACGAGCACACAATCGATCGCGCCACGCACACTGCTGCCCTGCCTTATATCCGGATGCCGCCGGGTCGCCCTCGTGACGTAAACGGCATCCGCTACAAGTCGATCCGCGAGATCCCCCGTTGCCTGGGTACGGAGTGTGACGATGCCGCGTTCAGCGGGCTCGTCCTGGTAATCGATTACGAGCCGGTTCAAGCGGTCATGCACGCTCGTAGACAGACGTGTCGTGCCGACGTTGTCGTACGGGTTCATCGACGCGATCACCCGAAAGGTTGGCAGAGCGGTGATGGTTCCCACGCGCGGCACGGCTATAGCCCGATCGGCCATCGCCGTGAGTAGCGAGTTGAGAGTGTCTTCGGGTGCCCGGTTAAACTCCTCAATATAGAGGAACCCGCCGCGTTGCATCGCTTCGACGAGGGGCCCGGCCACGAAGTTCTCGGCGCTATAGTCCTCCCGCAGCACCCGCGCCGGATTGTGGTGACCAACGAGTTTGGCCGGGGTGAGGTCTGCATTGCCTTCAACAAAGAGCAGGGGGATGCCCCACTCCGCGGTGATCGCTTTGAGCATGGTGGTCTTGCTGGTTCCGGGCGGCCCCTCGAGCAGGATGTCGCGGTTAGCCGCGACGGCCGCGAGCGTGAGTTCAATCTCACGTTCACGGCCAACGAGGTGCGCCGCCACCCGCTGCCGGGTTTCGGAAATGTCGGGAATGTTCATAGAACGATTCACTTCGGTTTCGATAGCGGCGGATGGCATCAGTGCTACTTCACTGGAGCGTGATTGAAGCCGGGAAGAATCATATGACCGGCATCGACGGGGATGGTGACTCCCGTCACGGCGGCCGCCAGATTCGAGTTGAGGTAAAGAGCGGTGTCGGCGATCACCTGCGGTGGCATGAAGCTCATACCCTTCAGCGCGTGGAATGAATAGCCGCCTTCCATCATGTCGGCCGCGGTGCCCCCAGGGTGCCCCGCGAACATGTCCCACGCGCCCTGATGATCGGTCATCGGGGTCTTGATGGCGCCGGGATTGATCGAGTTGCAGCGGATGCCGTGCGGCGCGAGTTCGAGTGCGATGTTTTTCATCAGCCCGATAACGCCGTGTTTGGCCGCGACGTAGTGCGCGTAGTTCGCACCCGGTTCGAGGCCGTTGACCGACGAGGTGATCACGATCGACCCAGTTTGCCGTTCGATCATGTGTGGGGCGATTGCCTTGGCTGACTTCCAAACCCCGGTCAGATTCACGCCGATCATGTCATCCCACGCTTTTTCGGAGAGCTCCCAGAAGGCGCCCTGGGTCCAGATGCCCGCGTTGGCGATGAGGATGTCGATCTGCCCGAACTCCGCGATACCCTTCGCGACAGCATCGTCCATTTGCTGCTGCGAACGCACGTCCGCTTCAATGCTGAGCACCCGGCGGTCGAGTGCTTCAACCTGGCGTACGGTCTCAGCGAGGTCAGCGGCCCGACCCATCGCATACGGTACGGAATCGATTTGGTCGGCGATGTCGACCAGAATAATGTCGGCACCCTCGCGCGCCGATGTGATGGCGTGCGCGCGGCCCTGACCGCGGGCTCCGCCGGTGATGAGTGCAACCTTGCCGTCGAGTAAACCCATGATTTCTCTTCTTCCTGTCGTGCGTTCTAGCTGTTTATGACCACGCCTGCGTTTGGCAGGGGATGCTTCGTTCTTTTTTCACGAAGAGCTTGTCGGGCATGACACGCGCCAGCGGGCCGTGCTTAGAGAGCGGCACCCGCGTCGACGACGTGAGTGGTTCCCGTAACGAAGCGGCCGTCGTCCGACACGAGATAAAGGATGGCGTTCGAAATATCGATGGCTTCAAGCCCGCTGGTTGGCATCTTGTTGAGGGTGAGCGCTGCCGCGTTGTAGTCCTCGCGAGTCGGGTTCTCAATGTCCGGGCGGAACAGCTTGTAGGTTGGCTCGTTGAGCACCATGTCGGTATTGACCGTCGTCGGGTGGATCGTGTTGACCCGGATGCTCTGCGGCGCCAGCTCCACGGCCATAACCTTCATGAGGCCGATCAGGCCCGCCTTCGCCGCTGAGTAATGCGCGACGTTGGCGTTGCCCTTGAGCGCGGCGATCGAACTGGTGATCACCACAGCTCCGCCTCGACCGCCGGCGATGATATGGGGAACGGATGCCTTGAGTGACTTCCATTGTCCGGTCAGGTTGACGTCGATCATTGTGTCCCACACCTCGTCGTCCATTTCGAGAGTCGGGGCCGGCACCGAAATGCCAGCGTTGGCAAGTACGATGTCGAGCCTGCCGAACTCGGCAACGCCGGCATCCACGGCCGACTTCAGTGCCGCCGAATCCCGGATGTCCACCTGGCTGGCGATGATGCGCCGGTCAAGTGCCTCCACCTGACGCACTGTTTCGGCGAGGTCGTCGGGAGTCGCGGTGGCGTAGGGGACAGTCTCAACCTGCCTGCAAATGTCGACAGCGATGATGTCGGCGCCCTCTTTCGCGAGCGTTATCGCGTGGCTGCGGCCCTGACCGCGGGCTGCTCCGGTGATGAAGGCGACTTTGCCATCGAGTTTTCCCATGTTGTATCTCTCTTCCTTCCGCGATGTGCGCTTTCGTGTGGACCCGGGGCGGCGCTGCGCGCCGTCCCGGGTCTCAGACGGTTATTTGACGAGCTGGCCGGTGCCGACGATGGTGCGGGGTGCCACGTGTGCTCTTTCGTCTGGCACAGGGCTGGTTACTTGATAGCCGCTCCGCCGTCGACCGGTATCTGGCCTCCGCTGACGTAGTACGACTGGTCGGAGGCGAGCCAGGCGACCGCGTTCGACACGTGGATTGGCTCGATCCAAGCCTTGCCCATAGGATTCAGCCCGGCGAATGCGGGTTCGGCATCCTCGGCCTGAGGATCGTCAAGGTCTGGGCGGAACAGCTTGTAGGTGCTGCTGTTCTTCACCATCTTCGTGTCGATCGAGTTTGGATGGATCGTGTTGACCCGAATTCCGTGAGGACCGAGTTCATTGGCGAGCACCTTCATCAGCCCGACGATGCCGTGCTTGGTAGTCGTATAGGCGGCGACATTGGCGAGTCCCTTGAATCCGGCCAGTGAGGAGATAATAATGACCGATCCACCAGCACCGGATGCGATCAGATGATCGGCAGCCGCTTTGTAGGTGTGCCATACCCCGGTCAGGTTAATGTCCATAAGGTCTTTCCAGGACTGTTCCTCGATCTTCTGGGTGTCCGATCCGAAGGTGAAGATTCCGGCGTTGGCGACGATGATGTCGAGCCGTCCCAGTTGTGCGACCCCCTCGTCCACGGCCTTGGTCAGCGCGTCGATATCGCGCACGTCCGCCTGTTTCGCCACGATGCGCCGGTCGAGAGCTTCGACCTGCCGTACGGTCTCCGCCAAGTCCTCGGCTGTTGCTGGCTCATAGAATGTGGTGACGCTGTCGACGCCCTCGCAGAGGTCGATCGCGATGATGTCGGCGCCCTCCTGCGCCAGACGAATGGCGTGGCTTCTGCCCTGCCCTCTCGCTGCGCCGGTGATGNTTTGCCGTCAAGGTTTCCCATTTCTGTCTCTCTTCTTTCGTATGTGGCGGGGCGGTGCACCGTGCACCGCCCCGCCACGATCTATTACTTCGGGCAGTTCTCCTAGGCGCCGACGGCCACAGCCTCGCGTTCGGCGGCGGGTGAATCGGTGGCCACTGGCGACAAGAGGATGACACCTCGAATGTTCTTGCCGTCCCGCATGTCCTGGTAAGCGTCGTTGATCTGGTCGAGCGTGTACCGGTTGGTGACGAGTTCGTCGAGCTTCAGCTTGCCTTCCTTGTAGAGATTGAGCAGCGTCGGGATGGCGTAGCGCGGAGACCAGGAGCCGTAGAGCGCACCCTGGATGCGCTTCTGCTCCATGACAAGGGTGAACAGGTTCGTCGGGATGCCTTCCTCTTCTAGCGGTGACATCGAGGTGACGACGACGATTCCACCCTTGCGGATGGCATCCGTCGCCGTAGCGACGATGTCGCCGTGCAGCACGCCGGGGGTGCAGATCGCGGCGTCTGCGCCCTGCCCATTGGTGACGCTGTTCACAAAGTCGACCGCGGCTTGCGCGTCGGCGAACACTTCCGTCGCACCGAACTCCGGTGCCTTCTCCCGCTTGAACGGCGCTGGGTCGACCACGACGATGTGCGAAGCTCCGGCTGCAGCGGCGCCCTGGACAGCGTTCATGCCAATGCCGCCCGCACCGAAGATAATCACGACGTCGCCGTTGTGAATATCGGCCGAGTTCACGGCCGATCCGTACCCGGTCGGAACGCCGCAAGCCACTAGTGCGGCGACATCCAGGGGGATGTCGGGATCGATCTTGACGATGGATGCCTCGTCGAAAACCTGCCACTCGGCGAATGTTCCCAAGGCGGCCATCGTGGGGAGATCGACGCCATTGGAGTGCATTCGGTAACCGCCGGACGGCTGGTTGCCGATCAGGGTATTCGCGCCGAGATCGCAGAGGTTCTGCAGCCCCATCGCGCACCACCGGCACTTGCCACAGGAGGGGATAAACGACGTGACGATGTGATCGCCGACTGCGTAATCCGTGATCTGGCTGCCGATAGCGCGGACGATGCCGGCGCCTTCGTGCCCGCCGACGATAGGAATGTTGATCGGCATGTCTGCGGTTGCGGCATGCTCATCGCTGTGGCACAGCCCGGTGGCAACCATCTGTACCAGCACCTCCGTGGGGCCTGGATCGTCCAGGTCCACCTCTTCGATCTGCCATTGTCCAGGCTGTTCCCGAAGTATGGCTGCGTGGGTTTTCATCATGTTCTCCCTTTTGTGATGCGTTCGATCCACGTCGTCGTGAACCGTGTTTCAACTACAACTACAACTACAACTGCACGCGCCTGTGCCGCCGCCTGCGCAGCCGGCTGGCAATTTCGCGAGCAGATTCATCCCGGCCAGGAGCTGCCTTACGGGCCCCGGCCGGTGGTTGTTCGGGCGTGAACCCGAGGAGGGGACTAGCTTTGCCATAGCCTCAGACGCGTTCCGGGTCTGGTCCGCCCGCGGCACTCCGAACGACTGCGGCGAACGGATGCCTGGGGATGGTGATCCCATCCGCGGCTAATATGCAGACTGGAGATGTCAGCGACTAAGTCGACCGCGCGCATGCCATGAATCAAGATCGGGCACTGAGAATTGTTCTGGGTCAGCGAGTCCTGACTCAATGTGGCTGGTCTTTTGTGCGGAAACCATGTGGTTCTCCTGAGCTAGAAATCGACATCACTGGCGAAAAACTCGTGCATGCATCAGACTAGTGGCACTGAGTGCCGAAAAGAAAGGGGAAAGTGCAAATGAGCGACAGCGACCGCCCTACCCCGCCGCGAATGGGGCGACAGCCGTTGACGACCCGTGCCGACATCAGTCACGTGGCACTTCAACTTTTTCTCGAGCACGGGTTCGAACAGACGACCGTCGATGACGTCGCTCGCGCCGCCGGAATTGGGCGTCGAACCCTATTTCGGTATTTTCCTTCCAAAAGCGATCTGCCCTGGGGGGACTTTGAGGCCAAGCTCAGTCGTATGCGAGCATTCCTCGTTGACACCGATGTGAGCGTACCTGTCGTTGATGCGCTCGCGCGGGCGGTCGTTGAATTCAATCAATTCCCGCTCGAGGAGGTTCCCTACCATCGTGAGCGGATGAACCTGCTGCTGAACGTGCCGGCGCTGGTGGCGCACTCCTCGCTGCGCTACGCGGAGTGGCGGCGTGTGGTGTCGGACTTCGCGGCCGGCCGGTTGGGAGTCAGCGCCGACGCGCTCGAGCCGACAACGATTGGTTGGGTGTTTCTCGGTGCATCCCTCGCGGCTTACGAGCAGTGGCTCAAGGACGACGACTCCGACCTCATCGAATTGCTCGAATCTGCGGTGCTGCTGCTGCGGGTGGGTTTCTCGCCGATTCCGGTGGCACCGGTTCGGCCCGCGGTCGGAGCCTGAAGTGGAGGGGTCGGTCTCGTCGGGCGTGATGTATGACCTGATCGTGGTCGGTGCCGGTGCGGCCGGCGCGCCACTTGCGGCTCGACTGAGTGAGGATCCGGGGAGGCGTGTGCTGCTCCTCGAGGCTGGACCGGTACCGTCAACCCCTGGCGAGTTTCCGCACGAGTTGCTCGATGCCGGGACCGTGCAGGGAGCGATGCCGGGGCATCCGCAGAATTGGTCATTTATGGGCAATCTCACGCCGGAACTTCCCTACTCGATCGCGCGTGGTCGGATCGTCGACGATTAACGGCGCGTACTTTGTTCGCGGGAGAAAGGCCGACTTCGATTCCTGGTCGGTCGCGGCACCCGAATGGGCTTGGGACAAGGTGCTGCCGTTCTATCGCCGGATCGAAACCGACCAGCAGTATGGTGAGTCGACCGTGCATGGCGGCGCAGGACCGATCGGCGTCGGTCGGCCCGCGCAAGACCATCCGGTCACGGTCGCCTTTCGCGCGGCGGCGGCCGAGCTGGGCTTCGCCGACGAACCCGACAAGAACGATCAGGGCATGCCGGGACACGGACCGCTGCCGATGAACACGATCGACGGTGTGCGGCAAAACACCGGGATCGCCTACCTGAATCCGGTGCGGTACCGCACAAACCTTACCGCATGGGGTAACAGCGACGTTCGCCGCGTGCTGTTTGAGGGTACGAGGGCCATCGGCGTCGAGATGGCGCGCGGCGACGCCATCGTTCAGGTGCTCGGGCGGGAGATTGTGCTCTCGGCCGGTGCGATTAAGTCGCCCCACCTCTTGTTGGTTTCCGGGGTCGGACCCCGGGAACAGTTGGAACAATTCAACATTCCTGTCGTGCGTGACCTGCCAGGGGTCGGGGCAAATTTTAGCGAGCATCCGGACATCGCCGTGCAGTGGCAGCCGCGCCGACAGATCGTTGACTATCGCACGACGCAGTCGATGGCGGCGTGCCTGAACTTCACGGCGACCGGTTCGACCGTGCTCGGGGATCTGGAGATCCTTCCGATAATCAAACCGATGGGCTATCTATTGACCGGCAGCGCGCGCGGCGTCCTGGTGGGAATACGGGCCGCGGTGCGGCATCCGCTTCGAACGTTCCGGGCAATGCGCGGGATATCGGTGCGGCGCTTCGCAAAACAGGTCGCCCACCGGGGTGACCTCGCATTTCTCGTTGCCGTGCAGTCGGAGACATCGCGCGGACGTATCAGCCTCGAGTCGGGCGACCCGGCCGTGCAACCGCGGATCGACTACAACTACCTCTCGACCGAGTGGGATCTCGAACGCATGCGCGAAGTTGTGCGGGTGGCGGTGCGATTGCTCCGAACGGATGCCTACAAACACCTGTTTAAGCGACTGACCGAACTCACCGACGCCGTGCTGGAGAGCGATGACCTGCTCAATGGCTGGCTGCGCTCGCACCTCGGAACGGCGATTCACCTGTGCGGCAGCGCACGTTTCGGGGCAGAAGACGACCCGGACGCCGTCGTCGACCAATACGGGCGCGTGCACGGTATCGACGGGTTGCGCATCGCCGACACGTCGATTTTGCCGACAACGCCGGTGCGCGGCCCGGCCGCGACCGCAATCCTTGTGGGGGAACGCGTGGCGGACTTCATCCGCCGTGGCCTCTAATCAGGTGGGTTCATCCTCGGGTGGCGCTGATTGTGATGCCATGGAGGAATCGCCGGGTCATCGCGGCCACCGGGGGAATCGAAGTCGGGGAGTTACGACGTTCGGAACCCGCTTCCGGATCGCATTTCTGATGACTCCCGTTCCATACGATGCATCATCGAGCGCACGCAGCGCGAGGCTGCGCACTGGGTCCAGCCGGGTGGTGTGCAGCAGATGGTCGCGTACGGGCTCCCAGAGCATCGCGACGGCGACTCCTCGGGCAAGGCGAGACTTCGGTGTGGCTATCAGCACGGCCAGACCCACCGGCCACCAGTCGCGGCGCAGCAGATGCCCCATCCAGAAACCGTCGGACCACATAGTGCGAGCGACGATTTCGGCGACCACGGGCAGCGGAATCTCCGGGTCCAAGAGGCGCCGGTGCCGCGCCAGCTCGTATCCGGCGATACTCGCGGCGATCCAGGGGTAACCAAGAGCAAGAGCCGCAACCGCTGCGAGGCCGGAAACAGATGGGCGAGCCGGAACTAGGCGTCCCGGATGGCGCTGTTCCAACTCCGCGGCTGATCCGCCGTACATGGCGCGTCGGTAGGAGAATTCTTTCAGTGACGTGCGTACGCCGTGATGGTTCAGCACATCTGTCACATAGCGCACCGTCCATCCCGCCACATCCATACGCCAGAAAAAGTCGACATCCTCACCGACACGAAGCCCGGGCTCGAACGGAGGATCGGTCACCGCCTGACGGCGCACGAGCACTGAAGCGCTCGGCAGCCATCCCACGGGAACCCCGGGCACCACCCGGCTCGGCTCGGCTCCCATGTCGAGTTCCGAGCGGGTCTCCTCATAGCGCTCGATTACAGAGTCACCCTGCAAATCAGGACGGATGCGCGGGCCGAGCGCGCCGATGCGCGGGTCGTCGAACAAGGGGCGCAGC
This sequence comes from Cryobacterium sp. Y50, assembly GCF_002929805.1. Taxonomy (GTDB): domain Bacteria; phylum Actinomycetota; class Actinomycetes; order Actinomycetales; family Microbacteriaceae; genus Cryobacterium. Next base: position 5,717 of record NZ_PJJM01000068.1, on the reverse strand, counting down.
CTCGCAATCCAGTCGGGGGCGGCGATCGCGTCCGCGTCGATGAACGCCACGAACGGTGCCGTCGTCGCAGCAACACCGGTATTGCGCGCACCGCCGGGGCCCCCATTCTCGTCACGGACAATGAGACGTGCACCGAAAGCTGCAACGACAGCCCTAATAGCGGAGGCGAATGGCTCCGGTGAGGCGTCGTCGACCACGGTGACCGGCAGCCCTTCGACTTTGAGAGATTCCAGACAGCGGGCAAGCGGCCCGGCGTCGCCGTAGACCGGAATCACGATATCGACATCGTCCACGGTGCGATCGGCGATCGGCAACGGGTCGGCGATGCCATGATCCAGCAGATAGATAGCCGCGTCCTGCTCTGTGGCATCAGTCGCCACAATCCCTCTGCGTTCGGAGTCATAGAGTTTGCGCGCGAAGGGACGCACCTCCTCTGGCAACATCGTCACTTCCCACGGGGACCCACCGATCGCGATCTTTCGATTGCGTAGCGCCACCCCCGTTGTCCACGCCATCGGAATTCGGCGCGTGAACTCGGAGGCTTCCCGCGTTCTTGCCGGCGGCACTGGATGCGGTGGTGGCCCCCAGACGGTGACGCGTGCGGAATCGGTCATGGAAACTCCTTCATGATCAAGACAAGGCGGATCTTTGGCCGGCGATATATCAAAACCTCACCGAAGCCAGGCCGCAGCTGATGCACTTCGTGATCCGCCCCATCCTGACATATTGACACCGGGTGCCAAAATGGGCGGCGCTTCGCGTCTTGGCGAGCGTACTATTAGCTTGAGGTTGTCGTTGGACGATCTCTCCGCTGTATCGTCGGCGCCCGTGCTGACCATCTTTTCCATTGACGTTCAACGTTACTCCGATCCGTATCGTTACAGAGCTGTGAGCTGGGGAAACACGGCAGCGTACCTGAGTGCATATCTATGCTGATCTTTGGATTCCAATCGGAAGATCGTCATGCCTCGCGTGCGCTTGCTCTCTGGCCGAAGAAAGCGAGCACATAAACATTGCAAAACAGCACGGACCCCAGAATGACGCCGTACAGAACTCGAGGCATATCGCTTGTCTCACTCGCCACTATCGCGGGCCTCTGGTTGACCGGCTGCGCGGCAGGAAGCGACAACGTCGAGGAAGCCCAGCCGATCAAGATCGGGGCTGTGAGCTCGATCACCGGTCCTGCGCCATTCCCGGAGGTTCCCGGGGCTGCGCAGGCCGTGTTCGACCGCGTAAACGCCGACGGCGGCATTAACGGCAGGCCGATCGAGTTCTTCTCCGAGGACGACGGGGCCGATCCCGCACAGGCGGGCCAGGCCGCGCGGCGCCTCGTCGATGAGAACAAGGTCGTCGCCTTCGTGGGTTCCGCGAGCTTGGTCGAGTGCAGTGCGAACGCCGTGTTCTACGCACAGCGTGACATCGTCTCCATCTCAGGAACCGGGGTCGAGCCGGCCTGCTTCGAGTCGGCGAACATCGCTCCGGTGAATAACGGCACGATTCAGGGCTACGCGAGCCTGCTCTACTACGCATCCGAAACACTCGGTCACGAAAAGGTGTGCCCGGTGATTCTCAATAGCGCCGGCCTGACTGACCCCTACCTCGAACTCATCGAAAAGTGGGAAGAGGAGACCGGAAGCACCGCTGCCCACATCGACACCTCGGTGGTGCTCGGCGATGACCCGGCGCCGGCGATCCTCGCCGCGCGGGATGCGGGGTGCGAGGCTGTCGTATTCAACGCGAACGAGCCCGTTGCCGTCGCGTTCATGAACACCGTTAAACAGCAGGGGCTGCTCGACCAAATGGACTGGCTGACACTGACTTCGGCGTACAGCGAGAGCGTGTTCGAGGCGCTGAAGGAGCAGGGCACGCTGGGCCTGTACGCGAACTCCGAGTTCCTCCCCTTCATGAGCGACGATCCCGAGTTGGCGGGATGGCGTACCGCCCTGACGGATGCCGGCGTGCCGCTCACTTCCCTCTCCATGGGCGGGTATGTGAGCGCCGAGATCCTCGTCGACGTGTTGAAAAGCATCGAGGGTGACATTACCAGCGAGTCGGTGACCGAGGCGTTCCGCAGCCTCGAACCGGTGGAGAATCCGCTGATGGGAATGCCCTTTACCTTCGGCGATGAAACCGCGCACAACCCTAACCGGGCGAGCATGATGGTGCAGGCTGGCGAGAACGGGTGGGAGACCGTAAGCGACTGGGTGCTGGTGCCGTGACACCTGGCCTGGGCGGGACCGAAACGGTGAGGCGCCCTTAACCGTGCTGGACGGAATCATCTCCGGGCTCGTGTCGGGGTCCACCTACGCAATCCTGGCCGTGTGCGTGGTCGTACTGTACAGACTTGTCGGCGTGCTGAATTTCGGCCAGGCGGCGCTCGGTGCGCTCGGCGCCTATGTTTGTTATGCGTTGGTCGGTGCCGAGGTGTCGCTCGCGCTCGCGGTGTTCTGTGGCCTCGCCGTCGCGAGCGTTACCGCCGGATTTTCCGGCTGGGTGTTGGCTAGATGGCTGGGCGAACCGTCGGCGATCGTACGGTCAGTCGGCACGGTGGTGCTCTTGATTCTGCTGCTCACCGCTGGCTTCAGGCTGTTCGGTGACTCGCCCCGAGCGATGCCGAGTCTCGTACCGGAGGCGGCGTTTGATCTGGGTGGGGTACGGGTGTCGCTCAGTACGGTAATCGCGCTGCTGGTTACCATTGCGATTGCGGGTGCGCTATCACTCCTTCTGCGGTACACGCAGCTGGGCATCCGTCTTGAAGCTATGTCGGAGCGTCCGCTGACCGTGCAACTGCTCGGTGTGAACTCGCGTCAGCTGGCTGTCGCGGTGTGGGCTGCGACGGGATTGCTTTCGACGCTTGCGATGCTGCTGATTGCGCCGACGCGCAATCCAACGTTTGAGTCGATGTCATTTCTCGTCGTGCCGGCGTTGGTCGCAGGCCTGCTCGGGGCGTTCTCAAACGTGTGGATCGCCGTTGCCAGTGGCCTCGCCATCGGGGCAGTCGAGGGTGCGGGTGCCCGGATCGAGGGGCTCGCGGACTATCGCGGGGCGATCCCGTTCGCCATTATCATCGTCGCGCTCATCTGGTTGCGCCGGAGGGAGGTGTGGGATGCGGCTCGGTAAACCGACCCGCCTGGGCGGAGGACTGTTCCTTCTCGTGCTGGTGACGCTCGGCCTGATTCTCCCAACATATTGGGTGTATCTACTTTCTACTGTTGCGATCACGGCAATCATCGCGCGCAGCATCGGCCTCGTCACGCATCAGGCTGGCATCATCACGCTCTGCCAGATGTCGTTCGCCGCGCTCGGCGGCTGGGCGGTCTCATGGCTTGACATTGCCTGGCCGACGGCCCCGTTCCCGATGCTCGTACTGATCGGAGGTGTTGTAACCGCTCCGGTCGGACTGCTAATCGGCATCGCCACCACTCGTGTTCGCGGCGTCGAGCTCGCGGTCGTCACTTTAGGGTTTGCGACCGCACTCGATCTCGTGCTGCGGCAGGGGAGCTTCCCCGGCGTCGGTGAGGGCACACCGGTGATCCCTTCAGCGCCGTTTGATGACCCGCGCTGGTTCTTCGCCCTCGCCTGGGCGCTACTAATTGTGCTGCAGGTCGGCATCGCGACCCTCAGCCGCTCCGTGCACGGACTTGGTTGGACAGCCGTGCGGGTGAGCGAGCGGGCGGCAGCGGCGCTGGGCGTACGGGTCGGGGGTGCGAAGTCGAGCGCCTTTGCTCTGGGGGCACTATTCGCGGGCATCGCCGGCGGGTTGCTGGCCGGACAATACGGACTGTTGACGACGGCAGTCTTCACCCCGCTGACCTCGATGGTGCATCTGGTAACCGCAGTCTTGTGCGGGGCGAGCATATTCGGTGGTGCGGTCCTGGCCGGTCTGTTCGTTGTCTTCATCCCCGAGCTACTACGGCGCATCGGCCTGCCCCTCGACGCCGCAAACACGTTGCTCGCGCTCGGTGCCTTTGATGTGCTCCGACGCGGGGGTGGCGGCTTGGTCGAGAAGCTGAACGACCAACTACAAGAGCGCGCCTTTCGAAACACCCGGGTGACTTGCCAACTGTCACCGGTACGCGACGAACGGCTGCAGGCGGACGCAATGCAACCTGACGGTGCAGCGCTGCAAGGTGAAACTGTGAAGCATCAAACGCTCCGGGTAGCCTGCCTTCACGTCGACAGCCTGACAGTGGCCTTCGGCGACCACCGGGTGCTCGAAGCGGTGAACCTGACGGTCGAACACGAAGAGGTGCACGCTCTCATCGGCCCGAACGGCGCGGGAAAATCGACGCTCGTCGATGCGGTCACCGGGTTCTTGCCCTCATGCGAGGGACGGGTCAGCCTCGACGGAAAGCCGATCGAGCGGTTTGGACCCCGGGAACGTGCCCGGCTCGGCATCCGTCGTACCTTCCAGTACGTGCATGCCATCGACGCGATCACGGTAGAGAACTATCTGAAGCTCGCCGCTGGCGCTGCAGGTGCCGAGCGAATCCCCGCCGTCCGTGAGTTGCTCGATCTACCTGACGGAGGTGTACCAATCCGTCTTATGGACGTCGGCTCCCGCCGCATTCTCGAGATCGCGGGCGCGCTGGCATCGAAGCCGCAAATCCTGTTGCTGGACGAACCCGCTGCGGGACTCGGTGAAGCCGAGAGTCGCGCGCTCGCGGAACGCGTGCGTCAGATTCCGGCTGTCTTCGGTTGCGCGGTGTTGCTGATCGAACACGACATGGGATTCGTCCGTGTGGCATCGACCCGGGTGACCGTACTTGATGATGGTCGCCTCTTGACAAGCGGCCCGGTCTCCGAGGTGCTCGATGACCCGCGTGTCATCGCGGCCTATCTGGGGCAGGAGACGGCATCGTGACGAGCGGACTGAAGGTGGAGGGGCTCACGGTCAAGCGTGGTGACCTGACGATCTGCCGCGACGTCGATCTCACCGTTCCCAAAGGTGAGATCACGGTACTGCTCGGCGCAAACGGTGCGGGCAAGACAACGTTGCTCGATGGAATCGCTGGGGTACTCCCCGCGGCTGCCGGTTCTATCTCGCTCGGAGCCCGCAGCATCGATGCGATACCTGTGCACCGCCGGGCTTCTCTCGGACTGTCGTATGTCGAGCAGGGGCGGAGCGTCTTCTCCCGCCTCACGGTCGTGCAGAACCTCGCGGTCGTTGATCGCTCCCAGCACACACGTGACAAGGCCTTTGAACTGTTTCCTCGGCTCGCCGACAAACGGAACGTGCGCGCCGGCCTCCTCTCGGGCGGAGAGCAGCAGATGCTCGTCATCGCACGGGCACTCGCGACCAGACCGACGATGTTGCTGGTCGATGAGCTGTCCCTCGGCCTCGCACCGCGGGCTGTGCGCATGCTCATGGATACGCTGGTGAAACTCGCCGAGTCCGGCATGGGGATCCTGCTGGTCGAGCAATTTGCGGAGGTAGCCCTTCGGGTGGGCACCACGGCCTATGTCATGGAACGAGGCCAGATCGTCCACGCGGAGGCATGCAGCACAATATTGCAAGATCATACCTCGCGCATCTCGCCCTACTACTTGGGCGTTGCTTCTTGCCGGCAACTGGAGCCACAGAACAAGCGATCGCGACGATACGGCGATCCTCAAACAGTGCTGGGATTAGATGAGTGAGTCCTGATTGGTTGGTAGCGCGCCGACTACTCAGTCCGATCGGACTTTCCCCGCGTGGGCGCTGTTGATCGAGGGCG